>JAZQHV010000030.1:0-10809 GCA_045540755.1 Eubacteriales bacterium
CTCGGTGTTGACCTTCTTGATGTAAGCGGAAGCTCTTACAGCATCGCCGTTTACGTCATCAAATACGATCTTACCGGTAACGCCGGTGTAATCAACGTCCCAGATCGCTTCCATAACCTTTGCAGGATCGGTGGAAGCTGCTGCCTTGATTGCCTCCAGTGCTACGAAGTATGCGTCGTAACCCATTGCGGAAACTGCTGCGATCTTTGCATCGCCGCCGTTGTCGGTGAGGTTCTGGCTGTTGTTCTCGATCCAAGCCTTGAAGCCTGCGTCGAACTCAGCATTACCGCCTTCCTGATAGAAGGTGGTTACCTGAACGTCAACGTCCTTGCCCTCTGCTGCTGCGAGGATCTGGTTGGAGTCCCAAGTGTCGCCTGCCATCAGGGTAACGTCTGCACCCTTTGCAGCTGCCTGCTCAACGATGAGCTGTGCATAGTTGGTGGAGGTGGGAGCAAAGATAACCTCTGCGCCCGCATTCACTGCATTGGTGATGTAGGAGTTGAAGTCGGAGGTGTTCTCCGGGAAGTTTGCGTTCTCTACAGTACCGCCAAGAGCCTTGAAAGCCTCGGTGAAGTAGTATGCAAGACCCTCGTCGTAGTCGTTGCCGTTCTCAGCGAGCGTGTAAGCCTTGGTGTAGCCGAGCTCGTTGAATGCATAGTTAGCAAGAACGGTGCCCTGGAAAGGATCGAGGAAGCAAATACGGAAGTAGTGGCTGTTGCCCTCGGTGACCTGGGGGTTGGTGCAGGTTACGCCGATTGCGGGAACGCCTGCGTTCTTAAACGTGTCGGAAGCAGCGATCGAAACGCCCGAGCCATAGGAGCCGAGAACGACCGATACGCCTGCGGAAAGCAGCTCTGCAGCCGCGGTAGGAGCCTTGTCGTTGGAAGACTGGTTGTCAGCATATACAAGCTCTACCTTGTAGGTCTCACCGTTGATGTCAACGGTGGGGCAAACATCGTTTGCATACTTGATGCCGAGAGTTTCCTGCTTACCGCCTGCACCGTTGGAACCGGATGCGGGCTCGTAAACGCCGATCTTAATGACCTTTTCGTCAGTTTTGGTTTCGCCGCATGCTGCGAATACCGTTACCAGCATAAGTGCAGCGAGGACCAGAGCAACTATTTTCTTCATAGTTGTTTCCTCCGTGTAAAATAATTTCTCTCTCCCCGCATTTGGGGGGTATGTACCATTATATGCCTTTACCAAAGAAAAAGCAAGGGGTTTTTGCATTTTTTGTCACTTTTTCATTGCAAACTTTTCATTTTTTATGCACAAAAATCTCAAAAATCCGCGTTTCATGAAATTTCAAGAAAAAAAAGTTGCACTTCCTGCTTTACATTATCACGATAAAGTGCTATAATCCTTGTATCTTATGATTATCAAAAAGAGGCATCATGGCACTTTCCGGGACACTCATCAACTGCGTACTTGTGATCGTCGGTTCTCTCTGCGGTCTGCTCTTCAAAAAACTTATGTCCGAGCGGCTGAAAAGTACACTGCTCCAAGCGGTCGGGCTGATCGTTATGTTCGTGGGCATCGGCGGCGCAGTCAGTGCAACGCTCACCCTTGCCGACGGCGTGTTCGGGACCAAGGACACGCTCAATATGATCCTTTCGATGGTATGCGGTACCGTCATCGGCGAGCTGATCAATATTGAAAAGCGACTGGACACCTTCGGCGCGTTCTGTCAGCGCAAGCTCGTCAAAGGCGACAGCAACTCCACCTTCGCCGAAGGCATGGTCACAGCCTCCCTGATCTTTGTGGTCGGCGCGATGGCGGTGGTCGGCTCGCTCGACAACGGCATCCGCGGCGACAACTCCACTCTCGTTGCCAAGGGCATCATCGACTGCATCACGGGCATGGTGCTCGCCTCCACGCTCGGCATCGGCGTCATGTTCTCTGCCGTTCCCGTGCTTCTCTATCAGGGCGCCATCTCCCTGCTCGGTGTGTACATCGAGCCGTACTTAACCGATGCGGTGATCTCACAGATGTCCTTTACAGGCTCCATCCTCATCTTTGCCATCGGCGTCAATATGCTCGGTCTAACCAAGATCAAGGTCGGCAACATGCTCCCTGCTATATTTATGCCGATCGTGTTCGATCTGTGCACGAGACTCTGGAATATGCTTGGGTAATAACGAAAAGCGTTCTTTCTTAAAAAGAAAGAACCAAAGAAAAACTGTGGGATATGATAACAGTAGCCGTTGCTACGCATATACACCTCGACAAAAGGTTCTCACATACAATAAAAAGCACCCTTTCGGGTGCTTTTTATTTATCCGTTTTTCCGCGGACAAAACGGATCCGTGCATGATTTACAATCTTCTGCGGAATGTTCAGGAATGCAACAAAGCATATAGTCGCATTCATCACAGCAACATTCGACCCGTACACCCTCTGCATCGACATGCTTCCCATTTCCAAGGCACTGTTTTCCATTTTCTCCCGGAAAAAGCGGAACTCCGGTAACATCAATAATCACTATATATCACCTTTCCAAATATAGACTATTACATTATATAATGCAATAGTCTATATGTCAAAAGCGTTTTTGCGATACTATCTCATTATAATATCAGTTATGGAGAAGTATCTTATGATTAAATTAAATGTTCTGCAATTATTACAGAAAAATGAAAAAACAAAATACTGGCTCTACAAGCAACTTGGCATGAGTTATCAAAACTTCAGCAAAATGATCAATAACCAGACGAAATCCATTCGATATGAGAATATAGAAACGCTTTGCCTGCTTCTACATTGCACGCCAAACGAACTTTTTGAAATTACCGAAGAATAGAAAAGCGGCTCATCCGAGCCGCTTTTTCTTTATGCTTTTTTATTCTTTCGGTCGATGAGCCAGCCTGCGAGCATAAATGCCGCAAACACGATGAGATAATACACAACGCCCATCTTGTGCGAAACGATCGCGGCGTAGATGGTAAACAAACTGCCGCAAAGCGCGACGGCAGGCAGGATGAAGCGCTTGAATACGCCGAACTCCTTACCCTTGATCATGAACATGATGTAAATCGGAATGTAGAATGCATAGATGGTGATGATCGGCAGCTCCGAGGAGTCGAAGCCGTAATCGCCGCACCAGCCTGCGAGGTTACCTGCATAGAAGTAGAGGAACCAGAACATAACGAGACACAGACCAACGATCGAGGAATTCGAGGGCATGTTGGTCTTTTCGTCAAGATCGTTGAAGAAATCGGGCTTCATACCTCTGTTGCGAACCGCCAAAGAGTAGGTGCCGCGGGTGACCGCCAGCATCAAACCGTTGAGCGTGCCGAGGCAGGAGATGGCGACGAACAGATTGAGGATCGCGCCAACCGAGCCGCCAAACAGATTCTTAAACGCAAGGCTCGCGCCGTTTTCCACAAGCGCACCCATCGGGGTAACGCCTGCAACGCCGACGTTGTAAAGCACGCAAATCGCCATAACGATCAGCGAGCCGACCGTAAGCGCGATCGGCAGATTGCGCTTGGCATCCTTGATCTCGGCATTGATATTGGTAGCAATGATCCAGCCCTCATACGCAAACGCGGTGGAGACCAACGCGGTGAAGAAGAGGGACATGCGTCCTGCATCCACCGTCGAGGGAGAAGCAAAGTTCTCGGAAAGCGTACCGCTTGTGAGGCCGACGATCGTTCCGATCACGCCCATTAAGATCAGCGGGATCAGCTTGATGACCGTGGTTGCGATCTGGTACTTGCCCGCAAGCTTCGGGGCAAGAGCATTGAGCGTATAGGTGCCCACCATATACACAAGCGTCAGCACCATGCACTCGGGTCCGACGATCGGATCGGCGTTGAAGTTCGGAATCACGCTGTTCAAGAACACGATGGTAAAGCGCGCGGATACCCACGAGAGTACGCCCGTCATCGCAGGCAGATACACAGTCGTGCTGAACCAGCCGAGCATATAGGCATAGCCGCCGCCGACCGTTGCCTCTGCGTAGTCCACGATACCGTTGACCTTTTCGTACTTGGTAGCCATAACTGCAAAGGAGGTTGCACAAACGACCATGATCAGACCGCCGCAGATCCACGCAAGAATGCTTGCAAGGAGGTCGCCGCCCGTCTTCACGAGAATGTCCTGTGCCTTGTAGAATACGCCGCTGCCGATTACGATGCCGACTACCATGGCAATCGCCGTAAACAGGCCGTATTTTTTCGTAAGTTTTTGCATATCAAAACTCCGTTCTTTATTAATGACACCATTGTATCATATTGAACAGAAAAAAGCAATCTTATTTCTGTTTTTTTACCGTTTATACCAATTTTACGGCCGGCCACAGCGCAGGATCCTCTGCACCGTGGATGGTATCGTGAACAGTGCCGTCCTCGTCAAGCGCGGGGCAGACGGCGATGCTTTCCCCGAGCGCCGCACGCGGCAAGGCGATCTCGGAGACACAGCCGCCACAGGCAACCGTTGTGACAGCGCTTACACCGTCAAGATCGCTTGCAATAAGCCCGTCATTGCCGACGGTCACGGTGTAGACCGCACCGTCCGAAGCAAGCCGCACGGTCGCGGTATCGCCGTCTGTCAGGTGGTCGTCGAGACGGTCGATGCGCAGGTACAGATTCACGTCGTCATAGGCGGCACGCAAGGTGATCTGCGCCTGCGAAGCACCGCCGACAAAGAGCGCATCCGCGCCCTCGTCCCACGCACCGTAGCGCGGAGCATCAATGCGATGATTGAGATAGCCGTGCGTCAGACGGATGCCCCACTTCTCGCCGTTTTTATTCTGCGCGGCGGTAATGACAGTGTGTCCGCCGTCGAGCAGGCAAGATCCCCAGATCCCGTAGGTTCCGGGAGCGGCAAGCCGCTCCTCGGGGAACGTCTCACTGCCGTCGGGCGCGCACATGCGATAGCGCAGATCGCGACCGCGGGTGTAGGTCATGTACACCTCCCCCGAGGGGAAGCGGCAAAGATAGGGAGATGCACCCGAGAATGCCGTGTACACCGAGCCCTCGGGCCCCGCCTCGGTGAGCGCAAGCGGCTTCCAGTTGCCACCCGCCCCGCTCACGGTGTGCGAGATCTTGAATTTGTAGTCGATGGTATGGACCTCGATGGCAAGCATGGTCTTGCCGTTGCAGAGGCGCGCGGCAGAGGGCATCTGCCCGCCGAAATAGGGTACGGGCGACAGCTCGGGATGCCCGTAGGGCACGCGATCACCGATATACTGTTGAAAAACGCGCGTGGCAACGTGATGGTTTGTATCCTCTGCACGCACGTCGGGCTTCCACGTCTCGCCGTTATCATTTGAAACGATCATCATCGTGCAGGTGGAGCGTTTTTCCTTGTCAAAGCCGTACATCGAATGGTAAGCCACAATGGAGGACCAGTACACCTCGATCTGTCCGTCCTCGCGTTGGTGGATAAACGGCTCCCAGCCGCTACCGACGTAGATCTTGCGCGGCTCGCTCCAGAAAAGCGTGTGCTCCGCAGTCACAGTGCCGCGGCGCAGATACATGCAACTATGGTCGATATACCCGTGATAGCCGCGGTGCGGGCGTTCCCAGTATACGCAAAGCACTTCCCCGTTCTGCAATACACAGGCATCGGCGTTGACCGCGCAGTAGCGGTCGGTCACGCCTGTAAGCGGTCCGTCCGTGTAGGTGACCGTCTTATCCGCCGCGCGGTTGTCATATAGCACCTGCGGCTCCTCCCAATGCACGCCGTCGCGGCTGGTCACAAAATACAGATGCGGTCCGAGTTCTCCGTACATATACAAGAGGAGATAAAGATCCTCGCGTACCTTTTTGATACGGGGGTACCATGCGTTATCGTAGCGAAAATACCCCGTGGTATCCGAATTCAGCTCCACCGTTTCACGGAAGTTCGGCGCGATGGAGGAGGTCTTGTAATCGTCGGCAAGGTGACTGCCCTCGCAGACGTTTCGGTTGGCATTCTGTATGGTAAAAAGCTTCATATCTTCTCCTATGCAAAAAGCCCACAGTGTGGGCTTTTTGTCTTAATCCAGTTTTACTTCGGGCCAAGCGGCGGTCAGGAAGGGGCTGACACCTGTCAGTGTATCGCTGATCGAGCCGACGCCGTCCTGATTGTCGAGCGCAGGGCATGCCTTAAAGGATGTTGCATCCGTAAGACCGACAAGCGCCTTCGGGATCGCGATCTCATAGACCACGCCCTCGTCCTTGTCCTCGTTGTTGTTCGGCGTACCGTATACCTTGATGGCCGCAGTGCCACCCGTGAGCTGCTGCTTTTCGACGCCCGCCTCCACATAAGCGATGGTGCGGATGCCGTCGAGACCGACGATCACGCGGTAGGACTGCATTGCGCCGACACCGATATTGACCGTGACGGTATCACCGTCTGTGAGATAGGTGTCCAGACGGTTGATGAGGAAGTAAACGTTCTCCGCATCGTGTGCGACCTGCTGGGTGATCTGCGCCTGCGTTTCACTGCCCACAAAGAGCGCATCGGTATTGGCTGCCCAATCGCCGACAAGACCGTCCACGGTAGGCGTCATCGGTTTCGCATTGGTACGGTGGTTGAGGTAGGAGTGACCGATCTGCACGCCGCGCTTGTCACCGTACATCGGCGGGAATACCGAGATGACCTCGTGGCTGCCGTTCAGCTCACTTGCGCCCCACATTTCGTTGGAGCCGCCGGGAAGTGCCGTGTATCTGTCGCTCCACTGCGTACCGTCGGGCGAGCCGATGCGGTAGCGGAGCTTGCCCCAATGGTAGGTGAGGTAGACCTCGCCCGAGGGGAAGCGTGCAAGGTACGGGCCTGCGCCGTCAAACAGAGCGTGGAGCATCTCCGTGGGACCTTCTTCTTCAAAGCCGAGAGGTGTCCACTTGCCGTTCTCGTCGCTGTAGCCAAAGGAAATATCAAAGGAGAGATCCTCGCGTTTGGACTCGACCGCCAACAGCGTTCTGCCGTCCACAAGGCGTACCATGGCGGGCATCTGTCCTGCCCAGTACTTGACGGGCGTTGTGATCACAGGGTCGTTTTTGACCTCGGGAACTCTGTCGCAGATGAATTCCTTAAAGATACGGGTTGCCACGTAATGGTTCTGGTCTCCCTCCTTGACCTCGGGCGTCCAGGTATAGCCGTTGTCATAGGACTCGACCATCATAATGTAGGTCGAGCGACGCAGCGTATCCATACCGTACATCGAATGGTACTCGGCGTTTGCCGACCATACGACCTGCAGCGTACCGTCCTCCGTGCGGAAGATGAACGGCTCCCAACCCGTACCGGTATAGATCTTCTTGTGCTCGCCCCAGACGACCTTGTCGTTTTCGTCGACGGTGCCGCGCACAAGGAATACGCCGTTCATATCCATGTAGGGCGGATAGAATTCATCGTAGCCGTCCGACGGGCGCTCATAGTACACGGCAAGGATCTCACCGTTCGGGAGTACAAGCGCATCGACGTTACAGCCCATCAGACGGTCTTTCTTTCCTGCAAGCGGACCGTCCTCGTGCACGATGTTCTTTTCGGGGAGGTTGGAATTGTGGAGCACCTCGGGCTCATCCCAGTTCACGCCGTCGTGCGAGAGCGTCCAGTAGAGGTGCGGGCCGGTCTGACCGCCCATAAAGAAGAGGATATAGAGGTCATCGCGGATCTTCTTGATGCGGGGGTAATATGCGTTGTCATAGCGCGTATAGCCGGTCTTTGCCGAGTTGAGGTCAACGACTTCACGGAAGTTCAGCTCCACGTTTGCGGTCTTGAAATCGTCGTTTACGTGGCTACCCTCCGATGCAACGAGGTTCAGATCCTTGATGGTGTACATCTTGGCATCGGCAGGAGCGGTGGGAACGTCGGCAACCTCTGTGCCTGCAACCTTGTCAAAGGTTTCGGCGGTGAACACGCCCTTGCCAATGAGCTGCTCCTTGATGGAAGCACCGCTCTTGACGGTCGCAGTGATGGCGCGGTAGCAGATGACAAATGCATCGCCGCGCGTAAACTCACCGTCGGACGTTTCGGAATCGATGAGTCCCGCGGTCTTTGCGAGGGTGTAGGGGTTATTCCATACAAAATCGCCCTCAGCATCCTTGTAGCCGAGCACGCGGAGGATCAGCGTCAGAAACGCGGCATCGCCCATGCGGTCGTCCGTGCCGAACTTGGTGGCGCTGACGCCCTTGGTGATGCCGTTTTCAAAGGCATAACCGACGTAGGGCACAGCCCAAGCGGGCAGATCGGTAAAGGGATGCGTGTACGCAGAAGCGGTCGCGGTCTTTTCCGCGCCGAGGAAGCGGACGATCTGCGTGATCGCCTGCGCGCGGGTCAGCTTGCCGTCAACGTCAAAGTTGACCGAGCCGTCCGCATTCTTGCCGACACCCGCCAGCAGTCCGAGCGCGTGCAGATTCTCCGCCGCCTCCTGTCCCGAAAGCGTTTCTGCCGCCGAGACAAACGGAGTCGCCGACGCGAGCATCAGCAGGGCAAAAAACAAACAAAAAAGTTTTTTCATGGTATTTTCCTCCAAAGGGAATGTTTCGTTTACTGAAAATATTGTACAATATTTCCTCCCCTTCGTCAAGGTCGAAAACCAAAGAAAAAGTAGAAGCAAAATTTGTACCGAAAGAGAACTCGGATCCGATTTTCTCCTCACAAGCAAAAGCACCCTTTCGGGTGCTTTTTGCTTTTATTTAAGTACCACAGCCGGCCAACGCTCGGTGAGGAAGGGGCTGACCCCCTCAAGACCGTCACTGGTCGTGCCGATGCCGTCCTGATTGGAGAGCACAGGCGAAAGCGTAAAGCTCTCGGTAATGCCGAGTGCCGATTTCGGGATAGAAAGCTCCCAGATCACACCATCGTCGCGGTCACTGTCATTATTCAGCGTGCCGAGCGTGACCGTAGCCACACGCGCACCGTCCACCGTATGCTTAACCGCGCCGCCCTCAACGTATTCGACCGAAAGCAGACCGGACATGCCGAGCTTGACACGGTAATAGCTTGACTTGCCGACACCGAGATTCAGTGTAACGGCGTCGCCATCCGTAAGATAGTAATCCATGCGGCTGACAAGGAAGTGAACGTCGTCTGCATCGTGTGCGACCTGCACGGCGATCTGCGCCTGCGTTTCACTGCCGACAAAGAGCGCATCGGTGCTTGCACTCCACTCGTTTGTATAGCCGTCCGCGCGTACCGAAACGCGCTTAGCGTCGATACGGTGGTTGAGGTAAGCATGTTGCATCAGGATCGAGGTGGCTGTGTCACCGCGATGCTCTTGCACGCAGATGACCTCATGCCCCGAGATCGCCTCGATCGATCCCCACTCGCCGTAGGAGCCGTCGATCGACTTGCTCTCGCGGCCGACGGTCGCGCCGTCGGGAGAGATCATGCGGAAATAAGAAGCACGCGAGCGCGTGTAGGACAGAAGCACCTCACCCGAGGGGAATCGCACAAGGTAGGGACCCATACCGGGGAAATTATCCTCGGGATCGCTGTTTTCGGTCGGCTGGAGATAGTCGTGTACCGTCCAGGCGCCGTCCGCACCGCTGACATAGGTCGCAATGGTGAAGCTGAAGTCCAGAATACGCACCTCAGCAGCCAGCAAGGCTCTGCCGTCTGTCAGCGTGACAACTGCGGGCATCTGTCCGCCGAAATACGGAATTGCTCCGAGGTCCGGCCGCTTGGTATGTACCTTGGTTCCGAGATACTGGTTGAATACGCGGAGTGCCTCAAAATGGTTCTGATCGTCCTCGGTCACCGCAGGCGTCCACGTAAAACCATTGTCGGTCGAGCGGATCATAAGTACGCCCGCCGAACGCATATCGTCATCGTAGCCGTAGCGCGTAAGGTACGCAACGGGGCTCGACCAGAGGATCTCCAATTCCCCGTCCGAGCGCAGATAGATAAACGGCTCCCAGCACTGTCCGGAGTAGACCTTTTGCGGCTCACCCCACACAAGCGTGTTGTCCGCCGTGATCTTTGCACGGCGGGTCACAATGCCGCTGAGCTCGGGATACGGCTGATAGCCACCCGCAGGGCGCACACAGTAAACGCAGAGTAATTCTCCGTTCGGTAGCAGTACGGCGTCAGCATTGGCGGCAATGATCTTGTCCTCCACCCCCGCTTTTTCACCGTAGGAATACTTGAACACGTAGTCGGCGATATTGTAGAGCACCTCGGGAGTGTTCCAGGTTACGCCGTCAGCGGAAGTCGCGTAAAAGAGGTTCGGTCCCGTCTGCCCTTGCATAAAGAACATCACGTAGAGCGAATCGTTGATCTTTTTGATACGCGGATAAAACGCGGTATCAAAACGGTAATGCCCCATCGTACCCGAATTCAGCGCATACCGCTCGCGGTAGCTCATCTCCATCGAGGCGGTGGCGATATCGTCGGCAGCGTGGCTTCCCTCCTGCACGTCGGTGTTCAGCTCCTTGATACTGCGAAGCACGGTTTCGGGCGTGCCCGTGAGCGCCGCAAGCTGTGCAGACGTGAATACGCCCTTTGCGATCAGTTGTTCGCTGACACTGTCCCCACTTTTCACAGTGGCGGTAAGCGCCCTGTAGCAGATGACAAAAGCATCGCCGCGCGTAAAATCGCCGTCAGGCGTTTCGGTATCGACAAGTCCCACGGTCTTTGCAAGCGTGTAGGGGTCATTCCATACGAAATCGCCCTCGGCATCCTGATAACCGAGCACACGCAGGACGAGCGTTAAAAACGCCGCATCGCCCATGCGGTCGTCGGTACCGAACTTGGTCGCGCTGACGCCCTTGGTGATGCCGTTTTCAAAGGCATAGCCAACGTAGGGTACCGCCCACTGCGGCAGGTCGGTAAAGGGATGCGTATAAGAAGAAGCGGTCGCGGTCTTTTCCGCGCCGA
>JAZQHV010000031.1:0-11529 GCA_045540755.1 Eubacteriales bacterium
TTTGATTTCCTACTCAAGCAATCGCTTGCTCTTTCGCATAAGTTTCTTTACTTGGTTTCTCTAAAGAATTGTTCGAGATCTACACTAAACTTAGTTCGTGTTTTCTTTCTCTTTGTTGTTCAATTTTCAATGACCGAATCTGTCACACGCAGTTCCCCGCGGCGACTTTGTTATGATATCACTTTCGAAACCGTTTGTCAATAGGTTTTTGAAACTTTTTTAAAAAGTTTTTTCAACCGCTTATCGCGGCTTCTCCGTGACAGCTTTTACATTATATCGCTCATGGCGACATTTGTCAACACTTTTTTTGCCTTTTTTTGCACTTCATGAAAAGCGCATAAAACCCCGTCAAAAAGGGAACATTTTTACTGACAAAAATGCCCAAACGAGGAACTGTTTCATGCTGACATGTCTCATCCGCACCGTGCTCATCTATCTGCTCCTGGTACTGGCGATCCGCACAACGGGAAAACGGCAGATCGGAGAACTGGAGATCTCAGAGCTAGTCTCTACCTTTCTGCTTTCCGAAATTGCCTCTGCACCGATCGGCAACCAGGAGGTCCCGCTTTCTTTTGCAATCCTGCCGATCCTGACGATCATCTCCCTGGAAGTGATCGTTTCCTTTCTGACCACGCGGTCGCCTCTTATGAAAAAGATCTTCCTCGGCTCACCGATCATCCTCATCCGCCGCGGCAAGTTACAGCAGAAGGAGCTTTCCAAAGCACGCATGAGTGTGGAAGAGTTACTCAGCGAACTGCGGCAAAACGGCGCTTCCGCGATCGAAGAGGTCGCCTATGCAATTTTGGAGAACAACGGGAAGCTTTCGGTAACGCCACGCGCAATGCACAAGCCGATAACGCCGGGCGATCTGCGACTCCCCGCCCCGGAAAGAGGTATCGCCCACGCGATCGTGGTAGACGGCATAATCAAGAAAGAAGCACTCGACGGCTCGGGGCAAAACGAGGCGTGGCTGGACGAGATTCTGCGAAAAAGCAAATGCAAGCTGCGTGAGGTCTTTCTGCTGACTGTGGACGATCTTGGCAGGACGTGCATTATCAAGAAGGAGAGATAATATGAAGCATTTTGTCGCCGCGCTCGCCTGTCTTGCGATGATCACCGTGTTCTGCACCGTCGGCGCAGATGCAAGCACCGATGCCATTGACGAGATCCTCGGTGTTCTCCATCACGCGCCGACCGATACGGGAGCAGTGCCTCCGCAAGCGAAAGAGACCGCAGACACTGCCCTTGCGCTGTGGGAAGAAAAGTTTTTCCTTATCAGCATCTTTCATCCGCATCAGCATTTAGACGAGGTCAAGGAAAAGATGATCGTTTTGCAAAGCTACTCCGACACCGAGGAATACGCCGAGTGGAAACAAGCACACGCAAGTCTGGAAGAAGCGCTTTTGCACCTGAAAGGACTGCTGGAGGCAAATATTGATAATATAATGTAAGAAACGCACCCGCTCGGGTGCGTTTCTTTTACTTTTTATGCATACGAAGTATGCCGATGCCCTCAAAGAGCATGCTGATCGCCCAGCAGATCCCCATATAGGCAAAAGGGACCGACTGCCGCTCAGAATACATGGTATCCATGGGATCGACGGGACCGTGCTTGCCACGATCCATGCCATAAACACCTTTTTGTTGACCTTCCAGGCAAGCTTTAAAGCAAATATCGCGGACTTGAATTTCTCTTTCGCCGAAGACATAGGAGTCACCCCTTTCTGTTCAAAAACAAAAAAGCCGCTCATGAAAATACACGAGCGACTTTCATCCAATAAAACCGATTACAAAAGTGCAATAGCGGACAATCGTGCGTTCGTTCTTACAAGGATATTTCGCAACATTTTGTCCACCTCACTTTCGGATAGCAACAGAATACCATAAAAAGACAAGATTGTCAAGAAATTCCACAAATGCGATACACAAATCCACCATTTGTTGACCTATGCGTGCTATGATGAAACCACAAGCAGTGGAAAGGAATCGACAGTATGCGTAAATTCTCCGAAATAGCCAAAGAACTGCGGACCGCAAACCATCTCACGCAGGCTCAGCTTGCTGCGCGGCTCTGGGCGCAAAAGTCGATCGTTTCCGCATACGAAACCGGAGCGCGGCAGCCAAGCCTTGAAATGCTGGTACAGTATAGCCGCGTATTTCAGGTATCTGTAGACTACCTCCTCGGGCTGGATGCCACCCCCACCGTAAACGTATCCGGACTTACCAGCGAACAGCTCGCCGTTGTCAACAGCCTGATCCTTGAATTTCGCAAAAAATGAGCAGCAGATGTGCTGCTCATTTTTACAGCATCGAATACTTTTTCCGATACTCGATGGGGGTCATGCCCGTGATGTCCTTGAACACGCGGCGGAAGTAGGCGGCGGAGCGGAAGCCGAGCATCTCGCTGATCTCCTCGACCGTTTGATAGCCCGTTTTGATGTACTCCATCGAGCGTAGGATCTTCATCTCGTTTTTATAAGAGATGGGCGTGGTGTGCAGCTCCTCGCGGAAGAGATGATAGAGCCGCGACTCGCTGATAAAACATTCTTTGGCAAGCTCGGCGGTGGTGTAATTCTCACAACAGTGCTTTTCAATATAAGCGAGCGCCTTAATGACCGCGGGACTGCAGGCAGGCGTTTCTGCGATATGAAGATGCGGCAGGATCTCGGTAAACATCCCGTAAAACCTGCCGATAGCGGTCAAACGGGAAACGGCATCTCCCTGCTCCAGCAATGCGTGCAGATCAAGGATCTCCTCGCCGAGCCCGACTGTCGGGAGCCCCTCGATCCTTTGCATACCGTAGCCTTGGTCAAAGCGGGAGCCGTCCTTGCCTGCACGGAAGGACAGATGCAAACAATAATAAAGCACGTCAGGTGCGCCCGTGCTCTTGGACGTGTAGCGCGTGCCCTCGGGGATGTAGATCATCTCCCCCTCGTGCAGTTCGACAGCAGAAGTGGCGGTCGAAAAAAGGCAGGTGCCACGCTTCATGTATCCGATATTGGTCTGCTGCTTGCCGCGAAGCGTATCAAACGTGCCGCCGTGATGATTGACGATCTGCACGCCGAAATCCGACAGGCAGAATTCCTTTGCCTTGATCTTTGCAGGCATCTGCGCCACCTCCTTTTGTATAAAGACTGTATAATCTAGATGACATTCGTTTTATTGAAAATTCATTTCAAGTCAGAAGCAAAAAATTACCATCTAAATTTTAAAGTTTCTATGTTGGCTGTACACTTGTTGCAATAACTAACCCATTGTGAAAAGTAATCAAATACATATCAGGCTCCCACATAAGTTCAAAAAGTTCATGTTTCTTACCTATGTAATATTGGTAGTAATTATACTGTCCATCTTTAAAATCATGTTCCCATTTGTTATCAGGTTCTCCTAATAACTCTTGCACCTCTTGTTGATTTTTCCCGATTATAGAATTATTCTTCTCAATATCATCAATCATTTTATATCGAATATCCGGATACTCTATCCAACGTTGTTTTGTGAATCTCTCATTCATATTTTGAAAAACTAAACAACATAATACTATTAGAATAATAACTATACCTATCACAAATATTATTCTTTTGTTTCTCATCGTTTTTCTCCTTTCGACAACATTCGACAATCTTTATACCATTGTATCATCCAAAAAGAAAAAAGTCAAACAAAGAGCGAAATTGAGCATTTAAAAACTGTATGCAAGAAAACACACCGACGCTCTTGCAAAAAGAACCGAGCGCTTTTGCGCTCGGTTCTTTCTTTTACTTTTGGTTTTTCTTTTCTGCGGCTTCTGCAAGCTTGGTTTGACGGCGGTTCTTGACCTCGTGCGGGATGGGCGTGATATCGCCTGCCGCGGTCAATGCCATACGTGTCATCACGGGACCAAACAACTCGTAGATCAATACGGCAAACAGCGTGATGTTGCGAATCAGGGCTCCCTGACCGCCTACAAGCTCCGCCGATGCGATCGTACACATGCCAAGTGCAACGCCCGCCTGCGGCAAAAGCGTGATACCGAGATACTTGCAGATCTCGGGCGAGCACTTTGTTGCCTTGGCGCTGAAAAATGCGCCGATATACTTGCCGAGCGAACGGAAGATGATGTACACGATACCGATGACGACGACCGTCCACTGCGTGAATACCGAAAGCTCCAGCTCTGCACCGCTGATGACAAAGAACAATGCAAACAACGGCGACGTCCACTTGTCGGCCGCACCCATCAGGTCGTGCGAAAGCGGACAGATGTTGCAGAAGATCGTGCCGAGCATCATGCAGACGAGCAACGAGGAGAAGCCCACGTGCACGGGGCCGATCTCAAACTTGATTGCCGAAAGTGCAGCGGTCAGGAATACCAGTGCGATCGTCATATTCAGACGGTTGGTGTTGGAGTTGAACAGTTTTTCAAGCTGTGTGAGCACCCAACCCATGATCGCACCAAGCAGAAGAGAGAGAACGATCTCCACAAGCGGGTTGACCAGCACAGAGAAGACGTCGATGGTAGCGCCCTCTACAGCAAGTGTCTTTGCAATACCGAAGGATACGGCGAACACGATGAGTCCCACCGCGTCATCCAGTGCAACTACGGGGAGCAAGAGATTGGTCAGCGGTCCCTTTGCCTTGTACTGACGGACGACCATCAGCGTTGCGGCAGGAGCCGTTGCGGTTGCGATCGCACCGAGGGTGATCGCCTGCGCGATGGTGATCGTACCGGGCATGAGGAAATACACGCCGATAAGCGCAAGGTCTACCAGCAGCGTAGCGACCAGCGCCTGAAAAACACCGATAACAAAGGCCTGCTTACCGATCTTTTTCAATTCCTCCACACGGAATTCGCTACCGATGGAAAAAGCGATAAAGCCAAGTGCAACGTCGGCGATGAGACCGAGATGCTCCACAGCCTCCATGGAATTGAATCCGAGGCCGTTTATCCCCAGCGCACCGAGGCAGTACGGGCCGATCAGTACACCCGCGATCAAATACGCGGTGACCGACGGCAGTTTCAGCGGTTTGAACGCTCTGGTCATGAGCAGACCGCAAAGCAAAGCTATAGAAACAGACAGTAAAGTACCCAAAATAGTTTCTTCCTTTTAGACAGTATTAAACGGCTTGCCGCGGGCAAGCCGTTTTTGCCTTTATATCATACTCTCTCATACCGAAAAAATCAAGTACTTTTTGCCGAAAAATAAATATTTTTGCAAAGAGGTGCAAAAAGAGACCTGTGCAATAAAACAGGCAGTCCGTTTGGACTGCCTGTTTCGAAATTACTGTGCAGAAGTGGGAAGAACTGCGGTGATGTGCGTGTTGACGCCCTCGTACCAGTAAAGGTAACCAACAACGTCTACGACGTCGCCTGCGTTCAGCGCCATTACTGCCTTGTACACGTCGGTATCAGGGCCGGTGAGGTATCTCTCTACGCAGAAGCTGTAGGAAGCACCGTTATAACCGACAGTCACATAAATGTCATCGCCGGGCTCGCCGTTCTTGTACTCGATTGCCTCAACAGTCATACCCGTGAAGGAAACCAGCTGGTTCTGGTACTTGATCAGATCCTCAGTGCCGAGCAGTGCGGTAACATCCTTTGCAGGAGCGATATACGAATCGCCATCCACAAATTCGAAGGTCGCGTCCATTACCTCAACCTCGCCTGCCCATGCGCCCTTATAGCCGTTGACACGGATCTTGGTGCCGGGAGTGAGCTTGGCTGCATCCTCTTCGGAGCAAGCCATCTCGTAGAGGAAATATGCGCCATCCTCGTCTGCCGCATACACAGTGATCTTGTTGTCCCACCAGGACTGCGTTGCCTGTACGTACGCCTCGATCACAACGGGCGTGTCGAGCTCTGCTGCGTCATACTCTGCGTAGCTCATAACCTTTACGGCGGGAGCCGCGGTGGTCTCTACGGGTGCCTCGGTAGTCTCTACAGGTGCCGCAGTAGTCTCGGGAGCGCCCGTAGTAACAACGGGATCGCCGCCGCAAGCAACCAGTGCAAGCGCGAGAACACATACCAGTGCAAATGCAAGAATCTTTTTCATTGTTTTGTCTCCTTTGTAATTTTTAAAAAAGATTGTATCTATTATACATCAAATAAAAAACAAGTCAAGAGTATGAGGATTATTTTTTGCGTTTTTTCAGCATTTCTGCAAAATAATGGATACCAAGCCCCGCCCATGCGACACCAAGTGCCGAAAGCAACACGACCGAAGCGGTCGGCAACTTGCCGAGATTGATTCTGCCACCGCCTGAGATCTGGTCAAGACGGTAGAGCGACGTGACGTCGGCAAACAGGTTTTCCATATACGCCTCGTCCACCGTTTCCTTACGGCGCATGGATTTGGTCACGTTCTCCACAAGCTGACCTGCCGCATCACGCAAGGATGCCGAGCCATTGAATACAGGGGTGACAAAGGTGTTTTCGGTGTTGTCGATGAGTAGCTTTGCCGCCTGCAATTTGACGGCATAGTGCAGATCGTTGTCCTCCCCTTCGCGTGCAAGATAATCCTGATACTCCGCAGAGTTTTGTGCCTTTTCGGTCACGGGGATATACCCCTCCGTCTGCGAATAGGCGATCTGCACGTCGTTGGTCAGCAGAAATTGCGTAAACAGCCAGGAGGCAAGCACCTCGTGCGGATCCTCCTTGCCGAACACACAGACCGACGGTCCCTGCGAGATCATCTGCGGATGCTCCGTATCAAACTGCGGGATCGGCAGAACGGCAGTCTCAAATTCGACGAGTGCCTCCTCGCTGATGTCCACAAGAGGAGCGTCACTGCCCATCCACGTTGCGCCTCCCGTGGAATCAATAGCAAAGATGCACTGCCCCGCATTGAGGAAGTTTGCAGGATAACTGGATATTTTAAAGGTCGAAAAGGCGCGCGTACCCGCGTGCTCCGCGATCGTATACAGCAGTTCCTTTGTGGTGTCGTTGAAGATCCCGATCTCGCCCGCCGCGGTAGAATACGCGCCGCCGCACTGCTTCAGCATTGAGATCATCATATTGTCCGTAGACTTGTAGATAAACGGGATCAGCACCTTCTGCCCGTTGATGAGAAAGTTGCCGTCCGCGTCCTTTTCCATTGCCTTTTCGGACACCTCCCATACAAAATCCCAAGTCAACGTTTCAGGTAGGGTGTAGCCGAGTTTTTCCACAAAGGTCTTGTTGACGTAACAGCACTCGGTCGAACGCATGAACGGAAGTGCATAGCAACCGCCGTTCACATAGCATTCGGCAAGGAATTCGGTCACGATCTCACCCTTGGTGGGCGCGTCGAAACGCACTTCACTGCCGCCGAGCCCATATCGCTTGTCGGTCAGAAGATCGTCCAGCGGCACTACAGTGCCCTCTCCCGTTAAGTAAGTTGCAATGTGGTCGGGATAGGTGATGCAAACATTGGGCGTGGTATCGGTTGCAATGTTGGTGATTACATCATTGTAGATGCGCCCGTAATCGGTGTACAGGCGCAAATTGACCTTGATGTTCGGATAAAGCTTTTCAAAATCCGCGATCGCCTGCTCATAGATGGCGACCTGCGTAAGATTCGTGTCGTTCTTTGCCCAAAAAGAGATCTCATACTCGCGGCTCTCATCAAAAGTGTCGGGGATCGCAAAAGTGTGCGTTTCCACCGCACCGTGACAGCCCGTGAGCACGAGCGTGCAGAGTGCAAGACAGATACAAAGCAGTTTTTTCATCCCTTGGTACCTCCGCGTACAACGCCCTCCATGATCTTGTTGCGGAAACAGAGGAACAGTATAACAAGCGGCAAGGAGATGACCACGACCGCCGCCATCATGGCAGGGATGTTTTCTCTGCCGAATCCGTTTTCGCGGATTTCCTGAATGCCGTTGGAGACCAGATACTTCAGCGGCTCGTCGGTGATGAGTCGCGGCCAGACGTAGGAATTCCAGCACTCAATAACCTTTAGGATCGTCACGGTCACGACCGTCGGCTTTGCGATGGGAAGCATGACCTTTACAAGATACTTAAGGTCGGAGGTGCCGTCCACCTTGGCGGCATAATACAGCTCACTCGGGATCTGTGCAAAATTCTCCTTGAGCAGATAGATGTAGAACACCGATGCCACGCTCGGCAAAACGAGTCCCGCAAAGGAGTTACGCAGGTCGAGATTGGTCACGGTGACGAAATTGGTGATGACCACAAGCTCGCTTGGGATCATCATCAATGAAAGAAAGAGCGTGAACACGAGGTTTTTGCCGCGGAATTCAAGGCGCGCAAAGGCGTAGGCGGCGGGGATGATGACTACCAGCATCAGCGCAGTGGTCGCCACCGTGAATACGAGCGTATTCCAGAAATAGCGTGCAAGCGGCACGGCGGTAAAGGCATCAATATAGTTTTGCAACGTGGGTGAGAGCGTGTAGAGCTTCGGGATATACTCCGCGTTGTACGCACCGTAGCCCTTGAGCGAGGTCAGCACCATCCAGTAAAACGGAAAGAGCACGAACAGCGCCCAAAGCACAAGCAGTGCATACAAAACGGTGTTTACCGCCGCTTTGCGCACCCGCGCCCGCGATTCGATTTTCTGATAATCGGTTTGTCTTGTCATGATTTTCCTCATTTATAGAAGACGTACTTGCGGCTGACCGTGAGATTGATGCAGGTGATGGTCAGCACCACGGCAAACAGGAGGATCGCCGCGGCAGAGGCATACGACGGGTATCCGCCGCTGTTTCCGTACAGCATATCGTAAATGTAGCCGACGATGGTATTCATCTCCGCGGCGTTCAGGTTGGTGCCGAAGAGGGCGACCGCATCACTGTACGCCTTGAACGCGCCGATAAAGCCCGTGATGATGAGATAAAACATGGTCGGCGAGATCATCGGAAGCGTAATGCGCCAGAAGATGCGCCATTTTGAGGTGCCGTCCACGCGTGCGGCGTTGTAGTAGACCTCGTTGACCGAGGCAAGCGAGCTTGTCATGATAAGCACCTTGAAGGGCATGACCACCCATACCGTGTAGAAGCAAAGCACAAACATTTTTGCCCAGTATGGACCGTCGATAAAATCCACGGGACCCGCGCCGAACCACGAAAGCAAAAGGTTCGCAAAGCCGTCGGTATACGGCGTCTTTTTAAACAGGATCATAAAGACGAGGCCGACTGCCAGCGTATTGGTCACGTAGGGCAGAAAATAGATCGTCTGAAATGCCTTGCGAAGCGCCTTGATCGAAGCAAGCCCCGCCGAGATCAGAAGCGAGATCGCCGTGGAAACGGGCACGGTGATCATCACGAGAATGAAAGTGTTCTTCAGTGCCTGCAAAAAGTAGGGATCGCGCAGGACGTAGGCATAATTGTAGGTGCCGACGCCAAACGAGGTCTGCGAGGCGGAGTTGTACCCCTCCTCAAAGGAGTAGATGAACACGTCGACGAGCGGATACACCAGAAATACGCCGAGGAACAAAATCGCGGGCAGAAGATAGAGCCACGCCTTGCTGCTTCTGTTATCCATAGATACGCTCCTCGTTCACAAAGTCGAACAGATCCACCTTATGCGGCTTCAGCGTAAAACGCACTTCCCCGCTTGCAAGGTCGATCCCTGCATCCGAAGGAATGATGGCACGCACGATGGGATTTTCGGAGGCGGTATGCTTTGCCACAACACTGCTGTCGCGTCCCATGACCTCCACGCGGTCAAGTGCACAGACGAGCGGACCGTTTGCATCCGGCACAAAGCCCTCGGGACGCACGCCCACGTGCACCTTGCAGTCCGCGATCGGTGCATCCAGCACCGCCGCGTCGCCGATATAAAGCTTGCCACCACGCACCTCGCCCGCAAAAACGTTGATCGGAGGTGTGCCGAGGAACTTGGCAACAAACAGATTCTTCGGGTCGTCATAGACCTCCTGCGGCTTACCCACCTGCTGGATCACGCCGTCCTTCATCACCACGATGCGGTCGGAAATGCTCATCGCCTCCTCCTGATCGTGCGTGACGAACACGGTAGTGATGCCCGTCTCCTTCTGGATGCGGCGGATCTCCTCGCGCGTTTGCAGTCGCAGGCGGGCATCGAGATTGGAAAGCGGCTCGTCGAGGAGCAGTACACGCGGCATCTTCACAAGCGCACGCGCAATCGCAACGCGCTGTTGCTGACCACCCGAAAGCTCGGCGGGTCTGCGGTCCATCAGAGTATCGATCTGCACGAGTTTTGCCACCGCGAGTGCCTTTTCGTACATCTCTGCCTTGGTGGGGCGCTCCTTGCCGCGCAAATTCTCAAGGGGGAATATAATATTCTGTTTTACCGTAAGATGCGGATAAAGCGCGTAGTTCTGAAACACAAGTCCCACGCCGCGATGCTCGGGTGCAAGGTTGGTGACGTCCTCGTCCCCAAACAGAATTCTGCCGTTTGTCGGCACAAGAAGTCCGCTGATGAGATTGAGCGCCGTACTCTTGCCGCACCCCGAAGGGCCGAGCAGACCGATCAGCTCCCCGTCGGGAAACTCAAGTGTAAAGTCGTTTACCGCGATCACGCTCGGATCGTTTTTTCTCCGTCCGGGAAAGACCTTGGATAGATTCTCCAGTACAACTTTCATGGCTTTTTTCCTTTATATATTTTATATATAATGTCTTTTTCTTTATTTTAGATTGTAACACATTTTCCCTCTGTGTGCAAGTTTTGTAAATTGCGTTTTTTAAGGATATTTTTAACAAAAGTTATTGCATTTCTTAGCATTTTATTGTACAATATATATCATCCCAATCCCAAGGAGGAACCTAACATGCCAACTTCGAACACTTTCAAATTTGAGACCAAGCGTAAGAACCTGTTTTTGCGCGTTGTCAAGGGCCATTTTGCAACCAATCACGCCCACTCAAACTACTATATAGACGTTGCGGCACAAAAGTCGCGTCTCTCCGAGGCGCAGGCTGTTGCCGAGGAGCTGTGTGCATACTACCACAGCACCATCGTGGACACCATTCTGTGTCTGGACGGCACCGAGGTCATCGGTACCTGCCTTGCAGCAAAGCTCACCAAGAGCTCCTACGTCAGCATGAACGCGCATCAGACCATTTACGTCGTTACCCCCGAGATGTCCAACGGACAGCTCCTCTTCCGCGATAATATCGTACCGATGATCCAGGGTAAGCACGTGCTGATCCTTGCCGTATCGGTCGCATCGGGCAACACCGTGCGCGCGGCAATGGAAGCCGTCAAGTACTACGGCGGCAGAACAACGGGCGTTGCCTCTATCTTTGCCACGGTAGACACGCTCGACGGCATGGAGGTGCACTCGGTCTTCGATCCCAAGGATCTGGAGGGGTACTTCAGCGCCGCTCCGCACGAATGCCCCATGTGCAAAGCCGGTCAGAAGATCGACGCCCTCGTCAACTTCCACGGCTTCTCGAAGCTGTAAGCACCCGATCCCATTGATAAGAATGAATAAATATCCCCCCGTAAAACGGGGGGTATTTCATTTTCGGGCATAGCCCTAATAATACTGGCGACGCACAAGTGCGTTCAAGTATTGGCCTGCCAGCCATGCAATTGTTACTTACTACCCATAAATGGGTCCCGTGGGT
>JAZQHV010000032.1:0-38284 GCA_045540755.1 Eubacteriales bacterium
CGGTACCAAGGACGCACAGGTATACCTCGTTTCTCCTGAGGTCGCTGCCCTCTCCGCGATCAACGGCTACCTCTCCGATCCGACAACGCTCGGCGAGATGCCCGACTTCCCGATGCCCGAAAAATTCCTTGTAAATGACAATATGATCGAGCCGCCCGCGCCCGAATGTGACGCAGACAAGGTCGAGATCCTGCGCGGCCCGAACATCAAGCCCTTCCCCGAGACGCATCCCTTGGAGGACAACATCGCTTGCAAGGTATCGCTCAAAGTCGGCGACAACATCACCACCCACCACATCATGCCCGCAGGCGCAAAGATCCTGCCCCTGCGCTCCAACATTCCCGAGATCTCCAAGCATTGCTTCACCGTCTGCGACGAGAACTTCCCCGCACGTGCCAAGGAACTCGGCAAAAGCGTCATCATCGGCGGCGCAAACTACGGTCAGGGCTCCTCGCGTGAGCATGCGGCACTCGCACCTCTGTATCTGGGCGTAAAGGCGGTCATCACCAAGTCCTTTGCCCGTATCCACGCGGCAAACCTCATCAACGCAGGTATCATGCCGCTGACCTTTGTGAACCCCGATGACTATGATGCGGTAAACGAGGGTGACGATATCGTTCTCGGCGACGTGTTCGAAGCAGTCAAAAACGGCAAAATGACCATGACCGTAAACGGCAAAACGGTCGAGCTCGTCTCCGACTTCACCGAACGTCAGATCGACATCCTGAAAGCAGGCGGTCTCCTGCCGTATACGAAAGGCGCGAAGTAAAAGTACAAGGGTGTTCTTTCTTAAAAAGAAAGAACCAAAGAAAAACTGTAAAAATTTTTATCCGTAGCCACGGCTATACATAAACCTTTTTACAAAAAGGTTTGGGGGTGTCGGACCCTTTCCTGAAAAGGGTCTGACATCTTACCCGTACCCCATGAAAGGACTATCCAATGAATACATATATTAAAGCGGCGACCGAACAGTTTGAACAGCTTCTCCGCGAGCAGGTCGCAAGAACCGAAAGAATGGCGGAGCTGTCGAAGCCCGTTGACTATGCAAATCTTGACAAACTCATCATCGGCGTTTGCGACGGTGACGGCATCGGCCCGATCATCTGCCACGAAGCGACCCGCGTGCTGGAATATCTGCTCAAAGACAAAATTGCCGCCGGCAAGGTCGAGATCCGCCGCATCGAGGGCCTTACCCTTGAAAACCGCATGGCAAAAGAAAAGAGCATCCCCGACGACGTACTTTGCGCCATCAAGGAATGCCACGTGCTTCTCAAAGGTCCGACCACCACACCCAAGGGCGGTACGGGCGCCAAGGAACTGGAAAGTGCAAACGTTGCGCTCCGCCGCGAGCTTGACCTCTTCGCCAACGTGCGCCCCGTTTGCGTACCCGAGCTTGGCATCGACTGGACCTTCTACCGTGAAAACACCGAGGGCGAATACGTACTCGGCAGTCGCGGCGTAGAGATCCCCGATGTGCTTTGCTGTGACTTCAAGGTCACGACCGATCTTGGCACCGAGCGTATCGCACGCGCGGCTTACGAGTTTGCGAAAAACAACGGCAAAACGAACGTATCCATCGTCACCAAGGCGAATATTATGAAAAAGACCGACGGTAAGTTTGCACGCATCTGCCGCGAGCTTGCCGAGCGCGAATATCCCGAGCTGGTGCTTGAAGACTGGTACATCGACATCATGGCGGCGAACCTCGTGAACCCCGCCATCCGCTCAAAATTCCAAGTCTTTGTTCTGCCCAACCTTTACGGCGACATCATCACCGACGAGGCGGCACAGATCCAGGGTGGTGTCGGCACCGCAGGCAGTGCCAACGTCGGCGGCAGATACGCCATGTTTGAAGCGATCCACGGCTCTGCACCGCGCATGATCGAGGAGGGCATCGGCGAGTACGCAAATCCCGCAAGCATCATCAAGGCAGTCGAAATGCTGCTCCGCCACGTCGGCTACGCCGCCGAAGCCGAAAAGCTGACCGCCGCAATGAACGTCTGCACCGCAAACGATGCAAAGGTCGTTGTTACCGGCGACCGTGACGGCGCGACCTGCCGCGAATTTGCAGACTACCTCTTTGCCACTATCGAATCTCTGTAAAAAGGAGTAATACGCATTGTCCACTTTTTCGTATATCAACGACCTTGCCGCAAAGGCGGTCGAAAACAACAATATCGAGTCGGATCAGTACATCAAATACGACGTCAAGCGCGGACTCCGTGACCTCGACGGTAAAGGCGTACTGACAGGTCTCACCGAGGTCTCCTCCATCCATGGCACCAAGGAGGAAATGGGCTCCAAAGAATACTGCGACGGCGAGCTCCGCTACCGCGGCATCGACGTGCGCGACCTTGTGGAAGGCATTTCCGCCGAGAACCGTTTCGGCTTTGAAGAGACCATCTATCTGCTACTCGTCGGCAAGTTGCCGACGGCATCCGAGCTCAAAGAGTTTACCGCTCTGCTCGCCTCCTACCGCACCCTGCCCGAAAACTTTGTGCGCGACATCATCATGCACGCCCCCTCGGACGACCTGATGAATCTGCTTACGCGCAGTGTGCTCTCCCTGTATTCCTACGACAAAAACGCAAACGACACCTCGATACCGAACGTCATGGCGCAATGTTTGCAACTCATCGCAGTGCTCCCGATGATCACACTCTATTCCTATCATTCCTACAATCACTTTATCAAAGGGCACTCACTGTACATCAACAACCCCAGCCACAGCCGCTCGATGGCGGAAAACATCCTCTTAATGCTCCGCCGCGACAAGAAGTACAGCGAGCTGGAAGCGCGCATCCTCGACATAGCACTCATCCTGCACGCCGAGCACGGCGGCGGTAACAACTCCACCTTTACAAACCACGTTGTCACCTCGTCGGGCACCGACACCTACTCGGCAATGGCGGCATCCCTCTGCTCCCTGAAAGGTCCCCGTCACGGCGGTGCCAACATCAAGGTAACGCAGATGTTCGCCGACATCAAGGATCACATTGAGGACTGGTCAAGCGAGGAGGAGATCACCGCATATCTTACAAAGATCCTCGACAAGCAGGCATTTGACCGCAAGGGTCTTATCTACGGCGTCGGCCACGCTGTCTACACCAAGTCCGACCCGCGTGCACTCCTGCTGAAAAAGCAGGTGGAAAAGCTCTCGGTCGAAAAGGGCAGACACGATGAGTTTGAGCTGTATGCCAAGATCGAAAAGATCGCGCCACAGCTCATCTACGAGCGTCAGGGACGCCGCAAGCCGATCTGTGTGAACGTCGATTTTTACAGCGGTTTCCTCTATTCGATGCTCGGTCTCCCCGAAGAACTCATCACGCCCCTGTTTGCGATCGCACGTATCGCAGGCTGGAGCGCGCATCGCATGGAAGAACTCATTAATAACGGTAAGATCATCCGCCCTGCATATATGGGCGTACAGCCCGACGGCGAATACCTCCCGCTCACATACAGAAAGTAAAAAATTCCCACGCAAAATGCGTGGGAATTTTTCTTTATCCTACAATTGCTTTCAAAGTTACCAGCACGTCGAGAAGTGAAACCGAACCGTCGCAGTTGATATCCTGCAAACTTGCGGTTTCTCCGTTCAAATAGCTCTGCAGCAAATACAATACGTCGGCAACGTCCGTCACGCCGCTCGCATCCACGTCGCCAAACGGTGCAATACCACCGTAGACGACCAGCTCGCGCGTATTGATCGAATTATAGTTTGCATACGAATTTGCTCTGCCGACCGCAACGCCGAGGCGAACGTACTTACCAACCGCACCGTCCATGTCAAAGAGCACGGAATAGGCGGAAGTATTGCCGTTATACGGATCCTCCGGCGTAGTTCCAAGGGAAACGTAAGCGGTGGAATTGATACCGTCGTAGCACGCGGTAGGCACGATCGTCCAATTCTTGCCATCCTCGGAAACGTAGACGTCTGCGACTGCGGGGAAGCCGTTCTGGTCGCCCGAGAAGAAGCCAAGCGCATCAAAGCGGCGCAGACCGCCGAAGTTGAGCGTGATGAGCGCGGTGTACTTGCCATCGGCATTCGCGGTACCGTCGATATCATATTTAGCATCGTCAAAGTTCAGGCAGGACATCAGCGTATAGCCCCAATGCCCGTTAACGAGGTTGCCGATCGCCTTTTTGTAGCCGGTGTTCGAGCCCTCGATCATGCTCTCCACGCCGATCATGGAGACACCGTAGCCGATATCGGCGATGTCGGCCTTCTGCGCATCGGTCAGTCCCGTTACCGAGTACTCGGCAGAGGCGCTCACGCCTTTGTCGCCGAGGATGCCGCTGAAGCCGTCCCCGTCTTGCGGTACGCTGATCATCGGCGCTGTGGGAAGCGCGGTGAGCAGTTTGGTTTTGGAGGTATCCACACCGTAAAAACCGCTTTCGCCAACGCCCACGGAAGAGACCTTGTGCGCCTCGGGTATCTCGGGCGTGTTGTAGGTCGCGTTATACGCCGCCTTTTTCAGAATCTCGGCGTTGCGGACTCCCTGCCCTGCATTGTAGTTGACCGCACGCGGATCGTCACCGAAAATGGTGGCAAAATGCGTGAGTGCCGCGAGGTACGAGCCGCTCTTCGAGGGGTGATAGTTGTCTTTATTGTAGAGGTCTATTTTGTCAGCATGGTTGGTGAACACATCGTAGTACGCCCAGCCGGCATACGAAACGGTCACTCCAAGCTCCTCGCCAATTGCCGTATAGCCTGCGACAACGTCGTAGGTCATGGTCTCGGTCGTCCAACCATTATTGGTCAACGTGGCACTGCCGTCGCGGTGTCCCCACGTGCAGTAGAGGTAGGGTGTTGCGCCGCTCTCACGGATCATGGTGACCAGACGACGCACCGACGTGTTGAAAGAGGGACGGTTGATTCCGGGATTCGAACTCTGCTCCTGGATCACAACGATGTCGTAGTCGCCGCTCTTAATGGCAGCGTGTACCTGCGCGCCGTAATCGTTGTTGATATTGGAATGCTGATAGAGATAATATCCGCCGCAAGTAATGCGTTTCACGTTTACGTTGTAGCCCGCTGCCTCGCAGATCGGGGCAAAGATCGTCTCGGGCATGTCGTTGACGTAGGTATGGCTGTTGCCGATAAAGAGGATATTGATCGGCTCCTCGTTTGCGGGTTTGTTACCGTATACGGCAAGCTCGCGTGTATTGATCTTGGTCGGATCGGCCTTGGTTCCATGCACCACGCCGATACGGATGTACTTACCCGTCACACCGCCCATATCAAACAGTGCCGCAAAGGCCGCGTTTGTATTGCCCGTATAGAGATCGGCAGGGCACGGAGAATCCGTGGTAATAATATCGGTAAAGGCATCACCGTTTACCGCATCCCAGGATGCAGACGGAACAAGTGTCCACGTCTCGCCGTCCGCAGAAACGTACACGTCCGCGATCTGCGGACAGCCCTCACTGTTGCCCGAGAAAAAGCCGATGGCATCAAAGACCTGCGTTTCGCCGAAGTTGAGCGTGATGAGCGCGCGGTATTTGCCGCCGTCGCTCACGGTGCCGTCGATCGCATACATGTTACCGTCAAAGAGCAGGTTTGCCATGTAGCTGGAGCCCCAATGCCCGTTGACGAGGTTCTGCACGGCGTTTGCCTTGCCGAACTCGGAAACGCCGATCGCGGAGACACCGTAGCCGATATCGGCAACGTCTGCCTTTTCCGCATCGGTCAGCACCTTGGCAGTGGAAACGGTTGCCGCGATCGCGCCCTTGTCACCGGTGATACCGATCGGCGCTCCCGTAGGCAGTGCAACCGTCTTGTCGATCGGTACAGAGATCAGGCGCGATTCGGGAAATGCCGAAAGCGGTACGCTTTCTGCCGCAAGCGCGGGGATCGCCAGCAAAACGAGTGCCAGCAAAAACGGAAGTATTTTTTTCATGATCTTTTCTCCTTTACACGGCAGTTTTTGCCGCGATTTTCAAAAACATATCCGCATCCGCGGAAAGGAAATCGGGAGTATAGGGGATCTGCACAGGGTCAATTGCAAAAATCTTTGCAAGCAAAGTGAGCGCCGCAAGATAGGTGCCCGCAGGCGCGGGATGCGAGAGATCGGAATGGTAGAGGTCAGCACCGCTTGCCGCCTTCCACGCTCTGCCGACGTATGCAACGGGGATATCCTCTGCCGCGCCGACCTTTGTGTATGCATCTGCAAGCGCGTCGGTCATCTCTGCGCTTGTCAGCGAAAGCTCCGCAAGGAGCGGACAGCCCTCGGCGCGCCCCCAGGTCGCATACAGGATCGGCTCTGCACCGTTTGCACGCGCTTTCTCCGCAAGGACGTGCACCGCGCTTGCAAACAGATCGAATTTAACGATCGGTCGGTAGCTCTGCTCCTGCAAGATCACATAGTCGTATTTGTTTTCGGCAAACGCCGTCATGACTCTTGCGCCGCATTCATCGGCGGGCGAAGCGTGCTTTTCGAGTGTCCAACCACCCTTTGTGACCGAAGAAACGGTCACGGATAATCCTTGCGCCGTTGCCACCTCGGCAAAAACGCTTGGCAGATCGTTGACGTAGGTATAACTGTTTCCAATAAAAAGAACGTTTTTCATATCATCCGAGATGCTGTGCAAGCAGCCAGTCCATAAGTCCTTCGGTATCCGTTACCGCGCGGCCAATGCCGTGCGTTCCGCCCTCGATCGTTGTAAAGCGGACGTTTGTATGTCCTGCGGCAAGGAGCGCCGCATGCATTTTTACCGAGCATTCGTAGGGGACAAGCTCGTCCGCATCGCCGTGGAAGATCCAGATCGCCGTGGCAAGCTTCTTTACCGCCGCAGACGGATCACCGCAGCCGCACATGGGGATCGCCGCGGCAAAACGGTCGGGAAAGCGCGCAAGCAGCTCCCACGTGGCATGCGCACCCATACTGCCGCCGTGGAGATAAAGGCGCTTTTCGTCAATAGGCAGCTCCGCGACCGTGCGGTCCAGAAGCTCCATGACCGCCTGCATCTGCACGGCCGGTGCGATATCAAAGGAAAACTCGGTCTGCGGCTTGTCGCGGTGCTGTACCCATCCGCCGTTCTTCGGGCAGCCGGGCGCAAGCAATATCACCTGCTCCCGCTCTTCGCTACATTCAAATCTACGCAAAAAGTGCGCGTGCGGCGAATAGATGTGGGTATTGTCGTCCCGCTTGGAACCCGCGCCGTGCATATAAATGATGAGCGGATATTCTCTGCCCGCCTCCATCACGCTCGGCATATGGATCTGAAACTGCAAAACGCTGCCGTCCGCCGCGGTATACTCCCGCGGGTTCCAGCCTGCCAAAAGATCTGTAAACATAATTATTCTCCTTTTTCTACAACGTGGTACAGGATACGCAATACGTCCTTCAGATCGTTTTTACCGTCGCAGTTCACGTCTGCGCGAATATTTTCTTTTTCATTCAAAATACCGTGCAGTGCGAGCAATACGTCCTCCACAGTCGCCTCACCGTCGAGATCCACGTCACCGATCGGCAGACGTTGACCGTATACGACAAGCTCGCGCGGATTGATCATCTGATCGTCGCTGTAGATATTCCTGATCTCAAACGTGCCACGAATGATACCGATGCGGATATACTGCCCCGTGGCATTGTTCATTGAGAAGATCGCGCCGCTCGTTGCAGTTTTTCCTGTGGCAAAGTCGGTCGTTGTGCCGCCAAGGTCGGTGAGCGTAACGCCCGTAATACCGTTCCACGAGGCTGAGGGGACGCGGGTCCACTCCTTGGCATCGTCGCTGACAAACACCTCGCACACACCGGGCACACGGTAGATCGCGTTGGAGAAGAAGCCGATCGCCTCAAAGCGGTTGCGCGCACCGAAGTTCAGCGTAATGAGTGCCTGATACTTGCCGTCCTCTGCCGCGTTGCCCTGCACGTCGTAGCGCGTGTCGCCAAAGTGCATACGCGCGACCGAGCGCGAGCCCGACCAGTCTCCGTCAATTGCATTGGCGATCGAGGTCGTCCAGTCATACGAGCTTGCCTTGTACATTTTTTCGATACCGATGACCGAGATGCCGTAGCCCGTATCGGCAATGTCTGCCTTCTGCGCCTCGGTCAGTGCCGTTGCGTCATACGCGGCAGAGGCAACAATCCCCTTGGTGCCGCGGATGCCGCTGTAGGCAAGTCCGTTCGGATACGCGATACCGTCCGCCTCTACGCTGATGACGGGTGCGGTCGGTGCCTTGTCCAGCACCACGGTCTCTTTGTTGTTGATTCCGTAATCGGTATAGGGGACGCCCACGCCCTCCGAGGATGTCTTGTATGCCTCGGGGACGACAAATTCGTTCAGCGCGCGGTTGGCTGCCGCCGCCTTCAGAATCTGTGCCGTCTCGTGATCGGTGTAGCCGTCAAAATCCACCTCGGTGGGGTCTTCGCCAAACATAGTGGCAAAAATAGTGGATGCGATAACAAAACTGCCCAGTTTTCCGGGGTGAGCCTTATCGGTATGGTGGAAATTCATTTCGGGATGTGCCACCATCAGATCGTAGACCGCAGGTCCCGCATACGCGATCTTGATGCCAAGTTCATTGCCAATGGCATTGTGCGCGGCAGAAACGGTACCCGCAACAAACTCCGAAGTCCATCCCTTTTCTGCATAGCCGGAATACTCGGCAAGCGCGGGAATCGGATTGTACATGATCGGCTCTGCCCCATTTTCGCGGATCTTTGCCGCCATAATACGCGCCGAGGAGTAAAACTGTGCCGGATCGGTGACTGCAAGCGTGGTCAACTCCTGAAAAACCACATAGTCATACTTGTTGTCGCGCAAAGCCGCCGTGACCTGCATGCCGTATGTATCGTTTGCGCTCGCATGCCAACGCAGATAGTAACCGCCGCTTGTAATGCGCGTGACTTCCACATTGTAACCTGCCGCCTCGCAAAGTGGAGCAAAATAATTCTCAGGCATGTCATTGGTATAGGTAGCACTGTTGCCGATAAACAGAATTTTCATTGTGTCCTCCTCCGTTGCCGCGACCGTCATACACACAAGTGCGGAAAGAAGCAACAAAAGAAAAATACAGAACCATGTTTTTTTCATAAAGGTTCCTCCTTTTACAAGTTACTTTCATTATAAAATAGTTTTACCATATTGTAAAGAATGAAATCTTATGGTATACTGTAACATATACGTTATAGCAGGAGGCTCTATGGAACTGTTGCAGTTGCGGTATTTCTGCGATGCCGCCAAAACCGAGAATTTTTCCACCACGGCAAAGCGCTTTGCCGTGCCGCCATCCGCCGTGTCGCAAAGCATACGGCGACTGGAGACCGAGCTTGGCGCACGGCTGTTCACACGCCGTGCCAACACCGTTTCGCTGAACGCGACGGGCGCGGAATTCTATGAAAAAGCGCACGCCGCGCTTTCGCTGCTGACCGAAGCGGCAGATGCCGTTCTCTCACCCGAGCGCGGAAAGATCAACATGTGCATCAACGTCAGTCGCGGCCGATTTCTGCCGGTCTTAGAGGCATTTCGGCAGCAGTACCCTACCGTAGAGCTGCACGTCAAGCATCTTGCAGATCCAACTGTCGAAAGTTTCGACATCGTCATCGCGGATCAGAGTGCTCACCTCGCAGGATATAATAAAACGCTCCTTGACTCCGAGCAGCTTGCGATCGCCATACACAAAAGCAATCCGCTTGCCGCAGAGGAGAACCTCACAGTCTCTATGCTGCGAAACGAGCCGTTTGTCTTAATGAATGAGCAAAGCTCCATGCACGCGACCGTGCTTTCCGTGTGTGCGGATTTCGGCTTTCGACCGCGCATCGCTCTGCAGAGTGATGACCCGAGTTACCTTGTCAGATTGGTCAATCTCGGCATGGGCGTCGCCATTGTGCCGCTCTTTTTAAGCTCTGCTTTTTCCGAGGAAAGCGTGGTGCGTCTTCCGCTTGCAGGCTACGCACGCGATATCTATATCTGCACGCCCAAGGACAAGCGCATCACAAAGCATGTGGAGGTGCTCCTCGAAATGCTGACGCAGGCATGCGCAAAGTAAAAAACGGCTCTTTCGAGCCGCTTTTTTTACAAAAGTCTTTTGCGCAGTTCTGCGCCGTCCATGGGAGAAAGATACGCAGGCGGAATGTCGAAAACCGTTTTACAGCCGCGCATGCCCTCGCGGTGCATGCGGCAAACGGCGCGTGCGCACGCTACCAGCACCGAAGAGGTAAACTCGGGGTTGGAATCCAACTTAAGGCTGTATTCGATGATGTGACTATGCTCGCCCGAGAGCCCCGTTTTGCCACTGCGGATGACAAAACCGCCGTGCGGGATGCCGCTGTGGTCGCGGTCGAGCTCTTCCTTAGTGATAAAATGCACGGTCGTGTCGTAGTCGGCAAAATAGTTCGGCATGGTCACGATCTCGCGCTCGATACGCGCCTTGTCTGCGCCCTCTGCCGCCACAACAAAGCACTCGCGCGTATGCTTTTCGCGCGTCGTCAGCTCGGGATCGTTGCCACCGCGGACGGCATCCAGCGCCGCCTCCACGGGGATAGTGTACTGACGTGCGTCCACCACGCCTTCAATACGGCGGATGGCATCCGAATGTCCCTGGCTCACACCCTTGCCCCAGAAAGTGTAGTCCTTGCCGTCGGGCAGTACACACTCGGCATACAGACGGTTCAAGGAAAACATACCGGGGTCCCAGCCGCCTGAGATCATAGCAACCTTGCCCGCCGCCGTTGCCGCGGCATCCACGGCTTCAAAATGTTCGGGGATCCTTGCGTGCGTGTCAAAGCTGTCCACCACGTTAAAATGTGCCGCAAGCGCGGGAGTCTGCTTCGGCAGGTCGGTGGCACTGCCGCCGCAGATGATGAGCACGTCGATCTCGGTGTGCTCCTGTATCGAATCCAGCGCAAAAACCTTTGCGCCCGTAAGTGTTTCAAGGGATGCAGGATCGCGGCGGGTAAATACGCCGTAAAGCTCCATATCCGCGTTCTGTCGGATCGCGCACTCCACGCCGCGTCCGAGGTTGCCGTAACCGACAATGCCGATCTTTATCATGGAAAAACCACCTTTTTATAAACAAGTTATGATATAAAATTATATGCGCTAAATACCGTCAAGTCAAGGTTTTGCAGACATTTTCTAAAAATCGCAAAATAAATTTTTACAATGCATGCGTAGCATTTTCCCAAATAAATATAGCAAAATGCAGTAGAAATAGCATGACCGATTTGCTATACTAAAAAAAACATCCTTTTGGAGGTCTCTTATGAGCATCTATACATATCAAAAAGGCAACCTCCGCGTGCAGATCCTTTCGGATAGGATCGTCCGCATCGAGGAAAGCGCAGACGGCATCTTTACAGATGCCCCAACCCTGCTCGTGCCCGACCGCACCGTCTTTGAGGGCACGGCAGTCACCCCCGTTTACGATGGCGACATGACCGTGCTTGCCACCGACGCTTTTACGGTACGCATTGCAGGCGGCAGTGCAGACAGCGTAGAGATCTACGCAGGCAACACCCGCATTTTCGGCGCAGACACCGTGCGCCACGGACTGTACACCTCCCTGCCCGCCCCCACAGAGACCCCCGATGCCTTTGCCATCGCAGACGGCGGCATCCTCCCCGCCCCCGAGGGACTGACCTACGTTGGCGTGGACACCGAGAACAGCGGCTGGGATCGCAAGGAGCATACCGATATCTACGTGCTGCTGCCGCTCGGCGATGCCGCGGCACTCCGCCGTGACTTTGTCACGCTGACGGGCGCACCCATGCTTTCTAACATCAAAACACTCGGCTCGTGGTGGTCGAAGTGGTCGAAATACTCGGACGAGGATCGCTACAAGATCTTCGCACGCTACCGCGAGGGGGACATTCCCTTTGACATCATGGTCGTGGACACCGAGTGGAAGAACACCTCCCAGAACGGCAACGACGGCGACGGTACCGGCTACGTCGTCAACACCGACCTCTTCCCCGACATGCCGAAGTTCCTCAAAAATGCCGAGGACGAGGGCATCCTCATCCTCTTCAACGACCACACCCACAAGACCGACCTTGCCATCACCGACCCCGCTGAGCTAAAATGGCAGTCGGCAGGCATCCGCTCCCTGATGGAGATCGGACTTGACGGCTGGTGGTATGACCGCAACTGGTCTTTCTCCGTCAAGTGCCCGTACAAGGACGTGCGCTTTTCCACCATCGGTCAGGTGCTCTACTACGATACCATGCGCGCCTTTCACAGAGATAACGCGGTGGGCTCGGCAAAGCGCGTGCTGATGCTCTCCAACGTGGACTGGATCAAACACGGCTATTTTACAAACGATCCCTCCCTCATCGGTCACCGCTACGGCGTACAGTGGACAGGCGACATCTACGGCCATCCGCTCCAGCTTCGCCGTGAAATTGAAAACATGGTCTTGGGCGGCACCATCGGCGCCTCGCCCTACATGTCCAGTGACCTCGGCGGATTCTGGCACAACGATTGCATCACCGAAAACCATTATCTGCGCTGGGTGCAGTACGGTACGTTCTCTCCCACGTTCCGCATCCACTCCACGCTTTCCTCCAAGAACGACCACTTCCCGTGGAGCTACGGCGCTGCGGCAGAAAAGATCGCACGCGAATTTCTCTGCATGCGCTACCACCTCCTGCCCTACTACTACGCCGCCGCACGCGAGGCTTACGAAAGCGGCATGCCGCTGATGCGCCGTCTGGACTTCTACTATCCCGCATACAAAGAATCGCAGGATAACTCGCAGTACCTCGTCGGCAGAGACATCCTCGTCGCCCCCTTCTGGAGTACGGCAGGCGACGGCAGAGACGTTGTCCCCGCCGCATGGCTGACGACCGAGGACGGCAAGGCGGGCGTGCGCGCACAGTATTGGAACGTCATGGACGGCACACCCTTTGAAAAGATGTTCGACGGCACGCCCGCAACCGACACCGTCGAGCCGAACGTCGAGCACTACTTCTTGGTCGGCGGACCGAATCAGATCATCAACAAGGATAATTTCTCGGCGCGCTACACGGGTAAGATCACGCCCGCATACGATTGCCGCCTCGGCTTTATCGCCGATGACGGCGCACGCCTGACCGTAAACGGCGAGATCCTCTGCGAGGATCTCGACCCCTCCGAGGCACGCGGTGCGATCGGCGAAAAGATCCTCCGTGCAGGCGAGACCTACGATTTTACGCTGGAGTATTTTGAGGGCAAGGGCAAGGCGGTCGCCTACCTTGTCAGCGAGCCCGTACTGCCCGAAAACACCTCCGAGCGTACCGTCTTTATCCCCGACGGCGCTTGGTACAACGTCTTTACGGGTGAGCGCCACGTCGGCCCCGCAACCGTTACCGTGACGGGCGGCACCGACGTCTCTCCCATCTTTGTGCGCGAGGGCGCGGCACTCCCCGCAGCCCCCGTCATCTCCCCGATGCGCGGCGGCCACTTTGAAGAGCTTTCGGTCAATCTGTACGGTCTTTCGGAGACTGCATTCACCCTCTATGAGGATGACGGCGAGACCGAGAGTTATCTCGACGGCGACTTCCGCAAGACCGAGATCACGGTCAGCGGCGAAGGAGACAACTGGTGCGTGCATATCGGCGCGGCAGACGGCGACTTTACCACCGAGTATACGACCCGCCTTGTCACCGTCCGCATCCACTCGGATCGCCCCGTCAAGGGTGCGACCAAGGTGGCAAAGGATCTTTCGGCACGTCCCTTTGCCAACGCGGGTGCCTCCCGCATCGCGGACGTCTACGAGATCACCGCGGCGGTAGACCTCGCAAACGGCGCGAGCATCCCCGTAGAGCTTGCATAAACAAAAAGTGTTCTCACACAGGTGAGAACACTTTTTTATTTCAGTACAAACGTGCGGCTGTCTTTTCGGCTACGGGATCTTATACTCTCGCGCGGGGACTTGCCGTAGTGCTTTTTGAACATACGCGAAAAGGTGGCGGCATCGCTGTACCCGACGGCGACCGATGCCTGCGTTGCATTATAGCCGAGCTCACACATGAGCTTGGCGGCGGTAGAAAGCCGGAACTCGTCGATATACTCCTTGGGCGTTTTGCCCGTCTGCTTTTTAAACCGAGCGCCAAGGTAGGAACGGTTGAGAAACAGTCGGTCGGCAAGCGCCTGCACGGTGACGGTCGCATACTCGCGCTCGATGATCTCGAGGGCGGTGGCAACAGGGTCGTTCGGCCTCTCTTTTTTCTGCTGCTCCTCGGCATACAGCTTTGCAAGCATCGCGTAGAGTGCCACGGTATAATCCAGTGTGGTCCGCTCCTTGTGTGCTCCGTCCGCAAAGGCGGAAAACGCCTCCGCGACAGCCTCCGACTTGAAAACGTAGTTCTCCGCAAGCAGTTTGGGAAGTGTCATGTCCAAAGAAAAGCCTATCCACACGTATTCCCACGGTTCCTCCGTATCCGCACGGAGCAAATGCACCTCATAGGGACGAATCATAAACGCCTCGCCTGCCCCGACCTTATAGGAAACGCCGTTTGCCGTGTACTCTCCCTTGCCTTTAAGAACGTATTCAATGATATAGTATTCCCGCATAACGGGACCGAAGGTATACCCGGGTTCGCATTGCTGCATGCCGCCCATCAGCGGGCTAAGGTGCGGCAGATGCTTGTCGGGTACCGAAAAATACGTAAAATATGCGCCCATATGCTCACCTCGTGTTCATTATATCAAGAATACGTAGCAAAATGCAATAGAAATAGAATAATTTCTCTGTTATACTAATGGCAGTAAACTATTCTCGGAGGAAAGCCATGAAAAAATATCTTCTGATTTTTTGTATGCTTCTGGTACTGACCGTAACCGCTTCGGCAGTGTCCGTATACGTCTCGGACGGCGGCACCGGAGACGGCACAAGTGCATCCGCACCACTCGGCAGCCTCACCGATGCATATACTGCGCTCGGCGATGATGGCGGCGAGATCGTGCTTTGCGGCACGGTCACCGTACCGCTTCATAAAGGTGACACCACGCGCACCGCGTTTGTCGAGCCGGCGCATACCGGCAAGATCACTGTGCGCGGCGAGACCGCGAGTGCAGTACTGCGCTTCGCATCGCCCTATGAATACCACATGAGCGGCGAGACCGAATTCAAAAATATGACCATTTCCTCGGGTGCATACGTCAGCGGTATCTCCATCTGCGCGCGCGGACATCACCTCACTATGGGCGAGGGGCTGACCATGCACTCTACGGGCGTTGTCAGCGGTACCACGCAGGTAGGCAGCAAGGTCTACCTGCACGGCGGCTGTATTCCGAATGCAACGGTAGACGGTTACCTGAACTGTGCAAATCACCTTACCGTAAAAAGCGGCACGTACTGGGGCATCATCGGCTTCAACCGCAGTCTGAACGTTGCCACTGCGGGCAGTTCCACCATCGAGGTGGGCGGCGACGTTGCTACCCACTACCTCATTGCAGGCTCATCGGGTACGTCCTCCTTCGTAGCGCCCTCTTCCTCCGAGATCTACATCATCGGCGACCTTACCGTCACCCAGCAGATCTCACTCGGTAATCAGAACAGCGACGTCACCTCCTTTGACTCCAACCTCATCCTGCTGGACGGCAAGGTGGACTTTACCGAAAACTTTATCGACTACACCGCGCGCAAGCGCATGACCACGCTCGATATCTACTACGATACCGCCTCAGAAGCGGCAACGACCTCCTACGAGACCTATTTCAAGGGCTACGGCGACCGTGAAGGCTCGCTTTCCGCTTACTGCGCAAACGAACTTGGCGGACATACCTTTGCAAACGGCTCCTGCACCCGTTGCGGTGCGGTCGAGCAGATCAAAAACGCCGATACCGTCTACGTTTCGGACGGCGGCGAGGGTAGCGGTGCTTCTGCCGCATCCCCGCTCGGCAGTCTGACCGATGCCTATAAGGCGCTCGGCGAGAACGGCGGTGAGATCGTGCTTTGCGGCACTGTTTCCGTCCCCTTGAACAAAGAGGATACCACGCGCAGCGCCTTTGTCGAGCCTGCCCACAGCGGCAAGGTAACCCTGCGCGGCGCAGACGAAAGTGCAACTCTGCTCTTTGCCTCGGTCTACGAATACCACATGAGCGGCGAGACCGAGATCCGCGACGTGATCATCTCCTCGGGTGCACGCACAAGCGGCATCAACTTCTGCGCACGCGGACACCACCTCACCATGGGTGAGGGGCTGACCATGCACTCCACGGGCGTTGTCAGCGGTACCACGCAGATCGGCACGAAAGTCTATCTGCAGGCAGGCTGTATCCCCGGTGCGACCGTGGACGGCTACCAAAACTGCTCCAACCGCGTCACAGTCAAGAGCGGCATCTACTGGGGCATCATCGGCTTTAATCGCAACATAAACGTCGTCTCCACAGGCAAAACGGTCATCGAGGTCGGCGGCGACGTTTCCACGCATTACCTCATTGCAGGCTCGTCGGGCACCTCCGACTTTGTCGCCCCCGCTTCCGCCGAGGTACACATCATCGGCGACCTGACGATCACGCAACAGCTTTCGCTCGGCAACCAGAATACCCGTCCCCTTTCCTTTGCATCCTCGCTGTTCCTGCATGACGGCAATGTCCGGATCACGGGCACACTCGTTGACTACAACGCGCGCACGCGCTTTAGCGACCTTGCCATCTACGTCAACCCCGAAAGCAAGTCTGCCGTCGCCTCCTACCACCGCTATTTTGCAGGCTACGGCGACCACGAGAGCGCCATCACAGACGGTAGTGCCTGCAACCATACCTTTACCGAAAGCGCAAGCGGCACCGTTGTGACAAACACTTGCTCTGCCTGCGGTCTTACGGCAAAAATAACCACCAAAACCGATACGGTCGAGGGCGTATTCTCCCGCACGGTCGGCGATCTGCGCGTGCAGATCCTTGCCGACGGTATCTTGCGCATCGAGGAGAAAAAGGACAGCGCCTTCACCGATGCCGCCACGCTCGTTGTGCCCGACCGCACCGCCTTTACGGGTACTGCCGTCATCGCCGACGAGGATAGCGACACCGTGATCCTTTCCACAGCCGATTACACGGTCAACATCCCGAAAAACGGCTCGATCTCCGACGTGCGCGTCTTTGACAAAGACGGCGGTGTCCTCTACGACTACTTTACCACCGAAAAACTCGGCTTTTATGCTTCGCTCCCCGCACCGTCCGAAACGCCCGATGCCATTGCCCTCATCGACAACGGCATTCTGCCCGCCGAAAATGGCCTTGCCTACGTCGGCAGCGAGGACGACACCAGTGATTGGGAGCGCACCGAAAATCTCGATATGTACGTTCTGCTTCCCCTCGGCAATGCGGCGGCACTGCGCCGCCAGTTCGTCACCGTGACGGGTCCGACTATGCTCTCAACGGTCAAAACGCTCGGTTCCTGGTACTCCAAGTGGACAAGGCATTCCGCCGAGGAAAAGCTCGCGCTGATCGAGGAGTTCCGCTCCCGCGATATCCCGCTGGATCTCTTCGTCATCGACACCGAGTGGAAGAGCTCCTCTGCCAACGGTAACGACGGTGACGGCACAGGCTACGACACCAACGACGAGCTCTATCCCGATATGGAGGGCTTCCTTGCAAAATCGGAGGCGGCAGGCGTGCTTGTGCTCTTCAACGACCACACGCACAAGACCTCCCTCCTCATCACCTCCCCCGAGGAGCTGAAATGGCAATGTGCAGGTATCCTTTCGCTCATCGAAATGGGTCTGGACGGTTGGTGGTATGACCGCAACTGGTCGTACACCATCAAAACGCCTTACACCGACGTGACGTACACCACGCTCGGTCAGGTGCTCTACTATGACACGATGGCAAACTGGCATGCCGAGCACGCAGGCAACCGTGTGCTGATGCTCTCCAACGTGGACTGGATCCGCCACGGCCATCCCACGGGCAATCCCTCCATCATCGGTCATCGCTACGGCACGCAGTGGACGGGCGACATCTACTGGGATCCCGCACACCTGAAGCGTGAGATCTCCAACATGGTCACCGCAGGCGTAAACGGTGGATCCCCCTATCTCTCCGCAGACCTCGGCGGCTTCTGGGACAAAGACTGGGTATCCGAAAACAACTTCCTTCGCTGGATGCAGTACGGCGCGTTCTCGCCCGTATACCGTCCGCACGGATCACTCTCGTCTACCAACGAGCATCTGCCTTGGAGCTACGGTGAGGATTCTGCGCTGATCGTCAAGGATTTCCTCCACATGCGCTATCACCTCATGCCCACCTACTATGCACTTGCGCGTGAAAACCACGAAAGCGGCATGCCACTTGCGCGCCGTCTCGACTTCCACTACCCCGAATACGAGGAATCGAAGGATCAGACGCAGTACCTCATCGGCAAGGACGTGCTGGTCGCGCCCTTCTGGGGCACCACGGGTGACGGCAGAGACGTTGTGCCCACCGAGTGGCTGACCGCCGCCGACGGCACAAACGGCCTCGACGCCGCATACTTCACCTACACGGCGGGCGCAGATCGCGAGACCTTCTATAGCGGTACTCCCGTCTATACCGAGACCGTTCCCACCGTGGACTTTTACTGGTACACCGTGGCAGACGGTATGCCCGGCTCGCCGAACGGCACGATTGCCGAGGACTATTTCGCCGCAAGCTTCACGGGCAAGATCACACCTGCCTACGATTGCTATATCGGCATGCTGGCAGACGATTGCGCACGCATCTACGTAAACGGCAACCTCCACGTCAATTGGAAATCGGGTCAGCTTGCCCCCAATTTCAACAACACGACCGTCCTCAAGGCGGGCATCACCTACGACATTGTCGTCCATTGCTACGAGGGCACAGGCAAAGCCGCCGCTTACCTCATGTGCGAGCCGGTTCTGCCCCAAAACACCTCGGCGCGCGAGGTCTTTATCCCCGACGGCACGTGGTGGAATGCCTTTACGGGTGAAAAGGTCACCGGCCCCAAGACCATCACTGTCACGGGCAGCACCGCAGAAATGCCCGTATTTATCCGCGAGGGCGCGGCGATCCTTGTCAGCGACGTCATCTCCCCGATGACAGGCGCGGATTGGCAGGACGTCTCCCTGAACCTCTACGGTCTCTCTGAGACCGCCGTCACGCTCTACGAGGATGACGGCATGACCACCGAGTATCTGGACGGCGAGTACCGCAAGACGCCCGTCACCGTCACGCCAAGCGGCGATGCATGGCAGGTAACGGTCGGCGCGACCGAGGGGGCGTTTACCACCGAGTACACCACCCGCACCGTGCGCCTGCGCGTACATTCGGCAACGAACGTTACGGCAACGATGGACGGCAGCCCGCTCCCCGTGACCGTATACGAGACAGACGAGACCGCACTTCCCTTTGCCAACAAGGGTGCGTCCAATATCTCCAACGTCTATGAGATCACCGTGGATGCGGCACTCGCAAACGAGACTTCCGTCACGCTTACGCTTTCGCCCGCAGGCGACGTCAACGGCGACGGTACACTCTCCATTGCCGATGCGCTCCTTGCTTTGCAAGCACTGGTCAACACAGACGATTGCCCCGCCGCCGACATGAACGGTGACGGCGCGCTTTCCTTGCTCGACATTCTCTCGCTTTTGAAAGCGATCGTGCAATAAACAAAACGAAAAGGAACTCTTCCGAGGAAGAGTTCCTTCTTGTTTTTTAGTCCTCGCGGAGCATGATACGGATGATCTCGCGGTCGGTCTCTGCCATGCCGCTTTGTGCCAGCTGGCCAACGTTGCGGATGGTGCTTTCCACGTTGCCCGCCACAATGCCGTCGCCACGGTAAAATTCCTTGCCGTGCATGTACATTTGCATACCAAGCAGACCCGATTCCACCGCCGAGGCGATCTTGGCGGCACAGCTTGCCTTGGCACCGTCGCAGACCACGCCCGAGTTGATGGCAAGCGCGTTGGCCAGCGTGTGCGAAATCTCGGGGAGCCGTCCGCCGTGCAGGTACATCACGCCTGCGCCCGCGCCACAGCCTGCGCTGATCGCGCCGCAGTAGGCGGAAAGGCATCCGATGCCCGTTTTGAGGTGAATGGTAGTCAGGTTGGAAACGAGGAGCGCGCGATACAAAAGCTCCTCCGACACGCGCAGTTCGCGCGCATATACGATAACGGGAAGCGATGCGGTCATGCCCTGATTGCCGCTGCCCGAGTTGATGATGACGGGCAATTCACAGCCGTTCATGCGTGCATCCGAGCCTGCCGCCGCCCACGCCTTTGCACGGTTGTAGACGGTGTCGCCGTAGGACAAAAGCAACGTGCGCCCGATGGCGGCGCCGTATTTGCCCGTGAGTCCCTCCTTGGCGATGGCGGTGTTGTAAGCGATCTGTCGATCGAGCACGGCGCGCACGTCTTTAAGGTCTGCGGTCTCGGCAAATTCCAAAATTCCTTCGACACTGAGCACAGACGGATCAAGCGCATCCGCACTCTCTGTCGCCACGTGCGAAAAGACGGTCTCTCCGTCCACTTCGACGAGGCAAAGACCCGTGTGACTGTCCACCGTGCGCGCACGAACGGAATGCCCATCACGGTATAGCGTGATGTCAATGTCCAGCACCTTGCCGCTCTGCGACTCGGTCACCGTGATCTCAGTATCTTCAAGAAAAGCCGCAAGTGTGTCGTGGCTCTCCTCGTGCAGTACCGAAAGCACCTCCAGTTCGCGCTCGGGTGCGGCGGCAAGAATACCCGCGGCGACCGCCGCACGGATGCCACGCTGACCGCCCGTGTTCGGCACGATCACGCTCTTGACGTTTTTGATGATATTGCCGCTCACCGATACGGCGGCAGAGGTCGGCGTACCGCCAAGCCGCTTTGCGGCGTGCGCGGCTGTCAGTGCAATCGCGATCGGCTCGGTACAGCCCATCGCAGGCACAAGCTCGCTGTGTAAGATCGCAAGATATGCTTCATATATCTGTCGTTCCATGTCGTTTCTCCTCGGTTTGTTGCCTTTAGTATACCATATCTTCCGCCGCGTGTAAACAAAAAGAAACAGAGTGATGAATTGGAATTGAAGGATTCAAATCCGTGTACGAAAAAAGCACCTGACTTTCGTCAGGTGCTTTGGGCTATGGCTTTACGCCTTTTTCTTTTTGATTACGATTACGACGATTGCCGCTACAACGACAACAGCCGCTACGATACCGATGATCAGACCTACCGGCGCGCCGTCCTCTGCGGGAGCGGGAGTGGCAGGTGCCTTGGTGGTCTCTACAGGAGACGTTGTGGTCTCCACAGGCTTCTCGGTGGTCTCGGGAGCCACGGTCGTTTCAGGAGCTACGGTAGTCTCGGGAGCCACAGTAGTCTCGGGAGCCGCAGTGGTCTCAGGAGCCGCGGTCGTTTCAGGAGCCGCAGTGGTCTCGGGAGCGGGAGGTGTGAGCGCAGGAGCGTTCTCGGTGGGGATCACGATCTCCACATCTGCCATGGACTTCGGAACGGGGCAAAGGGTGCCCATGGTCCAATCGGTTGCAAGGTCAAGACCTGCAAAGGATGCAGAGGAATTCGCCGCGCCTGCGGGGAAGGACTTAGAGCCGCTGTCCATGCAGAAGGGCGTGGGCATACCGGTTGCTACTGTCATAGTATCGGGATAGAAGGAGTTTGCAACCTCGCAGAAGATCTGTCCCTCTGCCTTACCGACAAGACCGCCACAAATGGAGCCTGTTACGGTGCCGAGGTTTACAGAATTCTTAATGTCGAAACCGTACTGACGGCCGATCATACCGCCCGCAGAACCCTCTGCCACGATAGGCGCGGTGTTGAGGCAGTTGACGATCTCTGCACGGGTGTCTGCCATGCAATCGTTCTTGCTGTGTGCGATCATACCGCCCGCATAGGTGCCGCCGGTGATGGCGCCAACGTTGACACAATCCTTCAGCGTGAAGGAGTTGAGGATACAGGCATCGTCACGGGTGAGCAGAGCGATCATGCCTGCCGCATACTTGGTGGAAGACATCATACCGCTGTTGTAGCAACCAATATAGTGGATACCGGAGGACTCGCCGACCATCTCCACGCGGCCGCTCATCGCACCGACAAACGGGAAGTTCGCGGAAGCGGTTGCTCCGTTCACGCCCTCAAGGTTACCCTCGTTGCGGCAGTTTTCAATGATAATAAAGCCGGTGTTGGAGCGGACGTAGCCTGCGATACCTGCAAGACGTGCTCTGTCCTCGGACTCATAGTGCAGATCTGCATAGTTTGCACAACCCTTGACGGTCAGTGCGGGAACGACCTCGGTCTGGGTTCTGATTCTGCCGATGACGCCTGCCATGTTGCCGTAGGTGGAATGCACCTGACCGTAGTTTGCACAGTCGATGATGTCCACGGTCACTTCGCCGACGTTGTTGATAAGACCGATGACACCGCCGACGTTACAGGGGCCGTATACCTCTGCGTAGTTGACGCAGTTTTCGATCACGGATCCGGTATGTACAACGCCTGCAATAGCACCGGTTGCCGAATAACCGCTCTCCAGCTTGGTCTCTGCGTTTTCCGCACCGAAGGTACACTCGATCCTGCCCTTAACGGTCAGATTTTTGATGGTAGCACCCTCGACAACGCCAAAGAGACCGCCGCACTCGGAAGAAAGAATGTCTACGGTCACAGTGTGGCCGTTACCGTCAAACGTACCCGTAAATGCCTTTTCATAGGTACCGATGGTACCGAGCGTCTGCCCACTGATGTCGATATCCTTAGTGAGCACGTAGTCGCCGTCCCACTTGGAAGTATCGTTGATCAGCTTGGTAAGATCAGCCGCACTGCCGATGTTGGCAGCATACGCCGAAAGCGCAAGCATTGCGACCAAAAGCGTAAGCGAAATTGCAAATAAAACGATTTTTTTCATAATGTACCTCCGATCGGTATTTCATTTTTCATTGTAGCGTATCCGAAGAAAAGTGTAAATGTATTTTTTGATATTTTTGTCTCCCACGATACTTTTTACCGAAAAGAAATTCGATCCTTTGGTCAAAATCCGTCATACTGTACAAAAAAGGCAAGCACATTTTGTGCTTGCCTTTTTCAGTTACCGTATGCAAAGACGCAAGGTCTTCAGCACGTCGAGAAGCGAAACGGTTCCGTCGCCGTTTAAGTCGGCGTGGTCATTCGTTTCACGGTTGATCACCGCGCGCAGGATCAACAATACGTCCTCGACCGTAACGTCGCCGTCACGGTTGACATCGCCGACGGTCAGAGAAGCCGTGTAGGTCTCGGGCAGCACCGAAAGATCCTCGCCCGTGGAAGTGACCGCCGTGGAGGTGTATGCCGCATCGCTGTACAGATCGATCACAGGGACGACACCGCCGTCCGCGTAAACGCTGTAATGCGTATCGAATACGTGTACCGAAACTTCGTGTGCGCCCGCGCCGAGCGTGACGCTCTCACCGCCGAGGTTCAGCATGCCGCCCGACAGCGCCACGGTCATGGCACCGCCGCGCAGCGAAAGCGTATCCCCGTCCGACAGGGTTGCCGAAACGCGGTAGTTTGCCGAATCGGGTGTACAGTCGCCGTGGAGCTCGGGGGCATTCAGGATCGCGGTCGGCTTGAGCGCATAGCGACCCTTGGTCTCGCCGTAGAGGCGCAGACCGTTCTGGTGCTCGGCATCTGCCTTGACTGCATAGGTCACGCGGATCGCCCCCTCTGCCGCGATCACGCTGCGTACAGCCTCCAGCTTATCCGCAGGCACGGCAAGATCCACAAGATAACCGAAGTTATCCGCAGAGGAATTGCGGTCGCTTGAATAATTGAAGGTCTGCGTGCCGCGGACGTCGCGAGGACCGTCGGGAATGTAGACCGTTCCGATCTCAATGCCGCCGACGGATACCGTCATATCCGAGGGACGTTCGCCGCCCTCTACCGTTTGCGAGGTGGCGCTGTTGGGAATGCCGTTCGTCACGGTCGCTTCCTTGACCGAGGAGACCTCGGCAAGAAGACGGAGCGAGGAAATACCGCTTACGTCATAGTCTTCGGGAAGATCGTACACAAGCGTGAGTGCGCCCTTGCCGGCGAACTCGCCGCCCTCGGTGCGAAGAGCCACCGTGTTGCCGCCCAGAGACTCGACAGCCTTCGGTGCCGCGCCCTGTACGATGACGTTGATAAAGTTTTTCGCCAGCTTTTCTCCGTTTTCGGTCACCCACACGGTCAAAGTGCCGATGCAGGTTTGGTCGGGGACGGTAAAGGAGATCGTATAATGCTCGGCGGTGTACGGCGCGTAGGTGATCGCGCGCTCGCCCGCAATGCCCGTGGTAAAGGCGTTGCCGAAAGCATCGGTCGCATCAAGGCGCCAATGCAGAACGGCGTTTGTAAAGGTCTCACCCGACCAGTTGGAGGCAACGGCATCTGCCGTGTAGACAGAGCCGATCTCCAGGATCTTGGCGGGCTCATCGTAAATACCGACGTGGCAAGGCTGATTGAGGTCGGCAATGGTCATGTCGCCGCCCCATGCGATCTCGTCGTACGGGAAGAGCTTTGCGCGGCGATCGTAGGTGAGAATGCCGTTGCGCTCGTACTCGATGTCGTACGGCTCGGTATACACGTAGCCGTTGAAGCGCTCGGTCATGCGCATCAGGTCGGTCTGGTACTTGAAGCAAAGGGAAACGTCGCGGTCACCCGAGCTGACACCGACACCGCCGTACTCGGAGTTGAGCAGAGGCTCCTTTTCCTGTGCAAAGCCCTCGTAGAAATTCTGCGTGGAGCCTTCATAAGCGTTCTTTGCATACTTTTCCACCGCAGCCTTTGCCGCCTTGTAGGTGATGGGGTACATATGGTAGGTGTTGAGGTCGGTCGGCTGAATGTGGTCGTTTTTCAGCGGAGACATATCCTCGACAAGCAGACCCGCATTATACGCCTTGACCTTGTGATACAGCGAGATCATCCACTCGTGCGTGGTCATGCCGTCTGCGGCCGCCACACCCGCGTGGTTGATGCCCCACGTCTCGTTGAAGAGGATGACGGCGATCACCGACGGCTTATTGCAGTCGCGCGCCAGAATATCCGAAAGCGTACTTTCGTAGAGCGCACGGCCGGGGGCAACGCCGCCCTTTGCCACCGCGTTCATTGCCGTAGCGTGCGGCATATCCTGCCATACGAACATGCCGAGCTTGTCGCACCAGTAGTACTGGAGCGGATCCTCGATCTTGATGTGCTTGCGGATCATGTTGAAGCCGCGGTTTTTCATTTCGAGAATGTCGAACTTCAGCGCCGCCTCATCACGGGCGGTATAAATGCCGTCCTGCCAGAAGCCCTGATCCAGAAGTCCCGCCAAGAATACGGGCTTGCCGTTGATGAAAATGTACTCGTACGCGCGGTCGGCATAGATGTCGGTGTAGACCTCGCGCAAGCCGAAATAGGTCTTTACGGTGTCGAGCACCGCACCGCTTGCATCGGTGAGCGTGATGCTTCCGTAATACAGATTTGGCTCACGATCCGACCAGAGCTTTGCGTTTTCGATGGCGATCGCGGGGATCTCCACGGTGCTTTCGCCCGCCGCAACCGCAAAGGTGTGCTCTGCCGTGAACGCGGAGCCCGTTTCCTTGTCCTCGCCTGCCGCCTCGTCCCAGAGCTTGCTTGTAAAGTCGAAGGATGCGGTCAGGGTCTGCGCCTTGTCCGCGCGGACGGTCAGCGTGTATGCAACCGAATCCTCGCCACTGCGCGCTTTCACGTGCGGGGTTGCCTTGGCGTGTGCGAGATGGGTCACGTTGCGGTATTCCATGTACACCGTCTGCCAGATGCCCGAGGTGTGCGTATAGCCGCAGGGGGCATTATGCCCCTGCTTGCCGATGAGTGCGGGATAGGTGTTGTCGCCGTAGGAGGCCTTGTCCTCCACCCAAAGGGTGAGCACGTTGTCGCCTGCCTGCACCTGCGCGGTCACGTCTACCTCAAAGGGGGTGTAGCCGCCGTTGTGCCTTGCGACCTCGGTGCCGTTGACGTACACGATGCACTTGGCATCGACTGCGCCGAAATGCAGATATACACGTTCGCTGTCTGCAAGGTCTGCCACGGTAAAGCTGCGGCGGTACCATGCAACGCCGCGATACTCGGTGTCGGTGATGCCCGAAAGCGCGGATTCCCAGCCGTAGGGCACGTTAATGCGGTAGGGGAACGCCTCCGCACCGTTTTGCCACTGCTCGTCAAGACCCACCTCGTCGGCATCAAAGGCGAATTCCCACCAGCCGTTGAGGTTGACCCAATCCTCGCGTTGCCACGAGGGGTCGGGGCGCTCGGCGCGATCCTGCGCGCCCGGTGCAGCAGGCACCGTAAAGCCCTCGTCCGAGCGGGAAAGAACGTTCTTATAGTGCGGCTTGATGTGGTAAAGCCCCGCCGCAAGTGCCGCGGGAAGCTCCAATACCGCTTCGCTGTCCGAAAGCGAGGTCACCGTCAGATACAGCGGCTCTGCAAAGGAAGCACCGCTACGGCGCACCAGCTCGAAGCACTCGGCACTTTGCAAATGCTCGCCGCGCACTGCAAGCGTGCCGCCTGCGGCGCTGGCTGCCGAGGCATCGATCCCCGTGATCACGGGGATCGTCTCCTCGGACGGCAGATAGAACGCCGATTTCGGAATCGGGCGCTTTATAATATTTCGGTCGTTTTCCCAACGCAGTACCACGTGTGCTCCTCCCGTATAGTCAAACCATTCAAACGTAAATTCGTGTGCCTCGCCCTCCTCCAAATAAACGGGCGAGGAGATCTGCTCCACGTCCCACTTGTTTACCCACCAGTCGAGCAATTGCTCGCCGCCTACCGCCAGGCGGATGCCGTTATCCGAATAGGCAGAAAAAATGTAATTACCGCTTTCGGGGGCAACGATCCGTCCCGTCCACCGCACGGCAACGTAGTCGGTCGCGCCCGCCTTTTCCTCGATCACTATCGCCATATCCTCACGGTCGATATCGTCCTCAATATAGGTTGCCACGCAGTCACCGAAGGAGAGATCCGCCTCGTTTAACAGATGATACTCCGTGAGCAGTCCGTTTGCACCGAGTGCGGGAAAATATACGTCGCCGAGAGGTGCATCCGGCACCGTGGGCGCTGCAAGCTGTGCGGGCGTGAGCGCATAGTCGTACACGGCGACGTTGTCCAGCTTGGCATCCAGCGAAAGATCTGCCCAGAATGCGGGCATGCCCACCGTCAGTGCAACGCCGTCCACCGTCAGCATATCCTTGACCGAATAGGTCTGGTCGCCCGATGCCACAAGCACGCCGTCGAGGTAAATGGACGCCGTGCCGCCGTCATTGACGTATGCCAGCTGTGCCCACTGCCCTGCCTTATCAAAGGTATGATAGTTGTAGATACGCGTTTTCACTTCCGTGGAAAGCGCCTTGGTTCCAAGCTCGGCATTGATGCCGTAGTCGCGGATGGCAAGCAGACCGACGATGTAGTGATTGGTGTCGCTGCCGCTCTTGCCGCGGCTAAGGTCAAACCAGACCTGATTGCCGCCGTCGGTCTCCACATACACGTCCATCACCAGTGTGAAAGCCTCGGCGTTCTTCAAGCCGTCCACGGGGATCTTAAAGCCGCTTGCGCCGCCGTCGCGCTTGAGATTCTTGTTGTTCAGCTCCAGCACAACGCCTCGCCCGACCTCTCTCTCAAAGGTGAGTTTTTTTGCACCAACAGCCGTCCCGTGATAGCCGTTTCCCGAAAAATCGACGAGATCGCCGTACTCAAAGGTGTAATATGCCACGGGCATCCCGTCTGCCGCGTCGACCGCAAAAGCCGAAAACAGCAACGTAAAGATGAAAAGTGCGAGAAAAGCGATTCTTTTTTTCATGTTTTCCCTCTTTTTTTACAAGTGGTACTTGTTTTTTTATGCAAATCCAGTATACTATTCTTGTAAAGGAAAATCCATACGGAATACAATGCAAAAAGTGAGGAATACAATTTATGCCGGAAGACAGACGGTTCCTGATCCCCAATAAATCCCTTCCCTTTTCCGCCGCGCTGATCGGTATTTCCTTTTGCACGCCCGGAAAATATCACATCCGAAGAGAATGCTCGCCCTTCACGGTATTGGAATACGTCGTGGAGGGAGAAGGCTACGTCATGCAGAACGGAGAATTCCGCCTTGTCGGCAAGGATCAGATCTACATCTGCCCCGCCAATGCGCCGCACGATTACTATTCCTCCTACGACAAGCCATGGACAAAGATATGGATGAACGTCTACGGAAGAGTGCCGCTCACGCTCCTGCAGGAATACGGACTTTCGGGTACGGTCATCGCCGATGCCAAGCCGTTGAAGCCCCTGTTTGAGCAGTTGCGGGAGCTGATCTACTGTGAAAAAACAAACGACGAGTGTCAGAACGAGATCCTCGCGCTGCTCATCAGGATCATCAACGGCCTTTACCTCATGAAACGGCAAAAAGAAAAAGATTCCGAAGCCGTCTCCATGAAGATGTTTCTTGACGGCAACACCCACCGTCTCGTCAGCAATGCCGAGCTTGCGGCGCACGTGTTCCACTCCCCCGATTACTGTGTCAAGCTCTTTAAAAGGGAGTACGGTACCACGCCCTACGATTACCAACTCGCGCAAAAAATGGATATCGCCTGCCGCATGCTCCGCCAGACCGACATCCCGATCGCCGAGCTTGCCACCGCGCTCGGCTATGCGGACGCGCACTATTTTTCGGGTCTGTTCAAGCAAAAATGCGGCATGAGCCCCCGCGCCTATCGCAAGCAAAAGTAAAAGGCAAGCACGTTTTGTGCTTGCCTTTTGTATTCCAAAAATCTTACTTTTTTGAGGAAGCGAGGGGTCAGACCTTCATAGCGCTTCTGCCGCCGTCGATCGGGATATTGACACCGGTGATGGAGCCTGCCTGCTCGGAAGCAAGGTACAGAATGAGGTTGACGACCTCGATCGGCTCTGCGGCACGGCCGATGAGCGTCTTCATCTTTGCCATTGCCTCGCGCGTGAGAACCGGTCCGGGGGATACGCAGACCGCACGGATACCGTGCTGTGCGCCATACTGTGCCATCGACTTGACGAGACCGGTCATCAGACCGCTCTTTGCCACGCTGTAGTCGCAGGACATTCCGCCGCCGCCCTCTGCACCGACGATGGAGCCGAGGTAGATCAGCACGCCGCTCTTCTGCTCGATCATCTGACCGATAACGCTTCTCGTGAAGTAGAGCGGGCCCTTGAGGTTCACGTCAATACCCCAATCCAGTACGTCAACGGGGTAGTCCTTAAACTGCTCCTTGACCTGCTTAATGCGGCAGGATGCGCCGCCTGCAAAGTTGACAAGAATGTCGATGGAGCCGAACGCCTCCATGGTCTTGTTCTTTGCCGCCTCGATCTGCTCGAAGGAGCGGACGTCCACCTCTACCGCGATCGCCTTGCCGCCGTTTTCGCGGATGGCAGTTGCTACCGCTTCGGCAGCCTCAATATTCACGTCGCAAAGCACAACGTTTGCGCCGCATGCGGCAAAGCGCTCGGAGGCGAGCTTGCCCATACCCGAGCCTGCGCCCGTGATGATCGCCGTTTTGCCTGCAAAATTAAAGCTCATGCATTCAAATTCCATGATATGTATCTCCTTTGGAAAAATTATTTCGATCTTTCTGCGGCAACTGCAATGCGTGTGAAGATCACGCATGCCTCGGAGCGGACGATCTCGTCGCTTGGGCGGAAATTGCCACTACCCGCATCACCGCCGACTATTCCCGCCTGGTACAGCTTGACTACCGCGTTGTAGCAAGCCAGATCCAACGTAACGTCGGGGTTGGTGCCGCCGCGGACGGGTGCGTATTCGCTGTCGGGCAGAATACCCGCAAACACGATCGCCATCTCGCCGCGCGTGATATTCTTATCGTAGTCGGTAAACAGACCGTAGGGGATAATGCCGTTGTCGATGCAGTAGTTGACGTAGGGCGTGTACCATACCTCACCCGCCTGCGCCGCGCGAATCTCCTTTGCATAGTAGACCTTGTGGATGTTTGCCGCCGCGGTCAGTGCCTGCGCTACAGTAAATTTATTGTCGGGAGAAAACTTCGTGGTGCTCGTACCGTTCGCAAGCGCGTACTCATACGCCATCTTGACGAACTTATAGAACCACTTATCTGCCGTTACGTCGGTGAACTGCTCTTCGTAGGTACGGGTAGGTTGGAACGGAGACACGGCAACAGGGGTGTCGGTGCCTGCGGTCACTCCCTCACGGAGCTGGAGTGCGGGCACGCCGTTCTCCATCTTCCAGAGAAGGTCGAAATCAAAGCCTGCGAAGCTCTCCTGCTTTGCCACGGCATCCTCGGTAAGCATCTGCACGTTCAGCTTGACACACAGGTCGGTGGACGAGCCGATATCCTTGGAGGAGGTGTTCCACAGATAGTAAGCGTTGTCGGTTTCACAATAGACCGCGCCCTCTGCCTTGCCTACGATGGCACCAAAGCCCGTGTTGGCAACGACCGTGCCGCCGTTATAGCAGTTCTTTATGCTCATGCCGTACTGACGGCCAAGGATACCCGCACCACAGCTCTCGTTCTTGACCGAGCCCATATTCAGACAGTTGTAGATGCCTGCCGTCCCGCCCGTGGTGTTGCGAACGTAGGAATACGCAAGGATGCCGCCTGCAAAGCGGGTACCGATCACGTCGCCGTAGTTTGCACACTCGGAAATGTTCGTCGCCTTCTCGGTGCACGCAGGTGCACGATCAAAATAGGAAACGATACCGCCCGAGCAGGTGGGAGACTCTACCTTACCGTTGTTGACACACTTGGCAAAGGAAACTGCCGCCGTGGTCTCGGTGACCATTTCCACACGCGCCGCAATACCGCCCGCATAGGGCATGTTTGCGCCTGTAGCAAAGGAGTTTGACGCATAGATGTCGCCGTCGTTCGTGCAGTGCTCGATCAGCACCTCACCCGCCTCTGTACGGACGTAGCCTGCGATACCGCCAAGGCGGTTTCTGTCCTCGGAGGTGAGGGACAGATCCGCACGGTTCACGCATCCGCTGATGCGTGCGGCAGGCTCTGCAGCACTCGCAACGTAGACTCTTGCAAATACGCCGCCGCAATTACCGAATTCCGAGGAAAGCGTACCCTCGTTGATACAGTCCTTGACAGTGACCGTATGGAGACCGAAGTTGTAGAGTACGCCGACCACGCCGCCGACGTTGCCGGGACCGGAAACGCTTGCACGGCTTACGCAGTTTTCAAGCGTCGCACCCGAAAGAAGTACGCCGACGATGCCGCCCGTGCCGGGATATTTGCCGTCGAGTTTTGTTTCGGCATTCTGTGCGATAAAGGTGTTGGTGACGGCGCCCTCGACGGTCAGGTTTTTGACCGTGCCACTGACGGCGCCAAAGAAACCGACTGCTCCGCTCGCGCGGACGTTCAGCCCCTTAACAGTGTGTCCCGCACCGTCAAACGTACCGCTAAAGGGTACGCTGTAGCTGCCGATCGGTTCCTGCGCCTTGCCGCTCATGTCGATGTCGGCGCCGAGCACGTAGGACTCGGTCCACATGCCGGGCGTCTGCATCAGCTCGGAAAGCGCATCTGCCGTGGAAACGGTCACGGGCTCAGCCGCAAAAACCGCAAGCGCAAGCAGTGCCGCAAGGATCACGGTAGATACCGCGATAAAAATTCTTCTCTTCATGGGATTCCTCCTTATTTTGCCCGCTCGGCGGCAACCGCAATGCGGGTAAAGATTACGCACGCCTCGGAACGGACGATCTCGTCATTCGGACGGTAGTTGCCCGTGCCCGCGTCACCGCCGACGATACCTGCACGGTATAACTTCAGGACTGCGTCATAGCATGCCATGCCGCTTGTCACGTCGGGATTCGCGCCCTCGCGCACGGCGGCATACTCACTGCTTGGCAGGATATTTGCAAAGACGGTCGCCATCTCGCCGCGCGTGATGTTCTTGTCGTAATTTGCAAACTGTGTCGCCGTAATGATGCCCTGCTGTACGCAGTACTCGACGTACGGATCAAACCACTTTTCGCCGCTTGCCGTCGCGCGGACTGCACCACCGTGATACGCTGTGTGGATATTTGCCGCCGCAGTCAATGCCTGCGCCACGGTAAACTTACCCTCAGGGGAAAACTTCGTAGTGCTTGTGCCGTTGGCAAGCGCATACTCGTATGCAAGCTTCACGAACTTGTAGAACCACTTGTCTGTAGTCACGTCGGTAAACTGTCCCGCATAGGTGCGTTTCGGCGCAAATTTGGATACGGAAGTGTCGCTTTCGGTAAACGCCGCGATCTTTTCGCCAACGGGCATGGGATTTGCCGCCACCGTGTAGACGGTGGACAGTGCGTTCGGCATGCCACTGCCGTTACCGATGGTAACGCCGCTTGCATCCACCGTCATCGGCTCAAAGTGCGACCAACGGCGGTCGGAAGCATCGGGACCGAGATAGCCGTGGTACGCCGCCCACTTGGTGCCGAACGGGTCGGTGATGTAGGAGGCGTGTCCGCAACCGTTGACCTCGGGAGAACGGGCAAAGATCGGCTTGCCGTACTTTTCCCAATTCTTCGCATCGAGCGGATCGCCACCCTTAAAGCGCAGATAACTGAGCTGATAATGCACGGTCCAGTAGCCGCTACCCGTGTACATGAGGTAATAGGAGCCGTCCTCGCCGTATACGGCGGCGGCACCCTCAACGACCTTGGGATACCAGTTGCCCGTTGCCTTGTCCTGACCGTAACCGCCCATCTCCCACTCCTCGGTGGGCACGCAGACGGTAGTGGGTACGCCGAGGATAGTCCACGGATTCTCAAAATCACAGATATTGACGGTCTGGTGGAAATCGGGCGTGCCACGATCCGCCTCACCGATGTAGGTGATGTAGGTCTTGCCGTTGATACGGCTGACCGACATACCGCCGCAAAGACTTTCTACGTTGACGTGCGGTGCATCGGGGAACACGATCTTACGCGGCTTGTTGACCTCTCCCGTAACGGGGTCGCCCCAGCGACCGAGCAGATTGTCACCGTCGAGACACTTGACAACGTGCATACGCTGATTTGCCGTAGTGCCGTCGTCAAAGGAAATAAACATATACCAGCCTGCGTTCTCCTTGCCCACGTCCTCCTCGGTAAAGTACCAGATCTCGGGAGACCAAAGGTTCATACCGCCGGTTTCCTCAAGGATGGTAAAGGCGGGCGCGGTCTTGATGTCCGCAAGGTTTGCCGCCTTGATGATACCGATGGTGGTGGAGCCTGTGCAGGTGTAATAATAGTAGCCGTCGTGATACAGCAGATTCGGGTCTGCGTTGTTGTAACGGATGGGGTTCTGGAAAGAGGTGGTGCCCGTTTCCTTTGCGGTAAGGTCGAGCGCGGAGCCGACGTACAGCCTGCTTGTCATATCGCCAAGGAAAGTCTCACTGCCGAAAATGTTGGTGAGGTGCATGAACTCGCCGCCGTTCAGATAGAGCGTATAGCTGCCGTGCAACACGGTATTCTGCGACTTGGCGGGCGCGATAAACGCATGAAAATCGCCGCCGTTTACGGTAACGGTGATATCGTAGTGCTGATCGTACGCCGCCGCATCCTCTTCATAAACGGCATAGATACCCGTATAGAAGGTACCGCCGTTGAAGGTGGCATCGACCGTGCCGCTTGTGGTACCGCGCGAGGTCAGCGCCACGTAGCCGTGGAAGATACCGCCGTTTACGGTGAGCTTATGCGAAAGGTTGTCCGCGATCAGCTTGGTAGAGTTATAACCGAGGCGCAGATTGCTCCACTCGCCGCTCTCCACCGTAAGTTCCAGCGTATTCGAGGTCAGCATGGTATTGTGACCGCCGACGATCGCGGGATACGAGACGTTCTCGTTTGTACGGGTAACGCCGACTTCCTTGCCGACGGTCAGTTTATTGCCCTTGGCATACAGTGTAGCGCCGCCCGCCGAAAGGATATTCAGCCTTTCAATGACCGTCTCGCCGCCGAAAGAGATCGCCGCGGCAAGCGTAAGCGTTGCACCGCTCTCGCGGTAATCGTTGATATAATCGTAAGAGGTGATCGTCACCCTGCCCTTGTGCGCAGAAACGGTATATGCCGCATCCACGGTGTAGTTGCCGCAGAGCACGACCGTTCCGTCCTTGCCGCCGAGTGCGGCAATAGCACTGTTCAGGTCACCGAAAGGAGAAGCGGCACTCGTGCCGTCTCCGCTTGCGCCATCGGCGAGGTAAACGAGGTTTGCATCGATCTGCTCTGCAAAATAAGGACGAAGCTTTGCAAGGAGAGCCGCGTCGGTCTCCTCGCTGCTCATCAACACACCGTTTGCAAGCTTGCCCGCAACCGTGATGCCCGTAATACGGGCGGTCTCCACGTCGACAAGTGTCTCGGCGGCAAGTGCGCCAAGCGTAACAGTGCCGATATTGCCGCCGCGCAGGCGGAGCACCAGCTTTTCGGTGACGTCCTTTGCTCCAATGGAAAGTGTGCCGATATTGCCGCCCGAAACCACAAGTTCCGCCGTGGTGACGGCACTGCCATCAGTCACCTTGACCGTGCCGATCGCGCCACCGAGGAAAGAGACGGTGTGGTCACCGCCACTGCCCGCGATCACCTCAGCGATCGCACCTGCGCGGACGGTAATGCCCGAAGAAGCACCCGCTCCCGCAAGCGAAAGACCGCTCAGCGGCGTGGAAACGCCGTCGCCGACGGTCAGCGTACCATTATAAACGGTAATACGAAGCGCACCCGAGCAGGTCAACTTGATATTTTCGAAGGTCACGTCCCCTGTAAACGCGGCGCTGCCCGAGGGGAAGACGATCTCGCCGCCCTCCATGCCCACGATGCGTACAGGGTTTTCTGCCTTTTTGTATTCCGCCGCGGAGCCGTAAGCCACCGCGCCGAGCACGTAGACGATACCGCCCTTTTCACGCACAAGCTCAAAGCCCTTGGAGAGCGTGCCGACGGGAGCTTCCGCCGTGAGGCCATCGCCGATCGCACCGCTCCTTACGTAGATCTTGGCAAGGTTTGCAAACTTGTCGAACTGCGCCTTGAACTGCTCGATCTGGCTGTCGCCGAACAGATTGGTATCACAGTGCATGCTCTTAAGCGAGCGCGCCTTTTCTGCGGATTTTTTCGAAGCCTCGTTGTAATAGGAGACGCCGGCGGTACCGACTTTGCCGCCAAAGAGGAACACGTCGGCATCGCCGACGGTGTTATTGACAAGCAAGCGTCCGACCGTTCCGCCGTTTACGGTCACCTTGGCATAGCCGAGCAGTTGGCGGGAAACGTCACCGCCCGTATACACCACCGAGACCATGCCGTCATTCACGGTGATATCGGTATTGCCCGCGTAATGGTTCACGAGCGAGCCGCCGTAGATCTCGCCGACCGTTGCACCGTCCACCGTGATGCGGGAGGTGCCCGTATAGGTCATCGTACCGGCACCGCGACTGCGAGAGAAGCCGCAGACCTTGTAAAAATTACCGCTACGGAAGGTCAGTGTGGAATCGAGGTTTGCGGGCAGATCCACGCTTGTGGGAGACTGGTAGCCACCCACGACGAACGCCCATTTTGTACCGTTTGTCACGGTGAGCCCCGTGTCAAAGGTCAACGGATGGAAGTTTGCCGTAAAGATGACAAAATTCGTCATTGAGATCGTCATGTCACGGAAGGTCAGCGGTCCCGACAGACCGAAGACCGTACCCGAGGAATTGCTTACGGCAAAATGCAGCTTTGCCTTGTAGTCCTTCACGCCGTCTTTGGCGGTCAGCACGATCTCCCCCGTGTGTGCGGGAAGCACGTATGCCTCAGAGATCGTGTAGTCGCTGACGAGCACGACGGTGCCGCCCTCGCTGACTGCCGCGATCGCCGCATCCATGGTAGCAAACGCAGAGTCGGGCGAAAGGCCGCCGTTCCCGTCCGCGCCACTCTTGGCATCCAGATACACGGTGATGTCCGCCGCAGAAAGCTGTAACATACAGCAAACGCAAAGCAATACGGTCAGCGCAAGGCAAAGGAGAATACGTCTTGCGTTTTTCTTCATAACTATTATTCCTTTCGGTCAGATAAGATCGCGGAGATTGGGCTTGTTGTCAAAATTGCGCACAATTTCGCTCATCGAGCGGAGCAGAGGTTGGTCACGCGAGGAAAGCGCATCGTACTTCTGTACGCAAAGCCACATGCAAACGCCGAAATACGGACCGAGCACGCGATGCATCTTGCACCACGGACCGTTGGAAAGAAACAAAAACGGCACCTTCAGCTCCTTTTTCAGCGCGTGAATGGTGTTGAAATTCTCCCAAAGTTGCTCCTCGTTTTCGGTGCCCGTTACAAATTTTACAATATCCGCACCGCGGCTCTGCTGTTCGAGTGCGAGCTCGACCACCTGCTCGGTGGGCATGAACTTGAAGATATGCGAGGACATCAGTACCTCGCCGCCCGCCTCATGGAAACGTGCGATCTGATCCTTCTGCTTCTGGATCGCGATCGGATTCTTGGTCATCTCACCGGGGGTCGGATCGTAGGTGTCTCCGGTCAGGTCTACGAGCGTTGCGCCGCACTTCAGCGCCAGCATCAGCTCATCCATACGCTCCTGCTCACCCATTTCCTTGTTATGCGCGCCGCGGTAGTTGGTAATATAAAAAGGGCGGTCGCCCATGTATGCGGTCAGCTTTTTGAGAATGTCTTCGGTACGGTACTCGTGGCGCAGACGTTCCATCTGCATACCAAACGCATCCGCGCCGTCATAGATCGCATTGCGTATATTGTTGACCGCCTCGGTCGCAGTCTCCACAATGATCATATCCACCAGCAGTGGGCGGTTGTGTCCTAAAAAAGTCGGTTTCATCTTAAAAATCTCCTTTCGGGATCAGAATTCTATACGTTTACAAATACATGATACCATCACGCGAAATTCTTGGCAATGCACAAAGCGATACAGTTTTTGCAAAAACGATACATTTTTTCGCGATTTCCGAATTTTTCCTTGCTTTTGTTTAACAAAAATGATATACTGCAATCGAACATATTCGAGAGGAGTATTCCTATGGATACAATTGCGACCCTCACCCCCGTAAAATTTGACGGTGCCGTGACCGTTGCCAATCCCGAATTTAAGCACCGCTTGCAGAAAGAACGGAAGTGGTACGGCATCTGCTTTGCCTCCTCGGGGCGCATGGTATACTACCATGGCGGCAAAGAATACGTCTCCGACCGCAGGCACGTCCTGCTCCTGCCCAAAGGCGCAACCTATACGCAATCCTGCACTGAGGCCGGTGAATTCCCGCTCATCAACTTTCAGACTGCGGGCGATGCGGGACCAAGTGAGATCATCAGCTTTACCGTAAACGATACGGACAGCTACCTGCGTGAATTCCACAAGCTGGAAAAGCTTTGGCTCATCAAGCCGCCGAACGGACACCTCAGTGCCCTGCGCTCCCTCTATGAGATCCTCAATCGTCTGTACAAGAATGAGCTTGCCGCCAAAGAGGATAAAAACTATGATATTATCCGCCCTGCCGTGCGCTTTCTGGAGGATCACTTTACCGATCCCGACCTGAACAACCACCGCCTCGCAGAGCAGGCGGCAGTCAGCGAGGTCTACTTCCGCCGCGTATTCAAAAACAAGTTCGGCACCTCGCCGAAGCAATACGTGCAGAGCCTGCGCATCCGCAACGCCGAAAACCTGCTCCGCAACGAGTATCTCTCCATCTCCACGGTCGCCGAGCTTTCGGGTTTTGCCAGCGTCTATCATTTTTCACGCTCTTTCAAGCTCGCCACGGGCTACACCCCCACCGAGTATATGAAACTGTTCGGAACCAAATAAAAATCCCGCCAAAGGCGGGATTTTTATTAACGTTAGAATATGAGTTTCTTTTCGATGTACTCGCGCAGGTCTGCGATCTTGACGCGCTCCTGCTCCATGGTGTCGCGGTCGCGTACGGTCACACAACCGTCCTCCTCCGACTCAAAGTCGTAGGTGATGCAGAAAGGCGTACCGATCTCATCCTGACGGCGGTAACGCTTACCGATCGAGCCGGTCTCGTCGAAATCGACCATAAAGTTCTTGGCAAGCTCAGCTCGAACCTCCTCTGCCTTGTCGGAGAGCTTCTTCGAAAGCGGGAGGATCGCAGCCTTGAACGGTGCGAGTGCGGGATGCAGATGCATCACAACACGAACGTCGTTTTCGCCGACGGTCTCCTCGTCGTATGCCTCTACAAGGAACGCGAGTGCTACGCGGTCTGCGCCGAGCGAAGGCTCAACAACGTAGGGAATGTACTTTTCGTTGGTCTCGGGATCGAAGAAGTCGGAGGCCAAGCGGTCTTAGGAAGACAAAATATCTCTCCACCTCCTTGGCTCACAGAACGACATGGCTACGATCCGACTTCGTATGCCTCTACAAGGAACGCGAGTGCTACGCGGTCTGCGCCGAGCGAAGGCTCAACAACGTAGGGAATGTACTTTTCGTTGGTCTCGGGAT
>JAZQHV010000033.1:0-31644 GCA_045540755.1 Eubacteriales bacterium
GGTGAAATAGCCGTCGATATTGCTCGGCTCGTAATACTTTGCAATGATCTCGTCGGTGTGGAGAACACCGTTCTTACCCTCATGACCTATGGTATTTGCAGCATCAAAATCTACAACAATCGTTTGCGTTGGGGAATTGCCGTAGACATAGATTGCCTTGTATCTCCAGTTGGAGCCGGGATGCTCTACAAACGCGGTGTAGAGACCGGGAGAAAGCATGTAGGTGGAGCTTGTCGCCGTGGTGGAAACGGGCACCTCGGACGCTATATCTTCAAGGAAGCCGTCCAGATACTTTGCGCCGCAAGCGCGCAGCTCGCAGGTGCAGCCTTCCTGATATTCTACGGTCACCGCGACAGAGGTGCATGCGCCCTCAAAGTCGATACTGTAAACATTGCCGCTTTGCACAAGACTTTCCGCATCCTGTACAGTATAAGTAATTGCCGCGCCCGCAGCAATTTCGGTCGCCGTCAGGTACGCCTTAGGGAGCGGCATGCCGTTGATGACAAGTGCGATCTCACCGCTGATCGTGTCTGCGGTAACCGCCGCGCCTGCCGCTACGGTAAGCGTGCCGCCGCCGATAAGCTCTTGTACGGTCGAATCCACGCCGATGGAAAGCGCGCCGCCCTCGGAAAGGTCGATAATACAATTATCACCGCGGAGCGCACCGAAGATTGTGCCGCCCGTGACGGTTACGGACGCTTTGCCGCCAACCGTTGCCGTATCCGCAAGGCCGCCGCTGTATACGTTGCCGTATACGCTGCCGCCGTGCATCACAAAGGTAGAGTCGCCGCCGACCGTGCCGTTGAAGCCGCCGGCATAGACACTGCGCGAGCCTGCGGGAGAGGAGTGCGCCGCGTGTACGTCTACGATGTAGTAGCAGATCTTACCGTCGTTCAGCGTCACCGCCGTGTTACCCGTGACGTCGCCCTGATAGCCACCGCCAAAGACGTAGCCCTGCACCTCGCCGCCGTCAAACGTAACGGTAGCGTTGCCGTCAAGGTCGCCCGAGTAGGCGCCGCCGTAGACCGCACCCGCAACATAGGCGCGATCTTTGATGATGACCTCGACGTTACCCTTGGTGGTCATATTGCTGTTGCGGGAAGCACCGAAGACGTATGCGGGTGCGCTGTCGCCCGAAACGGTCAGATAGATGTTACCCGTATGCGTGTGCGCGGTCTTGCCGCTTTCACCGAGCGTACCGCCGACAAGACCCTGCGGTGTGCCGCCCGAGGTGATGAGCGCAGCCTCGCCGCCGAAGAGCACGTGCGTATCACCCGTGAAATCGCCGTTGAAGGAGCCGCCCGTAACGGCGTTGTCAAAGATACCGCCGGTGATGTCTACGTAGGAGTCACCCGTCATCGTACCGTAATAGTTACCGCCGAATACGTTGCGGAAATGTCCGCTCTTGACGGTGATGTGCGTGTCGCCGTTCAATGCGGTATTATAGTTACCCGCAACCAGTGTGATCCACTGGAAGGTCGTGTAATTGAGACAGATCACGCCCGTGTCCATAGTGAGCGCATTGCCCGCCGCAAAGAGGAAGATGTTGCCGCTGGTCGGCTTTGCACGCTCAATGACTACATCGCGGAAGATGGTGTCGCCGCCAAGCGTGAGATTTGCATGGAATTTGAGTGCCGCGGTCTCGCGGTAGTCCTCTTCCCCGTAAACCGAGGTAATAACGACCTCTTTTGTCGCAGGCAACGTGGTCGCCGCGGTAATCTCAGTATCGCCCGAAAGAATGATCGTACCGCCGCCGGGCATATCCGAAAGTGCCGCCGAAAGCGAGGTATATGCACCCGCCGTCGCGCCCGTGCCGTCGAGGTAGACGGTCTTCGGTGTCATATCGACCTCCTGCTTTTCGCGGACGGTATATACGCCTTCAGTTACAACGACTTCGTAGCCCTCGGGCGCAGAGGTTGTGACCGTACCCGTATATTCACCAATGGTCACACTGCCGCTGATCGCGGGAGCAACCGTTGCATTTATTTTGAGAGTTTCCACAGTGCCTCCCGCCAGCGTAACGGTATACTGTCCCGAAGTGCCGCCAAGCGTAGTCAGCGTGCCGCTGTGCATGGTGAAATTGACATTCGCTTTGGAAACAGACGAGGCAGAAAGATTACCAATGGACTGTACATCGCCAACAAAAGTTGCACCGTCGATTAGAATGTCCACGTCGCCCGTCATGGTACCGCTGTAGTTGCCCGCATACAGGCAGTGCCACGTTCCGCCGAGGAGTGTAAGGCTGCCGCCGTTTACCGTAGCCCCCGCAGTGCCGCCGACAAACAAGGTAAAATAGCGTCCCGTTGTCGCGTTCGGCTCAATCGTCACACTGCTTTCAAATGTAAGGCTGTGTCCCGCAGCATAGATAAAATCCTTATCTGCACCTGCACCGTTTACAAGCGTGATATCCTTAAATACCGTATCGCCTGCAAAAACGATGGTTCTGCCAAGTGTAAGTTTTGCATTGTTTTTAGATGTAATGGTAATATTCTTCGCCGCAAGATAAGTGATTGAACCGGTGGGTGTGGAGGTATCCCCCACAAGCACCACGGTATCACCGTCGTTTGCTGCGCTGACAGCATCGGCAAGTGTGGTATACGCGCCTTCTGTCGCCCCTGTTCCGTCTACATAGATTTCGGTAGAAACGTCATAATAACTAACCGTAACCATACCCGTATTCTTGCTTGCGTCGTACGTGATCGGCGAAGCATACTCGCCCGTGGGTGCGTACTCTGCAAGCGGAATACTGCTCGGTGCCGTTATGCTGACCGTGCCGGTGAGATAATTCTGTCCGACAGCGCCATTCATTTCGGTAGCAAGCACGCGCACCTTTTTGCCGATAGTCGCTTTCAGATCGCCGCTGTAGGTACCGAACGGTGCCAGCGTCTGGAAGCGGCGGTTGCCGAGGATAAATTCATCGAAAATAGCCGTGCCGTTCAGGGTGATATTGCAATCTTCTGCGGAGGATGCAGAAGCGACTGTATCGCTTGCCGCATAAGCAGTACCCTCGCGCCATACGTTATGTCCCGCGTAGAACGACCAGTTGCCGCTGAGCGTAACGCTTTCGGTCATTTCGATATCGTGATATGCACCGTAAATGTCGGTGCCGTCCGCATCGGCGATCAGCGTCAGATTATCGAGTTTGAGATCGCAGCCCAGCTTAAAGGACATATCGCCATTCTGTAGCACTGCATCGGTTCCTTCACCGACGATCGTCAGCTTGGAGGGCGTTACGGGAACAAAGATACTTGCGGCGTAAGCAACCTTGCCGACGATGTGGATCGTCGCTTCCTCGCCTTCGGGCAGCATTGCAAAGGCAATGTCCAGTCGGGAAACAGGATCTGCTTTCGTTCCGCTGCCAAACTCGCTGCCCGTAGCGGAGATATAAATATCGTTACTTTTATACAGAGGTGTTGTTGCCGCATCTCCTTCAAGCATCACGCCGTAGAGGATTTCGGCTATATGAGCAAATCCGTCCTTGGAGGGATGCAGATTGTCACTCGAAAGCAGCGTGTCTGCCATTGCCGCAGGGAGCGTGAGACGGTACAGGTCTACAAAGACGTATTTATTGCTGTCCTGTGCCGCAAATGCCTTTGCAATACGCTCCTGTATCGGGCGAACGACCGCGGAAACACGCATCTGTCCCGCGTTTTGATTGTCGCGGACGAGCGCATTGGTGATAAACACCTTGTCGGTCTCGGCAAGTGCGCCCACCGTTTCGATCAGTTCGGTATAGTTTTCTTCAAAATTGATCTGCGCACCTGTGGTGCCGCCTGCGGCATTATCGTTCGTACCGAGCGCGATCACGATGTAGTCCGCGTCGGTCTCCTCCAGCAGCATGGGATATGCGAGATAGTCGGGATAGTAGTAGCCGCAGGAGTCAAGAATACCTGCCGAGGAAACGCCGTAGTTGGAAACGACAACGTCACGGTTGTCCGCCTTTGCAAGCGCCGCAAAAACTGCGGGATACGCATGCACAAGACGGTCGGTGTTCTCTGCCGCTGCCGTATAGCCCTCGGTGATGCTGTCACCGACAAAGGCGATACGCAAAGGCTCGGTATAGGACTCTGCCGTGCCGTTCACCTTGTCAAAGCGAACCGCGGTAAAGGTATACGTGTCGGGATAGGTCAGCGTTGCCGCCTTGCTTGCGCCGGCATACGCTTTGACCTGCGTTGCGTCCAGCACAGTGCCGTCCGCAAAGCTGCCGCCCGTGACCGAAACGGTAAAGTCACCGCGCAAAAGCGAGGTGTACGCCGCCTGGATCTCGGACGCGGCGATCAGACCGCCGCTGAAAGTACCGCCGCTGATCGAAACGGTCACGTCACCGTCGATCGCGTAGTATTTGCTGTCAGAAGCAACGGTAGCCGACACCTTTGCTGCCGCATTGGTGATGGCACCCATGCCGCCCTGTGCATAGAGCGCGCAGGCGAAGGTACCGCCGCTGATGGAAAGTGCCGCATTGTCTGCGAGGATCGCCTGACCGGAAAGGCTGAAGGAATCAGCAAAGCTGCCGCCCTCGACCGTCACGGTAAGCGGTGCCGCGATCGCGCCGACCGTGTTGCCGTAAGCGGCACGGTAGTTACCGCCCGCAAAATGGCGGAAGCTGCCGTTTTGCACGGTGATCGCATAGGCGATCTCGGTAATCGCATCCGTATTCTCTGCAACCGCGGAAGCGTCTACGCCGCCGTAATAGTCGATCGTGCCGTCTACCGTAAAGTTTTTGCCGAAGGTGACGTTACGGAAGCCGCCGAAGATCTTGACGTCCGAAGCTGCGATCGGCAGATCAAAGGTTACTGCCATGCCGTTCGTATTCTTCGGAAGCGTAAGGTTTGCCGCAAGGGTAAGCACTGCGCCTTTCTCTGCGGTGACGATCAATGCGCCCTGCATCTCGGCAAAGGTGACCGCCTCGGAAACGGTGGTGTTGCCGCTAACGATCACAGTACCGCCGTAAGGCATATCTGCAAATGCCGCAGAAAGCGAGGTGTATGCGCCCTCGGTCACGCCCGTACCGTCAAGGTACACGGTCTTGGGTGTCATATCAACCACCGGCTGCTTTTCGCTAAGGGTATATACGCCATCCGCCACAACGACCTCATAGCCGTCAGGTGCCGCGGTCGTGACCGTGCCCGTGCATGCGCCAACGGTCACACTGCCGCCAATCGCGGGAGCGACCGTTGCATCCAGCTTCAACGTCTCAACGCTGCCGCCGTTCAGCGTGACCGTAGCGGATCCCGCCGTTCCTGCAAGCGTGGTCAGCGTGCCGCTACGCAGCGTAAAATGGACGTTTGCCTTCGATACGGACGAAGCCGAAAGGTTTCCGATCGATTGCAAGGTGCCCGCGAAGGTCGCGCCGTCGATCAGAACGTTCACATCGCCCGTCATGGTGCCACTGTAGTTGCCGGCATACAGGCAATGCCATGTTCCGCCGCACAGCGTAAGGTTACCGCCGTTTACCGTAGCACCTGCGGTGCCGCCCGCAAACAAGGTAAAATAGCGTCCCGTCGTCGCATTCGGCTCGGTAGTCACGCTGCTCTCAAAGGTGAGCGCGTGTCCCGACGCATAGATAAAATCCTTATCCTTTGCCGCGCCGTTGACAAGCGTGATATCCTTAAATACCGTATCGCCTTTAAAAACGATGGTTCTGCCAAGCGTGAGCTTGGCGCCGTTTTGGGACGTAATGGTAACGTCCTTAGGATCCAGCGTGGTGATCGAGCCCGTCGGCGTTGCCGTGTTCGATGCAATCACCACGGTGTCACCGTCATTTGCCGCGGTAACTGCCGCCGCAAGCGTAGCATAGGATCCGTCCGTCTCTCCGGTCGGGTCAACATAGACGGTTGCCGCATGGCTTACAAGAGCAAAAGCACTCATGCCAAGCACAAGCAGGCACATAAAAACCGCCAATCTTAATCTTTTCATAGTTGCCTCCGTATCTGTTTTTACCGAAAGTCTCTTTCGGCATCTCTCTGATAACAGAATACAGGCAAAGCGTGCCGTTGTAAATGTCCGTCTTGCTGAAACTTGCGGTTTTCAACTGAAAATTCGTTCAATCCGCAACAAATACTTGCTTTTTGCATCTTTTTTTGATTAAATAGAAGCAATGGAGGTGGTTTTATGCTGTATGCTCTTTCCGAACTACGCCCGACGATACAGACCTTTCACCGCGGAATCGGCGCGATCCTAAAAAAAGGCTTTTGCCCCGCAGGCAAAACCGGACGCCGCAATGACGGTCTTGTGTACATCCTGAAAGGACAGACTGTATACGATTTCGGCGAATATACATTCGAAGCAAAAACAGGAGACCTTTTGTATTTGGCAAAGGGCAGTATATACAGCATGAATATCCGCTCACAGTCATACGAGGTCCTGATTGCCAACTTTGATTTCTTTGCTGAGGACGGTACGCAATTCCGGAGCGCCGCTTTTCCTGCACCCGGCGGAAAAAGCACAGAACACCTCTTTCGCAAACTGGTGTCCACATGGCACATGCGCAGTTCCACCGTCAAGGAGGAATGTCTTGCCTCTCTGTATGCGATCTATGCCGATTTTCTCCGTGCGACTGAGGAAGTAGGGTACCTCCCCACAATCAAGCGTCAACGCATGGAAAATGCCATACAATACATCAACGAGCATCTGCACGAGAAGGATCTCGCGGTAGCCGACATTGCAAAGCACATAGCCTTAAGCGAATCCTATTTCCGCAATTCCTTCAAGGAGGCGTTTAGTCTCTCCCCTGTCCAATACATCAATATGCAACGGATCTCCCGCATTAAAGAACGCCTACGCTACACCACCGAGCCGATTTCGGGGATAGCAGATCATTTCGGCTTTTCCAGCGTCTATCACTTCTGCCACCTGTTCAAAAAAGAGGTCGGCTGTACACCAAGCGAGTACAGAAGCAAACACGCTCAGTATCCAAAAACGTAAAAAGGCTTACTGCGCACTTATTTTGAGAATGCGGATGATGTCGGCAAAGCTTACTTTGCCATCACCGTTGACATCGGCGATCGCCTCATCATTCAACAATGCGCGAAGCGCAAGCAGTACGTCACGGATATCTACGGTGCGGTCGCCGTTCACGTCTCCGAGAACGTCGCCAACATAGGTCGTCTCGCTCGTACCGTCGGTAAAGGTGAGCGTGACGGCGTAGGTATCCTTGTCGGATGCAAGCACGAACGCCTGAGCCCCCTCGGTGTTTACGCTGTCATACACGGTGCCGTCCACGGTAGCGGATGCAACCGTCTTGCCAGCGGGAACGTCTACGGCAAGGTAGGTGCCGTCAAGCCCCAGCTTTGCCGCAATAAAGCTCTCGGTCGTGCGATAGAGCTGTGCTACCTCCATATAGCCTGCAAGCGCAAAGGAGGCATAGCCCTGATAGCAGTCGTTGCAATCCGGCTCAAAGAGGAAGGAGATCACCTCGGCACGGTATCCGTCGACGGGGATCAGATACGCACCACTTGCAAAAGTGACCTCGGCAGGTGCGCCGATCGTGGCAGAAGCGGTCGTACCGCTGTACCGCTGCAACGTCAGCGTCGTACCCTCTTCCAGATACGTGTATTGTACGAACTGCTGCTCCAGTTTTTCGAGAATGGTATCTATTGCTTCGAGATCGGCAGGAATCACGTAAGCGGTTGCACGCGTGCGATAGCGCGTAGCAACGTCGTAGTTGTACTCCATGGTCGGATTGACCGCATAGCGAACCGTTCCGTCCGCGCCGACGAGCGGATTATTCCATCTGTATGCATATGCGGGAACGCGGGAGCGCGTCTGCGCCAAAACAATCGCATTGCGAGCATTGTAGATCTGCGCTTTCTGTGCAAACGAAGCGCGCGCCGCCGTTACGGTCTCGGCGATCTTACCGTCCTCGGAAATGGCATAGTTGAGAAGCTCCTTCATACCCTGCATTCCGCCGAAGACTCTGCGTGCATAGTGCTCGTCGCCGCCACCGAGTCCGGGCACCTCAAATACGTACGCATATGCACCGAGATTTGCCGCGTAGTTCTGCCCGAACATCGGACCGCGGTCCTTGCGGTAGTAATAGGTGCGGATGCCGCGGGCATCCAGATTTTCCCGCACGTATTCAAATCCGTTTTCGCCGTCAAGCGTTGCCGCCGAAAGGTCTCCGGCAAGCACTGCCGCCGTATCGGAAAGCATGCCGCTGATGGGAGAAAAATAGCTGAGGGAGAAATCGTAGATATCGGTCAGAATCTCGCCCTCCGACCAAACGGGATAGACCATTGCCTCGTGCATATCCAGCGTCAGCGTAGGCATAAAGAGATGGTATACGTATGCATAGGTGCGGATCTCGGTATTGGAGAGAAGCATATAGTCGCGGTTGGGATTGGGATTCAGCACGCCGTTTTGGTTCTCGCGAGAATTGGTGTACGAGCCCTCAAGTCCGAGTCTCGGCATCTGGATCACCGCGCCGATATTGGTGCCGTCAAACACGCTCTCGCCGTATTCGCCGCACATCTCCGCCGCAAACATCAGCGCACTTTCAGTGCAGGACTGCTCGTTGCCGTGTACCTGCGAGCCGTAGAGGATAATATCTCTCGTGCCGCCGTTTCCGACGATCTCTGCGATCTCGGCAAGCGTTGCCCCCTCGGGGATCTCGTCCTTGGTGAACACGACCACAGGACACGTATAGCCGTTCTCGCTCACACCGTGATAGAACAGATACATATAGTCACACTGCGCGTCCAGTTCCTCTAAATATGCGTTCAGTTCCGCGTTGAAGGTGAAGATAGAGGTGCCGTTGTGGTAGCGGAAATAGGGCGTGTCGGGAATATAGAAGCCCTCGATGTCCGCGTTGTTATATTGGATCGCGTTGACCTCGTCCGTATGTCGCGCGGTGGCGGTGCACTCGTACCCTTCGCCCTTTGCGGCGTCATATTCGACCGATACGGTCTGCGTTTCGGCATTGCCGTAGACATAGATCGCCTTGCGGCAATAGTTGGTGGAGCTGTACAAAACGGTTGCGCTGTACAGTCCCGGGGTGAGCGTATAGGTTGCCGAGGTCGCGGTGGATTCGTCAGGTGTGAGCCAGGAGCCGCTGGATGCACCGCCAAGGCGCAGACGGCAGCTTGCCCCTTCTTTGAAGGTAACGGTGACCTTGACGGTCTTGCATGCGCTTGCAAAATCGATCGAATAGACGGAATCGGTCTTCACCAGCGTTTCCTCGCCTTGCGCGGCATAAACTACGCTTGCGCCGTCCGCGACCGTTGTTGCCGTGATGTAATCCAGTGGAAGCGGAATGCCGCTTATCGTAAAGTCTACTTCCCCGCTGATCTCGCCGACGGTGATGGGTGCGCCTGCGGCAAGAATGAGCGTGCCGCCGCCTTTCAGCGTGTCGATGGCCGATGCAACGCCGAGCGATACCGTGCCGCCCGCGCTGAGGTCAACTGCGGTGCTGTCCGCACCACATACCTTGCCGAAGACCACGCCGTTTTTCAACGTGACGCGGGAGGTGCCGCCGACAGTGATGGCGCTGTCTGCCGCCTCGCCGCAGATGTCGCCGTACACTCTGCCGTCGGTGAGCAGGATCTCAGTATTTCCGCTGATACTGCCGCCGACCTCATTGGCACCGAAAACGTTTTTCGTTCCCGCAGGCGAAGAGCCCGAGCTGTACGAGTTTGCCTCGTGCTGGCAGACCGTTCCGCCGCGAATCTCGATTTTTGTGTTACCCTCAACGCTTGCGTTGTAACCGCCGCCGCAGATATTTCCCTGCATATCGCCGCTGTTGATGATCACGGAGCTGTCGCCCTCAAAAACGCCGCTGTAGCTTGCGCCGTAGAGAGAGAAGTACGCATATGCGTTATCGTTTACGGTGACGTAAGTATTGCCCTTCGTGGTGATATTATTGTTGCGCGAACCGCCGACGACGTTGCCCGTGATCGCGCAGTTGCCCTCAAGCGTGAGATAGATATCTCCCGTAAAGGTGCGCGCAGTGCCGCCGTTTTCACCAAGCGTACCGCCTACAAGTCCCTGCGGTGCGCTTGTGGAATACAGGATCGCCGCCTCGCCGCCAAAGGTCAAATGCGCGTCACCCGTAAAGTTACCAGAAAAGCTGCCGCCGCAGACTGCATTGTCGTATACGCCGCCCGTAACGGTGACGTAAGTGTTACCGGTAAACGAACCGTTGTAATTGCCGCCGAAAACATTGCGGAAGTGACCCGCCTTTACGGTGATATGGCTGTCGCCTGCATAGTCCTTGGTCAGATTGCCGCCGACAAGGGAGATCCACTGCATACCCGTGTAGTTGAGACAGATCACGCCCGTGTCCATCGTGAGCGCGTGTCCGCCTGCGGAAATAAAGATATTTGCCGAGGTCTGTTTTGCACGTTCAATAGCAACGTCTCTGAAAATGGTGTCGCCGCCGAGCGCGAGGTTTGCATAGAGCTTGAGTGCCGCACTCTCGCGGTAATCCTCGTCTCCGTATACGGAGGTGATGACGACCTCCGCCGTTTCGGGAAGCGCGGTTGCCGCGGTGACAGACGTATCACCCGAAAGGATGACCGTACCGCCGCCGGGCATGTCGGAAAGTGCCGCCGAAAGCGAGGTATACGCACCCTCGGTCTTGCCGGTGCCATCCAAATACACGGTCTTCGGTGTCATGTCCACAACCTGCTTTTCACGGACGGTATATACGCCGTCTGCCACGACCACCTCGTAGCCGTCGGGTGCCGAGGTGTTGATCGTACCCGTGCCGTCCGCGACCGTAACGCTACCGCCGATTGCGAGGGAAACAGTTGCATTGACATTCAGCTTATTCACTGTACCGCCCGTGAGCGTTACCGCATAGGATGCCGCAGGCACACTGCCGCTCTGCATGGTGGTTACAGTGCCGCCGCTGACGGTAACCGCTACCGCCGCGGTGTTCGTGCCCTTTACTACATTACCAAGTGTCATGGAGCCGCCCGAAAGACTGCCGCCCTCGAACACGATGCTTGCGTTACCGCTGTAGGTACCCTGATAGTTACCGCCGTAGATATTGCGCCACGTTCCGCTCTTGACCGTGACGGTACCGCCCGCAGACGTGCCGTCGTTGATACCCGTTGCAAGCGAGATGAAGCGTTTTGACGTCGTATGTGCCACGGTGTTCACGCCCTCGCCGATGAGGAGGTGATGACCGTTTGCGTAGATAAAATCTACGTTTGCAGACGTACCGTTTGCGATCGTGATGTTCTCAAAGGTGAGATCGCCGTTTGCCACCAGAACACGTCCGAGCGTGAGCACCGCGCCGCTTGCCGCGGTGACAGTGATGTCCTTTTCGGGGAACGCGTACAGCTTGGTCGGCGTGGTGGTATTGCCCGAAACGATGATGGTGCCGCCGTCCGCAACCGCCGTTGCCGCCTCCTCTAGCGTCTTTACCGCGGTAGCCGCGGTGAGACCGTCGCCGCTTGCGGTTATGGTTCCGTCCAGATAGACGGTCTCTGCCCCGCTTGCAAATACGCAAAGTGCAAGGCATGCGGTGCAAAGCAAAAGCAAAAATCCGTACAAAAACTTTTTCATAAAAGCCTCCTGCCATTACCGCAAAGATCCTGCGGCTTTTTTCTATGCTTTCATAATAGCCGTCACGGATTTTTTTGTAAATACGATTTCCACGCCGATTTGCGATTTTCGCTTTCATTTTTTAATAATTCTAAAAAAATGTTGATTTTTTTTGCACTTTTTGCTTTAATGATATTAAAAAGGAGGTGCAAAAGATGCAGCGTGTACAACTTGCAACTGCGAAACCCATCATTGGAGAATTTCATCGCGCCATCGGCGGCATTCTGAAAAAAGGCGTCTATGATAAGACCGAAAAGGGGCGCCGTTGCGATGCCTTTATCTATGTTCTGCGCGGAACGACCGTGTACACCTTCAGCGACTATACCGTTACTGCAAAGGAGGGTGACCTCCTCTTCCTCGGCAAAAACAGCGTCTATTCGATAGACGTGCGGAGCGAGCGATACGAATATCTTTACGCCGATTTTTCCTTCTCCCTGCCCGAGGACGTACAGCTCCAGGCGATCGCCCTGCCTGCCGCCGACGGAAAAAGCACCGAAAACGTCTTCCACAAGATGCTTGCCGTGTGGTACATCAACCGTTCGGGCGCAAAATTCGAGTGCCTTTCCATGCTATACAGTATCTACGCCGACTTTTTGCACGAAGCGGAGGACTTTATCTACCTCTCCTCCGAAAAACGGCAGAGGATGGAAAACGCGATCACATACATCAACGAGCACCTGACCGAGGAGGACCTCACCGTGGCAAAGATCGCAGCAGCAGCCAATATGAGCGAATCCTACTTTCGAAAATGCTTTCAGGAGACCTACAACCTCGCGCCCGTCAAATACATCATCATGATGCGTATGACACACGCACGGCATAAACTGCGCTACGGAGACGCACCCCTCTCCGAGATCGCGCACTCCCTCGGGTTTTCCAGCCTGTACTACTTCAGCCACGCCTTCAAGCGGGAGATGGGCTGCACCCCCAGCGAATACCGCAATAAGCACGCACAGTATCCAAAGACGTAAAAAACAGCGTTTGCCTTTTTGGGCAAACGCTGTTTTTATTCAAATAAGCGACCGCCTGCACACTCAAATTCCTCAATCATGGCAAGCAGCTTTTCCTTGCGGATATATTCCGCAAGGATCGTCGCAGCGTCCGTTTTGCGTGCCGCACCAAGAGCCTTGCAGATCTTGCGGGTACGATATTTGACAGCCTCAGTAGACAAAAAACAAAACTCGCCTGTCTTTTCGTTTCCGTATCCCGCAAGCAGGCAATACAAAAGCTTCAGGTCGGCAAGGTCGCTCCCCGCAAGCAACCGTTCAATGGCTCCAAGTGCATTTGTAGGAATATAAAACAGTTGTTGCGGACTCGGCGGAAAAATGTCCCGCGCTTTTGGCGGAACCGTAGACGGATGATACGGGATGTTTCCCGTCGAGCCACGGATCTTCATCTCGTTTTCCAAAAGCAACGTCGCCGAGGACCACCCGTATTTCAAGCGGTTATAGTGCGTTTCGGCGGCGGCTCTGCCCACGCGGTAATGATCCACAGTGACAGAGGTGATCCCGTCTCCGTACAGCCGCGCCATTGCAGTATCGCCGTGGCTGATCACAAACAAAGACGGGTCGTATGCATCCTGTGTCTTCAGATATTCGACTAAGGAGATCGCAAGATGGTCGTTTGGGCAAACGACCGCATCAAAGTTTTCCCGTACTGCAAGAAACTCCTCAAAGCAGTCCCGCATATCCCCCGTCGCATAAAACACACGGCGATCCGCATCGGACGTGTAACGCAAAAACAGTTCCGCGCGGGTGACGTCGCTCCAGGAATCGGGATTGATGCCCACCTTGGCAATACGGCGCTTGCCGCAGCCGTGCAAATAGTCCACCATGCGACGGATCGAAGCTTCCACGTCGGTGGAAACGACACTGTGCAGAAAAGACACACGGATCTCACTTGCGGTATAAGTGATCATCGGGTGCACGGGCACACGCGCAAGGAGGGGCGCAACCGATTGAATGTATTGGATAGCATCAAAAAGGATGATGACCGTCGACCGGTTATCCAGTTTGGACGCGGCAGCCTCAAATGTCACCGTATCGGTATACACCTTTGCCTTTTTGTCACGGCGGCGCGCGATCTCGTCCTGAATGCCGCGGATCTTGTTGTCGCACCACGGCGAATTGTAATAGCGCGGATCGCAAAGGATCAGAATTGCCATAGTCTCCCCCTTTTTCTTTTATTGTAACATTGTAACATGTTTTTCGCAAGGTACGCGGGTGAAATTCTCCCGCTTTTTTGTACCTTTTTTCACCTTGTCCGAAAAAAGCGACAACTATATAATAAAAATGTAAATACTTCTTCCAAGGAGGACACTATGAAACACATATTCCGCTTTTTGTTTTTGACGCTCCTGCTCTCGGCAGTGTGCCTTACGGCACTCTCCGCGGCAGACGTCGCCTTTGTGTCGGGGAACGGCACGGGTGACGGCACGGCAGCCGCAACACCGACAAGCTCGATGGCTGCAGCCTATACCCTGCTTGGCGAAGACGGCGGCACGGTCGTTTTCGTCGGCGAATACGCTACCACGGCAACCGTCGACTTCCCAGCGCATGCGGCAAAGGTCAAGCTGACGAGCGTCTGGAACGGTACCGACTACCGTAAAACGAACGACGCTTCTCTGCGCTTCAAGGGCACGGGCTTTGTCAAATTCAACAGCCCTACCGAGATCGACTCGCTCACTGTCAAGCTGGATAAATCCTCGGCAGGCTTTTGCGCCAACTTCCACCCTTTCACCATCGGCTACGACTTTGCCGTTGTGAATACAGACGGTACGAATGCATACCGTATGTATCTTGTCGGCGGACAAAACGGTGAAAACAAAGGCGGTGCACTCGCCGCAGGTGCAACCAACGAGATCAAGGTCTACAGCGGAAAGTTCATCATGGTAAGTGCTTTCAGCCGCAGTATTGCATTGGTGCACAACGGCTCTGTGACCGTTACACTCGGCGGCACGGCAGACGTGCGTGATATGTACTTCGGTGCCATGTCTACGGGTGCAAAGGGCGGTACGGGCATCGTTCGCCTCACCGAAAACGCAAAGGTTACCAACGCCTATCTCTCGGGCAATACCGTTGGTATGACGGGCAGTGCCATTCTGCACATGAGTGGAAACACCTCGGTCTCCACATTCAAGAACTCGGCGAAGACCTATTTCCCGAGCGGAACGCGCGAGCTGTACTACACCTCGACAGTCGCGCTTCCCGAGGGCTTCGAAAGCCATTTTGACACCGTCACGCAGACCGATGCGGTCTCGGGTGACCTTGCCACCGCTTACGTTTCGGACAGCGGAAACGGCGACGGCACTACCGAGGACACACCGATCAACACCCTTGCGGGCGCATACGCCCTCCTCGGCGAGGACGGAGGCAATATCGTTCTGGTCGGCGACACCACCGTGGCAAACGCCCTTGTGCTCGAAGAAAAGAGCGGTGCCGTTACCGTTACGGCAAGCGGCGATGCAAAGCTGATCCTTACGGGCAGCATTGCGCTGGCACAGAACACAAACGGTACGGCGTTCACCTTTGACCTCCCTATTGAGGCAGACGGCGGCGCGATCTACGGCGGCTTTCGCAACGTGACCTTCGGCGAAAACTGCACAGTCACAGGCACGCTCGATTTCTACGGCGGCACGCTCTCCTCCTCGGAGGAGGATGCCGACAATCAAACGGTCATCACAACGCTTCCCTATACGGTCACCGTGAAAAACGGCACCTTCCGCCACTTTGCGGGCGGTATCTGCCGTGCGACCTACACCGACATGGTCGGCTCTGTCGCCGCGCCCCTTACCGTAAACATCTCGGGCGGTAATTTCACCGATTCCTTCAGCCTTTCGGGCGGCTCTATCCTCGCGGATGACGTTACGCTCAACATAAGCGGCGGCACGTTCGCCTGCCCGATCTATGTCCGTAGCGTAAACCTTTCCACACAGGCAAAGGCCGCGCGCCTTTCGCCTACCGTCACCTCCGACCGCGCCTACTACGCGATGGACGGCGACGTTGCCATCACTATTTCGGGAGGCAACTTCACAGGCGGTCTCATCAGCGCCCATGACGCAAGCGTTGCCTACACCCAACTGCTCCGCGGTAACTTCACCGTGGACATCAAAGGCGGTACGTTTGCCGAGGACACCGTTCTCGATGCAACGCAGGTCAAGGCGTATGCAGGCGAAAACAAGTCGGCCGTGCTGACCTATCCCGACAGCTATACCTTTACTGTCAAGCGCTTTGACAGCTTCAACGGTGAAACCGTGACCTACGACGAGCCGCTCCGCGTAGCCTTTGTCGGCGACAGCATCACCGAGGGCGTTGCCTCCTCCGATCCCTTGACCAAGAGTTATCCTGCCGTGTTTACGGCGCTTGCAAAGGCAAACGGTTGCGACATCGTTGTTGCAAACTACGGCGTCAGCGCATCGGGACTCTTACCCACGACCTCGGTCTACTATCCGGAGCGTCTTGCATACCCGCTCCTCCTCGAAGAGACCGATGCCGACTACGTCGTTGTCGGACTCGGCACCAACGATCACCTTGCCTCCAGCCGCGGCGGTCTGCGCGCAGGCTATATTGAAAATTACACCGATTTTATCGAAACGCTCGGCACGCTCCCCGATACAAAAAAGGTCTTTATGACCAGCGCCATCCTTTCGGGCACGCAGGCGATCCCCGGGGCATCCCAGCTCCGCATCCGCTCGGTGATCGTACCCCTACAGAGAAAAATGGCAACCGAGTTTGCAAAGCAAGATTCTGAAAAATACGTCTTTGTAGACCTATTCGGTCTGACGCTTCCCTGCGCCAAGGAAGGCGCACTGCTCAGCGGTGACCGCGTACATCCCAAAGATACGGGATATGCTGCTATGGGTTCCGCTATGTATAACGCGGTCTTTAACGGTGTAACCGTCCCCACCCCCGACTATCACCGCTATGACATCTACCTTTCGGAAAACGGCACCGAATTCGGCGCGGGCACCAAGGAAGATCCCACCTCCCGCATCGACATTGCATTCTCTATGATTCCCGCAGGTGAAAGCGCGACCGTACATATTGACGGTACGATTACACACAGCGCGGCGATCGTCATCCCACTCGGTGCAAAAAAGATCACCCTCGTCGGCGAGGGTGATGGTGCAACGCTGGAACTGTTGGCAGACGGCGATACCGTTTGGATCAACAGCGACGTAAAGTTCGACAACCTCACGCTCAAGGGTGCATCCGCCTCCACCATCATAGGCAATTACCACGATGTCGAGTTTACCGAAACCACCGTTCTGGCAGGAACATGGTCTTTCTTCGCAGGCATCTGCTCCTATAACGTCGCCGACGCCGCTTTCCCCTATGACACCGAAGCGACGACCTCCTCGGCAGAGGATTGCACCGTTGTGCTGAATGGCTCCGGTACCCTCAACCACTTTGCTCTCGGCAACTATCGCGTTGCCAAGGCAGCGCCTATCGGCACGTACAGCGGCAATCTCACCGCCTCCGTGGGTGACCGTTATTCGGTGGGCGGCACGATCCTCGGTGCCGTGGGACAGAACTATCTCACGGGTACGGTCTCCGTTTCCCTCCCCTACGGCTTTGCCCTTGCCGACTATGCACCGATCGGCAATATCGGTGACCCCATCGTATACGATACGACCAAGAACACGGGTACGGTCACGGTGACCAACCGCGAGGCACCTGCCGATACCGACGTTGTGTTCGTTTCGGCAAGCGGTAGCGGCGACGGTGTCTCCCTCTCCGCACCGACCTCCGACCTCGCGGCGGCGTATGCCCTTCTCGGTGAGAATGGCGGCACCGTAGTCTTTGTCGGCGAATATGCAACGACCGCAACGGTCAACTTCCCCATGCATACCGCGCCCGTCAAGCTGACAAGTGTCTGGGACGGTATCGATTACCGCGAAACGAACAATGCGTCGATCCGCTTTAAGGGCACGGGATTTATTAAGTTTAACGGTCCTACCGAGATCGACGGACTCACCGTAAAGCTGGATAAATCCTCGGCAGGCTTTTGCGCAAACTTCCATGCACTCACTATCGGCTACGACTTTTCCGTGGTCAACACCGATGGCACCACCGACTACCGTATGTACCTTGTCGGCGGCCAGAACGGCGATGCCGATATCGGCACGCTGGATGCAGGCGAGACCAACGAGATCAAGATCTACAGCGGTAGATTCATCATGGCGAGTGGCTTCAGCCGTAACGTGGCGTTTGCACATACCGGCACGGTCAAGCTGACCGTGGGCGGTACCGCCGATATCCGCGACCTCTACCTCGGCACACTTGGTACCGGCTCCAAAGGTGGCGCGACAGAGCTGTCTCTCGCCGAAAACGCCAAGGTAAAAACGCTCTATTTGGCCGGTAACACAAGCATGACGGGCTCCGCTACCGTATCTGTCAGCGACAACGCCTCCATCGAGTCTCTGACCAAGACCGATAAAACGCTCTTCCCGAGCGGCACGCGCACGCTGAACATCGAAAGCTATACCACCGTTTCCCTGCCCGCAGGCTTTGCAGACCACTTCGACACGGTGAATATTGCTACCGATACCGTCACCGTAGAAAAACCGCTTGCAACCACCACGGCAGAGAACGTTCTCAGCCTGCTTGCAGACGGCAAGGCGGTCTATTACACCGCCAAGGACACCGAAAACGGCATTGCCGTTTCCTACCCGCAGGAGTTTACAAGCTTCACCATGCTCGTTGCCTTTGACGGCGACGTGTACACCATTGCCGAATATGCCGTTACCGAGACGGTAGAAGGCATTACCGCCACGCTGATCGGCACAAGAACGAACGACGGCTCGGTCGCCTACGTCGGCGGTGACGGCAACGGTCTTGCACCCGAAATGCCTGCCTCGACCTTTGCAGAGGCGTTCGCACTCCTCGGTGAGGACGGCGGCACGATCGTCGTTGTGGACGAGACCGTTCCCGTGCGCACCGATGTCCCCGCGCACAGCGGCAAGGTTACGGTTACCAGCGTATACGGCGGCATCGACTACCGCGAAAGCGGCGCGAAGATCGCCTTCCCCACCGAGTCTGTCTCCTTCTATCTCGGCGGTGAGACCGTCTTTACGGACATCACGCTGGATATCCCCACTACCGCGCTCATCTGCGCGCAGTTCCACCCCATCACCTTTGATACGGGCGTGGTCGTAAACGCAGATTACTCTGCCGATGCAAACGGTCTCTACCTTATCGGCGGCGACAACCTCGGCGCAAACGACACCTCCGTCACCTACGACAAAGACACGCGCATCGTTTTGCGTAGCGGTAGCTTCAGCCGCGTGGTCGGATTCTCCCGCTACAGTGGCGCACGTAACCACACCGGCACGGCGTATATCACCGTTGAAAACGGCACGTACATTCGCTACCTCTCTACGGGAGCAACCGGCAACAGCGGTACGGCAAACAAGGCAGTCGTTACGCTGAAGGACACGGTAACCGTGGAAAACCTCATCATCGGCGGCGGTGAAAAGACCAACTATATGCACGGCGAGGTCGTCATCAATGTTGATGAGATGGGCGGAGGTATCATTCAGGAGATCGACGTCATGGGGCTCTACAACAACAAGGGCGGCGTGACGTTGAACTACGACAAGAGCACCGCGCCGGACGGTCTGCTCTTCCTTGCCGCACTCGCAAAATTCGACAAGATCCAGACCACCTGCATCCGTGACGGCGCACACGCCTATGAAGCCGAAACGGTCAGCCCCTTTGACGAGGCCATGCGCATTCGCTCCTGCTCCGCCTGCGGACACGTGGAGATCTTAAGCGAACTTCCCGATACCGCTTACGAGGGAGTTGTCTTCGTTGCGGACGGTGGCTTTGGCGACGGCTCGCACCCCGCCCTGCCCCTCGGCAGCTATGCGGATGCCATGAACACACTCGGCAAGGACGGCGGCACGATCGTCCTTGTGGGTGAGACCACGCTGACGCACAACTACACCTACAAGATCGGTAGCGATCCCGCCTTCTTCCAGGAACCCACGCACACGGGCGCGATCCTCGTTACCTCGGTCTTTGGCGACGCGGACTACCGCGAAAAAGGCGCAAAACTCATCTTCGGTTCCAACATCCACTACAAGCTGTCGGGCGACACCACCTTTGATGGCATCGTCTTTGATGCGGCGGCAGGCGTGACCGAGAATATTATCGCCGCACGCTACAACAAACTGCTCTTTGGCAAGGACGTACAGATGCTGAAAACGCTTGCAAACGGCTACACGCTTGGCATCGTTGGCGGCTACCAGTACTTCCGCTACACCGATTACGTGGACGTGTACATCGAAAACGAATACCTGCGCTTCTCTAACCAGGCGGTACAGGTAGACACCTTTGAGCTCCCCGACTCCAAGACCATCAATATCGACGTTGCCACTGGCGACTCCGCTCCCGCATACCTGCGCGAGGAGGCGGCAAAGGCATTTGACAGCATGTTTGAGGCAATGGCGGCAGAGGGACTGGAGATGCCCACCATCACCTCGGGCATGCAGACCTACGAGTTCAAGTACGACTACATCACCCGCTTCTGGGCGAGAACCTGGCGCGCACATCCCGATTGGAATTGGGACCGCGTATTCCTCTACGTGACCAAGTCCACGGGCCTCCCCGGCTACTCCGAGCACCATCTCGGCCTTGCCGTGGATATGTACGACATCACGCCCGACTTTGAAACGGATTCGCCCAACCACGACTACGACAAGACAAAAGAGTGGGCATGGATCCTTGAAAACGGTAAAAACTACGGCATTATTCTGCGCTATCCCGAAAACGGAACGGCGGCTGTAACAGGTTGCATCAGCGAAAACTGGCACTTCCGCTACGTTGGCGTAGAACATGCGACCGCCATCATGGAAAACTCGACTTGGAAGCTACTCGAAAACTACGTCGGCGAATACATAGGTCTCTTTGATCAGGATGCCGACGTCACCCTGCTCGGCGGTACCTATGCCTTCGTGGTCGGCGGTTCGAAGGATGCCGCAAACGAGGACGTCACCTTTACGGGTAAGAACTATGTGACCATTGGCGAAAATGCGACCGTCGGAGAGATCACCGACGTTGATGTACACAGTGGTGATGCAAACGGCGACGGAGTCCTCTCTCTTGCCGATGTGATCCGCACGCTGAAGTGCACCGCCGATGCTACCGTTTCGGTCACCGCAGGCGCCGATATGAACGAGGACGGCGAGATCTCCATTGTCGATGTTTTGCTGATCTTGAAAGCGATATTGAATGCGTAATATGAACAACTACGAAATACTTTTTAATAAAATCGAAAGCGAAAAAGACGCCATCCTTGCCGCCGAGCGCTACATCTGGGAGCACCCCGAGGTCGGCTACCGCGAATGGAACACGCACCGCTACATGAAAGAGCACTTCGTATCCCTTGGATACGAAGTGCATGAGGCGGGCGATATCCCCGGTTTTTACGCGGATATCGACACGGGGCGCGAGGGGCCAAAGCTCGGTATCTTCGCCGAGATGGACGCCCTCCTCATCCCCGACCACCCCGAATGTGACAAGGAAACGGGCGCGGTTCACGCCTGTGCCCACCATTGCCAATGCGCGGCGATGCTCGGTCTTGCGGGGGCGCTGAAAGCAGACGGCGCGCTGGACGGGCTTTCGGGCAGTATCCGCCTCTTTGTCGTGCCCGCCGAGGAGGGCATCGAGCTCAGTTACCGCCTTGACCTCATCAAAAAAGGTACGCTCCACTTCATCGGCGGCAAGCAGGAATTCCTCTACCGCGGATATCTCAATGACGTAGACATCGGCATGATGGTACATACCGGCTCCACAGGTCTTGCCATGGAGGTCGGCGGCAACGGCTTTATCTGCAAAAAGCAGACCTTTATCGGCAAGGCAAGCCACGGTGCCGCCCCCTCGCAGGGACTCAATGCGCTTTACGCGGCAACAAGCGCCCTTGGCACCGCCAATGCCGTGCGTGAGCGCTTCAGCGGTGACAACAAGTTCCGCTTCCACCCCATCATTACCAAGGGCGGCGAGGCGGTCAACGTGATCCCCGCCGAGGTCACCGTGGAGAGCTTCGTCCGCGGCGGCACGATGGCACAGATCCAAAAAGCGAATGAGGCGATCAACCGCGCCTTTGCGGGCAGTGCCGCGGCGATGGGCTGTCGCCTGGTGATCGAGGATCAGATCGGCGCGGCTCCGCGCATTGAGGACAAGAATCTGCGCGATGCCTTCTGCGAGGTGGGCAAAATGCTCTTCAAGGAGGAGGAGATCCGCAACAACCGTCCGTGGAGCGCAGGCTGTACCGATATGGGCGACATTTCGGCGGTGATGCCCTCTGTCATCGCCTACGTAGGTTGCAGTTCAATCCCCGGTCACACCAACCGCTTTCTGGTCGAGGATCCCTACACCGCCTGCGTGACCAACGCAAAGTTGCAGGCAGGCTGGGTGCACTATCTGCTGAAAAAAGATGCCGCCTTTGCCAAAAAGGTCATCGCCGAGGCGGAAGTACCCTATGCATCCGTCGCCGACTACCTTGCCGACGCCGAAAAGCTCTCCTTTAAGGGCGATGCCGTCACCTACAATGAGGACGGCAGCATCACGATCTGCTACAAATAATGAAAAGAAGCATCTCACCGGAGATGCTTCTTTTTTATTGCGCACATATCAGTTTCAGTAGCTCCAGCACATCCAAGAGAGACACAAGACCGTCTCCGTTCATATCGGATGCGCTTCCTGCGTGATTCAAATAGGATTTCAAGGTCAGCAGAACGTCTTGCAGATCCGGCGTTCCGTCTCCGTTTGTATCGGCACTTTTGATAAGCGTCACGTTCGGATAGGTTGGGACGTAGATGCGCAGATGCTTTGCATCCGCCATAGTCATTGTCCTTGCCGCCATTGCAGTAAAATTGAAGGCGCGGAACGTGAAATCGCCCCACCATGCATCGGTAACCGCCACAGCATTGCTTGTTACGTTGGCAGGACGGGTAGAGCCGGTGGAAACGTAGTTTTCGTCCACCCAGCCCTCGGGGCGGTATTTATATCCCGCATCCAGAATGATCACGGATCCCACCGGCAGGGTTTCTTTTGTAAATCTGTGCGATGCGATAAAGTTCGGCAAATTAGACGCCGTACTGTTTGCAGAGCTGATCAATTCGAAGGGTATTGTGGCGCTTGACGAATTGTAGTATGCGTGCAGTGCCAGCAACCAGTCGATCTCGGTGTAAGCGTTTATATTGCAGCCAAGCGACGCAAAGATTTCCGCATCCGTAAGCTTATGCGGCTCTTCGGCAGTAACGGTCGTCACTTTGTACGGGTCGGCAATTGCCCCCTTGACCGCCTCGCGAACCGCCGCAAGATGCGGACGGACCTCCGTGGCGTAATCATCGGGTACCCAATCGACGCTATCCACAGCTACGCCTGTAAAATACGCATACCACGTCAAAGCCGCCGTGTATCGGCCAAGGTCGTAGCTGAGGTGATATCCGTCACGGGTGACCGTGTCGCCGATATAAGACGTACGCAGATTCTGAATAGCCGTACCTGTGGGAATGATGCCTGCAATGGCATCCTTAGTCTTCACCTCCGCATCCAGCACACTTTGAATAGCGGCATACATCGTCATCTGGTCTTTGTTGTAATTTGCAAAGCCACTATGGGTACTGTTCTGCTGATACGCCCACGTCATATGAAAATATACCTTTGCATTGGGAACGTTTTCGGCGAGATACTCCAGTATGTAGGCAAGCTTTGTGTAGGACGAGGCAACACCGCTGTAATTGCTTGCCTGCTGAACGGTGACGATGTCCCATTTCTCATCCGCAAGCGCGGTCTGCACGCTGACGGATGCGGTATTGCTCCATGTTCCGTTTGTGTTTTTGTAGTAAGTATAGGCACCTTTTTCTTCAGCGATATTTTTGGCATGTGTGTCCAGCGAGCAACCGCCGATATAAAGATTGCCGAGAACCACCTTGTACCCGCCATCGTTTGCGATATCCCAAAGATACTGCATCGCATCCACGCTGAAGCTGTTGCCGATCGCCAGAATCTTCATCTCGTCTTTCTTTTCCTGCTCTGTCGCAAAAACCGATCCGTTCAACATCAGACCCAAACAAACACACAGTAAAAACAGTTTAAATACCCTTTTCACTTGTTTTTTCCTTTCATATGCTTGATTTTTACATTCAAATTGATTATAATACAAATCGAATTATATGTAAAATGTATATTTTACATTCAAAACATATCAATTTGATATAGAGGTCAACATGAACATCAGCTATGACTACTACCGTATTTTTTACCACGTAGCGAAAAGCAAAAGTTTTACCCAGGCGGCTGTACGCCTGTTCAGCAATCAGCCGAATATTACAAGAGCGATCAAAAACCTGGAGATTTCTCTTGGCTGTGTCCTCTTTATCCGCTCACGGCACGGCGTAACACTTACCCCCGAGGGGCAAAAGCTTTTTGACCATGTAAGGATCGCTTTTGAGCATATCGAAGCCGGCGAAAATGAATTGGCCGCCGACAAAAATATGCAACAAGGCATCGTAGCCATCGGAAGCAGCGACATTGCGCTACGGTGTATGCTTCTTCCGATCTTAAAAGAATACAGAAAGCTGTATCCCGGTATTCGGATAAAGGTTGCAAACTATTCTGCGCCGCAGGCACTGAGCGCGCTCAAGGACGGACTTGTGGATATCGCAACCGCAACATTACATTCCGACGTTCCGCAAAATTTAAAAGCCACCGTTATCAAAACCATAGAGGAAACTGCCGTTTGCGGCAGTGTATTCTCAGAGCTCGGCAACAGAGAGCTCTCCCTCACCGAACTCGCAAAGTACCCGCTGATATCACTCGGCGAGCATACCCAGACCTATGAGTTTTACTCGGATCTCTTCATGAAGCACGGTGTAAACTTTTCACCAACAGTCGAGGCGGCAACCGCAGACCAGATCCTGCCGCTCGTAAAAAACGATCTCGGTATCGGCTTTGTACCCACGCAATACCTTGAACAGTTTAAAAACCAAGCCGACATCTACAGGCTGAAATTGAAAGAAAAGATCCCGAAAAAGAACATTTGTCTGGTCAAGAGAACTGATATCTCCCTGAGCCTTGCCGCCAAAAAGCTTGAAGAAATGATCCTATCCGTAAAAAACAAAGAGCAGGCCACGTGACCTGCTCTTTGTTTTGAGCGTGGTATTTAAAATTTCATTTTGAGCTTTTTGCGCCAGACGAATACGTAGGCACGGAGCAGGCGCGTGAGCGCCACGTCGTACACAACGAAAACGATATTGGCAAGCACGAGCGTCATGATCTCAAACCAGAGTGCCTCGGTCATCACGTAGCGCACGGCAAGCAACATAAGTGCCGTACAGGCGTTCAATAACAGAATTTTGAGCACAAGGCACCGCCAGCCGCGGAATTTTCGTTCAAAAAACGCCTTTGCCATTGGATAAAAGCCGAGGAATCCGAGAAAGAAGATCGCGGCAAGCTTTTGCGGCAGAAGGAGAAGCGAAAGCACACCCGTGACCGCAAAGGTCAGCCACGCATAGCGCATCCCCAGCTCCACAAGCGTAAGCGTCACACAGATCGACGCAAGCGCCGCCGTGGAAAGGTCAAAAACCTCCAGCATGGCACCGCCGTACATGAAAGCAACGCCAAGCGCGCTCATCAGCGCGGCAAAAGACAGTTTTTTCGTGTTTCGCATAGCTATCCTCAGCAACAGGAGATCAGATCGCCGCCACAACATTCGCAACAGCAATCGAGCACAAGCAGATTTGCACAGCAATCACAACCGTTATCACAGCCAAAGCTATGGCTTGCACCGCCGTTTCCGTAATTCTGCGACATACGCTCGATCTGGAGACGGGCATTACGGTATTCCTGGTTGTTCGGATCCATGCGGCACGCGGTATCGAAATACTTGGTCGCATCGTGATACCAGCCGCGTTGCAAGAGGATACAGCCCTTGAGAAAATGCCACTCGGCATTCCGCTTGTCAGCAGTAACCTGATCAAGTGCCGCATCTGCGGCGGAATACTGCCCCGCATTGATCATGCGACGGATCTCTGCAAAGGCGGTCGTACCGCTGTACCCGCCATATCCGCCGTAGCTGTTGCCGCTACCGCTATGCGTTTTGCCCGCACGCATATCCTTGATGGCGTCGTACGCCTCGTTGATCGCCTTCATCTTTTCGGTTGCCATTTCCTTGAGTCCCTCGTCGATGTAGCGATCAGGATGATATTTTTTAGCTAAAGCGCGATAGGCGTCCTTGATCTCGTCATCGGTCGCGTTCTCGCTTACGCCGAGAATTTCGTAAGGATTTTTGTTCACTGCTGACTCCTAAGATTCTTTTGGATTACGGAAGGCATCCCGAGATAGATGATATTACGGATCATCGGGAGCAGTGGATGCGTTTCCATCAGATCGACCGCCGCGGCAAGCGCGGTCAGGTCAAAGCGCATCGCCATTTCGATGACCTTGCGTTGCTCGGCATCGGGCTCTGCACCGTATAAAAGCAAAAAGGGATTGTAACTGTCGTTTTTCGCGTCCTCGCCGATATCGTCGGCGGCATCGGCGGCATAGATAAACCGCCCCGTGCGAAAGCCGATCTCTCGCGCGAGCCGTTCGGCATCGCCCGTAAGATCAAAGGCAAACACGTCGGCAAGGAGCGCGCCGAATACCTCGGCGGGTGCGTCCACAGTCGGACGTTTTTCCTGCTCGATAGCGGCAAGTGCCGCAAGATGCGCCTCGATCCTTGCATACAGCTCGGCAAGGTCGGCGCGCTTTTTAGCATGCGCAAGAAACGGATGTGCCAACCGCTTTACAAACCGTTTCCAACCGCGCTCGTCGCAAAGATCGTCACGCAGTTTGCCGTAGGCAAGCAATGCGCTCACGCGCGCGGCATAGGAAAGCTCCGCATCGCTCTGCACAAACTGCCGCGCCTTCAGCGGATGGAGGAGGCATCTCCCCTTTTTCGCCGTGGGCGTAGCACCGCGCAGTGCCGTACGCACCAGATAAAGGAACACCATGTCGTAGGAAAGTGTCAAACGCGAGCACTGCCCCGTACAGCGACCCATTTCCCTACAGAGTCCGCAGTATGCCGCGCGATAGAGTGTATCCTCGCGCACGGTCAGCTCTTCCCGCTTTGCACGCACGTATCCGAACATGGCCTTCTCCTTTCTTTTCGTATCTCTATTTTACACTACGCAGTCCGTTTTCGCAAGAAAAAAGTCTAAAGTTTCACACATTCAACATAAATTCTTCCTCATACCAATTCTCTGCTCCGACCTCGTGGATCCGCAAACGGATACGGTTAGTCTCTGCAAGGAATCTGCCGAGGGAGATCCCGTCGGTGACCGTATCGGGGACATACGTGCCGCAGATCGGTCGGTAAGTATCGGCATGATAGTCGCCGCCGCAGGTAAGCAGGAGACCGTGCTCTGCCGCAATAGCGGTCAGCCGTTCCTTTTCGGTAGTCTTGTATTTCGGATGGCAGTTGATCTCAATACCGTCAAGATACGCGGGGTCCAGCACGGTCGTGCCGTTACGGAAGGGATGCGCCTGCACCAGCACACCGCCATGTGCCTTAACCAGTGCGTACAGTGCCTCTTCGGTGCAGTCGAACACCGTGGGACAGGTACGCAAAAAAACGGGATCGACACCGTAGATCAGCATATGCACGTTGCGATAGAGCTCCATCGTGACCTCGATGCCAAAGAACACGTGGATCCCCTTTTCGGCACCGCACGCTGCCGCCGCCTCATATTCGGCGATATAGTTTTCGACAAACTCCATAAGTTTGCCGTCGCAGACGTAACTGTTCTGATAGTGGTTAGTCAGCACGATGCCGTCCAGTCCCGCCGCCGCGGCGCGGTCGAGCACCTCGGCATACGGGATACGACAGCATTTGCTGATCCCCGAAGAATGTGCATGCAAGTCGATAAGCATATTATTCCCCCCGATAATGTTCCAGTAGCCATTTTGCAACGGCATCGTCATCATTTTTCCCGATCACGGCGGTTGCCGCCTCTTTCAGCGCCGGATCCGCGTTTTCCGTGGCGTAACACTCGTCGGCGACGCCGAACATCGAAAGATCGTTCTTGCCGTCGCCAAAGCAGACGACACGGTCACAATCGAGCAGTTTTTTGAGCTGTTGTACGGCGTTTGCCTTACTCACACCGCGCGGATAGACCTCTATCCACGGGGACTTTGTGTACATATCCACGGTATAGTAACAGGGAAAAACGTCCCGTAAAGCCTCGTAGATGGGGAGCAGATGCTCGGCAGTATCCATTGCCACGAAGTGGAAGACGTTGCCATCAAGCAGTTCCGTTTCTTTGCAGGGGCGCATACGTGCATCCTCGGAGCGCGACACGGCAAAGTCCTGCATATCCGCCGAAAGGCGGTCGGACAGATAGGATGCCCGCTCTGTCCCGTCGATATGTGCATAGACAAAGGGGTATACGCCCCCCTTGGCAAATGTCTGTAGCACGAGCGCCGCATCCTCCGTCGGGAAAGCGTTTTCCAAGAGAATACGCCGCGTTCCGTTTTCAAGAATAAAAGTACCGTTATAGATGATCACGGGGAGCTTGCCCGCAAGAGACGCAGTAATCGCTCCCGCCGTATACTGCGACCGCGCGGTCGCATAGGAAAAGAGCATACCGCGCTCTACCAGCGCATTCACCGTTTCGGCGGTGAATGCAGAAAGCGTGGCATCACTTCGCAAAAGCGTTCCGTCCAGATCGGAAACGTACAAAGTTTTCATGCAAATGCCTTTCAAGCGAAAAGCGCCCCATGGGGGCGCTTATTTTACAGTACCTTGGATAAAAAGTCCTTAAGACGCGGATGCTTCGGATTCGTAAAGAATTCGTCAGGCGCACCCTCCTCAAGGATCTTGCCCTCGTCCATGAAGATCACGCGGTTGGCAACCTCCTTGGCAAATCCCATTTCATGGGTGACGATCACCATCGTCATACCGTCCTCTGCAAGCGCCTTCATGAGATCAAGTACCTCGCCGACCATTTCCGGGTCAAGCGCCGAGGTCGGCTCGTCAAAGAGCATGACTTGCGGATTCATCGCAAGCGCACGCGCGATTGCAATTCTCTGCTTCTGTCCACCCGAAAGCTGGGCGGGGTATGCGTCTGCCTTATCTGGAAGCCCTACACGCTCAAGCAGGGCTCTCGCCTCTGCCTCCGCCTCTGCTTTGTTCTTTTTAAGAAGTTTGATCGGCGCGAGTGTAATATTCTCCAGAATCGAAAGATGCGGAAAAAGGTTGAAGTGCTGGAACACCATACCCATCTGCATGCGGAGCTTGTTGATGTCGCACTTTTTGTCGGTGATGAGCGTACCGTCGAAATAGATCTCACCCGCGGTGGGCTCCTCCAGACGGTTGAGGCAACGCAGGAAGGTAGACTTACCACTGCCCGACGGACCGATCACGACGACCTTTTCGCCCTTTTGGATGTGGTTATCCACACCTTTGAGCACCTTGATCTCGTTTTTTTCACCGAAATCCTTATACAGTCCCTTAACGCTTATCACTCTTACTCAGCCTCCTTTCAAGGATAGTAACGCACTTGGAAAGACCGAGCACGACGACAAGGTAAATGAGTGCCACTGCGATCAGCGGCATGTAGTTACTGTAGGTGATCGAGCGGATCTTGATACCGCCGAGCGTCAGATCGGCAACACCGATATAGAACGCAACGGACGACTCTTTCAGTAGCGTGATAAACTCATTGGCAAGCGACGGGAGCACCGCCTTGAACGCCTGCGGAATGATAATATACCACATGGTCTTGATATAGCTGAAGCCAAGACTGCGTCCCGCCTCGGTCTGTCCCTCGTCGATCGACATGATACCGCCGCGAACGATCTCGGAAACGTATGCGCCCGAGTTCAGACCAAAGCAGATGACCGCCGCGGGGAACTTATCCACACCAAGCGGAAGCAGTACGACAAAGTACATAATGAGAAGCTGTACCATGACAGGAGTACCGCGCATGATCGAAAGGTAGATCTTACAAATATCCGAAGCGAAACCAAGCTTGCCCGTTTTCTGATTTACACAACGGATGACCGCCACGATAAAGCCAATGAGGATACCGAGCAGTACGGCAAGCGCAGTGATCTCCAGCGTAGTCGCAAGACCGCGCGTGAGATACTTGTACTGACTGTTGACCACAAAATTGCGGTGGAAGTCATATTTCAGCGTATTCCAAAGTTTTTCGATCGGCACACTGGTGTCCGGCTTTTCACTGCTGTAATTTTTCAGTGCAATGTAATCGCCAAGTCCGGTGCGCAGGGTATTGAGATTGGAAATATTCACCGTCTCACCGCCGTGCTCCACCGTGCTTGCAGTGGCTATAGCGTTCTTCACGTCTAAAATACCACCGAAAACCGTGTTGACCAGCTCGTCGCTGAGATAGGGGGTAAACACACCGGGCGCGGTCTCGTAGAGATAGATCTCTACTGCACCGGTCACGGGCGCCGAGGTCGCAAGATCCGCCTCGACAAGACCTGCAACATACAACTTGATCTTAGTCGCGTTGGTCTTGATACCCTTCTCGGTATTGTCCAGGTAAAAAGCATAAACCTCGGAGAGATAGGTGCCAATATTTTCCTCAACAGAGGACATATCCACCGTCTCATAGGTACAATCCAGGATGATATCCTTTTCGGTACCGTAGGCGAGGCCGTTTACCGTGACCTTGGTGTTTTCGGCCACAAATTTTGCACCGGTGGAAACGTTTCCGGGGAGACCTGCAACTGCTGTATCAATGATCGCCTGCGCCTCTGCCACGGTCAGTTCCGCACTCGTCTTGTTGCCAAGCTTCTGTACAAAATACGTGCCAAAGATAACGGCGGCCGCAAGCGCGATACAGATCAGCGTTTTCCACAGCCACCCGAACTTTTGTTTTTTCATTCTTTCTCCATATGTACAAACGGGAATGCAAGCATTCCCGTTTGTGTATGTTTGGCTTTAATTACTTGATGTACTTAGCGACGATGGCATCAATGGTGCCGTCAGCGGTAAGCTCGTCGATCGCAAGGTTGATCGCATCGAGAAGCTCGGTGTTCTCCTTTGCTACGCAGATCGCATAGTCCTCATCTGCATAGGAGGTGTCGAGGATCGTAAGGCCTGCATTCTCAGCAACGAGTGCCTTTGCGGGCTCGTTGTCGATGATCACGCAGTCAACGTCGCCGCCGACGAGTGCGAGAACTGCCTCGCTACCGTTGGAGTAACGCTGAACGTTCTCTTCACCGAAGTCGTCGGAGGAGTAGATGTCACCGGTGGTTGCAAGCTGAACGCCTACCTTGTAGGTCACGCCCTCTGCGTAGAGGTCGTCAACGGTCTTAATGGGCGAGCCTTCCTTAACGATGATAGACTGAACGCCGTTTGCATAGCTGGAAGAGAAATTGATGCTCTTCAGACGCTCCTCGGTAACGGTCATACCTGCCATACCGAAATCTGCCTCACCCTCCATAACGGCGGTGATGATGGAGCCGAACTCCATGTCAGCAATGACGAGCTCCTTGCCGAGCTTTGCGGCAATCGCTTCAGCGATCTCGGCATCAATACCGATGATCTTGTCGCCCTCGTAGTACTCGTAGGGCTGGAAGAACGCGTTGGTCGCCATAACGATGGTGTTATCCTCGGGAGCCGCAGTGGTCTCTACGGGAGCCTCGGTAGTCTCCACAGGAGCCGCAGTGGTCTCGGGTGCGTTGGTCGTAACAACAGGGTCGCCGCCGCAGGATGCGAAGGCACATACCAGCATCAGGGATGCAAGTACAAGGGATACGATCTTTTTCATGATGATTTCCTCTTTTCTGATTTACCGATCACTCGGTTTATATTGTTCGGGATTGATTATACACCCGCAAATGCATGAAGTCAAGCCTTTTTTGAATAAAAATCAAGTATTTTTCGAATTTTTATTCATATTTTTTATTCGTATTGAATTTTTATTCCATTTTCATGCATAAAATCATAACCACCGGCCGTGCCGGTGGTTTGCACAAGCCCCCTTAGGGCATGGTACCGGCTGAGCCTATAGGCTCGCCGAAAGATCCGCCAACCGCGGAGATTTCACCGGCATGCCCCTAAAGGGGCTTTTTACTTGCC
>JAZQHV010000034.1:0-73662 GCA_045540755.1 Eubacteriales bacterium
TGGCTTGATTCCTCCTTTTGCTTTCTTTTGGCGGTTGGCGAACCTGCCTTTAGTATAGCAAAAGGAGGATACTTTTTCTATGCATAGCTAAAGCTTTTTGGTACCACCAGCATTGCTGGTGGTTGTCTAGTCCAATACAAGGCAGACGGAAATCCGTCTGCCTGAAATTTATATAGTTTGAATGCGATTGGAGCAAAAATATTCGTTTTCGATGCCGAGGCTGTCGAAAAGCTCGGAGAAATACTTACAGGCAACGTCCTCGGTGAAAAAGTGCCCCGCTTCAACAAGTGTGATCCCACGCTCCGCGGCTTCGGCCATGTTGTTGTAGCCAAGCTCGCCCGAGACGAGAACGTCAGCCCCCGCCGCTTTGGCGCCGTCAATAAAGTCCTTGCCCGCGCCACCAAGCACGGCGACCGTTTTAACCGTGTTTTTTGCCGATTTGGAAAGAAAGACCTTGTCACAGCCGAGCGTTTCCTTGACGTAGGCACCAAATTCCTCTGCTGTCATTTCCTTTGGCAATTCACCAAGTCTACCCATGTCGCTCTCGCCATCGCCAAAGGCACGGATATTTGCAAGCGCCAGTTTGTTTGCCAAAAGATCATTGATACCGCCGGGCATGGCGTCGAATCGAGTATGGAACGAAAAAACGTTGATACCGTGCTGTGTTGCATCCAAAACCTTGCGTGCAACGTGGCTGTAATCGGGCGTGAGCGCACCAAGCGGACGGAAGATCAGAGGATGGTGCGAAATGATCGTATCAAACCCGTTTTCAGAGGCATACAAAAGCGCTTCCTCCGTCACGTCCAGCGTGCAAAGCACCTTTTTTACAGGTGCATCCATCCTTGCGGCGCACATCAGTCCGTCATTATCCCAATCGCAAGCGTACTGTTTGGGGAACTTTTTTTCCAGAAACTCGTTCAATTGAATCAGTAACATAGTCAATCCTTTAAAATCTTTTCATAGCCGGCAAGTAATGCCTCCTCCGCAGAGGTGTCGGCATTTGCCTTTTGCTTGCCAAGCAGACATTTTTCTACAATGGTGTACCTGCGCTGGACATACTGCAAAAAGGTTTCACTGCGTTTAGCGATACAAAGCCTTCCAAGCTCCGCCTCGGTCTCGGTCAGCGTATACGGCGTACCGCTGTATGACACGACCATGCACTGGTACATGCGCCCCTCCGAAGCGACGATATCCTCCTCCTCGGGGGCAAAGCCGTTTTCCGCAAGGTAGCGACGCAGTAGCGCAAAATCGGTCATCGGCTGCAACAGTAGGCGGATATCTGCTTGCCGAACGATCGGTGCGGCATCCAGGATCCCGAGGATCGTTTCGCCGCCCATGCCGCAGATCGCAATATCGCAAGGCGCGTGGATCGGCAAGCCTGCAAGACCATCCGTAATCGCAGTTTCGATCTTGCCGCCACAGCCTGCCGCGTGTATATACATACGTGCGCGGGCAATCGGTCCCTCACCGATATCGGCGGCGATCGCCTGCTTCACCCTGCCGCTTTTTACAAGCGCCACAGGCAATTTTGCATGGTCGGTTCCAACATCGACAAACTGCACATTCCGCCGCACGCGGTCACAAAACCACGCAAGGCGTGGAGTAAGTTTGATTTCCTGCATATTCTCTCATATACAAAGGAAGCCTTTCCCGAGGGAAAGGCTTTGCCTTATTTCGATGCCAAATAGTCGTTGATCTTCTTTACGAGTGCATCTGCATCCGTACCGTGTACCTGGCAAGCCTCTTCAATCGACTCGCCGCGGGAGTGCGGGCAACCGAGGCAATGCATGCCGATCTCCATGAAGAACTGTGCGGTGTTTACGTCGTGATCGAGAACATCACCGATCAGACTATTCTTATTTACTACCATTTTTTCGTTCCATCCTTTATATTTTAATGTATTAATATTATATAACCCCCTTCCCGAAATGTCAAGATGTATCTTTTACCGAAAATACTTGCAAAACAGGGGTAAGATATGGTATACTAATGCAGTTAAGTTTAATTTGGGAGGTACTTTCCGTGATAGTAGCACTGGAAGAAGCAAGATACAGCCTGATCGAACAGCGTGCTAAGGTCGAGGAACTCGGCAATGCTCTGCGCATCGAGGCGCTCCGTGAAGAGGCGGCTGAACTGGAAAAGCAGACCTACGCAGAGGATTTTTGGAACGACCAGGAGAATTCCAGCAAGATCCTGCAGCAGGTCAAGCAGTTGAAAGATAAAGTAGAGGCTTTTGAGAAACTTGCACAAAAGCTGGAGGATGCCATCACCCTTGCCGAGATGGCGATCGAAGAAAACGAAGAAGCATACGTTGAGGAAGTACAAGGCGAATTGAATGCGATCATCTCCACCGAGGAACGCATGCGTCTGGAACTTCTGCTCTCGGGCGAATACGATTCTTTCAACGCGATCGTCTCCTTCCATCCCGGTGCGGGCGGCACAGAGGCGCAGGACTGGGCACTCATGCTGTACAGAATGTACACCCGTTGGGGCGAGAAGCACGGCTATGACGTGAAACTGATCGACTGGCTGGACGGCGAAGAAGCCGGCATCAAAAGCGCGACCATCATGATTTCGGGTCTCAACGCTTACGGCTACCTGAAGAGCGAAAACGGCGTGCACCGTCTTGTCCGCGTTTCCCCGTTCGATGCATCGGGTCGTCGCCAGACCTCCTTTGCTTCCGTTGAAGTTATGCCCGAGTTCAAGGACGACGGCAAGGTAGAGATCCGTGACGAGGATATTGAGGTCACCGCACACCGTTCGAGCGGCGCGGGCGGTCAGCACGTCAACAAGACCGACTCGGCGATCCGTATCCTGCACAAGCCTACGGGCATCGTAGTCGGTTGTCAGACAGAACGCAGCCAGCTGCAGAACAAGGAAACCGCTATGAAGATGCTCATCTCCAAGTTGATGGAGATCAAGGCACGCGAAAAGCTGGAGCGCATTGAGGATATTCAGGGCAACAAGACCAATATCGAATGGGGCTCGCAGATCCGTTCCTACGTATTTATGCCCTACACACTCGCCAAGGATACCCGCACAGGCTACGAGGACGGTAACATCCGCGCAGTTATGGACGGCGAGATCGACGGCTTTATCAACGCTTATCTCAAGATGATCGCAAACAAATAAGCAAAAAGCACCGAGCATTGCTCGGTGCTTTTGCCTGAAGACTCGGCAATGCCGAGTCTTTTCTTATTTTTTGATACGCAAGGCATCGCAAAGTTTTTCATCCTTTGCAACGTAAGCGGTGTAATTGGTAGAATAGGTAACGTAGCCTGGCTTTGCAGCAGGCGGCTTTTTCACGTTTTTGATGCGCGTGTAATCCACGGGAATCTGTCCGCCGTCGCCGTATCCCGAATAGGTCGCGGCGATAGTCGCCGCCTCGGTATAATCGCGCTCGGACGGCTCTTCCCCATCACAAAGCAGGATCACGTGCGAACCGGGTGCGCCCTTGGTGTGGAACCACAGATCGCCTTTGACCGCCACCTTGAAGGTGAGATGGTCGTTTTGCATATTGTTTTTGCCGCAGAGCACGCGGTAGCCGCCCGTGGTTTTGAATTCCATAGGCTTGACGGGCGGCATCTTCGCCGCCTTGAAGGCATGCATACGCGAGGCATAGCCACTCTTGGAAAGCTCGTGACGGATCTCGGCAAGATCCGACTCGGTCTCGGCGTTTTCAAGTGCCTGTGAAACGGTGGCGAGGTACGCAAGTTCCCCTTCCGCAAGCGCGATCTGTTCGGTCAGGTAGTGCTTTGCATTTTTGCACTTATTGTACTTTTTATAGTAGCGCTGTGCATTCTGTGCAGGCGTGAGGCGACCGTCCAATTCGATTTCCACCTCCTCGCACGCTTCGCTGTAATAATTGACAACACGTGCGATCTTTGCTCCACGCTGAAGCGCATACAGATTTGCAGTAAGAAGATCGCCGTAAAGCTTGAATTTCTCCCCCTCGGCGCATTCGGCAAGCTCGGTGCGTTGCACCTCAATCTTTTTTTGCAAACGGGCATTCGCGTTGGACACCAATTTGATGATATCCTGCCCTCGTTGCTTAATGCGGTCGGCAAGGTCGCGTTTTTCAAAATAAACGTCGGTCAGTTTACCGAAACTCTCCAGCCGCTCGGTACGGAGTGCGCTTCCGTACTGAAGAATATCCATAAAGCAAAACTCGATCGGGCGTTCCGACTCATCATACACGATCGTAGGAACAAATGCGTTCTCGGCAAAAACCGTGCGGAACTCCATGATTGCCTTCCAAAGTTGCTCGGTCAGTACATTTTCGATCGGCGTATCCGTGCGTCCGGTGGCGCGGAAGGCGATCTCGCGCGCCACGAGCGGCGATATACCGAGAAACCCGTTCAGCAGAAATTTGGAAAGCGGGAGCGTGCCGTCCTTTGCCATCAGCATAGCGGAAAGGTCGCTCTCTGTCAGGACAAAGATATCGCTTTTCTCCTGCGGAGGCGGCAACTCATAAGTCATGCCCGGGAGGATCTGGCGCAGGCGACTGGTGGAAAAGTCGATCATTTTCAGCGCGGTGATGATCTTTTTGTCGCCATCGGTGAGAAGCAGATTCGAGTATTTTCCCATAATCTCCACAATAACAATGCGCGTAACCGCAAAGCCCATTTCATCACGACAGGCGAACTCCAGCTCGATGATACGGTCAAAGCCGACCTGCCGTGCCTCGATCAACTTTCCGCCACCGAGTTGCTTACGCAGAAGCATGCAAAGCATGGGGGCGGCGCTGGGATTTTCCTTTTGTGCCTCGGTAAAACCGATCTTGGGATTGTTGGCGCCCGCATTGATCGCAAGGCGCAGATTCTCTTTGGTCGCCGCACTGTGTAGCGTGATAACGATCTCATCTTTTTGCGGTTGCTGTATTTTCTCGACCCTTGCCTCTCCTGCGCGCGCATTGATCTCGCGCACGACAGCAAGGATCATTCCGGAATCAAACGCCATGATTAATCCTTCCTGAGTACGTAGTAGTAAAACTTTCCAACCTCGGCAAAGCCCGCGCCGCGTGCTACGGCGGCGGAAGCGAGGTTCTCGTGGTGGCACTTATAGAGCACACGATAGCCTTTCTGCGTTAAAAATGCGGAAAGCGCGCGCACAGTCGCCGTGGAATATCCGTTGCCGCGGTATCCTACCGCGGTCTCGGTGCCGATCTCCACCCAATCAGCACCTTTTTGCGGTGCTTCACAAGTCACGGCGACAGAAACAATTTGACCATCTTTGACTATCGCATAGATCACGCGCTCGTAAGCCAAACATTCGGCAATGTCAAAGGTTGTGAGGTTTTTATACTTTCCGGCACGACGGATCCGCTCACAGGAAAAGTTTTCATCGACTGTATTCTCTGTGCAAAAGAAGTTATAACCCCAATTTTTGGGGTGTTTTTCTTCATGATAACCGTATGTTTTGCAAAACTCTTCGCAACCTGTGCGTATAAAATCAAGTGCTTCGTCCGAAAACAGATCCTCAGTAAAACGCATTTCATATTCCTCGCAAAGCGATGCCACACAGGGGTATGCAAACACCTTGGTCTCGCCGTCGAACTGCTCTACGTGTACGGGAACGGCGATATCAAACTCAGTCTCAAGGACAAATTCTTCCCCTTCGGTATCCAATATCAACATTACAGTTCTCCGTTCTCAAAAGCCCTCTGCACATCAGCGGCTGTATCAAATACACGACACCCTGTACGTACAAGGCGCTCTCTGTCCTGGTGTCCCCACGCAAGCAATACGCAATCGGCACCGATTGCCTGTGCAACCTCGAAATCATGAATCGTATCCCCGATAAAAAGCGGACGCTTGGGGCATACACGTGCCGCCCAGAGCTTTGCGGCGCCAACCTTGCCGTGCGCCTCAATGGTATCCTGCCCGACAAGCTCGGAAAAATACCTACCGATCCCGAGACGCTCAACCTGTCTTGCAAGCATTTCCCGCTCGGTCGCCGACAAAAGATATTGCGGATAGCCGTTTGCGGCAAAATAATCCAGCACGTCCGTAACGCCTGCAAAGATCGTTGCATCCGGCTCACGCAAATTGTATTCGGTCACCCATTCGGGTGCATAGCGGGCAAAATTCTCGCGCTCAAGGCCGAGTGAGTCGTAATAGTCGATCACGGGAAAGCCAAAGGCTTTTTTATACTGCTCGGTGCTTTCGATCTTCGGCTTGTGATAGCGCTGCAAAAGCACGTTGACGGCGTCGATCCCCGTTTGGATATCGTTGAGAATCGTACCGTTAAAATCCCAGATAATGTGCGTGTGTTTCATAATTCTCCGTCGAATGAAAAAGCACCGTGCCGGTGCTTTTTTCTTATTTCTTCTGTGCAGTTTTGTGCGGCAGGATACGTTGCTCCTTCGCCCCCATCCGATAACCGAATGCGGCAACAAGCGAGAGGAACACCGAGCTTACAATATAAATCGGTCCGACCAGCATTTCCAGTTCCAGAACCTTGCGCACGAACATGGCAACGCCCGTAAAGCAACTATGCACCATAACAAGGATCGTGTAGCAAACGGCGCCGACCGAGCCGACACTTTCAACGTAGTTGCCGAGCATATACACGATGGCGAGCAGAATAAAGGGGAGTTCCGCCAAAAGCGATACCCAAAAGCCATGCAGAACACCGTTTTGCAAGCGACCCCCGTCGATCGCGGGCTTATCCTTTGCACCGTATTCCCACATAGTGGTATATACAAGCACTGCGTAAAAGATCGCGGACAAAACGCTTGTCAACAGCATGGTGGTGTCGCCCATCATATTGGTCGCACCAAAAATAACGAGTCCGAAAACGGCCATACCGATATGCGTGATAAACAATCGGATCACTACCGACATATTTTCTTTCAAAAAGTTCATTTTCCGCTCCAAATTCAAAATGATGTTCTTATTATACAGAAAAACCCCCTGCTCTGCAATAGAAATCACAAATTTTTCACGATTTCCTATTCCATTCCGCAGGAAAGTTTTGTATAATGGTCGTATAACAGAAACGGAGGAAGACCTATGCCTACCACGCCGCGCCGCGAGATCGACCGCGCCACATTGCCGCCGATCCTGACCGAATTTGCCGGCTACAAGCTCGGTATTGAAAACTGCTCTGCCCGCACGGTGGACGAATACCTTCTCGATCTGCGAACCTTTTTCCGTTATATGACCGCACTGCGGAGCGGGATCACGCCCTACAACGATTTTGAATCGATCGACATCACAGAGATCGATCTTGCCTTTGTCAGCAGTATCAAAACAGAGGAGATCTACGAGTTTCTGTTTTACGCCGGCTCCGAGCGTCTGAACGGGTGGTCTGCTAAGGCGCGCAAGCTCTCTGCCATCAAAGTGTTTTACAAATACCTCGTGACCAAACGCAAGGTGCTCGAGAAGAATCCCGCCATAGATATCGACGCACCGAAAAAAGAGCGTACACTGCCGAAAGTGCTCTCGCTCGACGAAAGCATGGCACTACTGGATGCCATTGCCACCGATGCCGAATCTCGAACAGTCAAGCGCGACTTTGCGATCGCCACGCTCTTTCTCAACTGCGGTATGCGACTCTCCGAGCTTTGCGGCATCGATCTGCGGGATCTGGATGATTCTTTGCGCTCCTTACGTGTATTCGGCAAGGGGGCAAAGGAGCGCATCATCTATTTAAACCAATCCTGTCGCGAGGCACTGAAAGAGTACCTGGCTGTACGTAGCATGCAATCGGACGGCAAAACTGCCGCGGAGCCTGCTCTTTTCCTGAGTGGCCGCGGACAGCGCATCAGCGATAAAACCGTACAGTGGATGATCGGCAAGTATTTGAAGATGGCAGGGCTTTCCAACAAAGGCTATTCGGTGCACAAACTACGCCACACTGCCGCAACGCTGATGTACCAGAGCGGCAACGTGGACGTGCGTGTACTGAAAGACATTTTAGGTCACGAGCAACTCAATACCACGCAGATCTACACGCATATCAGTGATGAACAAATGGAGCACGCTATGGCGCAGAATCCGCTTGCAAAGATCAAACCGAAGAAAACATCCCCGAAAAAGGAGGAGGAAGAATGACCGCTGATATTATTCATAATATAGAGTCCCGCGAGCCCGTTGAGATCATCGAGGATAAATTGACACTGCAACAGAATCGGATACACCACCGTTTTATCCGCAGGTCTTCCGTATATCTGTGGTTGTTTTTCTCTGCTTTCTTTTTCCTTTTTTCCGCAGTTAGCTATTTTCAAGAGGCTACTGCAGTATATCCGGCCCTGCTCGGAGCCGCCATCAGCATGCTGGTGCTGACAATCGCAGTGCGAGAACAAGGCAAAAAGGCGGCTGACCTTTCCTTTAAAAAGGATACTGCCTGCGACTCCCGTTTCTACGTTTTTGAAGATCACATTGAATACCTTGTTACCAAAGATGGCAAAGCGACGCGTTTCTATTCTATTGATCCCGCCGACGTAAATTTTGCGACGCATCATAAGGGACAGTACATCTTTCAGCACGAGGGAATCTCTTTTGCAATTGCAGAAAGTGCGATCCCCAAAAGCAGTCTTCTGTATACGCTCCTACTTTCCAAGGAAAAGCGCACATTCTTCTCGCCGCTCTCCACGCTTTACACCGTGCTTTTGTGCGTTACATTTATGATCTTTGTTCTTTTCCGCATTGTGCAAGCACCGCTCTTGACAACTCTGCCTTGGCTCCGCTATGCACTGCCTCTCCTGCCGCTTGGGATGCTTGCCACACTCATCATCGAAAAGATCCGGAGTAAAAAGCTCCATACGGGACGCCTTTTACTGGCCTTGTTTTTGCTTTTGGCATGTACCTCGATCTCTCTCATGTCCACCACAGAGACACAAGGTGAGCAAACGGATCCGCTTGCCGGGATCGAAGCTGTTGTGCAGATGGATTTTCCGCCGTGCACCGACGCCTACGCCGACAACTACAAGGTATTTGAAGAACATACAAGAACCTACGTAGACGTTGTATCGGAGACCTACTACTTCGACACCTCCGAAACCTCTGCGCTCTGCGCCGCGGTAGAGGCTGATCCGACCTGGCTCGCCTCAACGGAAGAAACGCTCTCCGCTTTTTGTAACACGTACGCTTCTTTGTACGAAAACGATGTATTCTTTGTCTACAACGTAACGACGGGACGGTATAACGCCCCTCCCGAGACGGATACGGTCTGTGAATACAAGATCCTGATCTTTTCAGCATACTATCCATGCATCGAGGTCATTTCGTTTACAAGATAACACCAAGGAGTTTACCATGATCTACAGCGCAAAAGTATTTTCACTCACGGACGGTACGACCGTTTGCCTCCGCTCGCCGACGGCGAATGATGCGGAACAGATGGTTGCCTATTTAAAGACGGTCTGCGCGGAAACACCCTTTCTCACCCGCGAGCCCGAGGAGGCGGACATTCCGCTTGACAAGGAAGAAAAGATCCTGCAAAGGATCGCGGATTCGACAAGTGATCTGATGATCGCTTGTGAGATCGACGGAAGGATCGTGGGCAACGCCAACCTCAACCGCATGACGATGATGCGTATGCGTCACCGCGCCTCAGTCGGCGTTGCTATCTTTCGGGAAGTCTGGGGAAAAGGCATAGGCTCCCTGCTTTTTTCCGAACTGATCCGCATTGCCAAAGAGCTTGGCATCCGCCAATTGGAACTGGAGGTAGTTGGCGGCAACGATCGCGCACGCAATATGTACGAGCGCTTCGGCTTTACCGCCATTGGCGAAAAACCGAATGCTTTTTGCCTGCAAGACGGCACCGTACTGTCCGAAGTATCCATGATCAAGGAACTGTAAAAATGAACATCATCCGCAAGCTGACAGACAAAGAGATTTTAGGTACAGATGGGCTTTCAGACGCACCTCCGCGGCGAACGGCGCGCGGGATCATCGAGCGCAAGGACGGTCTTTTTGCAGTCATATACATCGGCAAATACGACCTGTACTGTCTTCCCGGCGGCGGAATCGAAAAAAACGAGGATGCCGTGACCGCGCTCCGCCGTGAGCTGATGGAAGAAACGGGATGCCACTGTGACAGCATCCGGGAGATTGGACACGTTTTAGAAAATCGCGCCTGCTACGACTATACGCAAGACAATCATTACTTTTACGTAAAGACAGTCTTAGCGCCCGTTCCCCCTAAGCTCACCGCCAAGGAGATCAGGAACAAGACCGAGGTGCAGTGGTATTCCTTTGACGAGGTCTATCATTTGATCACGGCGCCAAAGCACGACAACGCACAAAGAAAATACATCCAGGCACGTGACAAGGCGGCACTGGATGCATGGAAGGAACTCTCAAAATGATCTACCTGCGGCATTTTACCCCATACGACATAGAATGGTTGCAAAAGAATTTTTTGATCGGCTACTCCGCTGACAAGGTTCTCGATACCATCGACGCGTGGAATACGAAGCGTTATAAAGGCTACGCGTTTGAAATGTATGCGATCGCCGACAATACGAAAACAGTCGGTTGGATCTCGGCACGCCAGCACAGGGATCTGTATACGATCAGCCTTGAGCCCGTAATCCTGCCGGAATTCCGCCGAATGGGCTATGCAACGTTCGCTATGCAGTATTTGATTGGACGTTTACGCGAAAGAGAATTTCGGTTTGCCGCGCGCGTCCGCAAGGATAATACCGCGGGGATTGCCCTGTACGAATCTCTTGGCTTTGTCCTGCGCAGAAGAGAAACGGACGCGGAAGGACATAAAGTACTCCTATATAAGCTGGATTAAAAAAGGAAGCAGTATATGCTTCCTTTTTGTATATCGTTATTTTTCGATCACAGAAAAATCGCCACCAAGCTCCTTTTCGATACGGTAAACGGTGTCTAAACGATAAGCGGCCGGCCATCCGACAAACATATCGTTCAAATGCCCTCGTTCCTCACAGCTCTTGCGATAGCGTGTCCAACGCGCTTGAAAGAATGCCTCACTTTGAACGCCCTCCGGGCGAAAATGTCCATGCAGATACATGCCGCCCTTGGGCGTGATACAGAGAATACAGTTGCACCAAAGCGCACGCGCGCGGTCATTCCAACGGGTGTCACCCGTCAAGCGCGCAAGGCGCATATATTCGGGAATCGCGATCGCGCCCCACGGATCAATGGCTGGATGCTGTGTAGATACCGCCGTGCCGCCGCTTGTGTAATATCCAAGCTTGGAAAAATCACTGTCATCTGCATAAAGTGCATCGTAATAATACATCCACGACTGGAAATAGTACGCCGCCTTTTGTGCAACCGTGAGCCAATATTCCTCCTTGGTTAAATCAAACAGATCGAGCGCCGCGCGGATAAAGGGATATGCAGTCTCCTTATCAATGCAAGCGCAATCGATCGCACCCGCCGTGCAAACGAAATGGTCAATGTCACGTGTGACATACAGACGAAGTCCGCGTTTTGCCATGTCGAGGTATTTTTCTTTTCCACTCGCCTTGTAGACCTCAAGAAGTGCCATGACGGTAAAGCCGCCGATCGAACCGCCGTCCGCAACCTTTTCTCCCTCCATCGACCATTTGAGTCCAAAACCTGTTTCCGTATCAAAATGCTCGACAAAAAAATCGCAAACGCGCTCAGCAAAAGTAAGATACCTTGTGCGATCGATACCAAGGCTTTGCAAAAGCAGATAGGAGCGCGCCGCTTCTGCCGCTCCCCAAGAAAGGTTGCAAACATCTGCGGGGAGATATTCCTTCGTAACGGAGCGTCGATAATTGATCTGAAAAAGTCCACTGGGGAACTGCGTTTCTACCCAAGCGTCAAGGCAAGAAAGACCGTCGGTAAGCAGTTGTTTCTCACCACCGCGGGCGTACGCTTCGATCAGGTGCCGCGCCTGCATAAAGCACTGCCCCGACCATCCCGCCTCGAAAACGACGTAGGGAAAATAGATCCCGTCTCCGTTGGGATCGTTACGCATCGCATTGCGAAACATCTTTGCACCGTTATAATCGCAAAGCAAAAAATCACTCTGCTTTTTCGCCGCCTCTACGACCTCCTCCACGGACAAGCAGGGAGCATGGCGAAACGGAAATACAGTTTCGATGCGGTCAAGCAACGTTGCGGTCCCGTAATTCTCCCATTTTGGAACGCCGAGAAAAACGTAAAACTCTACAGTAAAAATCGCCCCGGGAGAAAGCGTCTTGTAGGTATCATATCGCGGTCCGAGCACATCGTGATCCACGTAGGATAGCGGCGCCTCCACGACGGGATAATGGATCCGATGCACAAGCCTGCCTACATCCTCGCGATAAGAGCAAGCGCTGATAAGACTATCCGCATCCTTATCCGAGGCGAACATCGCGCAGACTGTCTCTGCATTTTCCGTGATCGTACAGGACGGGATGCTCACACGGTCATATGCAAACGTCCATGCCTTGCCGCCGCGCGAAAGTCCGTGCGGCTCCTTGCCACCACTTCTTTCGTTGCCGTCAAACATGACGTTCGGAATCGTGTTCTTTTTCGCCGCAAAGCAATCGGTCACCTCAGCGACAAACCGTCCCGTCCGATCGGTACGCCCTGTGTTTTCAATTCTCCTGCGGATCAGAAACAAACCGTCGCTCAGGTATTCTGCCGTGTCATATGCATTCATTGCACCGAGGCAATAACTGCCGTCTTCGCGCACGGCGAACCGCTGTTCTTCGCCATCTGAAACAAAGATCGGCGGTTGCAGGATCGCTTCTGCGTTTTTTTCGTCATCTGTAAAACCGTTTTTCGTAAAAAGAAACATATCATTTCCTCCAAGATTCCATTTTACACTTTACATTATAGTCTTTTTGTGCTAAAATGCAAGACAAGCTTATGCTGAAATCAGCCAAAATTCATGATATTTTCTATTTCGATCTTCTTTTGTGCAATGCTTTTTAAAAGGAGGTAACAATTTGGGCATCCTGTACGAAAACCGCGTAAACGATCTTTTGCTTTGGCGGCGCGAGTCGCTGACATTTTTACCGCATTTTCACGACAGCATCGAGATCATTTACCTACTAAACGGCAGTGTCCGCGCCATTATCGGCGGCAAAGAGTACCACATGCATAAGGACTCGCTTTGCATTGTTTTACCAAACGTTATCCACGCCTACGACAACGAGAGGGATATTGACGGGTATTCCATGATCATTCCGCGTCGGTATCTCGGCACCTTTTCGGGGCTATTGGACACAAATACGGTTGTAACGCCCGTGATCGAATTTCCGGAGATCCTACCAACGATACAAACGCTCTTCCGTGTCAACCAAACGCCGCACCCGTTCAGGAAACAGCTTCTGCAAGGATATTTTTCAGTGCTGTTCGGCGAGATCTTTGCTAGAACAGGGCTTTCCGAATGCAAAAGATCCGCACCCGAGACCGAGCGTCGAATCATCGCCTACTGCACCGAGCATTTCAGAGAGGACATCTCTCTCAATTTACTATCCGAAAAACTGCATATCAATAAAAACCATATTTCCTATATATTCTCGACCAAACTGAAGATCTGTCTACCCGATTTCCTCGGCAGTCTGCGCGTTGCCGAAGCGAAACGATTGATTGAGGGAGGCGCCACCATGACCGATGCCGCTTTTGAATCCGGGTTCACCTCGATCCGCACCTTCAATCGCCGTTTTCTTTCCGAAACCGGCATGTCTCCGAGAGAATATGCTAAAAGCAAGGCTTTGTAGCCTTGCTTTTGTCATTTTTACAAGCAGGCACATACACTGCACCGAGGGGGGATATCATGCAAGCGTCCGTCTTTTCGTGCAAAGTACCGAGAAAAAGCGGCTTTTTCCGCCTGCTCCGAAAATGCTTTTTCTTTTTGCTTTTTCTGTCTTTTTCTGCGGTTCTGATCTACAATTTGCAGATCGTTCCCGCACTTCTGCCTTTGACGAGGGCACAAGCAACGACGACCGTTACACGCCAGCTACATGCGGCGATACAGCAGGTTGCCGCCGAAGCAGGCACCGATCTTGTACGACTCTCCTACGGAAGCGACGGTACAGTTGTGTCCCTGGAAACCGACAGTGTCGCTGTTGCCACACTTTCCGCAAAAACGGTCACCGCCGTGATCGCTTCCCTTTCCGACAAAGAACAGCTCCCTATCCGCTTCCCAATCGGTAACCTCAGCGGAGGTGCACTGCTGACGGGTCGCGGCCCCGAGATCACCGTTCCGATCATCGTTTCTCCCGAAGTCACCTGTGAGATCGAAAACGAGTTTATCGAAAGCGGTATCAACCAAACACTACACCGTATCGTTGCCGAGATTGAAGTGGAGGTAATTGCGCTTCTGCCCTTTTGCGCGCAACGGATCCCTGTCGAAACAGAATACTGTCTTGCAGAAACGGTGATTGTCGGCAAGGTTCCCGACGCCTACACAAAGATCCACCGTCTGACAGAAGATATCTCCGAAAGTGAGATCGACGACATTTACGATTTTGGTGCTTCGGCGAACTAAGGATTTCATACAATTAAAATTTTTGTTGCCACGGCGCGAAATTTATGCTATACTGAATCTTGTATATAAATTTCGTTACGAGGTATGATCATGGCTAAGGAAAAAATGGTATTCTTCCGCTCCGCGCTCGGCGGCTTCAACCGCGACGACGTCAACGGATACATAGAAAAGTTGAATGCGGAATTTGCAGAGCGCGAACGCCTTGCAAAGAAAAAATTGGAAGCCTCCGAAGAAAAATGCGCTTCTTTGGAAAGCGCAAAGGCGCAGTTTGAGCAGTCTCTGCTCCGCATCGAAGCGTTGGAGGACGAGGCAAAACAGCGTGAGAACCTGATCGAAGAGTACAAAGAAACGATCGATGCGCAAAAAGCAAAAATCGAGGAGCTTGAAGCGGCAAGTGCTGCATTTGAGACCGAGGTCACCGAGCTTTCCGCACGTATCGAGTCGCTTTCCGAAGCGATCTTGAAATCCGAAAAATACGATGACATCAGCGGACAGATCGGCGAGATCATCCTCTCTGCCAAGCACACTGCCGAGGATATCATCGCAAATGCCGAAAAGGAAGCGGCGGCAAAGCGTGCCAAGGCGGATGCACAGTTGGAAAATGCGGCGGAAAGTTTCAATGCCCGCGCAATAACGGCTGCCTCCTCCATCAAAACACAGATGCAAAAGCTTGCACAGGATTCCTATGCAAGCATTGCTGAAAAAGCGGCAGAGACCTCCGACCTTCTGCGCAATCTTGCCGCGCATATCAGCTCTGCCTCCGAAACACTTCATGAAAAGCTTTCGGGCGGCAAAGCAGAGGCGGAAAGTGCCATTGAGACCGAAGCGGCAAAGGTCTTTTCCAGAGAAGACAGACTTTCTTTTTAAGCCATGAAGCAAGTACACACCGATCATTTCCGCACGTGGGCACGCACCGTCCGTGCAGGAGAAGAGATCCTGCTGTCCGGTACAGTCTACACCTCCCGTGATGCCGCACACAAGCGTATTTTCACCGCTATGCAAAACGGTGAAGCGCTCCCATATCCGATCGAAAACGCATTTATTTATTACGCAGGTCCCACCCCCGCGAAGAGCGGCGCCGTGGGCTCCTGCGGTCCCACGACCTCCTCGCGCATGGATGTTTTTGCCCCCACGCTTTATAGCATGGGGCTTGCCGCTACGATCGGCAAAGGCGATCGTAGCGAGGCAGTATACGATGCCATCCGTCAAAGCGGCGGCATCTATCTCTGCGCCATCGGCGGTGCCGGTGCTCTCGCCTCGCAGGCGATCGTTTCCGCAGAGGTGATTGCTTACGACGATCTCGGTTGTGAATCCGTCAAGCGCTTTACCGTCAAGGATTTTCCGCTGTACGTGGCGATCGACGCCGCAGGAAACAGCATTTTTAAGTAAGAAGGAGCGCCGCATGTCTGTAGGAAACAAAATCAAGGCATTACGCCTGCAACGCGGCATGACGCAAGGCACGCTTGCCGAAGGCATCATCACCCGCGGCATGCTCAGCCGCATCGAAAGCGGCAGTGCCAATCCTTCGATGGCTTCGCTCGCCGCACTGGCAGAGCGCTTAGACGTCTCCCCGTCCTTTTTACTGGAGTCGGGAGACGACCTTTTGCCCGCCGAGCGGATGCACTTTGAAAAAAAGCTTGCCGCCGTATACAAAGCCGGAGACAAGCGGGGATGCCTTGCGCTTTTTTCGGATTCCCCCTTTGCAAAGGAAGAACCCTTTGTCGGTGTTTATATTCACACCGCTTTTTCCGTCGCAGTCGAAGAATTTGAACGTGGAAATTTTCGGTCGGCACGATCGCTGCTCGACACGGTAGATTACCTACTTCCCACGACGATCGCCCCACTTCCCGACGTTTCCGCGGAGCGCATCGCCTTTTTGCGCACTGCCATGGAGCACATCGACGATCCGGATGCGATCGCAGACACGATCCCTGCACCCGACTACGGATTCCCGCCCTCTTTGTTTTATTTTGTTTTGAAGTTTCTTAAGAACGGAAATCGAAATGAATGTGCGTTCTTCCTAAAATTCGGCGGGCTTGCTCCTTCGTATCGCACCTATATCGAAGCACAGCTTCACATCCGTGACTACAATTTTATCGACGCGCTCCTTGCCATGAAAGGACTGATCGCGCAAAAGGATTGTCCTTGTTTTCTGGCGCTTTTATGCTATGCTTCGATGGAAAACTGCAGTAAGCTTTGCGAAGATTACAAAGGCGCATACGAAAACCATATTGCGTATCATACGCTTTTGGAAAGCATCCAAAACGCATAACCGTCAGCCAAAGCACCTGTGCTTTGGCTTTTTTTGTTCAACCTGCACAGTTCGGTGAAAAATTTGTCATTATTTCCGTAAAATTATATATGCGATTTTATTTGAAAACGGAAGAATTATGTGGTATAGTATATAATGGGTAAAAAAGGGGATTTGCAAAAAATCCTCCTGTTCACAGAGTAAAAATTAAAAATATAAAATTTGGTAAACGGAGGTTTACGATGGAAATCAAGGAAAAAAGCGCGGCGGCTCTGCGAAAAGAGCTTGCCAAAAAAGAGGCCGACAGCGCGGCTTCTGCCGCAAAGGCCAACGCTCTTTCCGCAAGACAGATCATCCTGTCGATGTTGGATGAGGGGACCTTTGCAGAGATCGGTGCGTACGTAAGACGCACGCCCGAAAGCGAAGAGTTCGAGGGCGTACTCTGCGGCTACGGCGCGATCGACTCCCGTCTCGTATTTGTTTTTGCACAGGACTTCTACCGTATGAAGGGCGCATTCGACGATGCACAAGCAAAGAAGATCTGCTCACTCTACGAGCTTGCGATCAAAAACGGTGCTCCCGTGATCGGTATCTTCAACAGCGCAGGTGCTGTTCTCAGCGAGGGCGTAGATGCGCTCAGTGCCTACGGCAAGGTGATGACCGCCGTTTCGAAGGCATCGGGAGTCATTCCACAGATCGCATACGTCGACGGCATCTGTGCAGGTAGCGCGGCTGTGATCGCTTCGATGTTTGACATCGCAGTTTCGGTCAAGGACAAGTCCAGCGTTTACGTCAATCCCCCTTCTCTTCTCGACAAGAAGGAAGCAGGCACCTCCGAATACGCGGCGGCAAATGGTCTTGTTTCCAAGGTATTTGCGACCGAAGCCGAAGCACTCGGCGGTGTACGTACGCTGATCAACTATCTCCCCCAGAACAACATGGAGGGCACGGTAACCGAACTGCTCACCGACGATCTCAACCGTCTGGTTGACGTTTCTTTCGTAGCAGGCGGCGACTATGATATGAAGAACGTTGTTGCGGCAATCGCAGACAACGGTAGCTACATGGAGCTTTCCGAAAACTACGCACCCGAGGCACTCTGTGCGTTCGCATCGGTCGGCAGTACCGTTTGCGGCATCGTTGCAAATCAGCCGAATGAAAACGGCGGCAAGCTGACTCCCTTTGCGGCAAGAAAGATTGCAAAGTTCGTTTCGATGTGTGACAGCTTCTCGATTCCGGTCGTGACCCTCGTAGACAGCGAGGGCGTTGCCGTGAACGAAGCCAATGAGAATATGCCTTTTGCGGCAGAGCTCTCCAAGCTTGCATTCGCTTACACCGGCGCGGCGACCGCCAAGGTTACCGTTGTGCTCGGCAAGGCGTACGGCAGTGCTTTCACGTTGATGGGCTCCAAGTCGATTGGCGCAGACGTCGCCTTTGCGCTGGATAGCGCAAAGATCAGCATCATGTCTCCCAGAAGCGCGGTAGCCTTCCTTTGCAACGAGCGCGTCGCCAAAAAGAGCCGCGAAGAGGTCGAGGCAAGATGGGCGGCAGAAAATGCCGCGCCCGTAGGTGCGGCGATCCACGGCGAGATCGACGATATCATCGCTTCCACCGAACTGCGTCAGCGCATCTGTGCCGCGCTTTCCATGCTTGCATCCAAGTGTGCGGGCATTCCCGAGCGCAGACATGCAAACATGCCCCTGTAAGGAGGTAACCGATGTTTGATTTTACGTTAAACGCCGCGGAGTCGCTCGGACTTTCCGAAAAGCTCTCCATCGGCGGTGAAGTGACCCTGCTCGGCATAGGCACCGTATTTGCAGTGCTTGCGATCCTCTGGGCACTTGTCGAGGTATTGCACCTGCTTCTGGTCGGTCCCGAGCCCAAGAAAAAGGTCACCAAGGTCGTGGAGGAATCCACAACGCCTCTTACCGCACCGGCACCGGTCGCGGAACCCGTCCCCGTTACCCCTGCGGCTCCTGCCGCAGATGATCTTGCGCTGATCGCAGTCATCACCGCGGCCGTTGCCGCCGCAAGCGGAAGCTCGCCCTCTTCTTTCAGAGTGGTATCCTTCAAGCGCGCAAACAACAAATTTTCCGGTAAATAATCAAAGGAGAAAATAAAAATGAGACAGTATACTATCACCGTTAACGGCGTCGCTTATGACGTTACCGTAGAAGAAGTCGGCGCAGTTGCCCCGATCGCTCCCGTAGTTGCGGCAGCTCCCGCTGTTGCTCCCGCACCTGTAGCAGCTCCCACTGCAGCTCCTGCACCCGCAGCAGCCCCCGCTCCCGCGGCACCCAAAGCAAGCGGCGCACAGGGCGCTGTAAAGGTCAATGCCCCCATGCCCGGTACCATCCTGAAGCTCAACGTTACCGTTGGCCAGGCAGTCAAGTCCGGCGATTCCCTCTGCGTTCTCGAGGCAATGAAGATGGAGAACGACATCCCCGCTCCTCAGGACGGCACCGTTGCTTCCATCGAAGTTACTAAGGGCGCTTCCGTACAGAGCGGCGATGTACTCATCACTCTGAACTGACTTTAAGAAAGTTGGTATAGATCATGGTTGAAACGCTGTTAAACTTTGCAAAGTCTACCGGCATCTACGATTTTGTCGAAAATCCGACAATGATGTGGAAGACGCTTGCAATGTACGTAATTATCGGCGTGCTTGTGTACCTTGCGATCGGCAAAAAGTTCGAGCCCCTGCTCCTGCTTCCGATTGCCTTTGGTATGCTGCTTGCCAATCTCCCCGGCGCGGAGCTGTTCCATATGGAATACTTCCTCGAGGAATCGCTCAATTATTCGCAGATCCTCAAAGGCGGTCTTGTGGACATCCTGTATCTCGGCGTTAAGCTCGGTATCTACCCCTCGCTGATCTTCCTCGGCGTCGGTGCAATGACCGACTTCAGTCCGCTGATCGCAAATCCCAAGAGCCTTCTTCTTGGCGCGGCCGCACAGTTCGGCGTATTCGCCGCATTTATAGGCGCGCTGCTCCTTGGCTTTGCCCCCGAAGCAGCTGCCGCGATCGGTATTATCGGCGGTGCAGACGGTCCTACTGCGATCCTTGTCACAAAGACGCTGGCTCCTCAGCTTCTCGGTCCGATCGCCGTTGCCGCTTACTCTTACATGGCGCTGATCCCGATCATTCAGCCTCCCTTTATGAAACTGCTCACCACCAAAAAGGAGCGTTCGGTCGTTATGGAAAACCTCCGTCCCGTCTCCAAGGTGGAAAAGATCGTATTCCCGATCGCCGTTACCGTTCTGGTCTGCCTGCTTGTGCCCGATGCGGCTCCGCTGATCGGCTTCTTGATGCTCGGCAACCTCTTTAACGTTTGCGGCGTGACCGAGCGTCTGTCCAAGACCGCGCAGAATGAGCTTTGCAACATTCTCACCATCTTCCTTGGCGTATCGGTCGGTGCTACCGCAAGTGCGGACACCTTCCTGTCCGCCGAGACGATCAAGATCGTCATTCTCGGTCTTGCGGCATTTATTCTTGCAACCTGTGCAGGTCTGCTCTTCGGCAAGCTGATGTACATTGTCACCGGCGGTAAGATCAATCCGCTGATCGGCTCCGCAGGTGTCAGCGCAGTGCCGATGGCAGCACGTGTATCCAACATGGTCGGTCAGCAGGAGAATCCTTCCAACTTCCTGCTTATGCACGCAATGGGTCCCAACGTGGCGGGCGTTATCGGTTCGGCTGTTGCCGCCGGTATCTTCCTGCAGTATTTTGCTTAATTTACGAGGTATAAAAAATGGCAAAAGTTAAAATTACAGAAACCGTACTGCGCGACTCTCACCAGTCGCTTGCAGCTACGAGAATGACCACCGCCGAGATGATTCCGATTTTGGAAGCACTCGACGAAGTAGGATATCACGCACTCGAAGCATGGGGCGGTGCAACGTTTGACTCCTGCCTCCGCTTTCTGAACGAGGATCCGTGGGAGAGACTTCGCACGATCCGCGCACACGTCAAGAACACCAAGCTTCAGATGCTCTTCCGCGGACAGAACATCCTCGGCTATCGCCACTATGCGGACGACGTTGTGGAATACTTCGTACAGAAGTCGATCGCAAACGGCATTGACATCATCCGTATCTTCGACGCGCTGAACGACCCCCGCAACCTCAAGACTGCGATCAATGCAACCAAGAAAGAGGGCGGTCACGTACAGGTAGCATTCAGCTATACCACAAGTCCCGTTCACAACAACGATTACTTTGCAAAGTTGGCAAAGGATATGGAAGGCATGGGTGCCGACTCCATCTGTATCAAGGATATGTCGGGTCTGCTCCTTCCCTACGATGCGTATGACCTTGTCAAGAAACTTAAGGCAAGCGTAAACGTCCCGATCGAACTGCACACCCACTACACAGCCGGTGTTGCGTCCATGACCGTTATGAAGGCGATCGAGGCAGGTGTGGACATTGTGGACACCGCGATCTCTCCCTTTGCAATGGGCACCTCGCAACCCGCGACCGAGCCGATCGTTGCTTCTCTTGCAGGCACCGAGTTCGACACGGGTCTCGACCTTGAAAAGCTCAACGTTGTTTCCAAGTACTTTGACGGCATCCGCGAGAAATATCTTGAAAGCGGCCTCATCAACCCCAAGGTGCTGAAGGTAGACGTAAACGCGCTCCGTTATCAGGTTCCCGGCGGTATGCTTTCCAACCTGGTTTCCCAGCTCAAGCAGGCAGGCAAGCTTGACCAGCTCGACGAGGTACTTGCAGAGGTTCCGCGCGTTCGTGCCGATGCGGGCTATCCGCCTCTCGTAACGCCCACCTCCCAGATCGTTGGCACACAGGCTGTATTCAACGTGATCTCCGGCGAGCGCTACAAGATCGTTACCAAGGAATTCAAGGGCATCGTGCACGGTGACTACGGTACGACTCCCGTTCCGATCTCCGATGCGTTCAAAAAGCAGATCCTCGGCAACGAAAAGCCGATTACCTGCCGCCCGGCAGACAACATCAAGCCCGAGCTTTCTTCTCTCCGCGAAAAGGTGAAGCCTTACATGGAGCAGGAAGAAGACGTCCTCACCTATGCTCTGTTTGAGCAAGTTGCGACCAAGTTCTTTGAGGATCGCAAAGCAAAGATCTACGAGCTTGACGGTGCAAATGCCGATAAGGACCTCGGCGTACACAGCGTATAAGTAAAAGCTCCACGGCGATGCCGTGCAGCTTTTACTTATACAAGACGGGTTAACACACAGAACCGTCCCCTGTGTTATCCTTATCCAAAATGTTTTAAATATATAATCCCAATTATAGCATTAATGAGCATCTGAATAGAATAAAAAGGCTTGCTTAGCGATGGAACTATTATTGATAATATACAACCAAGCGTATTATAAAACAAATACAAATAATACAAAACAACGAATGATTTTACTCTTTTTTGTGGATAAAGAGAAATCAAGGGAAAAAGGAGGATTCTGTCTTTACAACTGAAGCTTTTGATAGTTTTAACAATTTTTCTGCTTTTCTTTGTTCCACATATGATAGAGAATATTAATCTTCGTATTAACACACTCATAGGAATTGTAAAGAACAATGCTATAATTATATTTGCTAATAATAGTCCGTACACATTATAAGTATCCATTTTAATGTTGGTCCTCCAAACAAATAACACAGGGGACGGTTCTGTGTGTTATCGCATTAGCGACAACTATAACCGCGCCTGTATTCACCAATAACACGCAAAACCGTCCCCGTGTGTTCTATCACGAAAACTTTCTTACAATGTTAAAGCTTGTCCCTGTCAATCGGCTGATCTGGCGAATGGAAAGCCCCCGCTCGCGAAGCGCACGCAGACAATTGTCGCGCTTGGGAATGTCGAGTGCTTGGAACTCTGCTACGTTCGTACACTTCGAAATCTTTTGGATGATCGCTTTCGCTTGTTCATCGGTGACTCGAACGGTGCTTGCGGATTCTTCGATGTCCAGACACTTATCAAAGATTGTTTGATCATGATACTCGACAAAGCGCGTAAGATCCCAATATCCGAATACAAACGAAGTATCAACGACATATGGAATCTTCACGTATTCGTTGTAACTGCTGTACGGATACTCCCCCGGCTTTTCACACAATCCTGCTTTGAGCGGATTTTGATGTATGTATACCAAAACTGTGGAAAAATAGCGTTGATCCTCCACGGGCTCACTTTTGAATCTGTCTTGAAACAAGTGACCCTTTCTTTGATATTTTACATTGTACCAATACACAAATCTGGAACCGATCCGCTTGACGATCTGCTCGATCGATTCTTTGTGTTCATGGATCAGCAAATGGACGTGGTTGCCCATCAGGCAATATGCATACAACTCAAATTCGCAGATCTCCTTGCAATCTTTCACGACATCCAGAAACCTGTTGTAGTCTTCTGCATCTTCAAAGATCTGTTGCTGATTGATTCCTCGCAGCATGATATGATATATTCCGGTTTTGCTTTTCTTTCGCGCTTGTCTTGGCATAATAATCACCTCAACACAAGTATACAACAGTATAACACATTAGTCAACACACGGAACCGTCCCCTGTGTTCCCATCCCCTGTGTTCCCAGAACCGTCCCCTGTGTTAATTTAACTCTTATGTTACACTGTGTTATTCAAAGCCACAAGCAAGCCCCAAATCAAAAGAGCATAACCGGAATACAAAACATATGTGGAATAAGATTTATATATGCCATCTTTATAATACTTCAGCATATTTCCAACCGAAACGATCATCAATGCAAACAAAGCTATAGGCAAATACAGCAGCACAGCTCCTACCCAAGGAGCAGCAACAGACATGAAATTATTCTTTTTTAAATACCAATCTACTCCGCAGTAAGCTACAAGCAGAAGAATAAACAATGTCAAAAAAACAAATAGGTTTCTTTTTGCTTTGCTATATTTATCCATATAATTTACCTCAAATAAATATCGACCACAGAAAAATGTCTAATTATCGTTACAAATAGGGATAATATGAACATTAGATATCCCCAAAAAGTAAAAATATATGCGAGCATTCGACAAAAACCGTCTTTGCAGTTTTTGATTAAACGGCCTATGTATATAAGCAGAAATGCGAACGGAATACTTTGAGCATATCTTACCCACAACATTATTAGTGTACGGTGATGTTGAGCAGCATTTCCTCCGCCTAACACCTTATCTAATAGATTGGTTATAATAATCATTACAACCAGTACAATTGCAGAAATTAATAGATTTCGTTTGTTTTTTTTGCAGTTATCCATATCATCTTCTAACCAATAAACTTAAGTTCGGCATGCCTATTCGACATAAATGCCATACCCACTACCAACTATAAAAGCCACGCTTGTTTTATATCCTTTCTTAAGATCTATTGTATATGATCCTCCTATTCCACCTAGATAGACTTCATACTCGAATACTATTTTTCTTCCCAAAAAAGGGAACACAGGGGACGGTTCTGTGTGTTATCGCATTAGCGACAACTATAACCGCGCCCATATTCACCAATAATACGCAAACCCGTCCCGTGCTGGTTGTATTTTCATTATAACAGATGCGGCGGCACTGGTCAAGGACACCCACGCAAAAAACAAAAAAGACGAAAAGCAATGCTTTTCGTCTTTTTTGTCATTGGAATGCAAGACTTAGTTGTCAACCTTTTCCTTAACCTTTGCACTCTTACCAACGCGCTCACGGATGTAGTAGAGCTTAGCGCGGCGAACCTTACCGGTTCTGACGAGTTCAACCTTGACAACGTTGGGGGAATGGAGCGGGAACGTCTTTTCAACGCCGCAACCATATGCAACACGTCTTACGGTGAAGGTCTCCGCGCTACCACCGCCGTTCTTTGCAATAACGGTACCCTCGAAGATCTGGATTCTCTCCCTTGCACCCTCTTTGATGCGGTTGTGAACCTTAACGGTGCTACCGATCTCGACTACAGGGGGATTCTCCTTAATCTGCTCATTTACAAAAGCCTCAATCTTATTCATTGTTTGGCCCTCCTTAAAACATCGAACATTCATGCAGAGCATTTGCAGCGGACTGTTCTGAATCTTGTGCTATACGCACAACGCATTTGATTATAACACATCCTTTTCGGTTTTGCAAGAGAAAATGATAATTTTTTCTATAATTTTTGTAAATAATTCTCCGCGGGAAATCTTGAATATTCTCTTCTATTATGTTATAATATCTAAATAATATGGCATATTATATTCTTCTTTGAGAAAGGCAATAAAAATCATGAAATATTTTGTACTTGTCTGTGACGGTATGGCAGACAGAAAAATAAAAGAACTCGGCGGCAAAACGCCGATGGAAGCCGCAAACAAGCCCATGATGGACATGCTGGCGGCTAAAGCCACCTGCGGCACAGTCTCCAACGTGCCAAGCGGCATGGTCCCCGAGAGCGACACGGCAAACCTTGCAATTCTCTCCTATGACCCCAAGATCTATTCCAAGGGGCGCTCGCCGCTGGAGGCAATGAGCATGGGACTTACCATGCAGCCCGATGAGACCGCCTACCGTTGCAACGTAGTCACGCTCAGCGACGACGAGGACTACGACCACAAGATCATGCTGGATCACAGTGCTGACGAGATCACGACCGCAGAAGCGGACGAACTCATCAAGGCGCTGGAAGAGAATCTCGGAAACGAGATGCGCCATTTCTACACAGGCGTCTCCTACCGCCATTGTCTGCTCTGGAAGAACGGCTCCGAGACCTACAACTTTATGCGTCCGCATGATATTCTCGGTCAGTGTATCACCGATCATCTGCCGCACGGCGAAGAGGGCAAGCCCTTTTACGACCTGATGCGCGCAAGCTACGATATTCTGAAAGACCACCCCGTAAACGTTGCACGCCGCAAGGCAGGCAAGCGCATTGCAAATTCCGCATGGCTCTGGAGCCCCGGCAAGAAACCCGCTCTTCCCTCCTTCTCCGAAAAATGGGGGCTGAAGGGCGCCGTGATCTCCGCAGTTGACCTCATCAAAGGCATCGGCATTTGCGCGGGCATGACCTCCATCGATGTTGAGGGTGCGACCGGAAACGTACACACCAATTACGACGGCAAAGCAGAGGCGGCGATCGGCGCATTCAAGGACGGCTATGATTTCGTATTCGTGCACGTGGAAGGTCCCGACGAGTGCGGTCACCGTGCTGAGATCGACAACAAGGTACTTGCAATTGAAAAGATCGACTCGAACATTCTGAAGAAGGTTTACGACTACCTTTGCGAGAGCGGCGAGGACTTCAAGATCTTCCTGCTCCCCGACCATCCCACGCCCATCGAGATCCGTACGCACAGCATGGAACCCGTTCCCTTCTTTATCTACAACTCTGCAAAGGAAACGCGCGGCGTGAACGGATTCACTGAGGCGACCGCGGAGGCAACCAAGCTGTACTATCCGAACGGTCATCAGCTGCTTGACTACATTATCGAAAAATAAGGAGGCCGCCATGGCACAGAAAAAGAGTGTCGCAAAAGACCTGTTCGAATGGGTGGAAATGATCGTTCTTTCCGCTTGCGCCGTTCTTTTGCTCTTTACCTTTGTTGTCCGCCCTGCCTTTGTGGACGGACGCTCCATGGAAAACACCCTGCACGACAAGGAACTTTTGCTCATTTCCGATATCGGTTTCGCACCGGAGCATGGCGACGTTATCGTTTTTCAGAAGATCAATTCCACGCATCCCGCTCCCATCGTCAAACGTGTGATCGCGACCGAGGGAGAAACGGTGGACATTGACTTTGACACTTGGACGGTAACGGTGACCGACATCAACGGCGAAGCGCGCGTGCTGGACGAAAGCGACTACCGCAAACTTACGACCGATCAGCGTGTGACCTCGGACCTTGACTATCCGCTCACAGTCGGCGAGGGCGAGTTGTTCGTCATGGGGGACAACCGCAACCACTCTCTTGACAGCCGTAGCTCCGCGATCGGTCTCGTTAAGGAAGAAGAGATCATTGGAAAGGTGCTTTGCCGCATCTTCCCGCTGAACAAATTCGGAGGGGTATAAGTGGGCAACGATTCGCAGTATCAGATCCAATGGTTCCCCGGTCATATGGCGAAGACCCGCCGTTTGATCAGCGAGAATCTGAAATTTACTGACATTGTTATTGAACTGCGGGATGCGCGCATCCCCTACAGTTCCAAAAATCCCGAAATCGAAAAGCTTATCGGTGACAAGCCGCGCCTGACCCTGCTCAACAAGGCTTCTCTCGCCGATCCGAATATCAATCGCGCTTGGCTTCGCTTTTTTGAGAGCCGCGGTGAAAACTGCCTGTTGCTGGACTGCGTGAGCGGTGCCGGTCTGAAAGACATCTATCCAAAGGTATGCGAGATCCTCAAAGAAAAGCTGGATCGCTGGAACGAAAAAGGCATGAACAAAAAAGTCCGTGCCATGGTCGTGGGCATCCCGAACGTCGGAAAATCCTCTTTCATCAACCGTATCGCAGGCTCGAAAAAAGCGAAAGTAGAAAACCGCCCCGGTGTAACCATGCACCGTCAGTGGGTCACGACCAATATCGGCCTTGAGCTGATCGATATGCCCGGTGTTCTCTGGCCCAAATTCGACGAGAAGCGCGTTGGCGAAAATCTCGCCATGACCGGCGCGATCAAAGATCATATCCTCGATATGGAGGAGCTTGCCATGCTATTGTGCGGCAGACTGCGCGACACCGCGCACGATGCCTTTGCGACCCGCTATAAGCTGACCGATGCCGATGGATGGGAAGATCTCGACCTGTATGATCTTTTCGAGCTTATCGGCAAAAAACGCGGCTTTCTGATGGCGGGGGGTGCAATCAATCACGAGCGCACTGCCGATACCCTGCTCAGTGAGTTCCGCGCGGCGACCATCGGCTGTATTTCTTTGGAAGTCCCCAAGGAAACGAGGAGGTAATATGCTCGAATATACCTATGAAAAAGCCTTGATGCAAAAAGGCTATACAATGATCTGCGGCGTAGATGAAGCAGGGCGCGGCCCACTGGCAGGTCCCGTTGTCGCCGCCGCTTGTATCCTCCCCGTTGATTGCGTGATCGAAGGACTCAACGACTCTAAAAAGCTCACTGAAAAAAAGCGTGAAGCGCTTTTTGAAGAGATTAAGGAAAAGGCGATCGCCTACTCTATTGCCTCAGCCTCTAACGAAGAGATCGATTCGCTGAACATTTTAAACGCGACCATGATCGCCATGGCGCGTGCCATCATGGGACTGCAAAAGCCTGCGGATTTTGCGCTGGTGGACGGCAACTGCGTCCGCAATTTCCCTGTTCCTGCAATGACCGTTGTAAAAGGCGATGCCAAGTGCCCCTCGATCGCGGCGGCCTCCATTCTTGCCAAAGTAACGCGCGACCGCATCTGTATGGAAATGGACGTACAGTACCCTGAATACAATTTTGCCAAGCACAAGGGGTATCCGACGAAATTGCACCGTGATCTCGTGATGGAATTCGGTCCTTGCCCTCTGCACAGACGCACATTCTTGAAGTTTATGAACAAGGAGTCCGACTGATGCTGTTCGGCAAAACGACCCGCGATATCGGCAGATACGGTGAAAAGATCGCCGCACGCTACCTGAAAAAGCACGGATACAGGATCCGCGCCAAGAATTTTCTTTCCGCGCACGGAGAGATCGATATCGTTGCCGAAAACAAAGAGTTTCTTACGATCGTCGAGGTCAAAGCGCGCAAGGATTCGCCCGAGAATTTCGCAAACTACGGATTACCGAGCGAAGCAGTCACAAAAAAGAAGCAACAGCATATCCTGTATACGGCGCGTCTCTATTTGGCAAAGCATCCCACCGAAAAAGCGATCCGCTTCGACGTGATCGAGGTCTATCTCGGCAAACCCGTACGGGTCAATCATATCGAAGACGCTTTTTGAGAGGAGTATCTTTTGGAACACAAACTATTTGACCTGCATTGCGATACCGCGTATCGCATGCACACCGAAGACCGGAATCTTCGCACCAACGATCTTCACATCGCTTTAGACAAGGTAGCTGCGTACGCAAAATACGCACAGATCGCCGCCGTATGGAGCGACGCAACACTAAGTGACGAAGAGGCATACGTCGCATTCTGGCGGATCTTAAGCCGATTCAAACGAGAGATCGAAAGCAATCGGCAACGTGCCGCCATCTGCCGTTCTTACGAGGAGTTTGCACAATTGCCGAGCGGAGTTTCCGCATTTTTCCTCGCCGTAGAGGATGCCCGTATTCTCAGCGGTAACGTAGAACGTATCCGCGAGTTGTACGATGCGGGTGTACGCTTCCTTTCCCTCAACTGGGAGGGCGAAAACTCTCTTGGCGGCGGCTACGACACCAACTCTCCGCTGACACATCTCGGCAGAACGGTCGTTCGACTTGCTTTTGATCTCGGCATTACTTTGGACGTTTCCCATTCTTCCGCCAAAGTCGTGGACGAGATCGCCGAAATGGCTGCCGCGCTGAAAAAGCCGATCATTGCCTCACACTCCAACGCCAACAGTATTGCCGTCCATCCACGCAACCTGACCGATGCACAATTCACAAAAATCAAGCAAAGTGGGGGTATCGTGGGCATTTCGCTTGCCAAGCCGCATCTGTGCGACAAAAGCCGCACGGTCGCAACCATTGACGATATCATCGACCATATCGAGTATTTTCTCGGTCTGGACGGACAGCACACCGTTTGCCTCGGCTGTGACTTTGACGGAATCAGCGTGACCCCCGAGGAGATCGATTCGGTTGCAGACCTTTACAAGCTCGCCGATGCCATGTCGGCAAAAAATTTCAGCGACGAGCTGATCCATGCGATCTTTTACCAGAACGCACATAATTTCTTAAAAAAGTTATAAGATCATAGAATCAGGAAGGAATCCCCATGAATTACTCCAGCACCAGAAGTACGAACAACGAAAAGGTTTCTGCCGCGCAGGCTATCAAGCAGGGTCTTGCAAACGACGGCGGCCTGTTTATGCCCGATGCGTTTCCTGCACTCACCAAAGAGCAGATCGCTTCCCTTTGCGACAAAAGTTACGTCGAGCGCGCCGTCAGCGTACTTTCTATGTTTTTGACCGACTACACGGAAGACGAGCTTCGTGCAGACTGCGAAGCCGCATACAGTGAGACCCGCTTCGTCGGCGGTGCCGCACCGCTGAAGAGCATTGACGGCAAGGTGTTTTCACTTGAGCTCTGGCACGGTCCGACATGCGCTTTCAAGGATATGGCGCTCCAGATCATGCCCCGCCTGCTCTGCCGCGCTTTGGAAAAAACAGGCGAAAAGCGTGATGCCATGATCCTTGTTGCCACCTCAGGTGACACAGGTAAAGCCGCGCTCGAGGGCTATCGCGACGTCGACAAGATCCGAATCAAGGTATTCTACCCCGTAGACGGTGTCAGCCGTGTGCAAAAATTGCAGATGGCAACGCAGGCGGGTAATAACGTTGACGTTTGTGCGATCCACGGCAACTTTGACGACGCACAGACGGGTGTGAAAAAGATCTTCGCAGATGCAAAGATCGCAGAAGAGCTGAACGCAAAGGGCATCTTCCTTTCAAGCGCAAACTCGATCAACTGGGGACGTCTCGCTCCGCAGATCGTTTACTACGTTTCGGCATACTGCGATATGGTCAAGATGGGCGAGATCGCTCTCGGCGACAAAATTGACGTCTGCGTACCAACCGGCAACTTCGGCAACATTTTCGCGGCATACATCGCAAAGCAGATGGGTCTGCCGATTGAAAATCTGGTCTGTGCATCCAACAAGAACAACATTTTGACCGACTTTTTGCGCACGGGTACATACGACCGTAACCGTCACTTCTTCACCACGATGTCTCCTTCTATGGACATCCTGATCTCCAGCAATCTTGAGCGTCTGCTTTACACGCTGGCAGGCCCCGAAAAGACTGCGGCATTCATGCGCGAACTGAATGAGACCGGTAAGTACACGCTGGACGCCGAGACCAAGGCAAAGATCGACGCAAACTTCTTCGGCTATTTCTGCGACGAGGAAGGCACCGCTAAAACGATCCGCGAGACCTTTGACGAAAGCGGTTATCTCTGTGATACGCATACCGCAGTCGGTCTCTCCTGTGCCAGACAGTATATTGCGGAACACGGCGGCAACAAGATCGTTCTCGCATCGACCGCAAGCCCCTACAAGTTCGCAAACGACGTGTTCTCTGCGGTCACAGGCAAAACGGCCGCAGACGAGCTCAGCGCACTGCAGGAGCTCTCCGCTTACACGAGCACCGAGATTCCCGCACCGCTGAAGGATATTGATAAGCGTGAGATCCGCTTCACCAAAACGATCGACGCATGTGATATGCCCGCGGATGTACTTTCCTTCGCGGACTAAAACCAAACTTCGGAGGGACAAATGTCTTTATACACAATTGCCGATCTCCATCTCTCCATCGGCGTAGGGCAAGATAAAGCAATGGACGTCTTTGGAAGTCGTTGGCATGGCTACGTACAAAAGCTTGAAAAGAACTGGCGTGCCATTGTCGAAGACGAAGATTCCGTCATCATCCCCGGCGATATCTCCTGGGCACTCGGCACAAACGAAGCGCTTGCTGACCTCAAATTCATTGACAGCCTGCCCGGTACAAAATACATCGGAAAAGGCAATCACGATTTCTGGTGGTGCACGCAAAAGAAAATGACCGAATTCTTCGAGGCAAACCAAATCAACACAATCAAGATCCTGTACAACTGCGCCTATGAAGTCGAGGATTACATTATTTGCGGAACACGCGGCTGGTTTTACGACGATTCGATCTCCGGCATCCCCGCGGGAACGGATTTTGAAAAACTTGTCAACCGCGAAGCGCAACGGCTAAAGATCAGCCTGGATGCGGCAAAAGCGCTCTCTGAATCCACCAGCAAACCGATTCTCTGCTTTTTGCATTTTCCGCCCGTCTGGAACGGAACCGCATGTGATCCCTTCATAGATCTGCTGGAAGAATACGGCGTGAAAAAATGCTATTTCGGACACATCCACGGCAGTTATACTTCCCCGCCGTTCTTTGAATACCGCGGAATCACCTTTGCAATTATTGCCGCAGATTATCTGAATTTTGTACCACGAATCATCTTTCCGCCTGATGTAGATTAGGAAAAACACCGAAAATTTTGAATTTTAACAAAAACTATTGACTTTATATTTTAATAGAAGTAAAATAAAGATTGTGCAATCTATTGAAGATTTTTGGAGGACACTTAAATGAGTTTTAAGAAAGCCGAAAAGCAGGAAACCAACGTTTACGTAATCGAATTTCAGATCGACAAGGCTGACTTCGATGCAGCAAATGACAAAGCTTTCCGCAAGAATGTAAAGAACATTAACATTGCCGGCTTCAGAAAAGGCAAGGCACCCAGACACCTGATTGAGAAGATGTACGGCAAGGGCGTATTCTACGAAGAAGCAATCAACGAATGCCTGCCCACCGCGTTTGAGGATGCTTTGAAGGCTTCCGGTCTGGAAATGGTCGGCCAGCCCGAGTTCGACGTTGTTACGATCGATGACAACGGCGTTGCCATGACCGCAAAGATCTCCGTAAAGCCCGAGTGCAAGATCGAGAACTATAAGGGCATTCAGGTAACCAAGGACGTGAAGTCCGTTACCGCAACCGACGTTAAGAAGGAAATCGAGTCTGTCCGTGAGCGCAACAGCCGCGAGATCGAGGTTACCGACCGCGCCGCAAAGATGGACGATATCGCAAATATTGATTTTGACGGCTACAAGGACGGCGTTGCGTTCGATGGCGGCAAAGCAGAGGGTCACAACCTGAAGCTTGGCTCCGGCGCATTCATCCCCGGCTTTGAGGAACAGATCGTTGGCAAGAAGATCGGCGAAGAGTTCGACGTAAACGTTACCTTCCCTGCTGACTATCACGCAGAAGAGCTTGCAGGCGCTCCCGTCGTTTTCAAGGTTAAGCTGAACGCTCTCAAGGTCACCGAGCTTCCCGCACTGGATGACGAGTTTGCGAAGGACGTTTCCGAATTCGATACTTTCGATGAATATAAGGCCGACGTTAAGGCAAAACTCACCGCGAGAAACGAAAAGGATGCAGACCTTGCTGTTGAAGATCAGCTGACCGAAGCCGTTATCGGTCTGCTGGAGGCAGAGATCCCGGAGGCAATGTACGTAACCGAGACCGAGAACTTTGTCCGCGACTACGACAACAGACTGCGTATGCAGGGTCTCGACCTGAATACTTACTTCAAGTATACCGGTCAGTCTCTTGACGATCTCCGCAAGCAGATGCGTCCTCAGGCTGAAAAGCAGGTCAAGATGCGCCTTGCGCTTGAGACGATCGCCAAGAATGAGGCACTGGTTGCTTCCGACGAGGACATCGACGCAGAGTACAAGAGAATCGCAGAGGCTTACAACGTAGAGCTTGAACAGGTCACCTCCATGATCGCGAAGGACGATATTGCCGCTGACATCGTTGTCAAGAAGGCATTCGACCTCGTCAAGGAATCCGCAGACATTAAGAAGCCTGTAAAGAAGACCGCCGCAAAGAAGGCTGACGCCGAGGCTGAGGTCGCTGCCGAGGCTCCTGCGAAGAAGCCTGCGGCAAAGAAGACCACTGCAAAAAAGGCTGACGGCGAGACCGCCGAGAAAAAGCCCGCGGCAAAGAAGACCACTGCAAAAAAGGCTGACGGCGAAACTGCCGAAAAGAAGCCTGCAGCAAAGAAGACCACCGCGAAGAAAGCAGCAGAAGATAAATAACAATAACGGCGGGTACATAGTTACCCGCCTTATTATTCTAAAACAGTTTGAAAGAGAGGTAATACGTATGGCACTTGTACCTATGGTCGTTGAGCAGACCAACCGTGGAGAGCGTTCCTATGACATCTACTCCCGTTTGCTGAATGACAGAATTATTATGTTGACCGATGAGATCAACGATACTACCGCTTCCCTGGTCGTTGCACAGCTTTTGTACTTGGAGGCACAGGACCCCGATAAGGACATCTCTCTGTACATCAACAGCCCCGGCGGATCGGTTTCCGCAGGCTTTGCGATCTACGATACGATGAACTTCATCAAGTGCGATGTTTCTACCATCTGCATGGGCATGGCGGCATCTATGGGCGCGTTCCTGCTTTCCGCAGGCGCCAAAGGTAAGCGTCTTGCGCTCCCCAACAGCGAGATCATGATCCACCAGCCCCTCGGCGGCACCCGCGGTCAGGCAAGCGATATCAAGATCCATGCCGACCATATTTTGAAGACCAAGGCAAAGCTCAATGAGATCCTTGCGAAGAACACGGGCAAACCGCTTGAGGTCATTGAACGCGATACCGACAGAGACAACTTCCTCAGCGCCGAGGATGCATGTGCATACGGTCTCGTAGACAAAGTTATCGACAAGCGCCCGTAATCCGGAGTAATATATGGCAAATAACACGAACGAAACGGTGCTCCGCTGTTCTTTCTGCGGCAGAGGCGAGCACGAGGTGGAGATCCTCATTCCTGCGGCAAAACGCGGCGCAGCGATCTGTAGCGACTGCATTGCAACCTGTGCGCACTTTTTAGAGGAACTGGAAACCGAGGAAGTTCCTGCCACAGAAACCGTAGAAGAACTCGACATCGAAAACCTCCCTGCGCCCGCTGAGATCAAAGAGATCCTCGATCGCTACGTGATCGGGCAGGATGCGGCAAAGCGCGTCCTTTCCGTCGCAGTGTACAATCACTACAAGCGTCTGATCTATCAAAAAGACGCAACTGCAGACGACGTAGAGATCCAGAAGAGCAACGTCCTTCTGCTTGGTCCCACAGGTGTCGGAAAAACCTTCCTTGCGCAAACGCTCGCAAAGGCGCTGAAAGTGCCTTTCGCCATTGCAGATGCAACCACCTTGACCGAAGCCGGTTACGTCGGCGAGGACGTGGAAAACATTCTTCTACGCTTGATCCAAGCCGCCGACTTCAACGTAGAAAAAGCAGAAAAAGGTATCATCTATATTGATGAGATCGACAAAATCTCCCGTAAAGGCGAAAATCGTTCGATTACGCGCGACGTTTCCGGCGAAGGCGTACAACAGGCTCTTCTCAAAATTCTGGAAGGCACAGTCGCTAACGTTCCTCCGCAGGGCGGACGCAAACACCCGAATCAGGATTTCATCCAGATCCACACCGAAAACATCCTCTTTATTTGCGGCGGCGCATTTGACGGTCTTGACAAGATCATCGAAAAACGTAAAGGTAACCAGACCATTGGTTTTGGCGGCGATATCAAAAAAAAGCAGGAAAAGGTGGACAACGGTATTTACAAGGACGTCAACTCGCACGACATTGTCAAGTATGGCCTTATCCCCGAACTTGTCGGCCGTCTCCCTGTAATCGTCACGCTGGATTCTCTTGACGAGGCGGCACTGGTCAAGATTCTGCGAGAGCCGAAAAACGCGATCATCAAGCAGTACGAAAAGCTCCTTGGTATCGACAACGTTGAGCTCGTTTTCGGGGACGGCGCTTGCGAAGCAGTGGCAAAGCTCGCAATTGAACGCAACATCGGTGCGCGCGGTCTCCGTTCGATCATGGAAGATTTTATGATGCCCATCATGTATGAGCTTCCCTCACGCAAGGACGTAAAGCGCGTGATCATCACCGAAGACCTCGTAAACGGAAACGGCGATCCGAAATATGAAACTGCATAACAAAAAAGGATGAGCAATTTGCTGCTCATCCTTTTCTTTTGTTTTTACGCTACTACGTATGCAGCGAGCTCTGCCTTCAGTGCAGAGGCATCCTCGGTATGCGCGGTCAGTTGAATCGCATTCATCAGGTCCAAACTGAAGATACCCATGATGGACTTTGCATCCACTACGTATCTACCCGAGGAAAGGTCGATATCATATTCCTGTCTGGTTACGATCTCCACAAACTTGCGGATGTCTTCGATCGTAGAAAGTTTAATGTTAAACGTATTCATTTCTTTTTCTCCTTTACGAAAGTATTTTACAAGTTTATTATATCCAGATTTCGAGGGAAAGTCAACCCTCGAACGCGGTATTGTTCTCTCCCTCGGAGGGGATGGTTTCCACGGGCGCAGTCGTCTCAGCCGGAGCCGCCGTTGTCTCTGCGGGTGGTTCCGTTACCTCAAAGCGGGAGAAGTTATAGTTCTCATAGCTGAAGGAATTGAACTGTCTGCCGCCCTTCAAGTTTGTCGTACCGACAAAGGTGCCTTCGGGAATGGCATTGATAAAATAAGGCTCACCCCACCAGCCGCACGGTCGCACGTCAAACGGAAGCTCGCGGTAGACGTACTGCGCGTCGTCCACATAGATCTGTACGGGGAATGCGCGGGTATTCTCACGGATCAAAGAGACCTGCTTGAGATTTTCCGGCAAAGAATACTCATGTGCATATGCATTGGTGGTCGTATCGTAATTAACGATAACGTGTCTGTCGCAATAAGATTTCGGCGAATTGGATGCCGTGAAAAAGCCGGTATCCGAGCGATCGCCACGCGGATCCAGCCGGCAGGCATCCGTCATCAGCTTGCCGGAATCCTTGCAATATACAGCCTCGATGACGTCTGTGGGACGGTTGTCGTCGAAGGTGCGGAGCGGCTCCCCGCCTGCCTCGGCATCGGCGATATACTTCTCGTGCAGTTTGGTCATAACCAGATCAAAGATCTTATTGGAAGGATTGCTCTTCAGGCTACTGAGCGACTTGGGGTAGGAATAACCGTACCAGACAGCACCCACATAATAAGGCGTGTATCCGACAAACCAACGGTCATAGTCGTTACCTGCCGTACCCGTTTTACCTGCAACGTCCATCTTCTTGCGAAGAGAAACGCTGGTCGCCGTACCGTTGTTTACAACATTCTGCATCATCTTGGTCATGATATATGCAGTCTGCTCACTGAAAACAATCTCTCCGGAATCCTCGTTGGACAGCAGGAGGTTTCCTGCGCTGTCATATACGTACAGGTAGGAATGACTGTCGTGGTAAACACCGCCGGACGGGAAAACCGTATACGCCGCCGCCATATCCTGTACTGTGACACCGTAGTTAAACTGACCAAGTGCCAACGCAGCAAGACCCTTGTCGGTGATACCCAGTCCATTCTGCGTTTCCGCATAGTCGACCAGATAGTCAAAGCCAAGGCGATTCTTGACATAGTCATACGAAACGTCGATCGTCAGATCCTCAAGCACCTTCATAGCAACGGTATTGACCGAGCGTTCGACCGCGCTGTTGATGGTCGTAAGCCCGCGATATACGTCAGGGCTGTTCTTCGGATACGGGGTATTGTCCTCACGGAACCAAAGCGGCGTATCGTCATATACGGAGCCGTAAGTGATAATACCAAGTTCCAGTGCCGGCGCGTATACCGCAAGCGGCTTGATTGCAGAACCGGGCGCGCGCTGTGTCTGCGTTGCGTAGTTCAGCACGAGATTGCCGCGCTTTTCACTGCGGGAACCGACGACGCCGAGAAGATCGCCCGTATAGGGGTCTACAACGGTCATGGCGGCTTCTGCAGGAATACCTCCCGTGTTCTCGGGAAAAGAGGCGGGATCGGCAAAAACCTCTTCCATCGCAGCCTGTACCTCAGGATCCATCAGAGTAACGATCGTCAAGCCGCCCGAGTTGATCAGATTGCTGGCAAGCTGGCTGGAAATGCCGTACTTTTCCATCAAATCCTCGCGCACTTCCATGATCACGGTGTCAACATACCAAGAATTGATGCTGTCGCGATCTACCTTCTCCTCGCGAGTCCCGTTTTTCTTGTCTGCAAGGACAAGCTCCTCCGCAAACGCTTTGTCGTATTCCTCTTGCGAGATCTTTCCCTGGTCCATCATTTCCCAAAGCACGTCCCGTCTACGGTCGCGGTTGTTATCGGGATTCTGGATCGGATCAAATTTTGTGGGATATTTGGTTATAGAAGCAAGTGCGGCACATTCTGCAAGCGTCAGTTCCTCCAAACTCTTGCCGAAATAGGTCTCAGCCGCCGCACGTACACCGACACAATTCTGCGAAAGCGGAACGATGTTGAGATACAGTTCCAAGATCTCTTCCTTGCTCTTTGTCTTTTCCAGATTCAGCGCGCACAGGATCTCCTGCACCTTACGCTGAATGGTAGCTTCGTTTCTTCCCGTAACGTTCTTGATCAACTGCTGAGTGATGGTAGAGCCACCATAGGAGCTGTCATCAAATCCAAGGAAGAAGTTGAGGACCGCACCACCCGTACGGCGCAGGTCAATACCTGCATGCGTCCAAAATCGCTTATCTTCAATGGAAACGAACGCTTCGCGCAAGTAGGTAGGGATCTCCTCGTAGGACGCCCAGAGGCTGTTTTCGGCGCCGTAAATGCGCTGATCTTCCATCTCCACAAGAGTTCCCTCACGGTTTGCGCGATCGGTAAACTCATAATAATACAGCTTTGTCGTTTGCTCACTCGTTCCGGAGACCAGCAGCGACTCGTCGATCGTGGGATCGATATAGTTGCTGACGTAGATTGCAAAAACACAGCCGACGATAATGCCCGCAATGATGCAGACGAGGAGAAGCGTGATCAGCGCGATAAAAAGATAGCCGAACACCTTTCCGGTTTTGGCAAGAATACCACGCGCGGTCTTTTTCTCCCGTTTGAAGCTGTCAATTTTCAATTGTTTAGGTGTTTTTTCCTTGTTTTTCACAGCTAACCTCATTAAAAACCAATGTTGTATAGTTCACCATAGACTGCAAATAATATTCACAAAGTAACTATAAGGGACCGATCATGAAAATAAAACTTCCGAATAAAAATATACTACTCTATTCCGCTCTGCTTGCCGCCGTTTTGCTCTGCTGTCTTTTGCAGATCATTGCACTTAGAAAAACCAAGGTGTTTTTGCAAAATGCAGAGGGGAGTGATATTGCGGTCAGCGCATCCGCTTCCCCACTCTCCGGCGACACTCTCTTTCTCCTGCGGGAATGCGGCGGCAAGATTGGGATCTTTGACGCAAAATCCAATATCCTTGTAGATGTTATCGACGTATTTGCCGCTTCCCTGCCCGTTGCAGATCAAAAAGCCTTGCGGCAAGGTGTGGAGGTCCGCTCCTTCGCAGAACTCGCGTCGATGATCGAGGATCTTTCTACTTGACGACCACGTTTCCATCCCCGAGCAGGTCTGAAAGACGTTTCAACAAGGCATCGGTCACATTGGCATACCGACCGACCGCCTTTACATATTGCTTCGTCGCCATATCATAAAGTACGACCGACGCCCCTGTCTCTGCATTTCCCAAAAGAGAAAGCGCATGGGAAACGACCGGAGCGTTCGCAGACGGAACGCGCAGATAGAGTTTCTGCATCGCCGACGCATACCGTTCATCAGGAATCAGCATAGCGCAGTCGTTTAAGATCACCGTTGCGCGTTCCTCATCCTTGACCGAGATGGTCCCTCGTACGGTAATCGGCGTTTCCGGCAGAAGATACGTGATGAATTTTTCATACTGCCTTGCAAAAACGATCAACTCGATCTCCGCACTCTTATCCTCCAGCATGACAAACGCCATGCTATCGCCGCTACGAGTGTTCTTAACCGTCTTTTTGGTCACCATGCCCGCAAGCGTAACTGTTTGTCTGTCCTTGTACTGCCCGTTTTCTTCCTCAATGGAGGAAAGAATGTCGGCAATGCTGTCCGCATGCAAGGAGGCGATGTGGCGATCGTATTCATTGAGCACGTGCCCCGAGAAGTACATGCCCGAGCATTCCTTTTCCAGCATAAGTTTTTCTTTGAGTGTGAACTCGGGAATATCGGGATATACAAACTGTACGGGCGCTTCCTCAACGGTATTCTCCATCAGAGAGAAGATGTCGATCTGCCCATCCATCTCGTTTCGTTTTTTACGTTGTGCGTTCTCTATGATCTTTTCGTAAGAAGAGAGCAATTGACTCCGATATACGCCAAGTCCGTCAAACGCGCCACTCTTCACAAGAGATTCGACCTGCCGCTTATTGAGGTCATAGCTACCCATACGGGTGATAAAATCCTCAAAGCTTGTGAACGCACCGTTTTCCTTTCGGTTCTGGATGATCTGTTCTACAAAGAGTCTACCGACTCCCTTGAGAGCAAGAAGTCCGAATCGAATCTTTCCTCCCGCCGTACCGAACGTGGAAATGCTTTCGTTAACGTCGGGGGGGAGAACGGGGATACGCGCCTTGTTACATTCGCCGATATACTCGGCAGTCTTTGTAAAGTCACCGAGCACACTGGTGAGTAGCGCCGCATAATACTCCGCCATAAAATGCGTTTTCAGGTATGCGGTCTGATAGGTAATGACCGCATAGGATGCCGCGTGACTCTTGTTGAATGCATAGCTTGCAAAGCTTGCCATATCATCAAACAGCGCCGCCGCATCCGTTTCGCTCATACCGCGTTCCTTTGCGCCCGCCAAAAACAGCTCTCGTTCCGCCTCCATTACGGAGGCTTTTTTCTTGGACATGGCACGACGGACGATATCCGCCTTGCCAAGGCTATAACCTGCGATCTCGCGGAAGATCTGCATAACCTGCTCCTGATACACGATGCATCCGTAGGTCTTAGACAAAATACGCTCTAATGCAGGATGCTTATATTCCGTACGCCCGTGTCCGTGTCTCCGCTCAATATACTGCGGAATAGAATCCATCGGTCCCGGGCGGTATAGCGCGATCGCCGCAATAACATCGTCAATACAGTCGGGGCAAAGCTGGGTGAGCACCTGCTTCATTCCCTTGGATTCCAGTTGGAACACACCGCCCGTCTGTCCGGCAGAGATCAATTTATAGGTATCTGCATCGTCAAACGGGATCTTGCGAATATCAAAAGTGGGATCTTTTTCCCGAATGAGACGTTCTGCATCATCAATGATCGTCAGATACCGAAGTCCGAGGAAGTCGAACTTGACAAGTCCGAGCTCAGCGACGGTATCCATGTCAAACTGGGTCACGACCGTTTCTCCGTTGACAGCGAGCGGAACATAGGTGGACACTTCCCTGTCCGTAATGACCACGCCTGCCGCATGTGTGGATGCGTGACGTGGCATACCCTCGAGAGCACGCGCCGTATCGAGCAGACGCGCGATATTGGCATCACTCTCGTAGAGTTCCCTTAGCTCTTTGCGTTTCAATGCATCGCTTAACGTAACGCCAAGTTCACGCGGCACAAGATTTGCCACGCGGTCTACCTCGTTATAGTTCATGCCGAGGGCGCGGCCAACATCGCGGATCGCCGCACGTGCCGCCATCGTACCAAACGTGACGATCTGTGCAACATGCTCGCCGCCGTAATGCTCGGAAACGTAGCGGATGACCTCATCGCGCCGTTCATAACAGAAATCCACGTCGATATCAGGCATGCTAACACGTTCGGGATTGAGGAATCGCTCGAACAGAAGATCAAATTTCAAGGAATCCACGTCGGTGATACCGACGAGATAGTTGACTAGACTTCCTGCGCCCGAGCCTCTGCCCGGACCGACGGCGATCCCGTGCTCTTTGGCATAGTTTACGTAATCACGCACGATCAGAATATAGTCGGTGAAGCCCATCTGTTCAATAACAGAAAGCTCATATTCCGCGCGTGCGACATATTCTTCTTTAGTATAGGTTTCAAAGGAAATATATCCTTTTTGAATCTTATCTGCAAGACCGCGGAAGGTGAAATCACGCAAGATCTCGGGCGGTGTCTTTCCGTCCGCGGCGGAGATCTTCGGCAGATACAGATTACCGAAAGTAAAATCGAAATTACATTGCTCGGCGATTCTCACAGTGTTCTCGATTGCCTCGGGCGTTTTGGCAAACAGCGCCGCCATTTCCGATGCATTTTTGAAATAAAACTCATCGGTCTCAAATCCGATAGGCTTTCCGTCCGCAAGCGTGTTGCCGGTCTGGATGCACATCATTACCGCCTGGTTTTCGGCATCCAGTTTGCGCAGATAGTGCACGTCGTTGGTCGCCACGAGCGGCAGCTGCATTTCCTCTGCCATTTTGACAAGCTCAGTGTTGACCTCCCTTTGCTCCGGGATCCCGTGATCCTGCAATTCCAAATAGAAATTTCCCGCGCCGAAGATCTCGGAAAGCAGTTTTGCGTGCTCTCGTGCGCCTGTATAGTCTCCACCGGTGATCGCGCGCGGAATAAAGCCCGCAAGACACGCGGAAAGCGCTATAAGACCTTCGGAATGCGCTTTCAACAGTTCGATATCTACACGCGGCTTCTGATAAAAGCCCTCGGTAAAGGACTTGGAGACCATCGCAATAAGATTTTCGTAGCCTTTTTGATTTTTGCAGAGCAAAACCAAATGATTGCCCGAAATATCGCGACGACCGTCCTTGTCAAAACGGGTGCGCGGGGCTACGTACACCTCGCAACCAATAATGGGCTTGATACCCTCGGCTTTACACGCCTTATAAAAGGCGACAGCACCGTATAGTACGCCGTGATCGGTAATGGCAACGGCACTTTGGCCCAACGATTTTGCCATCTTGGGGATGTCGGCAATGCGACATGCGCCGTCAAGCAGGCTGTATTCACTATGCAGATGCAGATGCACGAAGTCCATTGCCTCATCTCCTTATCCTTCTTTTTTCTGTACGGTATCTGCAAACGAGCAGATCTTTTCCAGTCGGTGGTACAGTCCCGGCTTGCTGACCGTGGGAGTCATAGTCTGTCCAAGCTGTACAAGTGACATTTCCGGGAATTTGAGTCGCATTTTCGCAGTGTATTCCAAATCGGGCCCAAGCTCGGAAAGCCGTCCGCGCTCAGACAAAAAACGGATCGCCGCAATATGTTTTGCCGCAGATGCGGTCGAACGCGCAATATTGCTCGTTTCGCAATTCGTGCGACGATTAATATCGTTTTTGATTTCATGACCGATCTTGGCATTCATAAACGCAAAGCCGTGCTTGCTTGCGCCAATAAAGAATAAAAACTCCTGCACAAAATCGCTGTCCTTAGAGTATATCGACTGTCTGCCAAGTCTTGTGGAGATCAAAAACCGCTTTCCCTCCTCGGTCTCAAACAGTCCGACGAGATCGCTCAGGTTCTCCTTACTGCGGCTTTTCATTTCCAGATGATAATTCATCGTTTCGGGTGTACTCACCGTTCCCCCGCCTACAAACAGACCGCGAAAGAATGCACTGCGGCATTCCTCGCATTTTAGTAATTGTTCTGCGCAAAAAGAGCTTCGCGCTCCTTCCAAAAAGGAAGCGGCACTTTTGGAGGAGAAGGAAAGCAGGCGCACTCCGCGCGCACCGATGCGCACAGGTACTGTCTCTCTGCCGTACTGCTCCTTGACAAGCTTCGCCGCAAAATCTGCGGTTTCTTCTCCCTCCACATAAAGGGAAACGTCTTCCCCGCCAACGTCTGCGCCGCCAAGCAGTACACCGCTGATAAAGGCGCGGCGACAGCATGGCTTTTTCATGGGAAAGTGGATAGCCTCAAGCTTTGCTTCAGAAGAAAACGACATTACTCCTCCCCCACAAAGCGGATCTCGCATTCCAAACGCACGCCGTAAAGCGAGTGTACCTTTTCGCGAATGATCTCAATCAAGGAAAGCACGTCACTTGCGGTTGCATCGCCCGTGTTGACGATAAAACCCGCATGCTTTGGCGATACGACAGCTCCTCCAACACGGGTACCTTTTAATCCCGCATCCTCGATCAATTTGCCCGCAAAATACCCCTCGGGACGCTTAAAAACGCTTCCTGCGCTCGGGTATTCCAACGGTTGTTTTTCGCGGCGACAACGCAGATACTCCTGCATCTGTGTACGAATCGCATCAGGATCTCCGTGCCGTAACTGTAGCGTCGCGGAAAGAACAATATAGTTCTTCTCCATAAAAATACTGTGCCGGTAGGAAAATTTCTGCGCCGCATTATCAAGCGTCAGAAATTCGCCGTTGTCCAGATCGTAGCAATCGGTCCTGACAACGATATCCGACATTTGTCCACCGTAGGCGCCTGCGTTCATATAGACCGCGCCGCCCACCGTTCCGGGGATGCCGTTAGCAAACTCAGCACCACTGAGCCCGGCTGTCGAAGCATTCGTACCGACGCTTCCGAGCAGACAGCCGCAACCCGCAGTCAGTGTATCTCCGTCGATCGTCACCTTCCGCATATCGGTCGTGACGAATACCACGCCGCGAAAACCCTTATCCGATGCCAAAGTGTTGCTACCGTTTCCGATTACGGTAAACGGAACTTCGTTTTCCCGTGCCGCAGAAAGCGCAAAGGCAAACGCCTTTGCATCTGCGGGATACACAGCCAGATCGGCGTTACCGCCGATGCGGAAAGAGGTAATGCGCTTCATCGGAAAGTCCGGGCGGATAAAGAAACTGCGCGATCCGCTTTCTTCGCTATACCGATGCAGTGCTTTTTCAAAAGATAGAAGAGACATATAACGCGTCCTTTTCAAAAAATCAGAGAGTAAAGCGGTGGAAAGTTTTCTTGCCCTTCTTCACGATCATGCCCTCGCCCGCGAAAGCATCCTTTTCAAACGTCTTGTCAAACGCCTCGACCTTTGCGTCTGCAGCCAGTACACCGCCCTGCTGGACGAGACGGCGTGCCTCGCCTTTTGAGGGCGCAAGACCCGAAACGACCAGCATGTCGATGATGCCGATCTTGCCATCCGTAAAGTTATCGTCGGTCAGCACGGTGGAAGGCATGTCTGCCGAAACACCGCCGTTTGCAAAAACAGCCTTCGCCGCCGCAAGTGCCTTTTCTGCCTCCTCGGTACCGTGTACGAGCGCGGTCAACTCATAGCCAAGTTTTTCCTTTGCACGATTGAGATCGCTACCTTCGAGCTTCTCATACTCTGCGATCTCCTCAAGCGGCATAAAGGTCAGCATCTTCATGCACTTGATCACGTCTGCATCGTCGACGTTTCTCCAGTACTGGAAGAAGTCGAAGGGCGAGGTTTTGTTCGGATCAAGCCATACGGCGTTGCCCGCGGTCTTGCCCATCTTGTTGCCGTGGGAGTCGGTAAGCAGTGTAATGGTCATGCAGTGTGCATCCTTGCCGAGCTTACGGCGGACCAGCTCGGTACCGCCGAGCATATTCGACCACTGGTCGTTTCCGCCAAACTGCATGTTACAACCGTAGTGCTTGAACAGGTGATAGAAATCGTAGCTCTGCATGATCATATAGTTAAATTCCAAGAAGGAAAGGCCCTTCTCCATGCGTTGCTTGTAGCATTCTGCGCGCAACATGTTGTTGACGGAGAAGCAAGCACCGACCTCGCGGAGCAGTTCCACATAATTCAGGTTGAGAAGCCAGTCGGCATTGTTGACCATCTGCGCCTTTCCCTCGCCGAATTCGATGAATCTTTCCATCTGTCGCTTGAAGCACTCGGCGTTGTGGTCAATATCCTCCTTGGTGAGCATCTTACGCATATCGGTTCTGCCGGAAGGGTCGCCGATCATAGTCGTACCGCCGCCGATCAGCGCGATCGGACGGTTGCCTGCCATTTGCAGACGTTTCATCAGCGTCAGCGCCATAAAATGTCCTGCGGTAAGGCTGTCGGCAGTACAGTCAAAGCCGATGTAGAAGGTTGCCTTGCCCGCATTGATCATATCACGGATCTCTGCCTCGTCGGTCAGCTGTGCCAGAAGACCTCTGGCTTTCAGTTCTTCAAATAAAGTCATTTTGGTTTCTCCTAAGTATTGTATGTAAATTTTATAATTTTTTTCCTTCATCAATGAGTTCCCTTGCGGAAACGAGCATATTCTCACTCACGGTCACGCCACCAAGAATCCTTGCGATCTCCCGTACACGGGTCTCCCCGTCGATCGGAAGAACAGAGGTCTCCGTGCGCTCACCGACCGCACTCTTGCGGATCAGCAGATGAGAATCTGCAAGTGAGGCAATCTGTGCGGAATGGGTCACACAGACGGTCTGTGTTCCCTTTGCACTCTCTTTCAGTTTGATACCGATCTTGCGCGCGGTCTTGCCGGAAACACCTGTATCGACCTCGTCGTAGATCACGGTATGCACACCAAATGCGTCTGCAAACACCGTTTTGACCGCAAGCATGATCCTGGCAAGCTCGCCACCCGAAGCAATCTTGGAGAGCGGGCGCGGCTCCTCTCCGCGGTTTGCAGAGATCAAGAACTGCACACTGTCCGTGCCATCTGCGCCCAGCTTACCGCTCGGCGTAACAGTAATGTCAAACACGACCTTTTCCATGTCCAGAAATTCAAGTTCACCAAGCACCAGCGGGATGAGTTTTTTCGCCGCCGCTTTACGCGTATCGGTAAGCACTGCGGCTGCTCTTTCGGCGGTTTCTTTTGCCATACGGCAAGCCTTTTCGGCATTGGCAAGCACGTCCTCAAGCTGTTCCAACGTAGAAAGCTCCTCCTTGGCAGAAGCCAGAAGTGCAATCAGCCCCGCCTCGTCGGTCAGAAAATGCTTTTTCAGTTTTTGCAATGCGGCAATACGGCTTTCCAAACGATCGAGTTTTTCCCCCGGCTCTTCACCGACGTCGCCGAGATCGTATACGGTCTCGGCAATATCCTCCGCCTCGTACTGCAGATTCTTCAGCCTTGCGGCAAGCTCTGCCGTCTCAGGCACGGTGTCCGAAATTTGCAGAAGCGCCGTGGCACACCTGTCAAGAATGTATGCCGCATTCGCCTTTTCCGCCCCCTTGAGTGCGCGATAGGCGAACGCAGTCTGCTTGGATATCTTCTCGGCATTCGCCAGTATCTTTTTCTCGGCAAGAAGTTTTTCCTCCTCGCCTTCCTTGACCTTTGCCGACTCCAGCAGTTTGACCGTGCGTTTCAACTCCGCCTCGCGGTTTGCTTTTGCTTCGCCCTTTTTCTGTAGTTCCTGCAGATCCTTTTGTGCGTTTCTGTACGCAGAATAGCACTCTGCATATGCCCGAAGCTCCGACGCGTTTCGGGCATACGCATCCAGAAAAAGGATGTGATTTTCATCCTCTAACAGACGCAAACTGTCGTTCTGCCCGTGTATATTCACAAGCAAGGGTGCGATCGCGCGCACTGTAGACGAGCCGACCGCCCTGCCGTTGATCTTACTCTGCGTTCTGCCGTCCGCATTCATCGTGCGGCTGATGAGCAGATTCCCGTCTTCGTCCGGAGCAACCTCATTTTCGGCAAGCGTGCGCTCCGTTTCGGCGTCAAAGCCGCAGAACATTGCGCTGACAAGTGCTCTTTCCTCCCCGCTACGCAAAAGCTCACGCGAACTGCGCGCGCCGAGAAGAAAGCCAATGCTGTCGATCAAAATGGATTTTCCCGCGCCGGTCTCTCCCGTAAGAGCAGTAAAGCCGTCCGCAAGGTCAATATCCACGCACTTGATTACTGCGATATTCTCAATATGCAGTGAAACAAGCATCGCAAATCCTCCTTTAGCCTTTTACACCGAGCGCATCATATGTCTCAGTTTTTCGGAAATGTCCTTTGCCGCCTCTTCGTCGCGGAGAACGATGATCACGGTATCGTCTCCCGCAACGCAACCGAGGATCTCAGGGGTATGAAGCGCATCAATGCCCGACCCGATCGCATTGGCAAGCCCCGGAAAGGTCTTAAGCACGATGATATTGTTGGCATACGATACCTTTAAAATCGAGTCCACAAGCACACCGTTGAATTTTGGCATATTCTTCTTTGCCGGTGCAGACTCACTGGTTGCATAGCGATAATTCCCCGTACTGCCGATGATCTTGGTCAACTTCAGTTCGCGGATATCACGTGAAATGGTCGCCTGTGTCGCTTCAAACCCAAATTTATTCAAATAGAAGATCAGTTCCTCCTGCGTTTCGATCTCAAATTCACTGATCAACTCCAAGATCTTTTCCTGTCTCTTACTTTTCACGGAGCATACCTCTTTCTAACTCTTCAGTTCGTACTTGGAAATCTTATTGTTCAGGGTCTCGAAAAAGCCCTCGTTCTTGACCGAAAGCATCTTTACCGACTGTACGGAACGACGGACCACGAGCGTCTCCCCATGCTGTAAGGGCCTGCTCTCCTCACCGTCGATTGCAATGCCGCACAACTTGACACGATCGTCAATGTTCAGGATCTCGATCGTGCTCTCACCCGAGAAAACAATTGGGCATGCATAGCGGGACAACGGGCAGATCGGCGTAACACAAATACATTCCAGCGTCGGGTCCATCACACTGCCTCCCGCCGACATGGAATACGCAGTAGAGCCCGTCGGCGTGCATACGATCAACCCGTCCGAGCGCACGGTACGTACAGCCTTACCGTCCGCAAGCAAAAGCAGGTCAATGCTGTGCGTATAACCGACACGTCCGACCACCACGTCGTTAAGCGCGAGTCCGAGTTCGGAATATTCACCGTCTTCTGTACGTACACCGACCGAGATCGTCATGCGCGGTTCGATGGTATACGAACCTGAATAAATATTGGCGATTAGAGAGATCTCGTTCTTTTCGATCTCTGCCATATAGCCAAGCCGTCCGAGATTAATGCCGAACAGCGGCAAATCGTATTGCAGTGCTTTCTGTGCGGCGCGCAGGATCGAACCGTCTCCGCCAAGCACCACGATCAGATCACACGCGGGATATGCCGCATCCTGCAGATAAAAACGGAGCGGCAGATCACCGAAGTACTCTCTGTACTGCTCTTCCATCCAGACAGTTGCGCCATGACGTATAAATTCCGCAATGGCTTGCCGCGTATACTCCGAGTCTTGCTCTTTACGCAAGGTAGGGATCATCACAACTTGTTTCATGCGTGCTCCTTTACTGTCTCTGAAATCAAAAGGTCAACGTTGCCGACGTATGCAGGGAGGGCGTCTCCCTTAGCAAAGCAGGCAAGAAACTCCATATTACCGTCCCCTCCGCGGATCGGTGAAGGAACCAGTCCTACGAGGACAAACCCATTTGCATTGGCGCATTCGATCACACGCTTTGCCGCCATGGCACGGGAAACGGGATTTTTCACAATGCCGCCTTTTCCGACCGCCTCACGTCCGGCTTCAAACTGCGGTTTGATCAAACTGACCAAAAAGGATCTTTCTTTCATGATGCCCGCAAGTGCGGGTAAAATCAACGTCTGCGAAATAAAAGACACGTCCATGACCGCAACGTCCACGCCTTCATCAAAGTCGGAAACGTCCAATGCACGGGCATTATACCCTTCCATGCAGACAACACGTGCATCGGCACGAAGTTTTGCCGCAAGCTGATCCCTACCGGAATCTACCGCGTATACCTTGGTAGCACCGCGGGAAAGCAGATATTCCGTAAAACCGCCCGTAGAGGCACCGATATCAGCAGCAACAAGCCCCCGCACGTCCAAAGCAAACGCCTCAAATGCGCCCTTCAGCTTCAGTGCGCCGCGGCTGACGTAGCCAATCGGATCTCCGCTGATCTGCACGGTATCATTCTCTTTCACGTCCAGTGCCGGCTTGGTAACGTCCTTACCGTTCACCGACACGTATCCGCCCGTGATCAGTACCTTGGCACGTTGCCGACTGTCCGCGTGACCGTTCTCGGTCAGATATACGTCCAGCCGCATCAGTTTGTCCTATGCAGCAAATACTCTGCCAGCGCGCAGAGCATATCTGCATTTGCATAACCGCGGATCGCGGCACACGCCTCCTCGGTTACACGTGCGGCGTACTGCCGTGCTTCACTCGCGTCCATATGCGTGAGGAAGGTCGTTTTTTCATTCTTTGCATCACTGCCTGTCGGTTTGCCGAGTTCCTCGGCACTGCCGTAGGCATCGAGAATATCGTCGATGATCTGGAATGCGAGACCAATGCCCGCACCGTATGCATCCGCCGCCTGTACAGCATCTGCATCCGCGCCGGCCGCAATCGCGCCGAGCCGTGCCGCTACGCGCAAAAGCGCACCTGTCTTATGGGCGTGTAGCGTCAGAAGTTCCTCAAAAGAAAGCCTCTTCTCTTCCCCGCCGATGTCCAGCATCTGCCCTTCGCACATACCGTCTGCTCCTGCGGCTGTTGCAAGTTCACGAACAGCGCGCAACTTGTTTTCCGCATCGGTGTATGCGTTCTGCATGGCACATTCGATCGCCGAAAAAATCAAAGCGTCGCCCGCAAGCAAAGCGGTTGCCTCGCCAAACACCTTGTGATTGGTTGGCTTGCCGCGGCGCAGATCATCATCATCCATACACGGAAGATCGTCATGGATGAGCGAAAAGGTATGGATCATTTCGAGCGCACAAGCATACGGCATTGCCGCCGTATCACTGCCGCCGAACATGCGGCAGAATTCCAGCACCAGAAACGGGCGGATGCGTTTGCCGCCGCACATTGTACTATATTCCATCGCACGATACAGGGTCGTTTGCTTATGCTCCGCAAAAAACGCAGTCAGCGCCGCCTCGACCAATGCGGCGTTTTCACGTACTCTGTCGGTCACGGACATTATCTGCCTCCGGCAAAGTCGGTCTCAGTGAGCGCTCCGTCTTCCCCTTTGGAAAGAAGCTTCACTTTTTGTTCCGCGCCTTCCAGTTTTGCGTTACAGAGCTTTACCAGCGCAATTCCCTCTTCAAACAGTCCGAGCGAGTCATCAAGGCCTGCTGTACCGCCCTCCAAAGAGCGCACGATCTCCTCCAGCCTCGCCATTGCTTCTTCAAAAGTTCTTTCCTTCTTTTCAGCCATTGTCTTACTCCTTTACCGTTGCACGGATCTTACCGTCAGTAAGCTGCAACGCGAATTCATCTCCCACAACAACGTCCTGTACCGAAGAGATCACCCTTCCATCCGCACCGGTTGCCACGGAATAACCACGCGACAGGATCCCGAGAGGGCTGAGCGCCTCCAGCTTTGCGGCACGTTGTGCCAACCGGTTCTGATCCGCCGTCAGTTTTGCCGCGATCGAACCATCTAAGCGCTGTCCCAGCATCAAAAGTTGCATTTTCCGCTCCTCCAGCATACGTTCAGGATGTGCGAAAATCCCCTGCGTTTTATAAAAGTCCAAGATCTGCCGCCCGCTTTCGATCCTGCGGGAAAGCAGAAGAGACATTCTACCGATGATATTGTCGATCTTGTGCATCAGCTCGTGCGTTTCGGGTACGGCAAGTTCCGCCGCCGCCGAAGGTGTCGGCGCGCGTCTGTCTGCCACAAAATCGCAGATTGTAAAATCGGTCTCATGTCCGACTGCGGAGATCGTGGGGATGGCGGATGCCGCAACCGTGCGCGCAAGCTCCTCGTTGTTGAATGCCCACAGATCCTCGATCGAACCGCCTCCGCGACCGATGATGATCACGTCCACATTCTTTTGCGTATTAAAGTATTGCATGCCCGCAATTAGCGAAGGAGCGGCATCCGCCCCCTGCACGAGTGCGGGATACAGGATCACCTTAGCATACGGGAACCTTCTGCCTAAAATATTGATAATATCGCGGATCGCCGCACCGGTAGGCGAGGTAATGACGCCGATACGAGTCGGGATCTTGGGAAGCGACCTTTTGCGCGCCTCGTCAAACAGTCCCTCTGCCGAAAGCTTCTTTTTCAGCTGTTCAAATGCAAAGTACAACGCACCGATACCGTCGGGCTCCATCCCCTCGCAGTATAGCTGATACTGTCCGTCGCGCACAAAAGCCGATACCCTGCCACGCGCCAAGATCTTCATACCGTTTTCGGGAACAAAATTCAGTTTGCTTGCGGCACTGCGAAACATGACCGCCTTGATCAGCGAGCCCTCATCCTTAATGGTAAAATAAAAATGCCCCGTTTTATAATGATTGGTAAAGTTGGAGATCTCCCCTTTTACCGTAACGTGCGCGAGAAACCCGTCGGAATCGATCTTCGCTTTAATATATTCATTCAGTTGCGTGACCGTCAGCGCTTCAGGTCCGCTTTGCGGTACCGAAACCATGTCTGCGAATATATCCATGCCGATTCCTCCTGTTTATAATTCTTTTCTGCGCGTAAGCTCGGCAATACCTACGGCATTGTCGGCAGAAAGTGCAGGCTCTGCGAAATACACGTTGCCAAGTGCACTAAGTTTTCCGCGCAAAGTACGGTTGCTCATCACGCCGCCTCCGAACACGATCGGCATTGCTCCGAATTTTTCACGTACATCGGTTGCCATTTTCAAAAGCGTGTCCCCGACGAACGCAAGCACAAATGCGCTCGTTTTTGCCTTATCGTTGCATTCGGCATAAAACTTTGCGGAAAGGTTCTGTAGCCCCGAAAGGTTGCAATAACCGTCTTTCACACTGATCTTCGGCCTTGGCACCTTACCAATGAAAGTGTCCGCAGTGCGTTCCAATTCTACACCGCAGGGAAAATGCATGCCCATCATCACACCGGCACGATCGATCGCCTGTCCGGCATTCAGATCATTTGTACCGCCGATGATCTCTGTCAGGAACCCGTCCGCACTGCGCGTACAAAGCAACACCTCTGTCGTGCCCCCCGAAACGTGAAATGCAATAAACGATGCGCCTGCGATCTGCCATACATCTGCCGAGGTCAGTGCCGCCGCGATGTGTCCACACTGATGCGAAAAGGCATGCACGGGGATATCTCTCCCCGCAGCCATCGCCAAAGCAATATCCTTGCCGCATAGGAAGCAGGGCATGTAGGAGCCTTCTGCGTTGCGCGGTTTCGCCGAGTAACCGATCGCTGCGATTTCCGCGTCCCGCAGGAAAGGTACCGCAAGAGCGATCACCTCAGGTAGATTCTTGATATGCGCGAATACCGCATCGCTCTGACGCAAGCCGCACGCACCGTCTGCCACAGGCAAAAGCTTTTTACAGTTTGCAAGTACGTTGCCGTCGGCATCCACGATGCCGACCGAAGTGGTATAGTTGCTTGTGTCAATGCCGACAAAGCACTTACGCATTCGCGATCTCCTCTTTTACGGAGTTGAGCACACCGTTTACAAAGCCCTTGGTCTTTTCGTCGTCATACTGCTTGATCAGTTCGACTGCCTCGTTGATCGAAACGCTTGCGGGGATCGAATCAATATACAGCATCTCATAGATCGCAATACGCATAATCGACTTTGCAACCTTCGCAATACGGGAAAGCTTTCTTCCCTTTGCATATTTCTCAATATATGCATCAAGCTCCTCCGCTTTTTCGACGATACCGAAAAAGACGGTCTTGATATATTCGTTTTCCTCAATGTCTCTTGCGACAAGCGCATTGGCATACATCTCCTGCTTGTCTTCATACACGCCGTACTCATTCTCAAATACCAGTCCGAGAACGGCTTCTCTGGAATCATGTCTGTTCAGCATAATACTTCCCTTTCTTGGGGTAGAATTCAAATCTTCTAAAATATAATTATATATTATATTATAAATAATGTCAATGCGTATTTGCCGTGATCCGCACGATTTTTCTTGCAAAGCGTGAAATTTTGTGATATCGTATGGGTAAAGTCTTTCGGATGAGGTGACTCCCAATGAAAACCGTAAAAAAAATACTCACAGACGTATGTATCCTGTTTACCGTACTTGCCTTTTTACTGTATGGCGTCGGAGCTCTTACCGTGGAATACAAGGTAGGGCTTTCCTTTGGGAACGCCTTTCTTCTCTTTGCCACATCGTTGATGCTGACGATATGCAACCGTATTTTTCTTATCCAAAAGTTCCATATAGCGGTACGCATTCTTTTACACTATGTTTCTGTGCTTGGTGCTTCCTTCTTGCTGTTCGCCGTGATCGGAGGCATCGTCACCACTTCGCTTGCCTCGCTCGTATTGTTTTCTTGCATTTCGTTTTTTTACTCCGTATTCGCACTTGGCTACACACTGTGGAAAACGCGCACCAAAAAAGCATAAACGTAGTAGCAAAAAAGAAAGCCGCCCGATGGGCGGCTTTCTTTTTTTGCTTATTTCTTTTCGGTAAAGTTGTCTGCGTACTTCTCCATCAGCTTATGAACGCGCTTGGTGGGGTTCAGCAGATTGCTGATCGTAGCATCATGGTTAAGCGTATCGATCAGGTATGCAACGTATTTGCACATATTGACCGAGTAGTACCAGGGTCTCGTGAGGAGCTCCTCCTTACCGTAGATCAGGTTGGTGGTAAAGACCTTGGTAAATACGCCGTTCTCGTAGGCCTCATCAAACTTGTCAAGACCGTTGCAGAACAGACCAAAGGTTGCAAATACGAAGATACGGTTTGCGCCTTTTTCCTTGAGCTGTACACAAACATCCAGCATGGACTCACCGGAGGAGATCATATCGTCTACAACGATAACGTCCTTGCCCGCAAGGTCACGGCCGAGATACTCATGTGCCTCGATCGGATTCTTACCGTCAACGATAACAGAGTAATTGCGGCGCTTATAGAACATACCGAGATCAAGACCAAGCAACGAAGAATAGAACATACATCTGCCCATTGCGCCCTCGTCGGGAGAAACAATCATCAACTTGTCATGCGTGAAGGAAACGTCGGGAACTGCCTTCAGCAGAGCCTTGATCATTTGATACGTGGGTCTGACATTGTCGAAACCATGGAGCGGGATCGCATTCTGGATCTTGGGATCGTGTGCATCAAAGGTAATGATGTTGGCAACGCCCATATTGACCAGTTCCTGCAGAGCAAGTGCGCTGTCAAGCGACTCGCGTGTGGTACGGTTATGCTGTCTGCCCTCGTAGAGCATCGGCATGATCACCGAGATCCTGCGTGCTTTTCCGCCGATCGCGCTGATAATACGCTTTAGATCCTGATAGTGATCGTCCGGACTCATCGGAACGGTCATACCGTACATCTTGTAAGTAACGCCGTAATTGAAAACGTCGCAGATGATATACACGTCACGTCCGCGCATCGATTCGTGGATCAGACCCTTAGCCTCGCCCGAGCCAAAGCGTGGGCAATCTGCCTTTGCAATGTAGGTCTCGTCCTCCACATGGCGACGCCAATCCTTTATGTAACCGTCCACCTCTGCGGTAAACGCCTCGCACCCGCGCATGCCGATTATCGCAAGATCACCGAAAAAAGAATCGTTCATTGTTCTCTCCCCCATAGCCGTACAAATTTTATGATGAAAGCATAGCAGATTTATTATACCATAAATTTGCCAAAAAACACAGAAAAAAGAATAATTTTTGATTTTTTTCGGTTTTGCACAAAATCGGTCATGAAATTTATATATTTTCTATACTATGTACTGTTCAAAAAATTCAGAAAGGACAGTATACATGGACATGAACACTCCTACCGAATACTCTTCCGGCGGCACACTGATCGTTTCGGTCTATACCGCAGGCGGAGCACTCCCTATACCGGGAGCACAGGTGACCGTCCGCTTTTCCGACCGTGAGAATGCAGGCGTCCTCACCGTTCTCTACACCGACTCAAGCGGCAACACACCGCGTATTCCCTTGCCGGCTCCGCCCGCAGCCGCCTCTGTGGTTCCGGGAAGCGCCGTCCCCTACGCAAAATACACTGTCGAAGTGGAGAACGAAGGCTTTTATCCACGCACCTTCAGTGAAGTTCCCGTTTTTGCAGGGATCACCTCGGTACAGCCTGTCAACCTGCTTCCGCGTACCGAATACCCGGGCGAAAGCACGCCTCCGACAGGGCAGAACACGACAGAAAGTCAGAATCCCAATTTGTAGGAGGTGCCCATGCAATACGAGCTTCCCTTTATCCCCGAGACGATCACCGTGCACCTCGGAGCACCGGATGCCGCCGCACGAAACGTGACGGTACCGTTCATTGATTACGTAAAAAACGTGGCTTCCAGTGAAATCTATCCCACATGGCCGGAGAACGCGATCCGTGCCAACATATACGCGCAGATCTCTTATGCATTAAACCGCGTCTATACCGAGTATTATCGCAGTCGCGGCTATGATTTTGATATCACGAACACCACACAGAACGATCAGTATTTTGTAGAAGACCGAGACATTTTCGAAAATGTCTCCCGAATTGCCGATTCAATTTTTGATAGTTACATCCGCCGCCAAGGCACCGTAGAGCCGCTGTTTGCGCAGTACTGCGACGGTGTGCAGACCGTTTGCAACGGTCTTTCACAATGGGGATCGGTAACGCTGGCGGAGGAAGGACGCACGCCTTACGAGATCCTGCAGAATTATTACGGTGAAAACATCGATATCGAGATGAACGTGCCCTTGCAAGCACCCGATGACAGCGTGCCGAACGTGCCGCTCCGCCTCGGCTCGGGCGGTGACGACGTACGCCGCCTGCAGATCCGTCTCAATCGTATCTCCAATAATTATCCCGCCATTCCGAAGATCGTTCCTGCCGACGGATTTTTTGGTGGCGAAACCGAAAATGCAGTCAAGGAATTTCAGCGCATCTTCAATTTGACACCCGACGGCATCGTCGGCCGTGCAACCTGGTACAGCGTTTTGCGTATCTACGGAAGCGTGAAACGTTTAGCGGAGCTCAACTCCGAGGGCATCGCTCTCGAAGAAGTCTCCCGCCAGTTTCCCGAAGTGCTTACGGTCGGTAGCGAAGGCTCCGGCGTACGACTTCTGCAATATTTTCTTTCGTATATTTCCCTGTTTGTTTCCTCGGTTGACTCCACAGTGCTCGACGGAGTTTTCGGCGAATCCACCGCGGCTGCAGTACGCAGTTTTCAAGAGGCGTACTCCCTACCCGTAACCGGAATCGTGGATGAGACCACATGGTATGAGATCTACAACGTGTACCAAGGTCTGATCGCCACAATACCGCCACGCTACACAGAGGGCGTCGTGGTTCCCTATCCCGGCTTTGCACTTCGCGTCGGCACCGAAAGCGAATACGTCACGCTCTTGCAGGAGTATCTGAACTATATTGCCGAAACCTACACGCAGCTCCCCACGGTACCCGTAACGGGATACTTCGGCGCCATGACCTACAATGCAGTCGTCGCTTTTCAGCGTTTGTTCGGCTTGGAGGAGGACGGAGTCGCCGACGTTGAAACATGGAACAGGATCATCAACACCTATGAGGACCTGTACAGCGGAAGCACGACGTCCGCAGGACAGTATCCGGGATACGCCGTTTCGGAGGAAGAAGTATGACCTATCAGAACAATGACCGCCGCGCGGTTGTTACACATTTACAGAAAATGCTCCGCACGATCCAGCTTGCAAATGGCGGTATCGTTACTGTACCCGCAGACGGCATCTTTGCCGCAAGCACTACTGACGCCGTCCGCGCCTTTCAAAAGCAGAACGGTCTGCCAATCACGGGTACAGTAGATAAAGACACCTATGACCTTCTGTATGCAAGGTCACTGGAAGCCGAGTTTGACCAAAGCGAACCTTTGCCGATCTATCTTTTCGAAAAAGGCAAAAATGTAAAAAAAGGGGAGGTCAGCGATTTTGTTTTGTTGCTGAAGGGACTCATGAACGAATTGACCGTCTCGTACGACGGATTTGATCCGCTCCCCTTAACAAACGTCTTTGACGACGAAATGGAAGCCGCAGTATCCGATCTGCAAGTACGTAATAGCCTGCCACCGACAGGGGTCGTCGATAAGGCTACGTGGAACGCGATCGTACGCAATTACAATCGAGTTCTTCCATTCGAATAAAATCACGAAATCAGAAGAAAATCGAAGAAAAAACAAGAAAATCCGTCAAAAAAGCGAGACAAACGGTTTGCGCCGTCTGCCTCGCTTTTTATTTGACCTTATTTGACTTTGACTTTTATTGACCTTTGTTTTATAATCAAACCGTAAACGAAAGGAGTGTTCCTATGCTGATATCGGATACCATCGCCGCATTTATCGACGAAATGCTCAACGACTGCGGCGGTACACTGGAAATCAAGAGAAACGATCTTGCCAAGCGCCTTGGTTGCGTACCAAGCCAGATCAATTACGTCGTCGCCTCCCGCTTTACCCCCGAGCGCGGATATATCATCGAAAGCCGTCGTGGCGGTGGCGGATACATCCGCATCATGCGTAAAGTACTGGACGGAAACGATCTTCTGTTGCAGATCTTTGAATCGATCGGGGACTCTTTAAACGAGCAAACACTCGCTTCACTTTTGGAAACCTTGTACGCGGCAGATCTGATCACGGCACGTGAAAAACGCTATGCAAATGCCTGTATGTCCACAGCGGCATACTCCGCGCTACCACGCGAACTGCACGGAATCGTGCGTGCGGGCAACTTCCGCAATATGCTGCTTGCAATCATGAATTGAGGTGAACTCTATGCTTTGCACACGATGCAAAAAAGAACAGGCTTCCCTGTTTTATACGCAAAATATCAACGGCAATGAATCCTCTGCTGCGCTTTGTCCGACCTGTGCAAAGCAGGCGGGGATCGGCGGTACGAATATTTTTGCGCCGTTGTTTCATTCCGTTCCGAAAACGCGATCAAACGACAAACGCTGCAACCTCTGCGGCCTTGGATGGCGTGACATTCTCTCCATGGGCAAGGTTGGCTGCCCAAACTGCTACGATACCTTCTGCGAAGAGCTGCGTGACACCATCCGTTCGATCCACGGCGGCGCAAAGCATTGCGGATTAACACCCGAAAAGACCGACACAGATCCAAAGTCCTCCCTTCCCTCGGAGGAAGAACAGCTCCGCGATGCTCTTGCCAAAGCGATCAGTACCGAAAACTACGAGGAAGCCGCACGCCTACGAGACGCAATCAAAGCACTGAAAGGAGAAAATGTATGAACGACCTCTATTCTCCCGATGTGATCTTAAAAAGCCGTGTCCGTCTGGCACGCAATATCATAGACTATCCCTTCCCTCCCGTTTTAGATACGGCTTGCAGACGGGAGATTATCGAAAAGATTTCAAAGGCTCTTGAAAACAAAAACCTCATTGCCGCCAAGGAACTGGAAGACCCCACAAAAGCGCTTGCTCTTGCCGAAGAGCATCTTATCAGCCGTGAATTTGCAAGCGAAAAAGAGCCCCATGCTCTTTTTCTGTCCTCAGATCGCGAAATTTCGGTCATGGTCTGCGAAGAGGACCATCTTCGCATCCAAGCCTTTGCAAACGGCCTTGCACTGCATGAGGCAAAAAACAAAGCGATAGACACAGAGCGAACGATCAACAAAAGCGTTCGTTTTGCCTTTGACAATGCTCTCGGTTACCGAACGCACTGCCCCACCAATCTCGGTACCGCCATGCGTGCATCCGTCATGATGTTCCTGCCCGCACTCACATGGACAAACCGTATGGGTGATCTCAAGACAAACCTTGAAAAAATCGGCATCACCGTCCGCGGTCTGTACGGCGAAGGTACCGCCGCAGACGCTTGCATCTATCAGGTCTCCAACAGTCTTTCCCTTGGAGTTACAGAAAAAGATCTGGTGCAAAAGGTCGAGACCGTTGCCCTGCGGATCGCCGAGGACGAAAGCAATGCGCGAAAGAGTGTCTTTTCCGCAAACAAGGACATTCTGACCGATAAGATCTTCCGCGCACTGGGTATACTGCAATATGCACACATGCTGTCCGGCAAGGAGTTCCTCGATTGCTATGCATACGTGAGACTCGGTGTTTCGCTCGGGCTCACTCAAAGCATCGAATATACTGCACTGGACGGGCTCTTGCAGCAAGCAATGCCCGCGCACATACTTTTACAGGACGCTGCCGCAAATGATCCCGCGCTTCGGGACCGTTTACGTGCAAAAACAGTCCGGAATACTTTAGGAGGTAGAAATTGACCAACCGTTTTACACAAAAAGCACAAAATGCCCTGAATGCCGCACTGCTCACCGCAAGAGATCTTGGACACACCTACGTCGGCTCCGAGCATCTGCTTGTCGGACTCTGCTCCGAAACGGAGGGAGTAGCGGCAAAGGCGCTTTTTTCCAAGGGCGTCACCAAAGATAACGTAACCGAAACCGTCGAGCGCAATATGGGAACGGGTAGCCCTACCAACGTTTCCGCTGCCGATCTTACCCCGCGCACCAAACAGATCTTGGAGATCTCCGCCTACGTATCCACAAGATACGGTCACGGATATATCGGCACAGAGCATCTCCTGCTTGCGCTCCTGCAGGAAAGCGATTGTGTCGCCGTCAAGATCCTGCGCGCATTAGGAGTCAATACCGACGAATTGCAAAAAGAGATTACCGCATATCTGGAAGGCGTGGAGCCAGGGCAGGCGGGACCGCAAGGCGGCACGCAAAGCAAGCCGTACAAAGCGCCGGGGCGGGCAGATATCAAGGATTGCCCAACCCTTTCCTCCTACGGTCGCGATCTGACTGCACTTGCAAAGAGCGGCAAACTCGACCCCATTATCGGTCGTGAAGAGGAGACCGACCGCGTCATACAGATCCTTGCCCGCCGCACGAAAAACAATCCCTGCCTTATCGGTGAGCCCGGCGTCGGCAAAACTGCGGTCGTCGAAGGACTTGCACAGCGTATCGCGGATGGAAACGTTCCTGAAATGCTGGCGGGAAAGCACGTCGTCACCCTGGATATCTCTTCGATGATCGCGGGTGCAAAATACCGCGGCGAATTTGAGGAGCGTCTTAAAAACGTGATGAACGAGGTCGCAAAAAAGCCCGAGATCATCCTGTTCATTGACGAGATCCATACCCTCGTCGGTGCCGGTGCCGCCGAAGGTGCCATGGATGCGGCGAATATTCTGAAGCCTGCACTCTCGCGCGGTGAAATGCAGCTCATCGGCGCGACCACCATCAATGAATACCGTCAGAACATCGAAAAAGACGCCGCACTGGAGCGTCGCTTCCAATCTGTCATGGTCGGCGAGCCAACCGCCGAAGAGGCGATCCTGATCCTGCAGGGACTTCGTGACAAATACGAGGCGCATCACAAACTGAAAATTTCCGACGAAGCGATTGAAGCCGCCGTTCACCTTTCGAGACGCTATATCAACGACCGTTTCCTGCCTGACAAAGCGATCGACCTTGTGGATGAAGCGGCATCCCGTCTGCGTATCTCAAACTTCACCTCCCCTCCCGACATCAAGAAGCTGGAAAAATCGGTAGAGGAGCTGGGCAGAAGCAAGGAAGAAGCGATCAAAGCGCAAAACTTTGAAGAAGCGGCGCGTCTGCGCGATGAAGAGCATGCGCTCCGCGAAAAGCTGAACGCAGAAAAGGAGAATTGGACCGCTACACGCAAGGATACCTCGCTAACGGTTACCAAGGAGCATATCGCCGATATTGTGACCGCTTGGACGGGAATCCCCGTGAAACAGCTCGAAAGCGAAGAAAGCAAAAAGCTGTTGCACCTGGACGAAACGCTTAAAGCGCGCATCATCGGACAGGATAAAGCCGTCGATGCTGTCGCCAAGGCGATCCGCCGTGGCAGAATGGGGCTTAAGGATCCCAAACGTCCTCTCGGCTCTTTTATCTTCCTCGGCCCCACAGGCGTTGGCAAGACCGAGCTCACCAAGGCACTCGCGCGGGAAATGTTCGGCGACGAAAACGCCATGATCCGCATTGATATGTCGGAATACATGGAGAAGCACAGCGTATCGAAATTGATTGGTTCCCCTCCCGGCTACGTCGGTTATGACGAGGGCGGGCAGCTCACCGAAAAGATCCGCCGCAAGCCCTATTCGGTCGTGCTCTTTGACGAGATCGAAAAGGCGCATCCCGACGTGTTCAACATCATGCTTCAGATTCTAGACGACGGCATTCTGACCGACTCGCAGGGCCGCAAGGTCGACTTTAAAAACACAGTCATCATCATGACCTCCAACGTCGGTGCCGCGGCGCTGACCGAAAAGAGCAAATCGCTCGGCTTCCTCGCAAGCGAGTCAGCGGAAAGCGAAAAGGTCACCATGGAGCAAAACGTGATGGCGGCACTGAAAAACACATTCCGCCCCGAATTTCTCAACCGGCTGGATGAGATCATCGTATTCAACCGTTTGACCGACGAGGACATCCAAAGGATCGCATCTCTGCTCCTTGCAGACCTGCAAAAGCGCATTGAGGCTCTCGGCGTGCAGATCACCTTCGATTCATCTCTCGTCTCCTTTATTGCAGAAAAGGGCTTCGATCCCGTTTACGGTGCAAGACCGTTGCGCCGCGCGATCACGAGCCTTGTGGAAGATTCCTTCTCCGAAGCGATGCTGGAGGGAAAGATCAAAGCAGGAGACACCGTTACCGTCAAAGCAGCGGACGGAAAGGTGCTCTATGAATAGAAAAATGCAGACCTTTCGGTCTGCATTTTTTTAGTTGTTCACGATCTTTTCCAACAAGGTGACAGAATCCATAAAGTCTTTACGGCCGTTGCTGTCAAGGTCATAGCGACCGTTATATTGCGTGGTCGATGCCTGCCAATGGAGCAGAACGAACAGGTCACGCAGACTTACATAGCCGTTGCCGTCAAGGTCATAGCGTCCCTCGAATGAAGGTGCATACTGCGGCGTAGTCGAAGGTGCGTTGATCGTAAGGATATCGGGGCCGCCATCGGGATTCGGAATAAACTGCACGCGATCGATACGTGTTTTTCGCAGATCAACCGTGTTAAGGTCTTTATGCTGATGGTACGCTACCCAAAGCTCCTTGCCATCCGGCGACTTGATAAAGATGCAGTCACCGACACCATCTACCAGACTGTTGTAGGTAATGATATCATTGTACTCGTATCTCGTGTAAGGACCGCCGATCTCATCCGCAACCGCATAGCCCTGTCCATAGTGGCCGAGATAGTGACCCGTTGCCCAGATCATATAGTACTTGCCGTTGTGCTTAGTAAAGATACCGCCCTCACTGATGTTGCCGTGCCCGTCGATCTCGTACTCGTGTTCGGGAGACATAACCTTGGAGAGCGTACCCGCCACGGGAGAAACAATACCGTTTTCCAGGCGGAACTCCTCTACAAAGATATGGTTACCGTTTCCAAAGCGGCAGAAGGAAAGATAGAACTTTCCGTTGTCATCCAAGAAAGGTGCGCCGCCGATCTCGCTGACGCCCTCGTGCAGAATCGTCTGCTCACCACCGAAATGCTCAAAAGGACCAAGCGGCGAGGTGGAATACGCATAATAGATGCAATGTGAGGTCTTCTCGGCATTCTTTCCTGCAAGGAAAAGGTAGAAATAGCCGTCATTTTCGTTGTAGAACACGTTCGGGCTCATATAGCTGTTACCCGTATAGTTGTCTTTCTGGATGTATACGATATTGCGCTCCATCCAATGTACAAGGTCGGGAGAGGTGTACGCACGCACGACGTTCTTGCCCTCAGATACGCGACGGTATGCATAGTAAGTGCCGTCATAATAGATGATCTCAGGGTCCGCGCCGTCAAAAACGGGATTGAGATAAGTCGTACCGGTTTTACCCTCGCTTTCGCCAAAGGTCAGAGCCGATACCTTACCGCCCTCCAGCCAGAAGCCGAATTTACCCGCGGTATAACCGTCCAATTGCATTTCAAAGGACGGGAAAGCCAACTCGCCTGCGGTATATGCATCAAAGAGTACGGATGCGATACCGTCGTGTACAGAGACGGTCACGGGATACTCTCCGTCGCCTACCGGCATTCTGCGACCTGCGAGCCAAATATACTCGTCGTTGACAATCTTGTGCAGATACAGCATCTCTCTGCTCTTGTCAATGGAAAACGCAAAGCCGTTCTTTGCATCGGTCATACCGAACAGCACCTTGGTATTGCCCTTCGGCGACAAGGTAAGCGTTGCCTTGAAGTTTGCATCCAGCGCCGCTTCCGTCAGCATCGCACCGTTGCCGGTCACGGAATCTCCACTCTTGCTGACACTGCTTGCCGAGAAAGCAGTTCCGCCAAACTCGATCTTCTTGCCGAGACCGGGCAGAACGTCATTCGTATACACCGTAACGCGGAAATTATCAAACGAACCCTTGTCGGCGTAAAATTTACGAAGACCCACGGTACCAGTCAGTGCCTTATACTCATCACGCGTATGCTGACCGATGGTATACTCTGCACCGTAATACTGTGTTTTCATATCCGGCGAGTACACGCGGTAGGTAAAGGTATCGCCACTGACGTACACGGACATATGCAAGTCGCCCGTTTTCGGAAGGAGCGGATCGCTGACGATCACATTGCCTGCCCAGTTGCCGTCGGGTTTATAGCAACCGACAGCCGCCTTGTCGCCGGCAGAGCCGGTAAAGCAGTCAAAGCCGTGGAACAGCGCAGGATTTTCGGGAAGATACGGCGCCGTAGCTCCGATCTGAATGCCACCCGTAGAGGTATGGCCGATAAAGTCGACCTCGACCATATAGTCACAGCCTGCATACTCCTCGGGAATCGTATAATGCAAATATGCAGAGCCGCTACCCGTATCGGTAGAAAGCATTCCTCCGGAAACAGTCCAGTTTCCCTTGGTGTTGAAGTCGATCAAGCTCACGCCCGAGAAATCGTTTTCATATATAACGGTCTCTTTGGCGCAAACAGAAAACGCCAGCAGAAAAGCAACCACCAGCACTCCAAGCAAACGAATATAAGAACGCATAAGTACATCCTTTCCAATTTGAATTCTGGTTCTATTATAACAAACCTGCGAAAGACCGTCAAGCAGATTTATAAACCCAAATGTACAAAAAACAAAGAAGTCAAAAAATACAAAAGAACTAAAAATACAAAAAATAGCAGCCGAAAACCGGCTGCTATTATCTTAATCTACGATCTTCTTTGCCAGAGTTACCAGATCCACAAAGTCCTCTCTGCCGTTACCGTCCAGGTCATAGGTACCCTTGTATTCGGGTTTCTCCGCCTGCCGTTGCGTCAGGAAAAGCAGATCCTTGAGACGGGTGTATCCATCCTTATCCACATCATACCGACCGACAAAGGAAGGTACGGTCTGCGGTGTGGTCGAGGGCGCATTGATTGTCAAAATGTCAGGACCGCCATCGGGATTGGGAATAAACTGTACCCGATCGATGCGTGTCTGACGAGGCTCCACTTTGCCGACCTCGGCGTGCTGATGGTAAACAAACCACAGCTCCGTGCCGTCGGGAGATTTAACGAACATTCCGTCGCCGGCACCGTCTACGGCGCTGTTGTGCGTAATAATCTCGTTGTACTCGTATTTGGTATAGGGGCCATTGATGTTTTCCGCAACAAGATAGGATTGCCCGTAATGTCCAAGATAATGTCCAGAAGCATACGTGCTGTAATAATAGCCGTTATGTTTATAGAGAATACCGCCCTCGCTGATGTTACCGTATCCATCGATCTCATATTCAAACATCGGAGAGACCACGTGTGTCAGCGTCCCTTCCACAGGAGTAACGACACCATCTTTCAGGACAACCTGCTCGCGATACGTATGGTTTCCGTTTCCAAAGCGGGCAAATGAAAGATATACCTTGCCATCATCATCAATAAACGGCGAACCGCCGATCTCACTGACATCCTCATGAATCAGCGTTTGCTGACCGCCGATGTGCTCAAAGGGACCATACGGCGAAGTAGAGGAGGAATAAGTGACACGGTGCTTACCATCCTGATTCTTGCACGCCATAAAGAGATAATACAAGCCGTCGTAATAAATGACGTTCGGGCTCATGTAAGTGTGCGCCGTATAGTGATCCTTGTGTGTATAAACGATGTTGCGCTCTGTCCAGTGTACGAGGTCGGGCGAGGTATACGCACGAACGATGTTCTTGCCCTCGGATACACGGCGATATGCAAAATAGGTACCGTCAAAATAGCGCACCTCAGGGTCCGCACCCGTAAACACCGGATTCAGATACGTTTCTCCGCTCTTGCCCTCGCTTTCAACGATTGAAAGATTCTCTACCTTGCCGCCTTCCAGCCATACGCCGAATTTACCCGCGACGTAATCTTTCAACTCCAGTTCAAAGCTCGGGAATGCCACCCCTCCGCTCTCGTATGCATCAAAAAGCACCGAGGCGATTCCGTCATGCACCGAGACATAGGTGTAATAAGCCTTGTCACCGACAGGCATATTACGGCCGGCAAGCCACTCATACTTGCCATCCTTTATCTTGTGCAAGGCAAGCGTTTCGTCCTTTTGATTGACCGTAAACGCATATCCGTTCTTAGGGTCGGTCATGCCAAAAAAGATCTTGCTGACGTCCTTGGGGGTCAGCATTACACTCGCCTTAAAATTGGCTTGCATAGGCTCCGCAGTCAGCATTGCACCGGTTCCGACAACAGCCTCCCTGCTTTTGGAAAGATTTCCTGCCATGAAAGAAACGCCGTCCATATCCAGTTTTTTATTCAGAGACGGCAAAACGTCATCCTCGAACACGGTCACACGGAAATTATCAAACGTGCCCTGATCGGCGTAAAATTTACGCAGACCAATGGTATTGCCAAACGACTCATACACATCTTTATCGTTTGTACCAAGTTTGTAGGAGATGCCACAATACTGCGTTTCTCCGTCGGGCGAGTACACACGGTATACAAACTCGTTTCCGCTCACACGGACGGTCAGATGCAGGTCGCCGTGTGCAAACGCCTCATCAGTATAGCAGATGTTGCCCGCCCATGCGCCGCTTTCGGTATAACAGCCGAGAACAGCTTTGTTGCCCTTACTGTTCGTGTAGCAATCAAAACCGTGGAACTGTTTGGCAGTCGCGGTAAGATTCTTTCCCTCGCCGCCAATCATAATACCACCCGTAGAGGTGTGGCCGACAAAATCCACGTCGACCTGATAGTCACAGCCCTTATACTGCTCGGGGATCGTATAGAACAAATATGCAGAACCGCTACCCGTTTCCGTAGCAAGACTTCCGTTATGCACCTGCCAGTTTCCCACGGTCCTATAATCAGTCAGAGCGGTCACGGTAAAATCATTTTCGTGAATGACCGTTTCCTTGGCACCGACGCAAACCGTCAGCGCAAGTACGGTCAACAAACATCCAAACAGACGAATATATAAACGCATTAAAATCCCCTCCGTTTCTTTATTTTAATTATAGCAAAAACCGCAAACAATGTCTATGCCGATTTTAAACCATTCACTTCCCGAAAATAAACAGGCACGGTTTCCCGTGCCTGTTTATCAGTTTATTTCCAGCTTTCTACCGCTGACATGTACTCTTCGTTGATGATCTTCAGCATCATCTCCGCCGATGCCTTATAGGTATCGTAGCGCGAAGTAAAGTTGGTATCGAAGTTGCGGATCATATCCATCAGCTGCTTATTGTAGTTGCCGACACGGTAGAGATAACCGATGTCGAATACAAGGTTATCAAAGATGATCTCCAGCATATCCGAGGATTCCTCGTCACGCGTGTTCTGACCGATCAGGTTGACGTCGTAGTACGCAGGCGTGGTGATCTGCTTGCCGTAGTATGCCAAAGCCTCGGTGATGATGCCCGTGCGCTCTACGTCATTCTGATAGAGCGGTACGCAGATGTACTGCGAGTTCCAGGGAGCAACGGTCGTATAGTATGCATCCTGCTCCGCATTCAACTTCGGATACGGGAGCAGACCGAAATCACTCTCCATCTCACGGAACTTCGGAATGATACCCATGTAAGTCGTCCAGAAGAGACCGTGGTTACCCGACCAGAGTTGCTGCTCATAGGCAACACCGCCACCGTGTCTCTGATAGGTATACGCATACTGCGTATCGTTCGAGATCGAGAGGTAGGTGTCGATCGCCTGCAGTGTAGTCTCGTTATAGAGAGTCAGCTCGATCACGCCGTTTTCGTTGACCGTACAGCAACGCTCGCCTGCCGCATTGACGATACCGACGATCGAGTCGTCCCATACCAGCAGACCGAAGCGGTCGTCATCGCCCATCATGCCGTCCTGGTTGAGGTCCTCGGTGACCGTCTTACACATAGAGGCAAATTTCTCCATCGTCCACTCGCCATCGTATACAAGGTCGTAAGGGCTCTCCAGCTCATAGTCCTTGATCAGGTCCTTGTTGAACATGATAACAAAAGCAGCGTTGTTATCGGAAACCGTGATCTCACCTGTGGTAAAGAACATAACGTCCTGCACAGCCAAGCTATCGTTTGCCTTCTGATCCCACCAGCTCTTGGACAGGTCGATGCCCGGAATCGAGTTCATGTCATACAGATAGTTGTTATACGCAAGCACCGCAACGTCGTATCCTGCGATCAGTGCGAGATCGTAGTTACACTCACCCGAATTTACCGCGCGGCTGATCTGCATAAAGCCGTAACCGCTACCCGTAGAGTTGGCGACCTTAACCTCTTCGTTGATCACGACGTTGTAGTTCTGCTCTACCAGTCTCTTACGCTTGTACTGTGCATTGTCCAAAGCGAGAGAAGACTCCTCCGCGTAATCAAAATCATTGCACGCGATGTTGCCGCTGGAAAGGATGTTGAAATCCTCGCCGCCGAAATCTGCGGTCGTAGGAACGCCAAGTTGCTCGACGTCAGCAGTCGTAACGGGAGCAACAGTGTCTTCGCCCGTGCTTGCGGGTGCATCGTCATTGCAGGACACAAAGCAAAGGCCGAGTGCCAACACGAGAAGTGCCGCCAAAAGAATTTTAGTTGCTTTCATGGTTTTCTCCTATATGTATTTAATTTTACTTTTTTAGTATACCAAAAGTAAACTGTATTTTCAATGCAAAAATCAATCTCTTTTTCGCAAAAATCGGACAAAAATCACTACATTCGATATTTTGCGAGATCAACCTTTCCGTCTATAACCTCGACGCCCTCTGCACGGAGCATTTCCGCCTGTACACCGTCACCGCCGAATACAAATCCTTTTGCAAGGTTCCCTTTTGCATTGACAACTCGATGGCACGGCACGATGCCGTAATAGGGATTCTGATGCAACGCATTTCCCACTACCCGACACATACGCGGATTACCCGCCATCGCCGCGACCTGTGCGTAGGTTGCCACTTTCCCGCGAGGAATCCTCTGCACCGCGGCATAGATCTTCTCATACAATGCGCTCATATTGCATCGCGCTCCAACGCATTAATAAACGCTGTGCCCGTCATCAGCATATACCCGTGAAAGGTATCGCCCACGTCAAGTAACTTGTTCACGCCGTATCCGGACGCATAGATCGTATGCGGCGTAGGGCACACAATGAGGATCTTTTTGCCTTCGGCTTCAAAATCGTAGGTAAAATCCGTATGGATCTGTGCAAGGTCGTCGGGGAATTTTTGCCACATCATCGCATTTTTGGCAAACGGTGCCGCGCGAAGCGAGCGAAAACGCAAGGTATAATGACGAATAATCACACCCTTGCCTTCTTCCAAGAAGTACATGGGATCGCCGTACGCCTTTCCTGCAAGCAGTTTGCAAGCATAGGTCTTTCCGTTGGCAATGAGCGAAAAGCTACAGCCGTCAAAATCCCAAAGGATCGAGCGATACGGGTGCATGATCTTCGTACAGGTGTACCCGTTTGCCTTCGCTATCTTGTTCAACTTCCGTAAAAATTGGAATCGGATACAAAATGCACGGATATAGCCGAGAAGAAACAAAAAGACCCAAACCGCAAGAAAAACGGGGAGAACAACGCGCAGAATAACAAGCAAAGTCTGCGGCAACGTCCGAAAAGACGGAAACAGGATCGGCAAAATATAACCTAGTACCGGAAAAGTAAATGCAGTACTCGCAATATATCGCGCGAGAATACCGACCTCTTTGCGCGTTCTTCTCGTTTTCGATTGTTTTTCCGCGACCTTTTTCCAATCGCGCATACCGATCATCCACGTGATCGTCAGGTTGATAAGCAAAGCGCCGAGCAGGATCAGATACACCCAAGCGAAACTAAATCCACTCCATTCCCGCAAAGCAGTAACCGAAAAGGCAAGCGGAAAAGCAAAAAGGCACACCACTCCGAGAAGCAAAGAGATCGCCGCATCCGCGCTTTTAAACAGAAAGAATCGAATCGGATTTCCATTGTTATAATATCTGCACCTCGCAGATGCATCGGTAATAATAAACGCCTTATGCAAGATATGGAAAGCCATAATACCGAGCACAATATGCATCGCACGGAGAATGTCTTCGCTGATCTCCACGCTTGTACGTCGTGCAACAAAATACAATGCATAGTAGGTTAAAGACGAGATCAGCACGAATAATATATCGCAGACACAAAACCGCAAAGCGCGAATACCGATATACTTGACATTTTCGTTCATGGCGTTCCTCATTCGTTTTTCTTTATTCTATCACAAAGATACAGTACCGTCAAGAAAAAAGGAAACCGTTAAACGGTTTCCTTTTCGAAAATGCATTTGCCTTTTTTGTAGGTTTTTAAGATTTGTATATCGCGGATATCCTTCTTGTCGATCGCAAGCGGATCCTTATCAAGTATCACAAGATCAGCCAATTTTCCTGCCTCGATCGTCCCCTTCTTATCCTCTTCAAAATACTGATATGCCGCATTGATCGTGACTGCGCGGATCGCATCCAGAACGGATACGCATTCCTCTTCAGCAAGTTGTACGCCGCGGCGCGTGATGCGGTTTGCCGCACACCAGATCGACTCCAGCATATTCGGCTCGATAACGGGTGCGTCCTGATGGAAGGTGACGCATACGCCGGCATCCATCGCACTTTTAACGGCGCTGACATACATACCGCGCTCGGGGCCGAGGTTATGGATATGTGTGTCTGCATAATAATAGCAATGCGCAACAAAGAAGGAAACGACCACGCCAAGCTCTGCGGCCTTTGCCATCTGATCTCTGCCCATGAGTTGACCGTGGATCAATACGGGACGAAGCTCCTTCATCCAAGGCTTCTCCTGCTCAACGACCTCGAGACAGCGCAAGAACTGTGCCGCCGCGCCGTCTCCGTTTGTGTGCGTGATGATCTGCGCGTGATGGTCTGCGGCAAAGCGGAAGGCTTCGATTACCTCTTCGTCTGTATGAATGGGCAATCCGCAGGTGTCTCCGCCGAGGTAAGGCTCGCGTGTCCAAGCGGTACGAAGCTGCGGCGAGCCGTCCAGGAAGTACTTGATGCCGCCGAAGTGCCAATCATGCTCCGCAGGCAATGTCTTGTACTTTTCCAGCAAAGGCTCGTAGTAACGAAGCGGCGCATACGGGATGATGTCCAGCAACAAGCCGTCGTTTTCATATAAATGACGATAAATATCGATCGTACGTGAGGAAAGGAATCCCTCCTGCGCGGTCGTGATGCCGTTTTCCGCATAATACCGTTGCAACTTCGGATGTGTCGCGCATATCTGCTCAAAAGGCGCACCCGGGATCTTCGCATTCCGCGAGGAAAATGCCCCTTCCTTAAAGCAACCGGTCAGCTTTCCATCCTCCATGAGGATCTCTTCGGGGTTCTCTTCTGCCATTTCGGGCGTTACCCCAAAAAATTCGATCGCACGTGAATTGAACAAACCGGCGTGTCCGCTGTTGTGGCGGATCACCAGCAAATGATCCGGCGCGATTGCATCAACCTCTTCGAGTGTCAGGTATTTACTGCCAGGGAAAATGGTATGGTCATACGCGCGAACAGCCACCCATTCTCCCTTGGGAATGCCGTTGTCACGAATATGCTTCTGTACGATTGCCTTAAGCTCTTCGTAATTGTTGACTTCCCGCGCACTCGCCTGCGAATAGGTTGCGGAAAACGAGGTGATGTGGCTGTGCGGATCGATAAATCCGGGGAGCATTGTTGCTCCCTGCAGATCTACAAATTCGTCTGCCATTGCACGTAAATCGACTTCTTTGCCGACGGCAATGATTTTTTCTCCATCTACCAATACCGCCTCAGCATACAGCGGGTCTGCCAAGGTCAGGATCTTACCATTATAAAACAGGGTCTTCATAGTGCCTCCAGAATAAGACTTTACTATCCCAATTATAGAATCGATCAAACAAAGTGTCAAGAGAAAAAACGACCGCAAAAAAAGCGGTGAATTTTCGCCAGCACAAATTCTTTATTTACAACGGCCACCGCATGTGATATAATATGTCCATTATGAAAGGAGTATCATGGTCATGAAAGCCCCAAAGATCAAAAACAATTCTACGGTAGGCGTTTTCTCCTCATCATCACCGATTTCAGCAACCGTACCTATCCGATACAATCGCGGAAAAGAATACTTGACGTCTAAAGGATTCCACGTTGTCGACGGAAATCTGTGCGGCAAGCAAGATCATTATCGCTCCGGCAGTATCCGGGAGCGCGCCGACGAGTTTAACAAACTTCTGTACAACGACGATGTACAGATACTGATGGCAGCCATCGGTGGATTCAACACCAACTCCATCCTGCCGTACATTGATTACGAGTATTTAAAACGGCATCCTAAAATCATTATCGGATATTCCGATACCACGGCGTTGTTGTTGGGAATCTACGCCAAAACCGGACTCATCACCTTCTACGGACCTGCATTGGCGTCCTCTTTTGGAGAGTTTCCTCCTTTTGTAGACCAGACGTTTGAACATTTCAGATCCATACTCGCGGATGAACGCACATTTCCTTGCGAATATACGATGCCCTCAGTCTGGACGGACGAGTTTATCAACTGGAGCCAACAGGATCGTGAAAAAGAACAATATGCAAACGATTGGATCTGTGTGCATCCGGGTGTGTGCCAAGGTCGCTTGATCGGCGGTAATCTCAATACGATGCAAGGCATTTTCGGCACAGAATACATGCCACAGATCAACAAAGGCGATATTCTGATGATCGAGGATTCTCTGAAAGACGCTTCTACCATTGAACGGTCGTTTTCCCTGCTGAAGTTAGCCGGTGTATTTGAAAAAGTCAGCGGGATCATTCTCGGAAAGCACGAAAAGTTTGACGATAACGGAACGGGCAAAAAGCCGTATGAGATCTTAGAAGAGGTTTTGAATGGATGCAACGTTCCCTTTTTGGCCGAATTCGACTGTTGCCACACGCATCCAATGTTTACAATGCCCATCGGCTGTCAGGTAGAATTGGATGCAACCAATAAAAGAGTTGCTTTGCTCGAAAATCCACTGGAATAGAGATTTATACAGATGAACGGTATGTAAAACAAAGGCAGGTGAAATTCACCTGCCTTTGTTCATTTAACTATGATTTCCATAATGCGAATGCAGTCAATTAAGTCAACGTTCCCGTCACCGTTCATATCTGCTTTGTTTAAATCACTCTTATTCACAACCTCCTTTAGTGCAAGCATCAAGTCTTTAAAATCGACCGTATAGTCATAATCCACATCACCGACTACCTCGTTATATGCCATTGTAAGCAACAGACACCGTATGCAAATTTTTTATTCTGCCTGTTTCTTCTGCATTTGTCTCCAATTTATAAAGCCATAGATATCGTTAACAAGGAACGTGATGAAGCAAATGATGACCGCCAAATAGCTGATATCCGTCATTGCGGCAAGGATCCATAGTACGATCAGTACAACGTCATTGGCGGCATAAACAAGCGCATAATATGGGCTGCGTTTATAAGTAAGGAGTACTGCAAGAAAGCTCGTTGCCACAGAAAGCGTGCTTGGGATCAGATTGGCAGTATCAAAAGCCTTGAGAATAAAGTAAAACAAAACCGTAACCGCAAAAGTTAAAACAAACATACCATACACATCTTTCTTCCGCAAGCGACTGATCGCCACCTCTGAAACCTTTCCCTTATACGGGTTCCGAATCCACGCGATAAAGGAAAATGCCGACATGGGAACGGACATTCCGACATAGGTAATCATTTCACCGTAATAGCGGAACGTAAGCGAGATAATGCCGTATAAAATCCCGAAGATCACCATCAAAAAAGGGCCAATCGGATTACCTTTGGCACAAAAGATCAACGACGTAGCTCCAATCAAAGAGGCTATCAAAGTCAGATAACCTTCTCGATCAAACAACAAAAAGGACACAGTAATCAAAGACAGAGAAGAAAACCAAAGGATCAGTTCGCCCTTGGAAAAATAAGATAATAATCCTTTCATATTTCCTCCAAATAATCAAAAAAGCATCCGTATACATCTTCAAAGACCTAACGATGTATATCGAATGCTACCCGGTGGCAACCAATATTAAACAAAAAGCAGGTCGTTGACCTGCTTTCAAAAATGTTCATTCAAAACCGAATAAATAGGAAGTTTTGGCAGATACGAAGCTTAGTAATGCTCGAGACTGTGCAATACAGTTCAAGCCCTCGGTCTATTAGTATCGGTCAGCTGAACACATTACTGTGCTTACACCTCCGACCTATCAAACTTGTAGTCTGCAAGTGACCTTACCAGCTTAAAGCTGTGGGATATCTAATCTTGAGGCATGTTTCACG
>JAZQHV010000035.1:0-5411 GCA_045540755.1 Eubacteriales bacterium
GGTCGCCAAACCACTACCATTATATTGGGAGGTTTAATTATTTTCAAGAACTTCGGGCTTCGCTTATAGCTTGCCCATCTATCTTTACTGAAGCGTTTTATCGCTCCCCCGGTAGAACCGGGGGTTTATTTGTACTACCAACCAAAGGCAGAAACGAAGTGATTTCGTTTCTGCCTTTTTTTATGCTTCAACCGCGGCTTTTTTCGTCATCGCCGCTTTCAGCTTTGCCATGGTCTCGCCGTCAAACTTGGGTGTTCTGTCATAGAAATACAGGCCGTTTTTCTCCTGCTCCACGTCGTAGAGCTGTGTGTAGCAAAGTCCCATGATATGGGAATTGGAGAGCAAGATGTCCGCCAAAGCACAATACCGCGTGGCAAATGCCTCCACGGTCTCCGGCGCGTTTCCGTATCCCCATCCCTTGTCCTCGTCGGGCGCCCACTTGATGCCGCCGTATTCGCTCACGAACACGGGCTCGCCAAAGTAGGGCTGTACGTCCTTTTCGTTTCTGCGGATCTGGTCGTTGACGATTCCCTCACCGATGTGCGCGTAGTTTTCGGCAAATTTGACCGTATCCTGCTCGTAATCGTGGACGTCGTGGATCTCCTTCTTATCAATATGGTAGTTGCCGCTCACGTCGATGCAAGGGCGCGTCGTGTCGTACAGCTTGGTGATCTTATACACGCTTTCGATCAGGCGGGAGCCGGAGGTTCTTTCCCGATACCCCCACGTTTCGTTCAAGGGACACCATCCGATCAGCGCAGGGCTGTTGAAGTCGCGCGCAAGGATCTCCGTCCACTCGCAAATGAAATTGCCCTGCGACACCATGTCCGTATAATTCATGCCCCAGTTGGCGTGCTCACCCCACACAATGTAGCCTGCCTTGTCGCAATGGTAAAGAAAGCGTTTTTCAAACACCTTTTGATGCAGTCTTGCGCCGTGGAAGCCAACGTCTGTAGAGAGCTCAATGTCTCTGCGGAGCACCTCGTCACTCTTTGCCGTATAGATACCGTCGGGATAAAAGCCCTGATCCAGCACCGTACGCAAAAAGACGGGCTTGTGGTTCAAGAGGAATTTGTTGTTCTCGATCGAGACCTCGCGCATACCGAAATAGCTTTGGACAACGTCGTCACCGAAGCGAAGCGTGAGATCATACAGCCTGCCGCAACCGATCTCCCAAAGATGCAGTTCCGAAAGGGCGATCTGCGCGGCAAAGGTGCCGCTGTTTACACGGATGCTCGTACTACCCGTAGGCTTTCCCGCATAGGAGGCCGCAAGCGTAAGCTCACCTTGTCCCGCAATCTCTCCCATCACGGTAAGAACGCCGTTTGTGATATCGGGATAGTATTTGCAGGATACGATATGCGCTTTGGGGACAAACTCCAGCCACACCGTCTGCCAAATGCCCGTAGTCCTGGTATAAAAGCATCCGTAGGAGGCGTATTTTCCGCTCTGCTTTCCGCCTGCCTGCCGTTCGCCGCGGATATCGTCCTCCGCGATCACGAACAGGGTGTTTTCTCCCGCGTGTACAAAGGGCGTGATGTCCACATGAAAGGAAGCGTAGCCGCCGATATGCTCGCCCGCGAGTCTACCGTTTACGTATACGTAGCTGTGATAGTCCACGGCGCCGAAGTGCAGAAATACCAGCCCCGTAAGCTCCTCCTCCGACAGAGTGATCCCCTTTCTGTAACAGACCGACGGGATAAAATCGGTGTACCCGATGCCCGAAAGCACGCTTTCGGGGCAGAATGGTACGGTGATCTTTTTGGGAAGACTGTCTTCTTTGTACAGTCCTTTTTCTCTTGCACTTTGTCCAAAGTCAAAGTCAAATTCCCATTCACCGTTCAAGTTTCGCCAGTTTGCTCTTTCCCATTGCGGATTGGGATGCTCAGGTCTTGGGATACGCATAGTTATTCTCCATTCCGCCGCCTGACGGCGGCATAAGCATTGCGCTTATATTATAAAAGAATGCCGCGGGCATTACAAGACAAATCGCACAGATTCCGAGACTTTTTTCCATATCCGTCCGTACCGTGCTCACTTTCCTCCTTTTTGAAATTATTTTCAAAAAAATAACATTTTCCGTTGAAATCCATCGAAAAAAAGGATATAATAGATAAGTGGTGCATACGTGCACAAATTTACAGGTTTAGGCGGTGTGGACATGAACAAAATCGGCTTTGACAATGACAAATATTTGGAAATGCAATCCAAGCACATTCGTGAACGCATCGCGACTTTTGGCGGTAAATTGTATCTGGAGTTCGGCGGCAAGCTGTTTGACGATTTCCACGCCTCCCGCGTGCTCCCCGGCTTCAAGCCCGACAGTAAACTGCAAATGCTCCTCCAACTCAAGGACGATGCGGAGATCGTGATCGCGATCAACGCGGCGGACATCGAGAAAAACAAGGTGCGCGGCGACCTTGGAATCACCTATGACCTGGACGTACTGCGCCTGATCGACGCTTTCCGCAGCGTAGGGCTTTACGTTGGTAGCGTTATCCTCACCCGTTACGCCGCACAAAAAGCAACCGTACAGTTTGAGCGCAAGCTGGAAAGTCTCGGTGTCAAGGTATACCGTCACTATTCTATTGAAGGCTATCCTTACAACGTGGAGCACATCGTCAGCGACGAGGGCTACGGCAAAAACGACTATGTGGAGACTACCCGTCGTCTCGTCATCGTGACTGCTCCGGGTCCCGGTAGCGGCAAAATGGCAGTCTGCCTCTCGCAGCTCTACCATGAAAACCAGCGCGGCATCAAGGCGGGCTATGCAAAGTTCGAGACCTTCCCGATCTGGAATCTGCCGCTCAAGCACCCCGTAAACATGGCGTATGAGGCTGCCACCGCAGACCTCAACGACATCAACATGATCGACCCTTTCCATCTGGAAGCCTACGGCAAGACCGCCGTCAATTATAACCGCGACGTGGAGATCTTTCCCGTGGTGGACGCCATGTTCAAAAAGATTTTCGGCGCATCGCCTTACAAATCTCCCACAGATATGGGTGTCAACATGGTCGGCAACTGCATCATAGACGATGCGGCTGTAACCGAGGCATCCTATCAGGAGATCATCCGCCGCTACTACACGGCGCTTTGCGAGGAAAAGGAGAATATGACCACCTCCACGACTGTGCAGAAGCTTGACTTGCTCATGAAGCAGGCGAACATCACCTCGGCGATGCGCCCCGTCATCGCGGCGGCGCTTGCCAAAGCAGATGCAACAAACGGACCTGCCACCGCGATGGAGCTGCCCTCGGGCAAGATCATCACGGGCAAGACCTCTTCTCTGCTCGGCGCATCGGCGGCACTGCTCCTGAACGCACTCAAGGAGCTTGCGGGCATTGACGATGCGGTGGAGCTGATTGCCCCCTCCGTTATCGAGCCCGTCCAGCGGCTAAAGACCGAGTACCTCGGCAACCGCAATCCGCGCCTGCACACCGATGAGGTGCTGATCGCCCTCTCCATCTGCGCGGTCACCGATCCCACCGCGGCGCACGCACTCGACCAACTCGACAAGCTGAAGGGATGCGAGGTACACTCCTCGGTCATCCTCTCGCAAATCGACTCTTCGACCTTCAAAAAGCTGGGCATCAACCTCACCTGCGAGCCGAAATATCAGGTCAAAAAACTCTATCACGGAAAATAATCGACTTTTCGAGGACAGGATGTACATCTTGTCCTCGTTTATGTTATAATAGAAAAAATTGTTCCTTCAGGAGGAAAACCATGAAAAAACTGCTTTCGCTCCTCTGCGCCGTGCTCCTTTTTATCATCAGCACCTCTGCGCTCTCCGGCAAGATCGTCTACGTTGTGGCAGGCGATATCAACAAAAATGATTTTGCCTACAGCATCGAGGACGGCAACGCCATCCTGTTTGACTATTACGGCACCAAAACGCACCTTGTCATTCCCGAAGAATTCGACGGATATCCCCTGACCGAGATCCGCGCTTTTTCCGGGTATTGCGAAACCGAAATTTCCGATAGAGAATACACCATCCCCTCTTCATCGGTCAAAGTCACCATAGAACGCGTTTCCCGCCTGCAAAGCATCACGATCCCCAAGACCGTGACCAAGATCACAAACGGTGTCTTTACCCATATCAACAGTCTGAATGAGTTGACGGTGGATGCGGAGAATCCGACCTACTATTCCAAGGGCAACTGCATTGTGGAAAGAGCTACCGAGACCGTGATCTCGGGCAGCCGCAGTGCACACATCCCCGAAACGGCAAAGAGCATCGGCGAGAGTGCCTTTGAGGCATCGCCGATCAAAACGATCACCATACCCGAGGGCATTACCGAGATCGGCTACTTTGCCTTTTACGATTGTACCGATCTGCACACCGTCAAGCTTCCCAATACGCTGACGCACATCGAAGAATATGCCTTTCGCGGCTGTACGTCCCTTGCGCAGCTGACCGTACCCGCCTCGGTCGAAACGATCGACCACGGCGCCTTTGAGGGATGCTCGGCGCTGTATTCGGTCACGGTTGCCGAGGAGAATCCGACCTTTTACGCAGAGGGCAGATGCATTCTCACGCGCGCAGACAAGCGCATCGTTACCGCCGGATACAATGCAAAGCTCCCCGATGGCGTGACCAAGGTGGAAGCACATGCTTTGGAAAACTGCCTGAACGAATACATTGAGGAACTTATCCTCCCCGAAACGCTGACAAGCATCGGCGAATACGCCTTTGCGGGCAACGGCTTTGAAAAGGTCGTTATCCCCGCATCTCTCACCGAGATCGGCGCAAATGCATTTACAAACTGCTATTCCCTGCGCACCATTGAGGTCGCCGAGGACAATCCCCGCTATTACAGCGAGGGAGGCTGCCTCATCGACCGCGAGGCCAACGCCGTGGTCTCCTCCTGCGTTTCCAAGGCGACCGTACCGCACGGCATCACCACCATCGGCGATGCCGCATTCCAAAACTATTCCGGCGCGACCATCTCACTCCCCGCAACCGTGCTCAGCATCGCCGAGGGCGCTTTCCGTAGCATGAATGCGCTGGAGGTCGACTACGACGGCTCGCCCGTCATGTGGAGCGTTCTGCCGACCTATGAAACGGGTCTACAGAATGTGAAAGCCGATTGCAAGGGCAAGGATGCCGACACGCTTGCCGTCGCAGATTTTGACGGCGACGGCATCATCCGTCTGCGCGACGTGCTCCGTGCCGCCACCGCCCAAGACGGCGGGGACATCGACGGCGACGGTGCCTTTACCGAAGCGGATGTCCGCTGGATCGCCCTGCTCTGCACCGCAAAATAATCATAACCACTGGTAAACCAGTGGTTTGCAAAACCCCTAGAAGGGGTTAGTACTGGCTTAGCCCCTAAAAGGGGCACTGAAAGTTCAGCACCGCATTACCATCACAGGCAGCCGCTCACGTGCGGCTGTCTTTTTTT
>JAZQHV010000036.1:0-31612 GCA_045540755.1 Eubacteriales bacterium
ACGAGATTCCCGCGAAGGACTTCCGCGCAGTTATGACGCTGAGAGTATTCAAGAACTACGTAGACAAGGACAACGTAGGCGAGCAGGTAATGCAGACCTACACGCTGTCTGTAGGTGATTACTACTGCAACAGCAAGACGGATAAGGATAACACGGCGGAGAAGAACACGGCGGCACTGTGCTCGGCAATGTACGAGTACTGGAATGCGGCAAACGCTTGCTTCTATTAATCCAACCAAAAAAGAGCACCTTCGGGTGCTCTTTTTTTGGTTGAGACGTTTTCGGAAAAGTTTTCTAAATCTTCTTGCGAAAAACATAAAACTGTATTACAATAATGAAAGTACGTGATAAGGATGAATTATGGAAGCGACGAAAAAGAAAAAAATCAGTTTTATATTGCGTCTGTTTCAAGGTCTTCTGATCGGCGTCGGAGGAGTACTGCCGGGGGTCAGCGGCGGTGTTTTGTGTATCGTTTTCGGTATTTACAAGCCGCTGATGGAGGTGCTTGCTTCGCCTTTTCAAAAACTGAAGGAGCATTGGAAAACGCTTTTGCCGGTGGCTATCGGTTCCTTGGTAGGCTTTTTTTTACTCGTGCAGGCTGTTAGTGCGGTCCTGCAGAATTATGAGTCGCTTGCCACGTGCGTGTTTGCAGGACTGATCCTTGGTACATTGCCGTCACTGGTTCGCACGGCCGGTAAAGAAAAACGCGGCGTTCTGTCTTTTGTCGCCTTCTTTTTGAGCTTTGCTTGCTTTTTTACACTGTTTTCTTTTTTAGAGCATGGAATCGGCGTGCAGATCGAGCCTTCCTTTGTCTGGTTTTTGCTTGCCGGTGCGATCTGGGGCATCAGCATTGTTCTTCCCGGACTCAGTTCTTCGGCTGTTCTGATCTTTCTCGGTCTGTTTGAGCCAATGGTGGAGGGGGCAAAAGCTTTCGACCTTGGCGTACTGCTTCCTCTTGTGATCGGCGGTGTCGGTGTGATCGTTCTTCTGTCAAAGTTGGTCAACCGTCTGTATGAGAGGCATTTTTCGGTCATGTCGCACGTGATTATCGGTATCGTGTTGGCAACGACGCTTCCGATCCTGCCTACACAGTTTGCAAATACCGCCGATTTCTTTGTACAGCTTGCATTTATAGTGCTCGGATTTGTCTCGGCTATGCTGTTCGACTATATGGGTAGCAAGGTGCAATGATTTTTAAGCCGTTTCCTTTTTTTAGGAAACGGCTTTTCATATTTTTACGGTAGAACACATACTTTACTGTAAAGAGGTGATCTTATGGAAAAGCAGGAAACTAAGGAAGGCGCGATTCTTGCGGCGTTGTCTGTCATGCTTGTGTGCGTATTTGTGCTTTCTGTATGGATGTATGATGATCTTGCCGCTTCTGCCGAGAACGGTGCGCTTTCTGCCTTTGCAGGGAACGTGCGCGATTTTTTAGAAGAGAATGAGGCGGTAGCTGTGTTTATGGAAAAAGAAGAAGCCGAAACCGTGTCTGCCGCGGCAGAAGCATATATTGCGCGCTACAATGCCGTCTATACTGATCTTCCGTAAGGCGCTTTCGATCTTTGCGTGCGGACTGCCTCTTGTGCTTTTGTGTTTGTGCGGCGGCATGCTACCGATGGCTGTAGCGATCCTTTTGCATGAGTGCGCGCATCTTGTTGCCCTGCGGCTGTGCAAAGGGCGTATTCTGTCTTTTCATACGGCTCCGTTTGGACTCTGCATCGAATATGACGAAAACTCGCTTTCGCTTGGTGGGGAAATGTTGGTCTGTGCCGCAGGATGCTTTTGTAATCTGTTTTTTTTCGTCATAGCATTGCTTTTATACTATTTTTCGGTCTGTGATTGGTTGCTGTTTGGCATTGTGAACGCGCTCGTCTGCGGGATGAATCTCTTACCGATCCTGCCCCTTGATGGCGCACGCCTGTTGCGGCTATGTCTTTCCGTGCGTCTCGCACCCGACCGTGCCGAATTCGTTGTGCGGATCGTAACGCATACATGCAGTTTTTTGCTCTTTCTGCTTGCATCCTATCTGTTGCTTGCGGGGCAGGCGGGGATCTATCCGCTCCTCTTTGTCATCTATATTTTCGCCGCGAATGCTTGTCGCTTGTCAGAAAGCTGATTTTTGAGAAAAACGGAGCATTTAAGAGCATTTTGGAGAAAAACAAAGAAAAACAAGAAAAAATGCATGGTTTTTGTAGGGAAAATCCTTGAAAATCAAGAAATTTACAAATATTTTGCGTCAAAACTATTGCATTTTCCGTGCGATTTATATATAATGTGTATCGACACAAGTAATGTGGGGGAGTCTTTCTTCCCGCGTTATTTAATCGGTTAAAAAGGATGTGTATATTCTCAAGAAAATGAGCAAGCTTATTGAACTTGTCAATATTGCGAAGTCTTATGACGATACAGCGGTTCTGAAGGGCATCAACCTGTATATTCGCGATAAGGAATTTATCACACTGCTGGGACCCTCGGGTTGCGGAAAAACGACCACTCTGCGTATTATCGGCGGCTTTGAAACGCCGGACGCAGGCGACGTTTTTTTTGACGGTAAGCGGATCAACGATCTGCCGCCGTACAAGCGCACCGTAAACACCGTGTTTCAGAAGTATGCACTGTTCCCGCATCTCAACGTATACGAGAACGTTGCATTTGCACTCCGGCTTGCCAAACGAAGTGAAAAAGAGATTGCCCAGAAGGTAAAAGAGATGCTCCGCATCGTCAACCTGGAGGGCTTTGAAAAGAGAAATATCGAGACGCTTTCGGGCGGTCAGCAACAGCGTGTTGCGATTGCGCGAGCGCTGGTAAACGAGCCGAAAGTCCTGCTTCTTGACGAGCCCCTCGGCGCACTCGATCTGAAGCTCCGCAAGGATATGCAGGTCGAACTCAAGAAGATCCAACAGCGGCTCGGCATTACCTTTATATACGTTACGCACGATCAGGAGGAGGCGCTTTCGATGAGCGATACCGTTGTTGTTATGGATAACGGTATCATTCAGCAGATCGGCACTCCCGAGGATATCTACAACGAGCCTGCCAACGCTTTTGTTGCCGATTTTATCGGCGAGAGTAACATCATCGACGGTATCATGCACGCGGACGAACTGGTCGAGTTTTCGGGACACACGCTTCGCTGTGTGGACCGCGGCTTCGGTAAGGACGAGCCCGTGGACGTTGTCATCCGTCCTGAGGATGTTGACATCGTGGACGTGGATAGCGTACCGATCCACGGCGTTGTAGATACGGTCACCTTCAAGGGCGTACATTACGAGATCATTGTGGACGTGGAGGGCTTCAAGTGGATGGTGCAGACCACCGACTATGCCGAGCCCGGCCGTCTCGTCGGTCTGCGTGTGCTACCCAACAGGATCCACCTTATGAAGGAGTCGAAGTACTCCAATCTGTACGGCGACTACTCCACCTACTTTGACGAGCTGGACAACAGCCCGATCGAGGAGGGCACGGGGGATGCAAAATAAGCCGATCATGGCGCGGATCATGGCCGCGCCGCACATTGTGTGGTCTGTTTTGTTTATCCTCGCACCGATGATGTTCGTGCTGTATTATGCGTTCACGGACAAGAGCGGTGCCTTTACCATGAGCAATATTACCGAGCTTGCAAATCCGAGTTATCTCACGATTTTTGCCCGCTCGGGCGCCTTTGCCCTTGTGGCAACGGCAATCTGCCTTTTGGTGGCATATCCGCTGGCATACGCGATTTCCCGCGCACCCGCCCGCCGGCAGAAGATCTACATTATGTTGATCATGCTGCCGATGTGGATGAACTTTCTCATCCGCACCTATTCGATCATGGCGATCATCGAGGATACCGGTTTTCTCAACAGCATCCTTGCGCGATTCGGCATTGACCCTATCCACATGATCAATACCGACGGCGCGGTCATCTTTGGCATGGTGTACAACTATCTGCCGTACATGGTCCTGCCGATCCACACGGTACTTTCCAAACTGGATAATCGCTTGATCGAGGCGTCTGCCGATCTCGGCTGTACGCCTGTACAGACCTTCTTTAAGGTGGTCATGCCGCTGTCCCGCTCGGGCATTATTTCGGGCATTACGATGGTGTTTGTTCCTTCGGTCAGTACCTTTTACATTTCGCAAAAACTTGGTGGCTCGAGCTTTGACCTTATCGGTGATACCATTGAACGTCAGTTTCAGACGGCGTACAACTATAACCTCGGCGCGGCGATGTCGCTCGTGCTGATGGTGATCATCCTGATCTCCATGGCGATCATGAACCGCTATTCGGACGAGGAAGGGGGAATGGTCGTATGAAGGCACTTTCGAAAGTGTATACCGCACTCATTTTCCTGGTCTTGTACGCACCGATCGCGGTCATGGTGCTGTTCTCCTTTAATGAGAGCAATTCCACAGGCGTTTTCACCGGCTTTTCGACCTATTGGTACAAGGAGCTGATGGGCGATCCTGCAACGCTTGCCGCGCTGAAGAACACGCTTGTACTGGCAATCACATCTTCCGTGATCGCAACCATGATCGGTACGATTGCGGCGGTGGGCATTTCCAAACTGAAGAGTAAGTATGTGCAAAGCTCGGTCATGACGCTGACCAACGTGCCGATGATGAATCCGGATATCGTCACGGGTATTTCCATGATGCTGCTCTTCGTGTTCGTTACGGCAAAGCTCGGTGCTTCGCAGAGTCTTGGCTTTACGACGGTGCTGATCGCGCACATTACCTTTAACCTGCCGTATGTGATCCTTTCGGTCACGCCGAAGATCCGGCAGATGGACAAGCATCTCACCGAGGCGGCGATGGATCTTGGCTGTACGCCTTTTCAGGCGTTCTGCAAGGTGGAGCTCCCCGCGATCCTGCCCGGCATCATCTCGGGCTTTATCATGGCGTTTACGCTATCGCTGGATGACTTTGTTATCAGCTATTTCACAACGGGCAACGGCTTTGAGACCTTGCCGATCCGCATCTACTCCATGACCAAAAAGCGCGTAACTCCCGATATGTATGCGCTGTCCACGCTGATCTTCATCGTGGTTCTTGTGCTGCTCATTCTGTCTAACATGGCACAGAGCGACAACAAGAAAAAGGGAAGGAGGGCGACAAAATGAAAAGAATTGCTTTGATTTTTGTGTGTCTTCTTTGCCTTTTGTTTGTCTCTTGCGGAGGAAGCACCGAGAAAAAGGTCATCAACGTTTACAACTGGGGTGAGTATATTTCGGATGGCAGCGAGGGCACGTTGGATGCCAATGCCGCTTTTGAGGAGTACTATTACGAGACCTACGGGGAAGAGATCGAGGTCATTTACTCGACCTATGCTTCCAATGAGGATATGTATGCAAAGCTCAAGAGCGGGGCTGCGGGATATGACGTTGTCATTCCCTCCGACTATATGATTGCCCGTCTCATCAGTGAGGATATGCTGGAAAAAATCGATTTTTTCAACGTTCCGAACTATGCGAACATCTCCGAGGAATTCCGCGGACTCTACTACGATCCGACTGACGAGTATTCGGTGCCGTATACCTACGGTATGGTCGGTGTACTTTATAATTCCGCCGTGGTGGATGAGGCAGATACCGGAAAATGGGATCTTATGTGGAACGAAAAGTACGCAGGTCGTATTTTGCAGTTCAACAACTCGCGTGATGCGTTTGGTACTGCGATGTACAAGTTGGGTATCGACGTTAATACCACGAGTGAGGATGAATGGCGTCTTGCACTTGCGGAGCTGAAAAAGCAACAGCCGCACGTGCAGGGCTACGTCATGGACGAGATCTTCAACAAGATGGAGTCGGGCGAGGCGTCTGTTTCTGCATACTATGCAGGCGACTATCTCTGCATGGTGGAAAACAATGAGGATCTGGCATTCTTCTATCCTACCGACGCAGACGGTAATTACGTCACCAACCTTTTCGTGGATGCGTACTGTATCCCGAAGGGAGCGACCAACAAAGAGCTTGCGGAGATCTATATCAACTATATGCTCTCCGAGGAGCCCGCGATCGCCAATGCGGAGTATATCTACTATGCATCCCCGAATGCGGCGGTATACGAAAGCGATGTCTATATCGAGGACATGGGCGAGGAAGCCATGGAGATCCTGTATCCTGCGGATTTCAGCTTTGCAGAAAACTATAACAAGATGAGCTATCACAATCTCGATGCCGATACGCTTGCGCTGGTCAACTCCCTTTGGGAGGAGCTCAAGATCTCGAGCGCAACGGGTGAGGGCGTATACGTGCTTGCGGCGCTTATTCTTGTTGGACTTGCGGCTTACGGTGTGTATCATGCCGTTCGCAAGAAAAAACGCGAAAAGTATTATATGTAAGAAAAACGCTTTGCCACACGGCAAAGCGTTTTTCTATAGTTGTAATAAGAGTAGCCATGCAAGACCGTAATAGGTCACCACGGCGACAAGGTCGTTGATGGTGGTGATAAAGGGCCCTGAGGCAACGGCGGGGTCGATCTTCAGCTTTTTCAAAAGGATCGGGATCGTTGTGCCCGACAGGCTGGAAAGAAACATGGAGATGAGGAGTGCTATGCCGATGCAAAGAGAGACCGAGAAGGCGAGCGCAGATGCTTCACCACGCAGGAACAAATACAGTCCCACCAGCAAAAAGGAAAGAATACCGAGTAAAAGCCCGTTGCAAAAGCCAACGCGCGCCTCTTTGCACACAAGGAAGAATTTTTGCTTTCCCGAAAGGTTTTCGTCCATGAGGAGGCGGATGGTTACTGCAAGCGACTGCGTGCCGGCATTGCCTGCCATACCGAGGATCAGGGATTGGAAGGAGACGATGAGCGTCAAGCTTGCCACTACGGTCTCAAACATACCCACTACGCCCGAAACGAGCAGCCCAAGACCAAACAGCACGATCAGCCAGGGAAGGCGCTTGCCAATGCTTTTTTGCAGTGGCTCTTTGAGATCCTCTTCTGCCGCGAGACCGCCGAGCTTTGCGTAGTCGTCGCCAATCTCGTCTTCGATGACCTGTGCAAGATCCTGTGCAGTGAGAACGCCTTGTAGCTTGTTGTCCGCGTCCAGAACCGGGATGGAGTCCTCGGAATACATTTTGATGCGTTCCAGACAGCTTTCGATCGGCTCAGTGGCGTAGACGTACGGGTACGTGGTCATAATGATGTCGTCCAGAGGGGAATCGGAGCGCGCACGGATCAAGTCCTTGAGATCGATCGCGCCGACAAAGGTACCGTCTTTGTCGATGACGTACAGCGTGGAAACGTTGTCGTTTTCCGCCGCCTGTGCAACCAGCTCCGTCATTGCCTCGCGCACGCCGATGCTTGCGGGGATGGCGATGTAATTGGTTGTCATTTTGCTGCCGATTTCTTCTTTGTCAAAGGAAGCGAGCAGAAGGATCTCACCGCGCGGTTCTTCCGGCATGAGTGTAAGGATCGTGTCGCGCTCGTTCTTTTCCAGCGATTCGAGGTATTCTACCGCAACGACCACTTCAAAGCGGGACAGAAGTTCCATCCGTTTCCGAATGGGCATTTCTCCGAGATACACACCCGGTGTATCTGCATATTCCAACACTCCCGAAAGCGTATCCATGTCAAGGACACTGTACAACCGATTTCGCTCGTCCTTTTGCAGTAAAACCAGAGTGGCGGCGATGTCGTTGACGTGGTACTCAAGTAGCGCGTCGCGCATGCGTTTGGGCGTAAGGTTGCTACGAATGATCTTTTCGATCTCCGCTTTGTAATCAGGGGGCGATGTGATCAGGATGTCCTTTTCTTCCACTTTTATCCCTCCTTCTTCCTGTTATTATTTTTAGTATAGCATATTCCCGTGCGTTTATGAATACAAAAACAAAAAATGCGATCCGAAGATCGCATTTTTTTATCGTATTGCTTGCTTTAAAACGTGCAACACGTCCGAAAGCATCACCGTTTCTCTTCCGTAATAGTTTGCATTTGCGGTAAAGGAATTGTTGACGATGTTGCGCAGTAGGAGCAAGGCATCTGCAAGGGTGACTGCTTCATCACCGTTAAAGTCACCCGTGATGCACAGGGGATTTGCAACGCCTTCGCCGCGGGTGATGGTGACTACGCCCGTGTTTGCGCGCGGATCGTGAATCTTTGCCTCGCCGTTTGTTCCCGGGAGACTGTAGTCACGGATCGACGCTCCCTCCGGCCAGGCATTCACCTGCATATGGATGTTACCTGTCAGGTAGTTCTGTCCGCAGGCACCGTTCAGTTGGAATTCTTTGTTGTTGGATGCCACGGTAAAGGCTACGTCCTTGCCGATATTAAACTGCATATTGCCGCTATAGGTGCCGAGGATGGAAGCGGTGTTGTAGAGATAGTTGCCGCCGAGGATATATGCGTAGCGGCCGCCGTTTACGTTGATGGTACAATCTCTGTCCGAGCTGATCGCCTCGCGCGAATTATAGAAGGTTGCGGTCTTATCGGGCGAGAAGGACATGTAGCCTGCCGCAAGCAGAGCATTGTGTCCTGTTGAATCGGGATGGAAACTTTCGGTCAGCGTGGCGTTGTGGTAGCCAAGCTGGAACAGAAGAGCACCGGATGCAGAAGTGGTGATCGTCAGGTTGTCGAGAACAATGTCACTTTGCGCAAGGAAGAACTTGGAGTTTAGGATCAGCTTTGCGCCTTCTCCCTCGCCGCGGATGGTAAAGTGCTCGATGGGCGGCGTGGTCAGTGCACGGTTGTAATCGATCAGCTCTGCGTTGTATTCACCGATAACATGCAAAGTCGCGGTCGGCGCGGCTTTGGCAAAGGCGATCAGCAGGCTGTTCGTGGGTTCGTCCTCTGTAGCGTGGATATTGAGCGTTCCGTTTGCGGAGAGATAGATATCCTCGGAGAGGAAACCGTCCAGCGTACACTTGCCGTTGTAGATGGCATTATAAAGCTTGTCTACGTAGATGGTATAGCCGTCCGCGTGCGGATGCAGATTGTCATCCTTCAGTACCTTGTCGTCAAGACAATCCTGCAACAAAAGCGCATACAGGTCAACACTGACGTATTTATCGCCGGTCTTGGAGAGCGTTTCTACCGCCTTGATCTGGTAAGCGCGCGCGTAGACTGCACCGTAGCCGTAAGTGCTGGGGCGGTAGGTTGCCGTGGTGGCGTATATCTTTTCTGTTTCGGGATTTTCGCCGTAGTCGCGGAGCAACTGCATGTACTCTTCATAGAAGCGCATGAGCTGACCGTGTCCCGACTGTGTAATGCCCGCATCGTTCGTGCCGAGACCGATGATGACAAAATCGGCATCTGCCTCCTCGGTGGAGAGGGTGTACGCAAGCATGTCGTTGTAGTACTGCTTGTTGTATTGCAAAACGCGCGTACCGCTACAGCCATAGTTGCCGAGCAGAACGTCCTTTCCTTCGCCGTGCAAACGTTTGAGAAGCTGTGCGGGGTAGGAGAGCGTTTGACGGTTACCCGAGGAGTAGCCCTCGGTGATCGAGTCGCCGATGCAGGCGATGCGAAGAGGCTCGTTGTAGCTTTCTTCACTGCCGTTGACAAGGTCAAAACGCTTGTAGGTGACTGCTTTACCTGTGGGGAAGGTCAGCGTTGCCTTCTTTTCACTGTCGGCATAGCCCTTGACCTGCGTTGCATCTATGATGATGCCGTCGGCAAGCACGGCATCTTCGCCGATGTTGACCGTGTAGTCACCGCGCAGAAGCTGGGTATAGCCGGCGGCATTCTGATGCGCGTTGATCTCACAGCCGTTATAAGTGCCGCCGAGAAGGTTCAGTGTGATGTTGCCGTCAATGGCATAATACTTGCGGTCAGACTTGGTGATCTGCGAGCCGCCGCTTGCGTTGGTGCATACTTCACCGAGGTGTCCTTGCGCGTATATGGGTGCGAGGAAGACGCCTCCGTTTACCGTGAGGGTAGCATCATCTGCGAGGATCGACATGCCCGAAAGGCTGAAGGTCTGCTCCAACTTCAGCGGGTCATTTGCGCTGTAGGATACCGCCTTGCCAAACGTACCGCCGTTTACGGTCACCGTGATGGGTGCCGCGATCGAGCCGATGACGCAGTTAGCGGCATTTCGGCGGTTGCCGCCGAGGAAGGAGGCAAAGGTACCGCCGTTTACGGTGATGTCGTAGGGAAGCGTGGTGATTGCGGCGCGGTTTTTCTCCTCAACCGCCGCGTCACCGACACCGAGGGTGGGATTGGTTCCGCAATCCACGCCGCCGTAAAAGTGCAGAGAACCGTCCACGGTCACCTTTTCCGTGAAGGTCACGGAGTTGAAGCCGCCGAACAGATTGCGTTCGCTGCTTGCGGTGATAGGACAGTCAAAAGTGACCGTATTTGCGTTTGTGTTTTTGGCGAGGGCAAGGTCAGCCGCAAGTACGAGACTGCCGCCGTCTGCGGTGATCGTGAGGTCGCCGTTCACTTCGGGAAGAGTGGTTGCTTTGCCGACGGTTACGTCTGCCGTCAGAACGACCGTGCCGCCGTTTTCGGCGAGGGCACTTACCGCATCGGCAAGACTGTCGCTCTTGCCGATACGGATGGTGTTTTCTTCGACAGCAAGCATCTGCATTCCCCCAAATAATAAGAGTAAAACGAGGATAGGTATCAGCTTTTTCAATGTGATATCTCCTTTCGTGATGTAAAGAACCGTGCTATTCACAGAATAGCACGGTTCTTGGCTTTACGCAATATCCGCAAGCTAAAATGTGGATAACGGAAATAAAAAATGGAATTATTGTAATGTTTAATACCGATTTTGTGTCTTATATACGATTTCTGCGGTGTAGAGGTACAAGCCGTTCTCGCCAGTATCCAATGTAACGGTGTTGACGTCCTTTTGCAGAAGCACGGGGATGTACACGGTGTCTGCGCCTTTGGCGGCGGTGAGTCCCGTTTTGTAGAAGGGAACAGTCGCATATTCTGCATCGTCATTCAGCGAAATGGGAACGTCTACGATCCTGCCCGTGGTGTTGGCAAAGGTAAGTTTAAGATAAACTTCTTTTTCCTCCTTGCCGTCAATTGTCAGCGTGACTTTTCCCGTGTGCTTGCCGTTTTCCGCGGCGGGAAGCTGTACCGAAAGCGCGCTCTTGTTTTCGGTCACGCGCTCCACGAGGACGTCATCCATGCATGCATATTTGTAGGCGTTCTTTTCGTCCGGAAGCGCGAAAGAGAGATCCATCGTTTCGGCGGTCGCGGTAAAGAGGAGTGTGCGCTTTGCAAACGGCGTTTCGTCGTAAACGGTGACCGTTTTGTCTCCGACCGACAGCGTTGCCGCAGTCTTTGCGGTCGTGCGGATATATGCGGTCACGCGGTACTGCGCGCCAACGGTGAGACCGGTGAGGGGCTTGACAACACTGCTTCCCGCAGTGTTTCCGTTCAACTGCACGCCGTATTTGCCGCTGAAGAAGTTTTCGGAGATGGCGGCACTACCGTTTGCTTGCATATCGCTAAGGGTGCCCGACTCAAAGTTTTCAATGTATACAACGTCCTGCTTCGGAACGTCGGTGATCGGAATGTAGTAGTTGCCGTTCTTGATTTCGCCGCCGTTTTCGACGAGCACACGTTCAAAGTTGCGCTGGAAGGCATCCAGCAGGTCTGCCATTTTAAAGTGCTCTGCAAGATTTGCCGCATGCATCCAGTAGCCAGAGGAGATATCGGTGTTCGAGCGGTTGTAGACAACGCCACGGCCGTCCTGCCAAAGCAGATCGTTCATCTTCGCTTTATCCTCTGCGGAGATCTGTAGATTCTCCCAGCCTTGTGTCAGGGCAACGATACCCATACCGACAGGCGATGCGCTTTCACCGCCGTGTCCCGCAAGCGAAAGGATCTTGCAGGTCTCCATGTAGTCACCGTCAGCGTAGAGCAGGGCGGTCACGATAAAGGAGGAGAAGAGCGATACTTCGCTGAGTGCGCCGTTATCCTTGTCGTATTTCGGCAGATAGAAGCGGTCGTTGGCTTCAAGGATCGCTTTGTGCCAATCGTCCGGATACTTTTCGTGGATAGCGAAGCATTCGTCAATAACGTAGGACTCCCAGCTACCTGCGGGGAGCATTTGCTGTGCTTTGCGGATGATGGTGGGGATGTCGGTCTCCACGTAGGCAAGGGAGTACATTGTGGCAAGGAACTGCGCCCAAAGGATAGGGTCTCTGTCGCTGGTGACAGAGGCAAACGTGCCGACAAGGTCGATCGCCGCCGCAGGCATACCTGCCGCAAGCATACCGTGTGTCTCGTTTTCGATCAGCGGCTCGCCGTGTACGGAGTACATGTTGCCGTACTCACGCGTGCCGAGGAAGGGGGCGAGGTAGCCGCGCTTTGCCAGCGCATAAGCGCCAAAGGTGTGATGACCGCCGCCCATGTCGTAGATGCAGTAGTTTACCCAGGAGTCGGAGATGGTCTTGGTGGCAAAGGTGCCGTACTTTTTGTACATATCGTCCATCATAAAGAGGTTGAAAAAGTCGACGGAATAGTCATCGTCGATCCAGACCTCGTACAGACCGAGCTCCTCGTTGAAATGGTGCTTGTCCTCGTGCTTGTTGTGGGGATTTTCCGATGCGTAGGGACCGTTCAGAAAGTCAAACCATTCGTCGGGGAGATTGAGGCGGATGGCACCGTTCTGGTATACGTGTTCGTAACCCGTCAGTACGCCCGCGAATTGCGAGAGCATGGCGGCAAGCGTCTTGTCGCGGTAGGTGTCTACGGGCAGAACGTAGTAGCCGTTTTCCTTGGTTACGGGCTTCAGTTCCACTTTTTCGCCGGGTTTTACGGGCTCTATGGCGGACAAGGCTGCCGAAGCAGCCTTGTCGAGATCGTCTGTGGTGAATACGCCTGCGTTTGCAAGATTTTCATATACAAGCGCGCCGTTCTTTGCAGTAGCGTAAAGTGCATTCCACGAGTAGCGGAACGCATCGCCGCGCAAGAAGGATACGGAGGCGGAAGCCTTATCGCTCATGCCGATGGACTTTGCAAGGGAGAACGGATCGCTCCATACAAAGTCGCCGTTTGCATCGCTGTAGCCGATCGCGCGGAGCATAAAGGTGAGGAACTGCGCCTCGGTGGTCTCACCGTCGGTGCCAAACTTTGTCGCGCTCATGCCCGAGGTGATCTTGTTCGTATATGCATAGCCAACGTAATTGTTTGCCCATGCGGGTACGTCGGTAAAGGGATGCGTAAAGGTGCCTGCCTTGACCTCATCCTCCACGCCGAGGAAGCGGATGACTTGCACGACCGTCTGCACGCGGGTCATCTTGTCGGTCAGACCGAAGTTTGTACCCGTGGAGTCGTAGCCCTGTGCAAGGCCGAGCGTGTACAGACCTCTTGCGCAGCCGTAGTCGCTCTTGACGTCGGGTTTTGTGACCGTGGGAGCGGTGGCGCCGACCGTGTCAAACAGAGCCGCGATCGTTTCGTAATTCTCCTGCGCCTTTACGGTATCGCTTGCAAGGAGCGTAGTGCCCCTGGTGAACGTAATTTTTCCAACCGGCTTCATGGCGGGGCAATCCCAGTAGAAATTGCGGATGATACCCGACTGCCAATCCAGCGTAAAGGACTCGGCGGTCATGGTCTGCGTGGAGCCGTAGAAATTGGTGATGGCGGTCTCTCCCGTCATGGTGAGCTTTACATTGCCGATCGAGGAGCCGTCAATATTGGCGGAGGTCGCGTTGAGCGTTGCTACCTGTGCATTGCCGCCAACATGGATGTTAACGTTGCCCATGTAGGTGCCGGCAATGCCGCGGTTTGCGGCAACGATGTAGATCTTTTTGCCCGAAAGCACCGTAATGCTCATATCGCGATCGTCTACGAGCTTTGGCTCACCAACTTTAGTGTAGTAGCCGCCGATGATGGTAAAGGACTTGGCGATGGTCCCACCCGTGAGGTTGTCACCGACGATATTTACGCCCTCCCCGAGGGTAAAGGGATGGTGCTGTGCTACAAAGACCACGCCGCTCGATGCGCTGACAAGGTCGATGTTTTCAAACTTGGTCTCGCAGGGACAGCCGTAGCAATAGGAATTGAATACGAATTGTGCGCCATTGCTTCGATAGTCGGTGCCGCCGTATACGCTGGTAAAGGTGACAGAGCCGTCAAAACTGCCGGGGTAAGTGTAGTTTTGCTTTGGGGTGGTAAAGGTATCGCACACAACGACCGTGCAATCCTTAGTGAGGTCCAGCGCTTCATAGGCGTCGAGGAATGTGCCTACCGCCTCTGCGGGCGAGGAGCCGTTTCCGTATCCGCCGTCTTTCAGGTATACGACCGTGCCTTTTTCGGCAGTTGCGGTACCCGATGCGGTCTCCACCTCGTCAAACTGAGACGCGATCTCCGCAAAGTTTGCACGCTTCTGCGCCTTTTCGGTTGCAACGAGCTTTGTGCCGCTTGTAAAGGTGACAAGACCGACAGGCTTCATGTACGGGCAGTCCCAGAAGAACTTGTCGATCGTGCCCGATTCCCACGTAAAGGTGAGGGACTCGGCGGTCATGGTCTGCGTGGATCCGTAGAAATTGCCGATCGAGGCGTTATCGGTAAGGGTGATCTCGATGTCGCCGAGGGTAGAGTCATTGACGCCTGCGGTCGTTGCATTGAGGGTTGCTACCTGCGCATTGCCGCCGATGTGGATCTTTGCTTTACCTGTGTAATCGCCCACGATGTTGCGGTTTACGGCAACAATGTAGATGTTTTCACCCGAAAGCACGGTGATCTCGGTGTCCTTGTCCGACTGGCTCTGCGCGGTAAAGCCCGATGCTTTGTAGTAGCCGCCGATGATGGTAAAGGACTTGGCGATGGTACCGCCGGTGAGGTTGTCACCGACGATCTTTACGCCCTCGCCGAGGGTAAAGGGGTGGTGCTGTGCTACAAAAACCACGCCGCTTGATGCGCTGACGAGGTCGATATTCTCAAACTTGGTCTCGCAGACGCAGGCGAAGCAGTAGGGGGCAAAAACGTACTGCGCACCGCTTTCACGGTAATCTATACCGTCATAAACGCTGGTAAAGGTAACGGAGCCGTCATAACTGCTACCGTAGTCATAGTTGCCCTTCGGTACGGTAAACTTGCCCGAAACAACGATAGTGCAGTCCTTGTCCAGGTCAAGCGCGTCGAACGCATCGGGCAGGGAGCCGACCGCCTGCGTTGCAGAGGAGCCGTTGCCCGTGCCGCCGTCGGCAAGGAAGACCACGTCTGCCGCTGCGGAAAACACCGTCAGCATAAGGCAGAACACGGTTAGCATCAAAATTCTCATAAAACAGGTCCTTTTTGTCATCTGTTTTCGTCCTTTCTCAGTTGGTAAAGCCTTCGGCAAAGAAGGCGTTGATCTGTTCCATCTTGGTCTCTGCAACGGGACGGTAGGTCTCGTAAATGGTGGTCAGCGATCTGCCGAGGCGCGGGTACGCGCCAAGCTGATCTTTATAGGTGCCGATGTTGTAGTATGCACCCACATCATAAACGAGGTTGGCAAAGATAATGTCCAGCATCTCCGCACTCTCCTCGTCGCGGGTGTACTGACCGACCAGCGTTTTCTCGTAGTAGGCAGGGGTCATCAGACGCTTGCCCTCGTAAGCAAGAGCCTCAAGCACGATACCGGTGCGGGCAAGGTCGGGATTCAGCACGGGCACACAGAGGAACTGCGAGTGCCACGGTGAAACGAGATTGCCGAAACTTTCCTGCTCCGCATCCAGCTTGGGATAGGGCAGAATGCCGAAATCATTTTCCAGATCGCGTAGCGAATCCATATAGAACATGGTGTGCGAGTAGAAGAGCGCCTTGTTCGTGTTGAACATGCTGATGCGCTCCTCGTTGGAGGATTGCAGACCGGTTGCGCCTGTGATGTAGTTGTATTGGTAGTTGTAGGTATGTGCGTGGTCGCCGACGATCTCCAACCAACGGTCATAGAGGTTGACGGTGCGCTCGCTGTAAATGGTGAGCTCCAGTTGTCCCGCCTCGTTGATGGTACAGATACGCTCGTCTGCTGCAGAAAGGATGGCAAGATGCGTATCGGTCGGAGTCAGTAGACCAAAGGTGTCGTTTTTATCGTAAACGCCGTCCATATTATCGTCACTGCCGATCGACTTGACCATCTGTCCAAAGGTCTCGAGCGTCCATTTATCCTCGCGAACCAGTTCGTACGGGTCTGCAAGGCCGTAGGTGTCTACCATGGATTTGCTGAAGAAAAGGGTGTAGGTAGCGCGGTTGTCCGCCAGCGAGATGTCACCGGTGGTGTAATACATTTTGCCGCGCATGGAAAGGTCCTTGTTTGCCTTTTGGTCCCAATAAGGCTTGGTGAGGTCGAGGTGCTCGATCGCGTTAAGATCCTGAACGTAACCGTTATAGGCGAGAGTCGCCACGTCATACGTGCCGATCATAGCGGCATCGTAGTTGCTGTCGCCCGCCATGTAGTCGGTGTAGAGTTTACGGTAGCCGTCGCCCGTACCCATCGAGGTGGCGTACTTGACGATGTCTTCGTTGACGATGTTGACACCGTATTTTTCGCGGATGCCCTCGTTGCGGCGATGAATCGCGATTTCAATGATGTTTTCACTGTTTTCCGCGGCCTCATAGTCGTTCCATGCCCAGTTACCCGCGACAAGGAAGGTAAAGTCACCGCCGATATTCAGCGTTGCGGGATCGGGAAGGTCAGGGGTATCTCTCGTCGGCTTTGCCGTGGTTCCCGTGGGAGCGGTGGTCACGGCCGTTTCCTTAGGGGTGTTCGCAAACCAGCCGTTTGCACTGCCGACGATCAGGAGTACGACCGCTACAGCGAGCACGGCTACCGCCGCTAAGATGAGTGGAAGCTTGCGCTTTTTGAACAGCAGGAATACAAGCACTGTAAGTGCAAGAATACACACGCAGAGCAAAAGCACGCGGAGCGTGGGGTTGCCCGATGCTACGGGTGCGGCGGGTGCCGCCGTCGTTTCGGGTGCCTTGGTCGTTTCGATCACGGCGGTGGTTTCGGGCACTGCGGTTGTTTCCGCGGCGGTGGTCTCGGGTGCCTCTGTCACCTCGGGTGCAGTGGTTGCTACGTAGACCTCGCCTGTTACGATCTCGGGCACTTCATCTGCAAATGCGGCGAGTGTGAGACCATTTTCACCCATCTTCCATGCAAGAGGAGAGAAGGAGAGCGAGGAGAAGGCAGATTTGTTTTGGATATCCGCCCATGCAACTGCTGTACAGCCACGGTCGGCGCAGGCAGGTGCGCCCTCGGTCACGGCAACGGTTGCCGTATCCAGATGGTAGGAGTTCTTCATCTCGCAGGGCGTTTCGCCAAAGCCCTTGCCCGCAATGCCGCCCGCAACGGTCGGCGAATATACGGTCGAAAGGTTGACGCAACCGTCAATGTCAAAGCCGTACCAACGCGCAATGATACCGCCCGCGTTAGAAACGGAGGAGACAGGAGCGATGTTCAGACAGTCCTTCACGGTCGAGCGCGCAGGGGAAACGCTCTTGCTTTCGCAGTAGCCGAGGATACCGGCCGCGGCAAGCACGCCGTCTACCTCGCCTGCGTTCAGCGAGAGGAATACGCCGGTCTCGTTCTCTGCGCAAGCATCTGAGCGGCTGATGTAGGCGGTAATACCGCCGGCAACCTGCGAGCTGGAGATCGTACCCGTGTTCATGCAGTTTTCGATGCGGATGTAGGCGGTCGCGCCCTCCGCTACCTCGTTACGACCGACGATACCGCCCGCGTACGGGTAGTTGGAAGCCTTCGCGCCGCTGTTAAAGCCGGTTACGTCGCCGTAGTTCTTGCAGTCTGCAATGACGACCGCAGACTTCAGCGTGCGGATATAGCCGACGATGCCGCCGACACGGCAACGATCTTCGGAGGGGAGGGAAACGTCTGTGTAATTGGCACAACCGTGCACGGTAACGTCGCCGCCGTCTGCGGTGGTAAAGATACGGCCGATGAGACCGCCGCCGTTACCGATCAGCGAGTTGATCGCACCGTCACTCGCGCAGGCGCTTACCGTAATGGGTGCTTCGCCGTAGCTGTGTATGTTGCCGATGAGGCCGCCGATGTTGCCGGGGCCCGTGACGGAGACATTGCTTGTACAGCTCTCAACGGTACTGCCGCTGAGCACGATGGCGACAAGACCGCCCGTGCCGGGGTAGCGGCTAAGCTCGTCCTTGGTCTCGGCGGTCTCGCCGAAAAAGTCGTTGGTTACTTTGCCGGCGACCGTCAGATTCTTGACTGTGCCGTTTTCCAGTACGCCGAACAGACCTGCGGTAAAGTCGGCACGCAAGGAAAGTGTTACGGTGTGTCCGTTTCCGTCAAAGGTGCCCGCAAACGGTGTTTCGTAACTGCCGATGGGGCTTTGCGCCGCATCGGTCATGTCGATATCGGCGGTGAGGATATAATCCTCATCCCAGCCCGCGGTGTTCTGCATCAACGCCGAAAGCTCGGCGGCTGTGCCGATAGAGACGGGGGCGGCAAATGCCGATACGGCAAGACAGAGTGCAAACAGGAGAAGCAGGGCAAAAAGCGATACTTTCTTGTGCATGTTTTGTTCCTTATTTATTATTTCTTTTCCATGTCGGCATAGCTGCGCTTAGGCATGCAGACACGTCCGCCGTCGATCATGTAGTTCGAGCCGGTGATAAACGCCGCCTCGTCGCTGCAAAGGTAGGTGATGAGGTTGACGATCTCGATCGGCTCTGCCGCACGGCCGAGCAGGGTGCTCATTTTGCCCATTGCCTCGCGGGTGAGAACAGGTCCGGGGGATACGCAGTTGCAACGGATGCCGTAGGGCGCACCGTACTGTGCGATCGACTTGGTCGTACCGTACATGAGACCCGCCTTTGCGGTCGAGTAGTCGCAGGAGGAGCCGCCGCCGCCCTCAGCGCCCGCAATGGAGCCGAGGTAGATGATTACGCCGCTCTTCTGCTCGATCATCTGTCCGATGACACTTCTGGTAAAGTAGATCGGACCCTTAAGGTTGACGTCCAGACCCCAATCCAGCGCCCAGAGCGGGAAGTCCTTAAAGGGCTCGCGGATCTTGTTGACGCGGACGGATGCACCGCCTGCACAGTTGACGAGGATGTCGATAGAGCCGTAGGTCTCAATGGTCTTGTTCTTTGCCGCCTCGATCTGGTCGAAGTCGCGCACGTCTACCACAAGGCCGATCGCCTCGCCGCCGTTTGCGCGGATCTCTGCCGCTGCCGCCTCTACCGTCTCGGGGTTGATATCGGTGAGAACGACCTTGGCGCCGCATTCCGCAAAGCGCTCTGCGGTCAGCTTGCCCATGCCGCTTGCCGCACCGGTTACGATCGCGGTCTTGCCGTTAAAATCAAAGTCAAGTTTTCTGGTACTATACATGATATAATCCTCCGTAGAATAAAAATCAGAATTAAAACTCCCGTACAACGGGCATGAAGTCGAGTTTGCGGACTACGTCTGCGGTCGCGCTGAGCAAGGGTTGCTCACGCGAGGAGAAGGTTGCGTATTCGTCTACGCACAGCCACATGCAGGAGCCGAGGTAGGGGCCCATGATGCGATGCATGCGGCAGTAGGGACCCGAGGAAAGGAAGAGAAAGGGAACCTTCAACTCTTTCTTCAGCGCACGGGTGATCTCGAGGTTCTTGAACATCTCGTCCTCGTTGTGTGCGCCCGTAACGAACTTGACGATATCGGCGCCGCGGCTCTGTTGCTCGAGAGCGATCTCCAGCACCTGCTCTTCGGGCAGGAACTTCAGAATGTGCGAGGACATCAGCACCTCGCCGCCCATCTCGTGCACCTCTTCGATAAACTTTTTTTGCTTGTCGATGGCAATGGGATTCTTGGTCATCTCGCCGGGGGTGGGGTCAAAGGTGTCGCCCATCACGTCCACAAGGGTCGCGCCGCACTTCAGGTAAAACTTCAGTCCCTCCATGCGTTCCTCGTCGGTCATCTCCTTATTGTAGCCACCGCGGTAGTTGGTAACGTACAGCGGCTTGTTGCCCATGTAGGAGTACATCTTTTTCAAGGTTTCCTCTTTGCGATATTCGGGTTTGATGCGTTCCATCTGCACACCGAATGCCTCTGCGCCCTCATACAACGCCTTGCGCGTATGGATCACGCAATCAGTAGGGGTCTCCACAATGATCATGTCCACGAGAAGTGGGTGATCATGCCCTAAAAAGGTCGGTTTCATGCTCAGCCTCCTGGAAGTTTTATTACATTCTTATTGTACAGGAATACGCCGGAATCCACAATACAAAAGGTGATACACATTTTACGAAAAATGTTACAGATTTTGCGAAAAAAGTGAGAAAGGTTGACTGTTTTTACTAAAAATGATATAATCGCACTATACTACAGGGAGGTGCGTATGGAAAATTTGGAAAAAATTGTCCTGACCGAGCTGAAAAGTGCCCTTGTCATTCAGAATCCCGTGTTTTATGACCGTCCGAAAAGGAAGCGCGAAACACACGGGCTTTGCTTTACGCTTTCGGGCAGAACCGAGTACGTTTACAACGGCAAGACCTATGTTTCCGACCGTGGGCACGCAGTGCTGATCCCTCGCGGTGCCACCTATCTGCACAGCTGTACCGAAGCAGGCGAATTTCCCCTGATCAATTTTCTCACCACCGACGGTTTTGCACCTGACGATTTCACCGTGTTTGAGATCGCCGATCCCGAGGAGTATATGGAGGAGTTCCGCGAGCTGGAGCGCATCGCGCTTCTGCGCCCCAAAAACGGGCATCTTAAATCCATGCGTATTCTGTATTCTATTCTCCTTCGCCTGTATAAAACGGGGCTGGCGAAAGAGTCGCGCACCTTTCACATTATCCGTCCTGCGGTACGGTATCTCGAAGATCATTATGCCGACGTCAGCTTGACCAACGGCATCCTTGCCGAAAAGGCAATGATCAGCGAGGTCTATTTTCGACGAGTTTTTAAGGAGAACTTTGGCGTTTCCCCTAAGCAGTACGTGCAGGATCTGCGCATTGCCAAGGCAAAGAACCTGCTCAAAAGCAACGTACATGCCTCCATCGCCGCCGTGGCCGAAGCGGTTGGCTTTTCCAATATCTATCAGTTTTCCACTGCCTTCAAAAAGGCGACCGGCTATACCCCCACGCACTACGTCAAGCTCTTCGGCGGTACAGAGATATAAAAAAGGAAGTCGTTCCCAATAAGGGAACGACTTCCTTTTTATTCTCCGTATTTTCCGCTTTCGCAAAGACCGTCAAAGCCGCGCTGGCGCAGGACTTCGTATACGCCGACGGCGACCGAATTGGACAGGTTGAGGCTGCGGAGCGAGTCGCGCATCGGGATGCGGACAACGTGGTCGAGGTTCTGTTCAAGCAGGTCCTCGGGCAGACCCTTTGTCTCCTTGCCGAACATCAGAAAGACGGGGCAGGGGTATTCGATCTCGGTATAGGCGCGCGGCGCCTTGGTACTGTAGTAGTAGACGGTTGCACCGGGGTTCTTTTTGTAGAAATCCGCAAGATCATCGTAATAGGTGATGTCCAGCTTGTCCCAGTAGTCAAGTCCTGCACGCTTGAGTTTGCGGTCGTCGATCTCAAAGCCCAAAGGACGAATGAGATGGAGTGCCGCACCCGTTGCCGCACAGGTGCGCGCGATATTGCCCGTATTCTGCGGGATCTCGGGCTCTAAAAGTACAATGTTTATATCTTTCATACGTATACCTCACAAGCACTCACATTATACCGCATTCGCCCTTGCTTCGCAAGGCAAAATATGATAAATTTGTGAAATTTCGTTTTCGTGGTTCAAATTTGCATTTGAATATGGTATAATACTTTATTAGAATGAAATTACCGAAAGGAATCCTTTTCGATATGGGACTTTTTGCAAAGATTTTTGGTAGCTACAGCGACCATCAGATCAAGAAACTCAAGGTCATCGCCGACAAGGTCGATGCCCTTGCATCCAAATATGAGGCGATGAGCGACGGTGATCTGCGCGCCGAGACCGCGGTGCTCAAAGAGCGCCTTGCAAACGGCGAAACGCTTGACGACATTCTGCCCGACGCCTTTGCACTTGTGCGTGAGGCAGACTGGCGTGTGCTTGGCAAGCGCCCCTTTTATGTACAGATCCTCGGCGGAATCATCCTGCATCAGGGACGCATTGCCGAGATGAAAACGGGTGAGGGTAAAACGCTGGTGGCAACCATGCCCGCGTACCTCAATGCGCTCACGGGCAAGGGTGTGCACATTGTTACCGTCAACGACTATCTTGCTCGCCGCGATAGTGAGGAGATGGGGCGCGTATACGAGTTCCTCGGGCTTACCACGGGTCTTGTTGTACACGGACAGATGCCTGATGAAAAGCACGTTGCTTACGATGCCGATATCACCTACGGTACGAATAACGAGTTCGGCTTTGACTATCTGCGCGACAACATGGTCGTATACAAGTCGCAGATGGTACAGCGCGGACACAACTTTGCCATCGTGGACGAGGTGGACTCCATCCTCATCGACGAGGCGCGCACACCGCTGATCATTTCGGGTGAGGGCGAAAAATCGACCGAGCTGTACGAGCTTGCCGACCGCTTTGCCTGCACGCTCCGCAAAAAGGTCATCAAAGAGACCGACGACAAGCAGGACATCGAGGAGATCTCGGGCGATGCCGACTATATCGTAGACGAAAAGGCAAAGACCGTTGTCCTCACAGCAAGCGGCGTTGCCAAGGCAGAGGCATATTTTAATATTGAAGACTATTCCGATCCCGCAAATTCCACGCTTGTGCACCATATCAACCAGGCGACCCGCGCGCACGGCATTATGAAGCGCGACGTGGACTACGTCGTCAAGGAGGGCGAGGTCATCATCGTCGATGCCTTCACGGGTCGACTCATGCCGGGCCGCCGTTACAACAACGGTCTGCACCAGGCGATCGAGGCAAAGGAGCACGTACAGGTGGAAAAGGAGTCGAAAACGCTCGCCTCCATCACCTTCCAGAACTATTTCCGTCTGTACGCTAAGCTTTCGGGTATGACGGGTACGGCGCTCACCGAGGAAAACGAGTTCCGTGAGATCTACAATCTTGACGTAGTCGAGGTGCCCACCAACCGTCCCATGATCCGCAAGGATTTCCCCGATGCAGTCTACAAGTCGAGAGCGGGCAAGTACCGCGCTATCGTGCAGAAGATTGCCGAGTGCCACGCCAAGGGACAGCCTGTGCTGATCGGTACGGTCTCCATTGAAAAGAGTGAGGAGCTTTCCCACGAACTGAAGAAAAACGGCATTGCGCACGTTGTACTCAATGCAAAGCACCACGAAAAGGAAGCCGAGATCGTCGCACAGGCAGGTAAGTTTGGTGCGGTCACCATCTCCACCAACATGGCGGGACGCGGAACCGACATCATGCTCGGCGGCAACCCCGAATTTCTGGCAAAGAACGAGATGCGCCGTATGGGCATCGAGGAAGAACTGATCGCCAAGGCGACCGGCTCCTCGGTCACCGAGGACGAGGCGATCCTCGGTGCGCGCGCAACCTTTGCAGAACTCTATGAAAAATATAAGGAAGAGATCAAGCCCGAGGCGGACAAGGTCCGCGCCGCAGGCGGTCTCTTCATCCTCGGTACCGAGCGCCACGAGAGCCGCCGTATCGACAACCAGCTCCGCGGCCGTTCGGGTCGTCAGGGCGACCCCGGTATGTCCAAGTTCTATATTTCGCTTGAGGACGACCTCATGCGTCTGTTCGGCGGCGACCGTCTTTACAACATGGTCGACCGTCTGGGGCTTGACGACGATACCCCCATTGATGCCAAGATCCTCTCCGACAATATTGAGTCGGCGCAGAAGCGTATCGAGGATCAGAACTTCAACCGCCGTAAGCACGTGCTGACCTATGATGACGTCATGAATCAGCAACGTGAGGTCATCTACAAGCAACGCCGCGACGTACTCGACGGTACCGACCTTGGCGAAATGGTACGCGGATGGGTAGACACGGTCACCCGCGAGGTTGCCATGACCTTTGTCGACACCGAAACGGGCGAATACAACTACACCGCGCTTCTTGCAAACTTCGTCGGCATGATCTTAAAGAACGAGCATTCCGAGGAGGAGATCCGTACGATGGATATGGAAACGCTTGCGGAGAATGCCTCTGTGGCGGCACTGAAACTTTACGAAAGCCGCGAGCAGCTCTGGAAGGATGCAGGCGTGGATATGCGTGAGATCGAGCGCACGTTGCTCCTCCGCTCGGTCGATGAAAAGTGGATGGATCATCTCGATGCTATGGATGATCTCAAGGGAAGCATCGGACTCAATGCCTATGCACAGAGAAACCCCATCACCGAGTACCGTATTCAGGGCGCGGATATGTTTGACGCCATGGTCGCCGATATCAAGGAATCGACCGTACTGCGCGTGCTTTCGGCACTGCCGCGCGGTGCCGTGATCGAGCGTAAGCAGGTCGCAAAGCCGCTCGTTGAGGGCTTTGCGGGCGGTAAAGTTCCCGCCAAAAAAGCACCCGTACGCAAGGCAGTCAAGGTCGGCCGCAACGATCCTTGCCCCTGCGGCAGTGGAAAAAAGTATAAGAAATGCTGTGGAGCGAATGAAGCGGAGTAAGGAGGATATATGAAGAAGATTCTTCGTTTCGGACTTCTCATTCTCGGCGCTGTCTTTTTTGCGAATCCCAACGTCAATATCATTGATATCCTGCCTGATGCGGTCGGTGCCTTGTGCATCTACGTTGCGATCTTCAAGCTTGGGGATCTCTACGGGGAGATCGCCGAGGCGAAACGCGCGTTTCTGACGCTGTTTTGGGTCACTGCGTCCAAACTTCCTGCGATCCTCATCATGCTTTGGGTCACGGGTACCAACGCAAACGAAAGCACCATACGTCTTGTGTTTGCTTTCAGCTATGCCGTCATGGAGACCGTGTTCGGCATCCGCGCCTTCCGTCTTTTGTTTGATGGGCTCGGCTATATAGGCTCCCGCCGCGACGGTGGCGAATGTTTGTATTACCGCGTGCTTCGCCCTGCAAGACAGGTAAAACTGAGAAACGGAAAGCTTCGCGAGGTCCCTGCGCGCGTATGGAGATTGGAGTCTCTTGCGGGCTGTACCTATGTATTTCTCATCGTCAAGGCGGTGCTGTACGCGTTGCCGGAGGTGACTACGCTCGCCACGCAGAACAGTCTCGGAGAGATCACACCCGAGGGACGCGCTCTTGCGGATTTTTATCCGCTTTTACTGGGAATATCCGTCTTTGTCGGGTTGATCTTCGGCGCGATCTGGCTGTATCGCTTCTGTGCGTACGTCTGCCGCCTTGTGCGGGAGCGGGAATTTTTCCGCGCGCTCCACGAGCAGTATACCGCGACTGTGCTTCCGCGTCGCGGCGTCTTCGTAATGCGTCGTGTTCACGTCTTTGCACTGTTCGTTTCGGCGGCGGCGCTCTTTTCGGCAGACCTCTATTTAGACACTGTCAACCGATTGCCCGATTTTGTTTCCGCCATTCTGTTTTTCGTGGCGGCGTGCGTGATCGCAAAGGAGATCGGCGGCGCAAAATGGCTCAAGATCACCTCGATAGCGTACTTTGTGACCTCGCTTGTCACATACGTGTTTATGCTCCGCTTTACAAAGGACTACGTCTACAGCGCAGTGCATAAGATCGGTCGCGCGCAGGAGCTCTATCTGCCTTACGCGGTTGCTAACGCCGTAACGCAGGTTGCTTTTATCGCGGTTGTCTTTGCGCTTGCGTCGGTCGTTATGAGAACCGTGCGACAGCATACAGGGCTGGACACCGTTACCGACACCTCGTCGGCAAAAAAGTCACTTGCGTTGATCTACAAGGGCAGAACGGTGCGTATGTGCATCTTTGGCGTGCTTGCCGCGATCATGAGTAGCCTGTATTTCTACTTTGTCGTAGATATCAAGCCTGTTTCACTGCGTGAGGGAGCGTACGGCGGTGGTGGATACGTCTATTTCCCGCGGTTTGAGACGGCGTGGATCGTGGATCTTCTTTTGATCCTGATCTTTGCGATCTTTACCTGCAACCTCGTAAACGACCTTGTAAACGAGGTGCGCTATAAATATCAATACGAATAAAAAAAGTCGGCAAAGCCGACTTTTTTTGCCAAGTGGTGCAACCGATGAAAAAACAATACGATAGGAAGAGTGAAAGGGGGAGAGCGCATGGATGATACAAGAATCATCGACTTATATTTAGAACGCAACGAGACTGCCGTGCGCGCAACCGCAGAAAAATACGGTAAGCGTTTGCTTGCACTTGCGCACAATATCACCACCGATCGCCCCGACGCGGAGGAGTGCGTCAACGACACCTATCTTGCCGCATGGAACACCATTCCGCCGAAGGAGCCTCGGGAATATCTTTTTGCTTTTTTGGCGCGGATCACGCGTTGTAAGGCACTTGATCTATGCCGTCGCCGCATGGCAGAAAAACGGGCGGCGACCGTGCTGGAACTTACAGAGGAGCTTGCGACATGTATTCCCGAGGCGCCTGCGGACGGGGAGATCGCCGAGGCACTGAACGGCTTTCTTGCTACGCTGGACAAGGAGACCCGCGCAATCTTTTTGCGCCGCTATTTTTACTGTGACTCTGTAAAGACGATCGCGCGGCGCTTCGCCTTCGGCGAGAGTAAGGTCAAATCCATGCTGATGCGGACACGCGAAAAACTGCGCGTATATCTGACAGAAAGGGGTGTGGCGTTATGATGAAAGAAAAACTTTTGGATGCTTTTGCAGAGATCGATGCGCGGTATATTGCCGAAGCGGCGGGAGCAACAGGTATTGCCCGTCGCCTGCGCCGCTTGGCGGCACTTGCCGCTTGCATCTGTCTTGTCGCGGTCGCCGCGTTTCTTTTGCAATTGCCGAAGGCTCCCGTGATCATCGAGGAAAACGGGTTTTACATCGAAAACGGCGTACTGCTTTCCTACAGCGGTACGGAGTCCGAGATCGTTCTTCCCGAGGCTGTCACCGAGATTGCGGACAATGCGTTTTCCAATGCACCCGCGGTCGAGAGCATCACGCTTTCGGCAAATGTGGAAACGCTCAACGTCAATTCCTTTGCAGGGCTTGAACAGCTTGGTGAGCTTGTGCTTGCCGATACGAGCACCGCTTTCGTGGAGCGGGAGGACACCATCTTCACCTTTGACGGCTCTATGATCATCTATTATAAAGGAAATGCCGAACACTACACCGTCCCCGCAGGCGTCAAGTACATCGGCGCGCACGCCTTCCAGAACAAGGCGCTCGTCACCGTAGACTTTGGCAATACGCTCGAATATATTGGTTACAACGCCTTTGCGGGATGCAGTGCGCTTACCGCGATCTATCTGCCCGAGAGTATCGTCCGTCTGGACGAGGGCGCATTTGCCGACTGCATCCGCGCGGTGGACGGCTACATTCCAAGCCATGTGGAGATGGATGACTCCACCTTCTTCGGCGTACCCTTCTACCTCTCTTTGCTTGCGGGGCAGATCTCCCCGATGGAGCAGATCATGCGTGGGGAGATCTCACCCTCCGAGGCGATCCTCGGCGTTGAGACCGAATATCTCACAAAACAGATCAATTATATCCTTTACTGGTACGGACAAACACATCTGAAGCCTTCGGATATCGAAAAGGGCACCGACACGCGGCTCCAACGTGCGGCGCGGAGTCAACTGCCCAAGGAAGCGGTGCTCCCCGATGTGTGGACGTATGCCGACCTTACCGCCAATGACAACGGCTGGGGCGGCATGGGTATCCGTGACGTGCAGCTTCGCCTTCCGCTCGGGGACCGTTGCACTATGGTCATGGAGGCGTACCTCTACGGCGGCGGACAGGACATTCTCCGCTGGAGCGATGCCAAATGGCGCATTGAACTCGTCATGTTCGTAATTGAGGAGGCAGAGCCGAATTACGGAGATTGGCAGGTCACGCAGGAGTGGGATTCCTCGCTCACTTTTTATAACACCGTAACGGGTGCCGCAGTCAATTCGGGCATCCTGCAGGATCGCTCCTGCGAGTATTACCTGACCTTCTCGCCTGCGGGTACGCGTTGTGCCATCGAGTACGAGCGCCCCGAGTACGGACGGTCGCTCTTTGTGCTGCCGCTTAACGGAGAGAGCATCAACCATTCGCAAACGGTGATCTATATGAACCGTTATTTCGGGCAGTATACCCCAAGTTCCTGCTACTGGTCGGACGAGAATACGCTCTGCGGCGAGAATGAATACGGCGAATTTGCATGGAATATCTATGAGGTCTACCCCAAGCAGATCACCGATTCCCGCGCCGAGCGCAGTGAGGCGTTGACACAGGAGCTCTTGCTTGGCTATATCGAAAATGACCGTATTACCATTACGGTTCCCGAATGTTGGGAAAACATCGGTTATTTTGAGGACGGTCACCGTACCGCCGAGCATCCCGGTGAGGCAACGCGCATGCCGTGCACGCCGGGAATCGGCCTTCTCCAAGACTATTATCACGGCGGGGCGTGGGATATTGAAAAGATCGCCGACGTGCATGACCTGTATTACTATAAGGAAGACTTGGAAACGTTGGTGGATACCGAGGAGATGTACGTAGGCAGATACAAGGGCTACGCTGTCCCGCCCGATCCGTTCACCGAGCGCGGGGAGCCTGTCACGTTCTCCTATCCCGCACTCATCCGTGTGGGGGATAGAGTGGTGGTAGTCAAAATCATTGCTTACCCCGAGGATCCCGACGGTTACTATGAAAACACGGTACTGCCGATCCTGCAATCGGTATGTCTGCACGTGGGCGAGGGTACACTGCGTATTACTCCCGTCGAGGACTCGCTTGACGGTCGGTTTTACACCGAATTTGTCCTTTCCTACCACGGCAGGCAGATGCAAGAGTATAAGGATGGTAAAATGGCAGTCGCGGAGATTCTGTTTGACAAGGGAGCATAAATCTGTTATACTGAGAATAGCGCATACAAAATTTTTTGTTTTAGGAGAACTGTATGAAAAGGTTACTCGCGCTTCTTTTGTGTTTTATGCTTCTGATCCCCGCCGTGGCAGCGGAAACCGCTTACGCCGATACGCTTCCCACGGTCAAGGACGTCCTCCTTACGCTTAACGATCTGCTAAGCGGCGGCGACGGCGAGGATTTTAACGGCGACGGCAGGTTTTCTCTGCTGGATTCGCTTCGTGTGTTGCAGCTCGTCATTAAGGCGGGAGAAATGCCGACGTCGGGCGGCAAGCTTTTTGATGCGGCAAACGCATTCGGTATGTACAACTACTGCCCGTCGGTCCTTCAGCTTGCGGACGGTACACGCTACGTGTATTATTGCACCAACAAGAACCCTTTGCAGGTCATTGACTACGTCGGTTGTCGCAAGGGTACCTTGCAGGCAGACGGCACCTATACCTGGGGTGCGGAAACGCACGCGCTTTCTCCCTCTGCGGATGCATGGGATTCCCAGCACGTCTGTGACCCGTCGGTCATTGCGGGCGACTTTACCTATCAGGGCGAGCAGTACGGCTATTTGATGGCATACCTTGGTTGTGTGACCACCAACAGTCAGGATAACGAGGTCGGCATCGCGGTCTCCAAAACGCCCGAAGGTCCCTTTGTGCGCGTCGGCACCGAGCCGCTCGTCGCCTTTGACTACGATGCAAACAACACTGCCTTCCAGTGGGGCGTCGGTCAGCCGAGCATTGTCAGCAAGGACAAGGCGGGCGAGGTGTGGCTGTTCTACACTTACGGTGATCCTACCGTGACCAAGACCGTTTACCGTGTTTGTGATTTCTCAAATCTGGATGCCCCCGTCCTCGGCGACGAGATCAAGGTCGGCACTGCGGGACTCAAGAACCTAAACGGCAACGGCGACTTCCTCAACAATGCGGATTTTGCTTACGATGCGGAGAAGGACCGTTTCTACTGTGCGTCCGACTGCCATCCCCATCCCACCGATGCACAGCCTGACTTTATTTCCTCGCATTTTCGCGTTTCTTACTTCGGAGGCACCGATATTGCAAACGCAAAGTGGTCGAATATGGCAAACATCGGCGAGGTGGACACGGGCTATCCGCGTAACCACAATGTCGGTCTCGTGCGGGACGCCTACGGACACACGGTTTCGGATGATTATATCACTGTGTATTACACGGTCTCGGATACGGGTACCTACCAGTGGTCGCATCTGGGCACCTACCGCCTGCACGAATTCCATCTGCTGATCCTGAAATAACAAAAGGAGCCTTTACGGCTCCTTTTTCTTATACGTTCGCGGCGAAACGCCGTAGCGGCGCTTGAACATCTTGGAAAACAGATAGATGTCCGAATAGCCGACGGCGGTTGCGGCATCGGTGGGGGAGAGCAGGTTCTCGGTCATCAGCCGTGCCGCAAGTGCCAGTCGCTCTGCAACGATATATTGTTGGGGCGATAGACCGACCACCTCTTTAAAGCAACGGGAGAGATAGGCGCGATCCATGTGAAACTGTGCGGCAAGCGCCGCTACGGAAAGCTCGGAGGCAAGTCGGGTATCAATATAGTTTTTCACGATTCGCATCTCGCTTTGCAGTTTGGTTTCTGCAAAGCGGGCATATTGCAGCTCGATTCGCGTAAGGATCTCGGTGATCCTGCCGCAAAGCCATGCTTCGCGGATGCCGTCCTTGCCGTCTTCACCGTTCAGGCGCTCTACGTTTTCGGCGATCTCGGCAAAGAGCGGTGCAAGGGAAGGGATAGAGAGTACGTCACGCTCCTGTAGTACCTTCGGAATACTGTTTGCCGTAAAGCCGATCCAGACATATTCCCACGGTGCAGACGTGTCTGCTTTATAGAAGGTAACTTCTCCCGGGCGGATGACAAAGCATTGCCCTGCGGAGAGGGAATAGCTGTTGCTTGCGCGCTTGAATACGCCCTTGCCCGCACGGATAAAGTGCAACAGCCAATGCGTGCGTGTTGCGGGGCCGAAGGCATGCCCCGGCTTGCACACCTGGGTGCCGACGTTGATGGGGTTATAGCCGCCAAGCTTCAGGTTGCGCAGACGGTAGACCTTCATTGCATCCCCTCCTTTTTCTACATTGTAACAAGATAAAACTGGGTTGTCAACGAAAAATATAAAATACGGTCACATGGTAACAAGTATTTGTCACATCGTAACATGGCGTACTCTGCCGATCCGTGCTATGATAAAAACAGATATTATTCAGGAGGAAAGCATATGCACAAGCGGCGTTTATTTTTACTGCTATTAGTATGCATGGTTATGATGGCATTTTCGGTTTTTGCGGCGGAGGAAACGGTACATTCACCCGACGGCAGTCTTGCCGTGACCGTTACCGTAGACGGCGGCATCACCTACACGGTCGCAAAGGACGGGGACGCCGTTTTGCACGGCAAGATCGGTCTCACGACCGGTGCAGGGGCGTATCCCGCAACCCGCACGCTGACGGGCACGACCCGCCGTGCGATCGACGAGACGCTGCCGATGCAGAGCGGCTCGTACAGCTCGATCCGCAATCATGCAAACGAAATGACTTTGCAGTTTGCAAACAATTATTCTGTCACTGTCCGCGCGTATAACGACGGTATGGCATTCCGCCAGAATGTCAGCGGCAGCGGCACGACAACGGTCAGCGCGGACAATTCCACGTTTGCGATCCCTGCAGCAAGTGATACGTGGGCAGTCACGGAGGATGTAACCAACAGTAATACTTACGAGCGGAATTATACAAAGCAGAAGGTCGAGGATTTTCCCGCAAATGCGTATTTCCCGCTTCTGTATAACACGGAGGATGTTTGGTGCTTTCTCACCGAG
>JAZQHV010000037.1:0-22875 GCA_045540755.1 Eubacteriales bacterium
TCTCCAACTCCTTGGCACACAGAACGACATGGCTACGATCCGACTTGTGGCGGACGTTGGAAGCGCAAAGCAGAGATGCGGATACCGCCTTGCTGGAGCAGGGTTTTCTATTGGGGTGTACACGGCTCGGTGGGATTTTTCTTTTTTTCTTTGGCAAAATTTGCCCGATACGGCGTTGCCCCTCGGAAAAAGAACTCGACGATCGACAAGATCGCCGTCGTCCTTTTTTCTCGGTTGCGCCTTGTCTCGGACAAATTTTGCACAAAGAAAAGCTTGGGATGGATACGGCGTTGCCCCTCGGAAAAAGAACTCGACGACCGGTAAGATTGCCTGCGCTTTACGCAATTTTTTGCAAAGAAAAATGATTGTGTTGCAAACCAAAATGGTTTGTGGTATACTATAGGTATCCATACGGAAAGGAGCAAAGTGTATGAAACGACTTTGCGGTTTTTTTATTCTTTCTTGCCTGTGCGTGTTGCTTTTGCTTGGTGTGGCGGCGGCACCGATCGGAGACACGGATAATGACGGCGAGTTTTCGCTTTTAGACGTTCTTGCGACCTTGCGCTACACACTTGCGGACGAGGTGAGCGCCGAAAAACTGCTTGTAATGGACGTAAACGGAGACGGTACGCTGACGGTTGCGGATGCGCTTTTGCTTTTGCAAAATGAGTTGAACGGGGAAAAACCGTCCTATTGCAGTGTGAACGATCTCTGGCACGAAGGATGCGCGTGGAACTACGTTACGCTTGGAGATTACGACACCGTGAATTTCAACGCGGCGAAGTATCCCGATTTTACGATCCGTTTTAAGATCTACATACCCGCGACGTATTCTCCGCATAAGGAATATGCACTTGCAACGCATTTTCACGGACTTGGCGGCGAGAAACGCCCTACGGCGGAGCTTTCGGGCAGTACGTGGTTTAAGAACATTCTGGCGAGCGAATACGGCGAGGATACGATCCTGCTTTTGCCGCAGTGCCCCGTGGGAATGGACTGGCCGCACGACCGCGAGACCATTGATGCGGTCTGGCTTTTGATCGACTATCTGACGGAGCACATGAGCATCGACACCGACCGCCTGTATTTGAGCGGTCATTCCTATGGCTCGATGGCGGTTTCTTATATGATCGAGGCGCATCCAAACACCTTTGCGGCGGCAGTGATGGGCTCGGGTGCGGGCGCGCTTTCGAGCTACACGAGCCTCGAAAACCTTGCGACCACGCCGATCCGCATGTTCTGCGGTGATGCGGACGGCTACAGCTTCCATCTTCGTTTCCGTGCGCTTTATGCGGCGCTGTTGGAGCTTGGAGCGGACGTGGAATACACAGAGTTTCCGGGACTGACGCACAACATCTTTTCCACAGTGGGCAACCAACCGGGACTTGTGGACTGGGTTTTCGGTCACACACTGGGCGAATAAAAAATTCCGACCGTTCGGTCGGAATTTTTTATTAAAAACTGTCATATACCTGTTCGATCTCCTTAACGAACGGAGAGACGATCAACGAGACGGTGAGACCGTCTTTTCGCAATGCGGCGGATGCGATCATCGGCAGGTATTCGGTCAGGTAATTCTGCGCGGATTTTTCGATATAGGCAAGCCGTGTTTCGAGTATTTCATAGAGTGCGGCTGCACCTTTTTCATCCTTGGCGCGGAGAATGATGATCTCCTCGCAAGAAGCTCCGATGGCGGTGATATAGTAGACCGCGCCGTCGTGATCTTCCGCCGTAATACCGAGATTGGACTCCAAAAAATCTTCGGAGACGTCTACCATGTTTTCCATGGAGACTTCACTTTGGATCCGTGTAAAAAGATCCTCGGGCGATGGCAGTTCCACTGCTTTTTCGCCGCAGGCGGAGAGCAGTGCGGCTAAAACGGTCAGCAGAAGAAGAGAGAGAATTTTTTTCATTGCATTTCTCCTTGTTTTTCGGCGAAGGCGTACAGGGAAGCGACCGCAATTTGTGCGCCGGCGTCGTTTAAGTGAATATATCCGTCACGGCAGTATTCGTCGGGCAAAGCGCCGCTTTCGTCAACGAGAGAAGCGTGCATGTCCACGTAAGGGATCCCGTTTTCGGCGCACATATTCCGTAGTCCGTTGACAAAATCTGCAATCAGCGCATTGTCAAGAGAACGGTTGGCAATGTATGGCGGTAGCCATCCCGAAGCGACTTTCGGAGGATTGGTCATGATAATGATCTCTGCCTCCGGTAGCAGTGCTTGCAGATCGCCGATCAGACGCAGGTAACGTGCGAGGATCTCGTCGATGGATGGATCGCTTTCGCCGGCAAGATCGTTGAGTCCGAGCAAAAGGAAGACGCGGTCCACCTTTTCTATGGATGTAAGGATGTCGCCGAGCGGCTGTTCTTTGCCTTTGTAGCTGTAGTATAACGGTTGTTCTTTTTCGCCGATCAGATCCGCAAGGGAAATGCCAACAGTGGTTGCCACGAATTTTGCATCCCCGAGCGTGGGTTCATTTTTTCTTGCCCGAGCAACGTATTGGCGGATACCCTCCATAATGGAGTCACCGACAAAAACAGCACGGTGGAAATAAGTTTCCGCATCCACAGGAAGGACCACGGATGTGACAGGCGCCTCGGTTGTCGCCTCTGTTTTTAGGGGGATGGGCAGATCGGTCGTGTGCGTCGGTGTTGTTGTCACGGTTTGCTGTTTTTCACCGCATCCGCACAAAAGCAAAGCCGTGCAGAGTATGTAGAGTAAGAATTTTTTCATAAGCACTCCATTTTTCTTGTTAGAAAAAGTATAACAGAGATCCTTGCGATTTGCAAGAGAAACAGCCGCCCTTTTTGGGCGTCTGTTTTTTACAGAAACTTTCGGATGACTTTCCAAACAACCCCGATCGCGGTGAATGCGCCGAGTACGGCGAAGAAAGCCACGACCTCACGCGGGATCTCTCCCTTGACGTTGACGGAGAGCAGGGGATCTTCATCCTTTTTGCGCTTGAGTGCAAAATGGATATTGAAATGACGGCTGATCATGGCGCGGAGCTTTTTACAAAGCCGCTTTGCACGGACCGCCCAAACGGTGATATTGTTCACGGTGAAATCCCCCCCTTACAAGATCAGTATACCCCAAATTCCGAAAAAATGCAACCGTCTTCACAAAAAAGAAAAAAAGACTTTTCTTTTGATGTATTTTCCTGTATAATATACTATTATAAATGTAAGAAACGGGAGGTGGCAGTATGGCGGCAATGGATATGCCAATCGGCAAGCTTAGGGGCATTGGCAAAGTGAAGGAAGAAGCGTTTGCCAAACTGGGTATTCATACGCTTTCGGACCTGCTGCGCCATTATCCCACCCGATATGAGAATCGCGGTGTCATCACACCGCTTGCCGAGGGCAAGGTAGGCATGGCACAGTCGTACATCCTCACGGTTGCGACCGAGCCGAAGCTGGCGCGTCTGCGCGGGCATATGACGCTTGTCAAGTTCCGTGCATTTGATGAAAGCGGTAGTGTCGAGGTCTCCTATTTCAACCAGCCGTACGTGCGTGAAAAATTTCACGTTGGTGAGGTCTACCGTTTTTACGGACGCATTACCGAGAAGCTCGGCAAGTATTCGTTCACCAATCCGATTGCGGAAAAGTACGTTGAGGGCGAGGCACTGCCGGAGCTCTATGCAGTCTATCGCCTTGCTTCACCACTCAACAAAAACGTTCTGCGCGACTGTGTGCGCCAGGCACTTGCTCTTTGTAAAAGCGAGCTTTCCGATCCACTGCCCGGTGCGGTTCGAGAAAAATACAGTCTCGCATCGCTTACCTACGCGGTGGAGAACATCCACGATCCCGAAAACCTCGATGCGCTCGACCGTGCGGCGCGGCGCATTGCCTTTGACGAACTGTTTGAGACTGCACTTGCCGTGCGTCTGATGCGCAGAAAGCAGACGCGATCCATGGCGGCACGTATGGAAAACACCGATCTGTCGGCATTTTACGCGACCGTGCCGTTTTCGCTCACCGGCGCGCAGTCGCGCGCTGTCGGTGATATCGTACATGACATGAGTGACGGCGAGGGCGCGGACGCACCGCGCATGTCCCGCATCCTTGTGGGCGACGTCGGTTGCGGCAAGACCGTTTGCGCGGCGGCGGCGATCTACCTTGCGCTGCACAACGGTATGCAGGCACTCCTGATGGCGCCCACCGAGATCCTTGCTTCCCAGCATTACAGCGATCTTGCACCCCAGTTTAAAAGCCTTGGCTACAACGTGGCAAAGCTGACGGGCAGTACCACTGCCGCCGAAAAGCGGCGTGTTAAGGCGGGACTTGCGGACGGCAGTCTGCATCTTGTCATCGGCACGCACGCGCTGATCGAGGAGGACGTTGTATTTGCCAATCTTGGCCTTGCGGTCTGTGATGAACAGCACCGTTTTGGCATTGCCCAGCGTGCGGCACTGCTCGAAAAGAGTCCGCGTGCGCACATGCTGGTCATGACTGCAACGCCGATTCCGCGCACGCTTTCGCTGGTGCTGTACGGCGACCTTTCGATCTCTCGCATCGACGAGATGCCGCCCGGCCGTCAAAAGGTCGGTACGCACTTTGTGAATGAAAGCTATCGTGCGAGACTCAACGGCTTTATCCAAAAGCAGATCGACGAGGGCGGGCAGGTGTACGTCGTTTGCCCTGCGGTCGAACCGCCCGAGGACGATGCGGACGAGGGCGCATACACCGTCAGCGCATTTGACAGTGCATTTGACAGTCAGCCGCCGCTGAAAAGCGCGGTCGCCTTTGCCGAAGAACTCGCGGGTATTTTCCCTGATGTTGCCTATATACACGGGAAACTCCGCCCTGCGGAGAAAAACGATATCATGACACGTTTTGCCGCGGGCGAGATCAAAATATTGGTTTCCACGACTGTGATCGAGGTTGGCATCAACGTGCCGAACGCCTCGCTGATGATCGTGGAGAACGCAGAGCGTTTCGGTCTTTCACAGCTGCACCAGCTGCGCGGACGTGTGGGGCGCGGTACGAGACAGTCCTATTGTATCCTTGTTTCGGATAGCGACGGCGAAGTTGCCAAACAACGCCTCCGCCTGATGACCAAAACCAACGACGGCTTTGTGATCGCGGAGGAGGATCTGAAAATGCGCGGCCCGGGCGACTTTCTTGGTACAGAGGGTGCACGACAGAGCGGCGTTGGCGAACGTTTCCGCATGGCGGCACTCTGTAGTGACCCCAATCTGCCTGAGGCGGCAGGGGAGAGCGCAAACGCATTGCTCGCAAGCGATCCTACGCTTTCTGCACCGGCGCTTGCGCCTTTACGCGCACGGCTGACTGACGTGATGGACGTCAGCGCAACAACGATGAACTGAGGTATCACCTATGTTAAATCAACCGCTCGCGGACAGACTGCGCCCCTCGTCGCTCGACGACATGGTGGGGCAGGGACATCTGTTCGGTAAAAACGGTGTCGTCCGCAAAATGCTGGAGGGCGGCAGAGTCACCAATATGATCTTTTTTGGTCCTCCCGGTACGGGCAAGACCACGGCGGCCAATATTGTGGCAAAACAGTCGGGTATGCAGCTCTACAAGCTCAATGCCACGACTGCGTCGCTTTCGGATGTCAAGGACGTGATCGCCCAGTCGCAGAATATGTTCGGCGCAAAGGGAACGCTGTTGTATCTTGACGAGATCCAGTATTTCAACCGCAAGCAACAGCAATCGCTGCTTGAATTTATCGAGGACGGTCGCGTGACCCTGATCGCCTCCACCACCGATAACCCGTATTTCTGTATCTACAATGCGATCCTGTCGCGGTGCGCGGTGTTTGAGTTCAAACCCGTCGGTACCAAGGATATCGCGAAGGCGCTGCTGCGCGGACTCGATCTGCTCAACGGCGAAAGCGGCAAGGACATCACCATCGAGGACGGCGCGCTCGATTTTATCGCGGGCGTGGGCGGCGGTGACGTGCGCAGTGCGCTCGGCGTGCTGGAAAACGTCTATTCGGTGGCGAAAAAGACGATCACCGAGGAGGATGTCAACGCGTTTGTGCCTTCGTTTGTCGGTAATTTCGACCGGCAGGGCGACGTGCATTATAATCTGCTTTCCTGCCTGCAAAAATCCATCCGCGGCTCGGATCCCGATGCCGCCGTGTTCTACCTTGCGCGCATCCTCGAGGGCGGCGATCTGCTTTCGGCTTGCCGCAGACTCCTCGTGATCGCAAGCGAGGACGTGGGACTTGCGTATCCGCAGGCGGGGATCCTTGCAAAGGCTTGCACGGATGCGGCAAAGGAACTCGGACTTCCCGAAGCATCGCTTCCGCTTGCCAATCTGACGGTCGCGCTGGCGACGGCGCCCAAGTCCAACAGCGCGCACGACGCGTACGCCGCGGCGAAAAACGATTTTTTGGCAGGACTTGGGCAGGATATTCCGGTGCATTTGCAGTCTCCGCTGTTCAAGGGCTACAAGTACCCGCATGATTATCCCGATCATTATGTAAAACAGCAGTATCTGCCGAATGATCTCGCCGGTAAACAGTATTACGTCTACGGCGAAAACAAGACCGAGCAAGCCGCAAAAGCGTACTGGGATAAGATTAAGAAAAAGTAATCCTGCACATACTAACACGGCTTGCCCGTGTGCTATGAAAAAACTGTTTTTATGCGGATTCCTCGTGGGACTGTGCACCTGTGTGCTCCTGCTCACCGCGTTTGTGATCTGCTTGTATCAAATGTTATGAGAATCGACAAATTTTTATCCGAATGCAAGGTGGCAACACGCAGTGAGACGGCGAAAGCCGTCCGCGCCGGGCAGGTGTTGCTTGACGGCGTCCCCGTAAAGCGCGCGGACACGCCCGTGGATCCCGAGACTGCAAACGTCACCTACTGCGGCGAGGCGGTGCGCTATCGCCGCAATACATACGTACTCCTCAACAAGCCGGACGGCTACGTTTCGGCGACCGAGGACAAAAAAGAAAAGACGGTACTGGACCTGCTGCCCGAAGAGGTGACCAAGTTTGGTGTCTTTCCCTGCGGCAGACTCGACAAGAACACGCTGGGGCTGCTGCTGCTGACCGACAACGGACCGCTCGCGCACGCCCTGCTTTCGCCGAAAAAGCACGTCGAAAAGGTCTACCGCTTCGAGTGCGCGCATCCGCTTGGCGAAAGCGACCTTGCCGCGCTCCAAAACGGTGTGGACATCGGTGGCTACGTGACAAAGCCCTGCACTGTAAAAATGACGGGCGACACCGAGGGGGAGATCACGCTTGCCGAGGGCAAATATCATCAGATCAAGTTGATGTTTCACGCAGTGGACAACCGCATTTTGTATCTTGAGCGCATCCGCTTTGCGTTTTTGACGCTGGACGGTCTTGCGCGCGGCGCGTGGAGATACCTGACCGAAGAAGAAATTCAAAAACTTGAGGAACATAAATAATGGACATTTTGAAGAAACTGACCGAGGAACTCGGCATTAAGGACTGGCAAACGCAGAAGGCGGTCGAGCTGATCGACGAGGGAAACACCATCCCCTTTATCGCGCGTTATCGCAAGGAGGTCACGGGTAGCCTTGACGACGTACAGCTTCGTACGCTCTATGAGCGCCTGGACTACCTCCGCCGCTTTGAGGAGCGCAAGGAGGCGATCCGCGCTTCGATCGAGGAGCAGGGCAAGCTGACCGATGAGATCGTGGCGGCGCTTGAAGCCGCAGAAACGCTGAATGAACTGGAGGATATCTACCTGCCGTACAAACAGAAGCGCAAGACACGTGCATCGGTTGCGCGTGAGCGAGGTCTTGAGCCGCTGGCACTGGCTATTTTTGCTTGCGAGAAGGAATACGAAACGCCGATCCGCACGCTTGCTGAGCAGTTTGTAGATGCCGAAAAGGAGGTTCCCGACGTGGACGCCGCGCTTGCGGGCGCGTGCGATATTATCGCCGAGGAGATCGCCCAAAATGCGACCTACCGTAAGACCATTCGCGAGGGCAGTGCCCGCCTCGGCGAGTTGGCTTCCACTGCCGCTAAGGAGGAGGACTCGGTTTATGCAATGTATTACAACTACGCCGAGCCGGTAAACAAGGTGCGCCCGCACCGCTATCTTGCTATCGCCCGCGGGGAGCGCGAGGAATTTCTAAAGGTATCGCTGAACGTGCCCGAGGAGACGGTCTATGCGTACCTTGAGCGTGAGATCATTACCAACAAAGACAGCGAAGCTGTCCCTTATCTGCGCGAGACCATCAAGGATGCGTATAAGCGTCTGATCGCACCGGCGATCGAGCGCGAGATCCGCGCCGACCTACTGGAAACGGCATCGAACGGCGCAATCGATGTTTTCTCGGGCAATCTGCGCGGCCTGCTCATGCAACCGCCCGTGCGCGGCAAGGTCGTTATGGGCTATGACCCCGGCTACCGTACCGGCTGTAAGCTTGCCGTGGTCGATGAAACAGGCAAGGTGCTGGATACCGCGGTCATCTATCCCACGAAGCCGTACGAGCGCATTGAAGAGAGCCGCCGCAAGGTGGTCGAGCTCATTCGCCGCCACGGCGTTGACGTAATTTCCATCGGTAACGGTACGGCATCGCGCGAGAGCGAGCAGTTCATTGCCGACACCATCAAGACCATTCCGCAGGACGTCAAATATGTCGTCGTCAGCGAGGCGGGCGCGTCGGTCTACTCCGCGTCTAAACTTGCACAGGACGAGTTCCCGGATTTTGACGTTACCGAGCGTAGCGCGGTCTCGATCGCGCGGCGACTCATCGACCCGCTTGCCGAGCTTGTCAAGATCGAGCCGAAGGCGATCGGCGTCGGTCAGTATCAGCACGATATGCCGCCGAAAAAGCTGGACTTTGCGCTCGGCGGCGTGGTCGAGGATTGCGTAAACAGCGTCGGCGTAGAACTGAATACCGCGTCGCACGCATTGCTTTCCTACGTGGCGGGCATCAGCGCGGCGTGTGCAAAGAATATCGTCAAGTACCGCGAGGAGAAGGGGGCGTTCAAGTGCCGCGAGGAGCTGAAAAAGGTCTCCCGCCTCGGCGACAAGGTCTTTGAGCAGTGCGCAGGCTTCTTGCGCGTGAGCGGCGGCGAGGAGATCCTCGACTGCACGGGCGTGCATCCCGAGTCCTATACCGCGGCACGCGGACTTCTGAAAATGTTTGATTACACCGAGGCGGACGTGCGCGCACAGCGTCTTGGCGGACTCGCGGGCAAGGTGGCACGCGAGGGAACTGCCAAGGTCGCAGAGCGCCTCGGCATCGGCGAGCCGACGCTTCTGGACATTTGCTCCGAACTGGAAAAACCGGGACGCGACCCGCGTGACGGTCTGCCTGCGCCCGTACTGCGCGCGGACGTCATGTCCTTTGAAGACTTGCGCGAGGGTATGGAACTGCGCGGTACTGTACGCAACGTGGTGGATTTCGGTGCTTTTGTGGATATCGGCGTGCATCAGGACGGTCTCTTGCACATCTCTGAGATCGCGGACAAATTCGTCAAGCATCCGAGCGACGTGCTGACGGTCGGGGACGTTGTTACCGTGCGTGTCAAGAGTATCGACGCGGCAAAGCACCGTATCGGGCTTACTATGCGTACAAAAAGCGAGTAATTTCTAATAAATTAGAGTATACTGTAAAGAAAACGTGACGGAAGTCGATGGCGTAAAAACGCGGTTGTGCAGAATTAACAAACAGGAATTCGAAAGTTTGGGAATTCCACCACTATATTTTTTCGCCGACTTCTGCTATAATACTAATGTTAAATTTTATCCTGACATACAGGAATCAAAACGGAGGATGCTATTATGGCAAGCTTGTCCCTGAGACATATTTACAAAAAGTATCCCGGCGGCGTTACCGCTGTATCCGACTTCAACCTGGAGATCAAGGACAAGGAGTTCCTGATCTTCGTAGGTCCTTCCGGATGCGGTAAGTCCACCACCCTGCGTATGATCGCAGGTCTGGAGGAGATCACCGAGGGTGAACTTTTCATTGAAGACAGACTCGTAAACGACGTTGCACCGAAGGACAGAGATATCGCGATGGTATTCCAGAACTACGCTCTGTATCCGCACATGTCCGTATTTGAGAACATGGCATTCGGTCTGAAGCTCCGCAAGACTCCCAAGGAGGAGATCAAGCGCCGCGTTGAGGAGGCTGCTCGCGTCCTCGACATCGCACACCTGCTCGACAGAAAGCCGAAGGCTCTCTCCGGCGGTCAGAAGCAGCGTGTTGCACTCGGTCGTGCAATCGTTCGTTATCCTAAGGTATTCCTTCTGGACGAGCCTCTTTCCAACCTGGATGCTAAGCTCCGTGCACAGATGAGAACCGAGCTGACCAAGATCCATAAGAGAGTCGGCACCACCTTTATCTACGTTACGCATGACCAGGTCGAGGCTATGACCATGGCATCCCGTATCGTTGTTATGAAGGACGGTATCATTCAGCAGGTTGATACGCCTCAGAACCTGTACGACGCTCCTTGCAACGTATTCGTTGCAGGCTTCATCGGCACGCCTCAGATGAACTTCCTCAACGGTAAGCTTGAGAAGACCGGTGACGACGTATACTTCTGCTTTGAGGGCAACAAGATCAAGCTCCCCGCAGAGAAGGCTACCAATCCCGCTCTTGCAGACTACATCGGCAAGGAAGTGATCGCAGGTCTCCGCCCCGAGTGCCTGCATGACGAGCCCATGTATCTCTCCAGCCTTGCTGACAGCGTAATCGAGACCGACGTCGAGGTTACCGAGCTTATGGGTGCAGAGATCTATCTCTACCTCGTAACCGGCGAGCAGAAGATGATCGCACGTGTTTCTTCTCGCAGCCAGGCAAGAGCCGGCGATAAGATCAAGATCGCTCTCGATGCATCCAGAATCCACCTGTTTGATAAGGATACCGAGCGCGCAATCGTTCACTAATTGCTCATTTTCAGCCGTCCGTCAGGGCGGCTGAATTTATTTTATCGCCTTGGTAAATTTTGAGGAGCCTATGAAAAAACGAAAAGCAGGGAATGTTGCATCCCTTATGATGCTTCTTTGGCTTGCCGTGCATCTGTTTGCGACGTTTGTGTTGCCAAAATGGGCGGACTTTCTCGCCGTGGTGGCTTGCACGTTGCCGATGCTGCTTGTCAAGCCGTGCGTGCGCGGGGAGACCTACGGCACGCGGGATTGCAACACCGTTATATATAAAAAGAGGGAATATACCGCGTTCTTCGTGCTGGTCATTTCGGGAAGCGCGTTGCTTTCTGCGGCAGTACATATCGCATCCGGACTCGATGCGGTGACCGCACCGCGTACCGATTTTCCGTATCTTGTGGTGTTTGCCTGCTTTCTGCCTGCCTTTTTTGAGGAATGGCTGGTGCGCGGCGGCGTGCTCGGTGCGGTCGCTCCCCGCGGAGGTGCGGGTGTGTGGATGTGCGGTCTCTTCTTTATGCTGATGCACATGCACATTTCAAAATGGCCGTATGCACTTTTTGCGGGTGTGCTGATCACGGCGCTTGTGTACGTGACCGAGTGCATCTATCTCGGCATGCTTTTGCATTTTTTGAACAATTTTACCTCGCTTTTGCTTTCCTATCTGCGAACGCCTGTCGCAGAGTGCGTCGCGCTTTGCGTGATCGCCCTTTTGTTTGTGATCGCGCTTGCGGTGCTGTGGCGCTCGCGCCTTGGTAAAGACGTGCGTGCACTGCTCATTAGCGTGAAAAGGGAAGACGTGCGTGCATTGCTTTCGCCGCTGTGTGTTGTGTATATTGCGGCGACAATTGTGTTATCATTATATAAGGATATTTTATGAACGACGATCTGTATTATATGAGCGAGGCACTGCACGAGGCATGCCTCGCCGCAGAAATAGACGAGGTACCCGTTGGAGCTGTCATCGTGCGCGACGGTAATATCATCGCGCGCGCACATAATTTGCGTGAGACCGAGAAAAACGCGCTTTGCCATGCGGAAACGCTCTGCGTGGATCGCGCATGCCGTGCACTTGGCGGCTGGCGACTCCCCGGTTGCACGCTGTACGTCACGATGGAACCCTGTCCGATGTGCGCGGGCGCGATCGTGAATTCGCGCATCGAGCGCGTGGTGTTCGGCGCATACGACTACCGCGCGGGGGCGTTTGGCAGTGTGTTGGATCTGAACGCTTACCCCCTCAATCACAAGCCCGAGATCGTCGGCGGCGTGATGGAAGAAGAATGCCGCGGACTTCTGCAAAGCTTTTTTAAGAAAAAGAGGTAAGTGTGTTTGCTATCGTTGAATGCTTTGAGATCGGTATGCACATGCTGATCCCGCTCGACCTTGTCGGACTTTTGCTCGGCGCGGGTATCCAATGGCTGCTTTGCAAAAAGGCGAAAAAGACGGTCACGCGCTGGCTTTTTGCAGGCATTTCGGTTATAGGACTTATAGCAAGCGACATCGCTTCGCTTTGCATTACCGGCTATGATCGCCTTGCACCGCTTTTTGTGTATTGGTTTTTCCTTTTGATGCTTGTAGGCGCGCTCGTGTGTATGCTTGTGTTTTGGAGAATACATAAAAAACATTTTTAAAGTTTTTTGGAAAGGGTGCGGGAAAACCTTTTGTACACAAAAGGTTTTCCCGCCATTTACCCACATAAAAAGGAGGTGATACTTGTGGACAGAGTAATTCTGCATTCGGATCTGAATGCCTTTTTTGCATCGGTGGAGACGGTGTTGCGCCCCGAGCTTGCGGCATATCCGATGGCGGTATGCGGCGATCCCGACAAGCGCCACGGTATCATCCTTGCCAAAAACGAAAAGGCAAAGAAATTCGGCGTAGTGACCGCAGAGACCATCTGGTCGGCAAAGCAGAAATGCCCGGACCTTGTGCTCGTGCCGCCGCATCACGACCTGTATGAGCGCTATTCGCGCGAGGTCAACGCCATCTACCGCGAGTATACCGACCTTGTTGAGCCGTTCGGCATTGACGAGTCCTGGCTGGACGTCAGCGGCTCGGAAAAACTGTTTGGAGATGGTGTTGCTATTGCCAACGCACTTCGCGAACGCATCAAGCGCGAGACAGGACTCACCGTTTCGGTCGGTGTGTCCTTTAACAAGACCTTCGCAAAGCTCGGCAGTGATCTCAAAAAGCCGGACGCGGTCAGCGTCATCGACCGCGCACATTTTAAGGAGATCGTGTGGAATCTGCCTGTCAAGGATCTGCTCTACGTCGGGCGCAGTGCGGTCAAGGTGCTTACCGATATGCGCGTCAAGACCATCGGAGACCTTGCCATCGCCAGCCCCGATTTTCTCGAATACAAGCTTGGTAAGCTTGGCGTGATGCTCCACGCCATGGCAAACGGTGAGGACGACGATCCCGTTCGCAGTGTGTACGACAAGCGACAGGTGAAAAGCGTGGGTAACGGCATGACCTTTTCACATGACCTTTACGGCATGGACGAGCTGCTTGCGGGACTCGACGCCGTCTGCGACATGGCGGCGGCAAGGATGCGCGCAAAGCACGTCAAATGCACGACGGTACAGCTCTCCATCAAGGATGCAAATTTCGTCACGACCCAGCGGCAGGCGCCGCTCGAAAACCCCACACAGCTTGCCAGAGAACTGCGTGAGGCGGCGGCAAGACTTCTTCGCAATGAGTGGAACCCGGGGCTTGGCATTCGTGCGCTCACCGTGACGGGCACGGGACTTGTCCCTGAGGACACGGCTATGCAACTCAGCTTTTTTGATGATGTCAAGGTTGACGAAAAAAGCGAAAAGCGGGAACGCGCTATGGATGATATCCGCAGAAAATTCGGACGCAGCGCTATCAAAAGCGCAGGCACTATGCACATGGAAGATGAGGAATAAAAGCGGCAGTCTCTGCCGCTTTTTCCATGTCAAAAACTTTCACATTATTTTTTGTCAAAACTACTTCCTTTTTGGCGTCGGATATTGTATAATATTTTTGTATTGTGTCCGAAAGAGAGGTGCTATGATGAAAAAACTGTTCAAGATCCTTGCGTGTGTTCTGCTTGCCGCAACGCTTGCATTTGGTGCGCTTGTGTATGCCGTCAGCGAATACTCTCCCGCAGACGACCCTCTCATTTCACTCAGCTATGTCAACGAGGTCCTGCTTCCGCAGATCAAGACTATGATCGAGGATATGCTCGGTGGCGTGGACATTGGTGATATTACCATTACCACGGCTCCCGAGACCACCGAGGCACCCGAAACTACCGAGGCACCCGAGACCACCGCTCCCGTACCCGAGGTCGTGTATCCCGATGGCACCGTGCATACGGGTGCACAGTATGCGGTCATCAACCTGAAAGAGGGAGAAACGCTCTATGCTTCGGTCACCTCCTGTGAGGTCATCGTCCGTTCGGGTTCGACAAAGGTCGTGTCTCCCTTTACTGTAAAATGGGAAGAGCAGGGCGTTTCCGATACGACGGAGGGTAAGGAGATCTACAACGATGAGGCAGTACCCACCAACCACACCATCATCATCCCCCGTGACGACGGGCGCGGCATCACTGTGCTTGCGGGCGGCGCTTGGCTGATGGTGCGCGGCGACTACATCGTAAAGGGTGCAGAGACGGCGGCGGAGACCACTGCGGCGCCCGAAACAACGGCGGTGATCGAATGATTCCTGATATTTCCATTATCGGCGGTGCGGACGGCCCTACTGCGGTTTTCGTCGCAGGGCAGTTTCCGTGGCTTACCGTCGGCGTGGTTGCGGCGGTCATTGCGGCTGTCGTTCTGATCGCGCTCTACTTAAAGCACAAATAAGAAATTAAAAATTCTCGGAAAGGAGGACTCTGTGATGAAGCACAAGCTTTTTGTCAAGATCATGGTATGGATCCTTGCGATCCTGATGATCGCGGGAAGTGTGACGATTATTTTCAGCTCGTTCCTTCCCACCTATGCGGCAGAACCGGCATCCTCGGATGTTGTGGAAGCCGAAGAGGCTGATTACGTCACTGTCGGACTTATGTACGGCAGTGACGTTACCGTCGGCTTTGAGACGGTCAGCACGGTTGGCTTTGCCGTACACAGTGTGACCTCCACCAGAACAGAGCGTTCCTACGAAGAGATTTTTACAATAGACATTCCCAAGGTATCCGTGGTGTGCGACGACAATCTTTCTCAATCGGCGTACACCTATTCTATTTATGACACCTCAAAAAAGTGTGTGATCGGCGGCTATCACGTGGAGGTCGAAGAGGATTTCGACTCCCGCGAAAAGGCAGAAGCGATGCTGGAACTGGTCAAGGAGGGGTTAAAGGACGAGGGGAGCGACATGCATCCCTTTATCGCCTATATTGACGGTGCATACAAGATCCGCATCGGTGACTATTCCTCGGTCGAGCGCATCGAGCAGAAGATAAAGAGCATTCCCGACCTTGCTTCGACGATCGATATGACGGTGGCAGAGCCGTCCGACACCTGTGTGATGGTGGTCGATCCCGAGACCAACGTGATTTACTTTGAATATGATGGCGAGGGCGAGACCTCGCTTGGGCTTACTGCTTTGCCGAAGAATGGGGAAAAGCAGTACCTCAAAACGCCCGCAGGCCGCCTGTATGACGGTGTGTTTGTTTATGACCGTTACAAGACAGATACGGTAAACGGTGTGGCGCTGACCAACCTGCTTCCGCTGGAGGACTATATTGCAGGCGTCGTTCCTTATGAGATCAGTCCCGATTGGCCTTATGAAGCGCTTCGTGCCTTTGCGATCACTGTGCGAAGTTACACCGTCAAGAATCGTAACCGCCATTTTACTTCCTATGGCTTTGATATCTGCAACACCACGCATTGTCAGGTCTACCGCGGCATCGCCAATGCCAACGACGCTGTTTTCTCCGCAGTGGAGAGCACTCGTGGGCAGGTGCTTTCGGACGGAGAGACGGTCGCCTCGACCTACTATTCTTCCTCAATGGGCGGTTATACAGCTTCCTCCAAGGACACCTGGGGCGGCACCGATTCGTTGTATCTCCAGCCTGCGTACACGCCGTGGGAACGTTATTCCGAGCACAACAAGGGGCTCTGGCTCAGTGAGGTCAGCGGTGCCGAGCTGGCGGATACGTTGCGTTCCAAAGGCTATACGGACATCAAGGGTGATATTGTGGACATCGTGATCAACGCATATTCGGGCGACAGCCCTTACGTCTATTCGATCACCTATATCGACGCAAGAGGGAAGGAGCACACCGTAACACGTTGCGACAAGGTGCGTACCACCATTTCCAAGTACGTCAACAGTGCAAACTTCGTCGTAGGCAAGGGCACGTTGACCTATTCTTACGACCGCGTCGAAAAGATCAATATGGAAAGCCCGTACAGCTTTACCTTTGGCGACTACGTTTCCGTCCCCGAGGAGCGTAAGGTGCTGACCGCTTCGGGGACGTATACAAACGATACCAAGCGCTTGTACGTGCAGACGGCGGACGGTGTGACTCGCGAAAATGCGGAGGTGCTTTCCTTTGCCAACGGAGCAAGCGGCGTTGCCTTTGATCTGGACTCCATGCCGGGCGTAATACTACGTCGCGTGACGGTCACGCACGAGGCGGCGGATGAAAACACCTTTATCTTTGCCGGAAAGGGATGGGGACACGGCGTGGGTATCAGCCAGTACGGCACTCTGGATCTCGCTACGGCGGGGGCAACTGCCGAGCAGATCCTTTCGCTCTACTTCCCGATGCTACATCTGTGTGACTATCGCAGAGTGGGTGAGGAGCCCGCGGATCCCGTCGTGGAAACGATCGAAGTGCCCGCGGAGACGACTGTCGAGCCCGACGCGGAATAAAAAAACAGAAAAAAGAAAAAAATAAGTGAGGATTTTTGATATCTTCTCCGACAAAGTGTTGGTAATCGGGAACATGCCCGTTATCATAAAGAAAATGAATATTTTTGAAAGGAATTTCCCAAAAATGAAAAAGTTTCTCGCACTCGTACTTACTCTCGTTCTTTGCGTAAGCATTGTTGCTTGCGGCGGCAAAAAGAATACCGACATTATCCCTGAGGTAGATGCCGCATCGGTCGGCGGTCAGCATTGGGATGCGTTTGTTTCTTACGTAGAAGCAAATCCCGAGGCAACCACCGAGGACATCGCAAACGAACTCATCTTCTTGGAGATCAACCAGTTTATGGGCGGCGTAATGCCCATCGAGGTTGGTGCTGAGTACCTCCCCGGCTTTGACAACTACGTTCCCACCGGTTTTGCTTCTGCGGCAAACTTCATGCCCATGATCGGCTCTATTCCTTACGTTGGTTACGTTTTTGAGCTTGCCGAGGATGCAGACGTTGCTGCATTTGCGCAGGCACTCGCAGACAATGCAAATCCCCGTTGGAACATCTGCGTAGAGGCAGATCAGACCGTCGTTGGCACCAAGGGCAACAAGGTATTCTTCCTGATGTGTCCTGCAAGCTATGACATGGGCGGCGAGGATGCCGGCATGGGCGGCATGAGCCTTGGCGACGTAGAACTGTAAGTTATAGGCACCTCTACATTGAAAAAGAAAAATAGCATGGCCATTTGCGACCATGCTATTTTTACCGAAAGGATACGCAATGCTCTTTTCTTCGATTCCGTTTTTATACTACTTTCTTCCATTTGTGCTTGCGGTGTACTTTTTAGTACCCTTCCGCTTCAAGAACCTCGTTTTGCTTGTCGCCAGCCTGTTTTTCTACTTTTACGGCGAGCCGGTGTACGTGCTCCTCATGCTGTTTTCCTGCCTGTCGAGCTTCATCCACGGCCTTTTGATCGACAAGTATCGCGGCACGAAGTGGGCAAAGGTATGGCTGGTCTCCTCGGTGACCTCCAGCATGCTGTTGCTCGGATTTTTTAAGTATTCCGACTTCTTTTTACAGAATGTCAATTCTATTTTCGGGGCAGGCATTCCGCTTCTCGGTATCGCTCTGCCAATCGGCATCAGTTTTTTCACCTTTCAGACGCTCAGCTATACCATCGACGTCTACCGCGGAGACGCGCAGGTACAAAAAAGCTTTGTCCGCCTTGCGACTTACGTGGCACTGTTCCCGCAATTGATCGCCGGCCCGATCGTGCGCTATACCACAGTTGAGGAAGATCTCGCCAAGCGTACGCACTCGATCAACAAGTTCGGTGAGGGCGTAACGCGCTTTACGATCGGACTTGCCAAAAAGGTGTTGATTGCGAACGTGCTCTATGAGTTTACCGAGACTTTCCGTGCTTCGGATGACAAGTCGGTCGTGTTCTACTGGCTGTACGGCATCGCTTTTTCTCTACACATCTATTTTGACTTTTCGGGATACAGCGACATGGCGATCGGCCTTGGCAAGATCTTCGGCTTCCGTTTTCTCGAAAACTTCGATTATCCTTATATTTCGCGCAGTGTTTCCGAGTTCTGGCGCCGCTGGCATATGTCGCTCGGTACGTGGTTCCGTGACTACGTGTATATCCCGCTCGGCGGCAACCGTGTTTCCACCGCGCGTTGGATCTTCAACACGCTGGTCGTCTGGTTGTTTACCGGCTTTTGGCACGGCGCGGCGTGGACCTTTATCGTATGGGGTCTCTATTTTGCGGCATTTCTGATGCTGGAGAAGTTCTTTCTCAAAAAATTCTTTGAAAAGCTGCCGCGCATCTTTTCGCACGTCTATGTGCTCATCGTGGTCATGATCAGCTTTGTTGTGTTCAACGCTGTGGACTTTACCGAGGCGTTTTCGGACATCCGCGGTATGTTCGGCGGGCTGGACATCCCCTTTTGGAGTCGGGAGACTGCGTATTACCTGTCGAGCTACGGTCTGCTTTTTGCAGTGGCGCTCTTCGGAGCGACCCCCTGTATGCGTAATACGGTACGGAAGCTCAAGGAGAAAAAAGGCTTCGACACTGTCATTGACGTACTGGAACCGATCACGGTGGTCGTACTGCTCACGGTGATCACCGCCTGCTTCGTGAACGGATCCTTCAATCCGTTCCTGTATTTCAGATTTTAAGGAGGGAAGGACATGAAGATCAAAAACTTAGTCGTAACAGTCGTTTTCTGCCTGTTTATCACCGTGTTCTTCCTGCTTTGCATCCTGCATACGCCACTTGCATTCTCGGACAGCGAGCGCCGTCCGCTTGCGCAGTTTCCGAATATCAGTCTTGACGGTGTGCTCAGCGGGGACGTTATTGAGGATATTGAGGATTATACGGTGGATCAGTTCCCCTTCCGCGATTCCTTCCGCAAGTTGTATACGCTCTATCGCACCTACGTGATGGGGTTGCGGGATACAAACGATCTCGCCATCCGCGACGGCTATATCGCTAAGGTGGAGAGCAGCCTTAATGAAAAGTCGCTTGCACATGCCATCGACCGTTTCCGCTATCTGCTCGACAACTATGCGGGCGAGAGCGGCAAGGTGTATTTTTCGCTCGTGCCTGATAAGAACTATTATTTCTCTGAGAAATACGGGTATATTGCGCTCGATTATGCGGCAATGCTCGCGACGCTGAAGGAATCCTTGCCCGAGGCAGAGTTTATCGAGATGTTCGACAAGCTCACACTGGAGGATTACTACAAGACCGACACGCATTGGTCACAGGAAAAACTGCTTGCTGTGCGCGATCTGCTCCTTACGAAGCTCGGTGCCGAGATCCCCGAAGGCGACTACACGGTCAACACGCTTTCTCCTTTTTACGGCGTGTATCACGGACAGACCGCGCTGGATCTGCCCGCCGATACCATCCATTACCTGACGAGCGAGGCACTTGACGCCTGCACGGTCTACGATTACGAGACCGAGAAGACGGTCGGTCTGTATTCGCTTGAAAAGTTTGATTCGAAGGAGCCCTACGACATTTTCCTCGGCGGCACCAAGATGCTTCTCCGCATCGACAATCCGAACGCCACCACCGATAAGGAGCTCGTCGTGTTCCGCGATTCCTTTGGCTCGAGTCTGCTTCCGCTGATGGCAGAAAGCTACAAAAGCATCTACGTTGTGGATATCCGCTATCTCGCCTCGCAGTTTGTGGGACAGTACGTGGATCTTGCAGGCAAGGATGTTCTCTTCTTGTACAGCGCGCTCGTGCTGAACGACAGCTTTGCCCTGAAATAAAAAATGCGTTCGCGCCCTTGCGAGAACTCATTTTTTTATATTTGGCGCAGTTCTTTTTCGTCGCCCTCCTGCTTGCCGACGATCGCTTCGATCTCGCGCAGGGTCTCCGTGTGGTCGTAGGTGGAATAACGAACGTGCAACTCGTCTCCGGGGCGGAGTACCTTTTCGCCGTAGGCATCCACTTCGGCGTTTTTCTTTTTCTCCCTTTTAAAGGAGAGCACTACAAGACCGTTTGGAAAAAGCAGGTCGCGCACTTGCTTGCCGATGGCAAAGGAGCCTTCTTGGAGGACCAGACGTGCATCGTATGCCTCTGCACGCTTGCCCTTGTGCAGTTCGTGTATGCGGTCCTCGAGGACGTGCTCGTTGATCGAGTCCACGTAGAAGATCTCGGTGACAGCGTAGGCGATCGCGGCGGTGATGATGACTGCGAGAATGTTTTCGGAGGCGGAGAGCGCCTCGACAGCAAATACAACGGCGGTGACGGGCATTTTCATCATGCCCGCGATCGCTGTGGTAACGCCCAGCATAACGATGACGGGGTAATAGGTGTCGGGCACGCCGCAAAAGGCGATCACGCCTCTGCCGATGAGCGCGGCGAGGATGGCACCGAGCGAAAGGATGGGCAGAAACAGTCCGCCCGTGACACCGTTGGCACTGCAAAGGATCATAAGAAGGGAACGCACTATCAGTGCCGCCAGCAAAAGATACCAGATACCGCCTCCGTGCATCAGCGTTTCGATCAGCCCGTGTCCCGTGGAAATAAATCCGCCGTACAGAATGCCGAGCAGAAGCGTGATGCCAAACAGGAAGATATATTTGTAAAAGGCGGGGATCTTTTCGGTCTTATCGTCCCAAAGTACATTCAACTTGCGATAGACGTGCAGAAACAGGATCGCCGCGCCGCCCCCAATGAGTCCGATCACGACGGGGAGCCAGAGTTCGACGACCGCAAGGTGGGGCAGTGTAAAGGACGGAAACAGCTTGACGTCCACGCCGAGCCAGGGGCAGAGCACCTCCGAAACCGTTTGCGCCGCGGCGACCGCAGTTGCCGCGACCGAGAACACGAGCGGCGAGATGCGCTGATGCGCCTCCTCAATGGCAAAGAGAATGCCTGCAATGGGTGCGCCTGTTGCCGCGGCAAAGCCTGCACAGGCACCGCCCGTCATCATATAGCGATCCCAGACTGCGTGCTTTTTGACGGTGGTGCGTGCGACGCCGCGACCGAGCAGGGTGCCGATCTGTACACTCGGACCCTCTGTGCCGAGCGGTGCGCCTACGAGGAAGCTTGTCATCGAAGCAAGGAATACGCCGAAGAGATTGGAGAGCCAACGAAAGGGGATCACGCCGCGCAGGATGCCGATGGAGGTCGGGATGCCGCCGCCGCGGACATTGGGGAGCCGCTTTGTCAGCAGTGCCATGCCGAGTGCGAGCAGGGCAAGGACAAAGAGTACGGGCAAAACTGCGCCCGGCTGTGCGGCGCAGAGTGCGTACACGGTCGTGGACAGAGAGATGACGTGATGCGCGCAGAATTTGAACAGCGTGATCATAAGACCGACGAGTGCACCCGTGATACCGCCGTAGAGCAGGACGGGCAGGATCGTTTCGATCCGGATATGTTTTTTGGTTTCTTGCATGAGATCGCCTCTTTTCAACCCGCATATTCTATCACGATTTTTCACATGGCGCAAGTGGGTTTTTTACACATCTTTTTGTAAAATATTCAAATTTTTGTGTCAGATTGTACAACGAACTTGAATTGACTTTGCTTTTTGTATTGAGTATAATAAAAATAAGAACAAAGTTTTCGAAAGGAATACGCCATGAGACTGAAGTTTAACAAGCCGAATCTTTCGCAACCCGACCCCTTTATTTTTGCCGACGGCGGCAAATATTATATTTACGCTACCGCAACTACCGGCGTGCAGGCATACTCCGCCGATGACGTTTACGGCGAATGGACCTCCGAGGGCATCGTTTGCACGGTAGAGGGATGGAAGTATTACTGGGCACCCTGCATCGCCAAGATCGGGGACACCTACTATCTCTACTTCTCTTGTCAGAAGGAGGGCTGTTTCCAGTTCCTGCACGTTGCATCTGCCAAGAGCCCGCTCGGTCCGTTTACGAATGCCAAGTGCCTGTATGAGCGCTTTTCCATCGACGCACACGTCGTAGAGACTAAGGCAGGTCTCTTCCTCTGGTACGCAGAAGACAACACGAATACCGACCGCGTCGGAACCCGCGTTTTTGTAGACAAACTGCTTGATCCCATGACGCCTGCAAACATCTGTAAGGAGGTCATTACCCCTTCGTTCGACGAGGAGATCTTCAAGCGCAACCGTTTTGGCGACGGCAAGGATTGGCACACACTGGAGGGACCGTTCTACTTCCGTGAGGGGGAGTGGCAGTACGTTATGTTCAGCGGCGCGTGCTATGAGAACGATACCTACCACATTGGCTATGCGGCAGCCAAGTCGGACGAGGAGGATCTCACCAAGGTCGATTTTGTCAAGCATACCGATAACGGTAAGTGGGTCCCTACTATGTTCCGCAACGAGGTGGAGGAGGGCGTCGGCCATCACAGCGTGATCAAGCTCGACGGCGAGTATTACGCGATCTACCATGGCAGAAACGTGGTCAGCGATCCTGCGGATCCTTCGGGCGACCGCCGTACCGCGCGTATCTGTAAGCTGAACGTAAAGGACGGCATCATCACCGCGGACCAGAAATAAAAAGCACATAAGAACCGACGTTTTTCGTCGGTTCTTGTATTGGACTAGACAACCACCAGCAATGCTGGTGGTACCAAAAAGCTTTAGCTATGCATAGAAAAAGTATCCTCCTTTTGCTATACTAAAGGCAGGTTCGCCAACCGCCAAAAGAAAGCAAAAGGAGGAATCAAGCCA
>JAZQHV010000038.1:0-5613 GCA_045540755.1 Eubacteriales bacterium
ACGGCTACCCGTGTTTCCATATATACCTCCAAAAAATGCCGCGCCCTTGTGAAAAAAGGCGCGGCAAAAAAACGTGTGTCTTATGTCAACGCCTTTCACGCAGAACACGTCTTTGTGTCAGGGGTTTCTGATAATAGTATAGTACAAAACATTTCCAAAGTCAAGAATAATTCTCAATTTTAGAAAAAAGTAAACTGATTGGTCTCGTTCATGTCCTTGAGTACGCCGTTGCGCTGGAGGATATCGACAACGCTCTTGGTGAGCTTTGCGCGCTCGCGCAATTCCTCAATGGAGAAGAACTCGCCGTCCTCGCGCGCCTCCACGATCTTTTGCGCGGCACCCTCTCCGAGTCCGCCGAGCGAGGAGAACGGCAGACGGATCTTGCCGTTCTCAGGCAGGAATGCTGTCGCATCCGATTTGTAGATATCCACGGGCAAGAACTGCACGCCTCTTGCAAGCGCCTCGCGTGCAAGGGACATTGCCGCCACGGTTTCTGCGTCCTTTGCGGTGGCGTCCTCCTTATTCGACAACTCGTTGATGGTCGCCGTGACTGCGCCGCGACCGCGCATGACAAGCTCGCCGTCAAAGCCGCCGGGGGCGACCGTAAAGAAAGCGGCGTAAAACTCCATCGGATAGTAGATCTTGTACCACGCAAGGCGGATCGCACTCATAACGTATGCCGCGGCATGCGCCTTCGGGAACATATACTTGATCTTTTTACAGGAATCGATATACCACTCGGGCACGTTGTGCGCGCGCATGTCCTCTTCCCACTCGGGCTTGAGTCCCTTGCCCTTGCGCACCGACTCCATGATGGTAAACGACGTACCGTTGTCAAGTCCGTAGCGGATCAGGTCAAGCATGATACCGTCACGGGTACCCACAACCTCAGAGATCGTACAAATGCCGTCGCGGATGAGATCCTGCGCGTTGCCCAGCCAAACGTCGGTGCCATGCGTGAGTCCCGACACCTGCAACAGATCGGCAAAGTTACGCGGCTTCGCCTCCACAAGTACCTGTTGCACAAAGCGCGTACCAAGCTCGGGAAGACCGAGCGTGCCAATCTTGCAGTCAATATCCTCCTCGGTCACGCCGAGGGGCGCCGTGGATTCGAGCAACTCGTACACCGAGCGGTCGTTCATCTTCACGTCCATAACGCTGGTGTTGGTGTAGCGCTCCAGCATCTTATACTTGGTCGGCATATCGTGTCCAAGCTCGTCCAGCTTCAGAATGGTATCGTGCAGATACGAGAACTGGAAGTGCGTGGTGACAATGTTGGAATTGGGGTCATCGGCGGGATGTTGCACGGGCGTAAAGTCGTAAACACTGTACTCCTTCGGTACAACAATGATACCGCCGGGATGCTGTCCCGTGGTGCGCTTGACACCCGTACAGCCCACAACAAGGCGATCCATATCCGCACGGCAAAGTGAAATTCCCTTGCTGTCCACATATTTTGCCACAAAGCCGAATGCCGTCTTCTCCGCCATGGTACCGATGGTGCCTGCGCGGAACACGTTCTCACTGCCAAACAGTTCCTCAGTGTATTTATGTACCTTGCCCTGCACATCGCCCGAGAAGTTCAGGTCGATATCGGGGGACTTGTCGCCGTAGAAACCGAGGAAGGTCTCAAACGGGATGTCGTGTCCATCGCCCGTCATCGGCTCGCCGCAGACGGGACAGATCTTGTCGTCAAGGTCAAAGCCACTGCCGACCGAGCCGTCGGTGAAGAACTCGCTGTGCTTGCACTTCGGACAACGGTAATGCGGCGGCAGAGGATTTACCTCGGAGATACCCGCCATCGAGGCAACGAAGGACGAGCCGACCGAGCCGCGCGAGCCGACGAGATAGCCTTGGCTCTCGCTGTAGGCAACCAGTTTTTGCGCGATCATGTAGAGCACCGCAAAGCCGTGCTTGATGATCGAATCCAACTCCTTTTGCAGGCGTGCGGAAACGATCTCGGGCAGATCGTCACCGTACAGGGAACGCGCACGTTCCCAGCACATGCGCTGTAGATCCTCCTCCGCGCCCTCCATGTTCGGCGTGTATGTTCCCTTGGGGATCGGGCGGATCTCCTCCACCATGTCGCTGATGAGGTTGGTGTTGGTGACGACCACCTCGTAGGCGGTCTCCTCGCCGAGATATGCAAATTCCTCTAACATCTCCTCGGTGGTACGGTAATAGATGCCGACGTCCTTGTCCGCATCCGAGAACTTCATGCCCGCAAGCAGGATCTTGCGGTAGATCTCGTCCTCCTTGTTGAGGAAGTGCGCGTCACAGGTCGCCACGACCGGCTTGCCCAGTTTTTTGCCAAGCGCCACGATCTTGCGGTTGAGGTCGCGCAGTCCCTCGTCGTCCTTGACCTTTCCCTCCGCAATGAGGAAGCGATTGTTACAGATCGGCTGGATCTCCAAATAGTCGTAGAAATTTGCAATGCGCTCGATCTCATCCTGCGACTGTCCGTCCAGCACCGCGCGGAAGAGCTCGCCTGCCTCACAGGCAGAGCCGACGATCAAGCCTTCGCGATACTGCTCCAGCACCGTTCGCGGAATACGGGGATTGCGGCGGTAATAGTTGAGATAGCTGAGCGAGATGAGACGGTAGAGGTTTTTGAGTCCCGTTTGGTTCTTAACTAAGAGGATCTGGTGATAAGGGCGTAGTTTGAGCGGGTCGGCTCGCTCGCTCATAACGCTGTTGATGCGTCCGAGGTCGCCGATACCCTCGCCGAGAAGCTGTTCCACCATCTTGAAATAGATGTGTGCAAGCATCTCCGCGTCGTCGCAGGCGCGATGATGGTTGAAGTCGCCGAGATTATAATGCTCTGCAAGGATATCCAGCTTGTGCTTTTTCAGATCGGGATTGGCGTAGCGGGAAAGCGCCACGGTATCCATATACGGATTCTGGAACGGCAAGTGCAGTTTCTCTGCCGCCGCGCGGATAAAGCTCGTATCAAAGTTTGCATTGTGCGCGATCAGGGGCAGATCGCCGATGAAATCCAGAAATTTCGGCAGTGCTTCGTCGATCTTCGGCGCGTCCTTGACCATCTCCTCGGTAATGCCCGTCAGCTCTACGATGTTTTCGGGGATGGGCATTTCGGGATTGATGAGAATGTTGAAACGGTCGAGTATCTCACCGTCCGCGATCTTGACCGCACCGATCTCGGTGATGCCACAGTTTGCGACCGAAAGACCCGTGGTCTCGATATCGAAAACGACAAACGTTCCGTTCAACGGCTGATTGCATTCGCCGTACACGGCGCGCGCCGTATCGTCTACAAAATACGCCTCCATGCCATAGATGACCTTGATGCCACCCTGCTTTTCAGCGGCAAGCATCATTTCGGGAAAGGACTGTACGTTACCGTGATCGGTAATGGCAACTGCCGTGTGTCCCCAGCGTTTTGCTGTGGCGATCAGCTCGGAGGGCTCGATGATGGCATCCATCTGTGACATCACGCTGTGCAGATGTAGCTCCACGCGCTTTTTTTCCGCCTTGTCAGTGCGCTGTATCTCCTTGATCTCTACGATATCAAGCGGTCGCATCACGTTTTCGCCGAGAAAGTCGTCCTTGCGTACCCTGCCGTGTACCGCATAGCATTTGCCCGTCTTCATCTCCCCAACAAAGCCGATATCGCCGATCGGGTAGATGCCGCGCAGTGAGACCGAGGAATCGTTATCGGTGATGCCAATGGTCACGTTTGCCTTATCGCCCTTGCGCGTTTCCTTGACCTCAATGGAAAAGACCTTTCCCATCACGATATGCATCCCCGAAACCGTCTGCATCTTACGCATCGGCGTCGGCGTTTCCATGATAAAGTTATCGCCGAGGATCTGCCGCACCTCACTCGTGTCAAAGGTCATATAGCCGCTTTGGAACACGGTGTCCGAGACCTGCGCGCTATCCAGTTCCTCCGTGGTCAGCGTCGGCGCGATCGGAAGTCGCTCGGGCACAGGTGCCACCTCGACGGGAGCGCGGTGCCGCTCGTTTTCGGCATTGGCAAGCGCCTGCGCAATGCTCGTATCCATGCGGCGCAGGTCCTCCTCAAAAACCGAGCGGTGTATGCTTTCCACGTATTCGGGATTCTCGCTTGCGCGGATCTCCACGTGCTTGTCTATGTCAAATTCGCTCTTGATGACACCTGCGATCACCGAAGCGGTCTGCGCCGCTTCGAGGAGACCAATGCCGCCCATGCCAAACGGGATCTCGATAGTGATATCGTCCCCCTCCATACGGATATCGGCATAGTTAAAAAAGCCTCGGGAGACCGTGCCTACACGCTCGGTCTCGAGCAAAACGGAGGACATATATTCGCGCGAAAAGAACGCGGCAGGATACCGCGGCAGAATACGCACCGATTGGAGTGCGTACGCCGCCGCGACCTCTGCCTCGATGGCATAGAGATCGCGCTTATCCACAAGGGTGGCAAAGGTGGCGTGCACCTCCAGCATACGAAGCTCCTTGTCCGCGCGCGGCGAAAAGATCTCGCCCTCCGAAAGGATCGCCGCAAAGCGATCGTTTGAGGGGATGTATTTATGCAGATATTCGGCTAACGTTTTTGCCATGTCTGTTTCCTTACTTTACAAAATTGATGGCGCCGTGCAGATTCAGAATGCGGACCGAATCCTCGGTACGCATATATTCGCCGTCCAGCGACCACGCAAGCGGCTCGTCGGTCTTGATGACGATATCCGACGCCTTGAGAAACGTAAAAAGCTTGTTGTCAAAATTGCTGGTCGTAAGCGAATTGATGATCAGGTTCAGATCGACCAGCGTTTTCGGCATTCTGACGAGCAACACCTCGAAAAGCCCGTCGTTGAGCGAGACCAGCTCGTCCTTCAAACGCACAATGCCGCCAAAGGACTTGGTATTAGCGATCGCGCCGAAAACGTAGTTGTCCTCGTAGCAGTGGTCTCCCGCGCACAACTTCATGTGGTAGGGCTTGATACTCTGCAGATCCTTGATACCCTCAAAAACGTAGGCGGCGTGACCGAGCAGATTTTTCACGTCCTGCGCCGTCGAGTAGGAAGTTGCCGTAAACGCGCCGAAGGAGGCGATATAGGAAAAATAGCGGTTGCCGAATTTACCGATATCCAGCGGGAGCGGCAGACCGTTTGCGATCGACTCCGCCGCCTTTTTAATGTCGGAGGAAATACCCATGCTGTTGGCGAAATCGTTGGTACTGCCACAAGGAATATAGCCAAGCGGGAGTGTGATCTTATTGTCCATCATACCCGCAATAACCTCGTTGAGCGTACCGTCGCCGCCTGCACATACAATGCCGTCGTATTCCTTGGCGTAAGCGGTAAACTCCGATGCCTCGCCGCGCCGACCCGTTACCATAACGGTCGTCGCAAAGCCGCCGCGCGCAAAAATCTGCACAACGTCCATCAGCATCGGCTTCAGGCGTTTTTTCCCCGCCACGGGATTCACGATCAAAAGCAGTTTTTTCAGCATGGCATACCTCTCCATAATAGTAGTATAAATATAATACCATATTCCCCCTCCCCCGCGCAAGGAGAATTTCGAAACTGATCGATAAATTATAGTTTACAGCGCGTCTCCGACTGCCTACGCGCTGTAAACTCATGTTCCGACGCGCGCAGTCCTCGCCTC
>JAZQHV010000039.1:0-50442 GCA_045540755.1 Eubacteriales bacterium
TTTCATAGATAAAATCCTCCGATTGTGTTTGTTTTGACTGGCAGGTCATTTACATCTTACCACAATCGGAGGATTTTCTGTTCATCGGCAAAGCCTCTTTTGAACCACGCGACTATCGCGTGGTTTTCGTTTTACAAAAAAGCAGACGGACACAATTGTCCGTCTGCTTTTTTTACTGTTTTCTGCGGCAGCCGTCTACCTGAATATTCTGGCAGGAAACGTAGGATGCCTCATCGCTTGCAAGGAAGCAGATGACGTTTGCATTTTCCATATCCGAGCCCGTTCTACCCATGAAAGCAAGCTCGCTCTTCTGTGTGAAGTTGGGGTCGGGATTCTCGGCAGGGCTGACGCTTCCCGGCGAAACGCAGTTTGCCGTGATGCCAAGGTGCGCGACCTCCTTGGCAAGCGCCTTGGTCGCGGCAACGACCGCCGCTTTTGTTGCCGAATAGCACGCCATATTGGCGTTGCCGTACACACCTGCGACCGAGCACACATTGATGATCCTGCCGTAGGCACGCTCCTTCATGCCCGGGAGTACCGCATTGGTGAAATATACGGTGCTCATCACGTTGATGTCCAGCATCTTTTTCCAAAGTTCGATAGGCGTTTCCTCAAATTTGGACCAATTGCGCCAGATCGCCGCGTTGTTGACGAGAATGTCGATCTTGCCGAAGTGTGCAATGGCATCTGCCATAACTTCTTTTACGCGCGCCTCGTCGCTGACGTCGCAGTTATAGATGCGCACATCGGTGCCGTATTTTGCAAGCTCTTCCTTGACCGTTTCCAGTTTTTCAAAATTGACGTCCACAAGAACGAGATCTGCGCCGCCCATGGCAAATTTGAGTGCACAGCCGTATCCGATACCGACGGATGCCCCCGTGACCACCGCTACTTTTCCCTGAAAATTCATACTTTTTCCTCCGTTTTTGATTTGATAGTAGCAGTTTTGCATCGTTTTGTAAATGACAATCTCTATACTGAATTTAACTAAAACTATATATTTTTAAATATAAATATAAGTTTTTCTTGATAATTTCTATACAAAGTTTTATAATGAGTTTGAGGTGATAAACTTGGCTTTGGATAATATGATCTTCACACGCTACGTCAACTGTTTTTATGCACGTGATCCCAAGGGGCGCAAAAAAGAATTTATCGACCGCCGATTTGCCTGCTTTATCCTGACGCTCTCGGGAAGGATCTGCTTTACGGCAGACGGAAAAAGTTATATTACGGATGCGGAGCACGCCGTTTTTCTGCCGCAGGGGCTCTGTTACACCAACGAGTGCCTTGCAGATGCAGAAAGCATCGTGATCAATTTTACAACTGCCGAAAAGTATACCGCGCCCGTTTCTCTGCGCGCCGTATCTCCGCAAATTGCAAAAAGCTGCTATCAAAGTTTAAAAAAGCTCTCCGCCTCCCTTGCGCCGCAAAAGCATATGCTTTTGCAAAAGGAGCTGTACGGCATCGCCGCGGAATTACTTTCGGTCAAAGAAAAGGAAACTGCGGCAGACAAGATCGTAACTGCCGCTATGGAATACATGATGGAGCACTACTCCGATCCTTCCCTTTCGGTACAAAGAATTGCGGAGCACTGCTTTATCAGCGAGATCTATCTGCACAAGCTTTTTGCAAAAAAGTACGGCTCCACGCCCATACGGATGCTACGGGATATCCGTATGCAAAAAGCCTATCTTCTGGCAAAAGAAAAACGCCCTGTGCAGGAGATCGCCGACGCCGTTGGCTATTCGGCGGTCTACCAGTTCAGCCGCGCGTATAAAAAGTATTTTGGCGTTTCGCCGTCCGAAACGTAAAAAGAGGAACCTTGGGGTTCCTCTTTTTGCTTACTTGGTTTCGGTCTTCTTGGTGGTCTTCTTTGCCGTAGTTTTCTTTGCAGGCTTCTCCTCGGTCTTTTCCTCGGTTGCCTTTTTGGTGGTGCGCTTTGCAGCAGGCTTCTTCAGCGAAAGCGCCGCGGTAAAGTGCTCAACGTTTCCGAATACCTCGACCTTGCCTGCCATAATGGCCGCAACAACGTCCAGCTTACCGCCGATGGCGTCAATCATGTCCTTTGCGGAGATATTGACCATTGCGGTGTGGTCTACGTAATCGTAGGGCTCAACGGCTGCCTCGCCGTTCTGATATGCAACAAAGAACGCGCCGCCGCAATCCTCATCGGTGAGGTTGACCTGTACGGCGAAGTCCTCGGTTACACGCGAAGTGTCGAGTTTACCGAACTTCTTTTTGATCTGCTCAAATTTCTCGTTAAAATTCATCCTTCTATACCTCTGTATATAAATTTTTATCTGTGCCGATAGTATTATACAGAAAATATTCAGTTTGTCAACCCCAAATCCGTCGGTATATTCTGACAAATTTCTTGTATACGCTTGAGAATAGGACGAATTTCGTCGGGTTTCACCTTATCGACCTTGCGGTCGTAGCTGACGAGTCCGTTGATCTCATCCTCCACGTCCGAAAGCTGGGTGTATACGGCGGCACAGAGACCTTTTTCCACGTAAGGCAGGATTTCGTCGCGGTACAGTGCCTGCAATGCCGATACAAAGGCTTCACGGCTTGCAAACTGCTTGTAGCCGTAAGGCTTTTCGGGATTTGTGACATGCCCTTCCGCCTTCCACGTATAACCGCCGAACTCAGAGAGAACGAGCGGCCTTTTCCCTGCCTTGAGCTGTACCTTACGGAAATAGACGTGGCGGCTGTCCACGTCGGTCGTTTGCGTGGCGAACCAGCCGGAGGTCGTGTCGATAAAACGGGAACTATCCTGCATAAACAAGCGCTGATACAGGCTCGGCTTTGCCGAAAACTGCCCCCACCCCTCGTTGAATACCGTCCAGTAGCAGATGGACGGATGGTTGTAAAGTTGTTCTACCGTCCGCTCCATCTCGCGGACAAAGGCTTCGCGGGTCGCTTGGCTTACGTGGCGGAACACGGTTGGAAAACGCTTGAAACCGACGGTCGGCAAGGCGGTATCGCGAAGGAAGCTGTACTTTCCGTTGTTGACCATATCCTGAAAGACGACCATGCCGAGGCGATCGCAATCGTAATAAAACCGCTCGGGCTCGATCTTGATATGCTTACGGAGCATATTGAAGCCGAGGTTTTTCATGCGCAGGATGTCGCGCTCGTATTCTTCGGGTGCGGCAGGGGTGAAGATACCGTCGCTGTAATAGCCCTGATCGAGCACGCCGTTGAAAAAGTAAGGCTTTCCGTTGAGACAGAGGCGCGGAATGCCGTCAAAATCCTTGACGGTGAGGTCGCGGAACGCAAAATAGGATTCTACTCTATCCTCCCCCGCCGTTACGGTAAAGCGGTACAGATACGGATCCTCGGGCGACCAGAAATGCGGAGACGGAAGTTTGATCTTTACAAAGCAGTTTTCGATGGGAGCGGTAATATCTCCCACCGTAACGGTGGCATGCTCTGCGCCGACAACCGATATCCGCACGGTGTCGCCCTCCGTGTCGATCACCAGTTGTTCAATATACTTTTCGGGCACGCTTTCCAGCCACACGGTCTGCCAAATGCCCGAAACGGGGGTATACCACATGCCGCCGCGCTTTTGACATTGCTTGCCGTAGGGCAAAACAAGGTCCGAAAGGTGATCCTCCACGCGCACGACAACGGTGTTTTCCTCGACAAGTACGTCGGTGATGTCCGCCGAAAAAGCGTGATAGCCGCCGACGTGCTCACATACTTTTTTGCCGTTGACAAACACCTCGGCGACCTGATCGACCGCGCCGAAGTGGAGCAGTACGCGATCCTTGACAAAGCCTTGCGGCAGAGTAAAGGTGCGGCGATACCAGAGCGTTTGGCTTTCCGCAAAGTACTCGTGTACGCCCGAAAGCAGGCTTTCGGGGGCGAAAGGGACGAGAATCGTGCGGTCATAAGCGGCGGGGACTTCCCCGTCTGTGACGGTGAAGTCCCACTTGCCGTTCAAATTCAAAAAGGAGTCGCGTTGCATTTGCGGGCGCGGATAGACGTTCCACGGTGTGCCCGTGAGCGTCTCGCCCGCCTCGGTGTATAGATCCTGCATGTTACTTACCAAACTTTTCTGCCGCATTTTTCAGCATATCGCGGATAGGCAGGTCGTAGGGACAGCGCGCTTCGCAAACGCCGCAACCGACACAGTCGGAGGCATGCTTGTCCATGCCGTCGTAGCGTGCTTTTGCCCAATCGCCAAGTCCGTAGCGGGAGAGGTATCCCTCCATGAGGAACACACCGGGAATATTGATGCCGACCGTACAGGGGGCGCAGTAGTTACAGCGGCGGCAGAACTGCGTGCCGAGACTCTCACGGATAGCGGCGATCTTTGCGTTTTCCGCATCGGAGAGCGGTGCCATATTGCATACTGCGACGAGATTCTGCTCGATCTCACGGGACTCTGCCATACCCGGAATGACCACAGTCACGTCGGGATTACTTGCGATAAAGCGCATGGCGAGTGTTGCATCCTCCAGCGCGCCGCCCGCAAGTGGCTTCATGGCAATAAAGCCGATATTTTTCTCCGCGCATTTGCGGATGAGGTCGGTGCCGTGCGTTTCAACGATGTTGTATGGGAACATGACCGTTTCCACAAAGTCAAGGGTGAGCGCCTTTTCAAAGACCTCAAGCGAGTGCGCGGTAATGCCGATGTGTCCGATCTTGCCTGCCGTTTTGGCCGCAAGCAAGGCTTCCAGCGCGCCGCCCTCGGCAAGCACCTGCTCCAGTTGTGCAGGGCTCGGATTGTGGATCTGATACAGGTCTATGTAATCGGTGCGAAGATTCTGCAAACTGGTCTCGATATCCTTTGCCATGCCCGCCTTATCGCGGGACATGCTCTTTGTTGCAAGCACAAAAGCATCGCGGATGCCCTCCAGCGCTTCACCGATATAGCTTTCGCTGACGGTGTAGCCGCGTGCGGTATCCACAAAGTTGATGCCCGCATCCTTCATCTGCAAGAAAAGCTTGCGCGTGCCAGCCGCATCTATTTTTTGAATCGGAATGCCGCCAAAGCCAAGGCGGGAGATGGAAAGACCCGTTTTTCCCAAGGTTACATATTGCATAGTTTTTCTCCTAACACGGTTTCTATTTTGGCAACGACGGCATCGGCAAGAATGCGCGAGCCCTCCTCATTGTAGTGCACCCAATCGGCACGGAGAGAGTCGTCAAAGGTTTTAGTGATGGAATAGAGGTCGTTCACTTCCGCGCCGAGCTCATCCATCAGCGCCTTTGCCGCGGCGTTATACTGCTCAATTTCGGCATTGTATCGCATAAAATTCGGCCAGCCGCGTGCCTCGACTACCGAAGTGGAATTGGCAAAGATGATTCTTGCATTTGGAAAATGCTTGCGGAGCATATTGTAAATGCGGCGCAGCATATACACGTACATATCACAGGGGGTGAGCGGCTCGTCGCCGTCTACGCGGAGCACGTCCCAAAGCCCGTTGTTCCAATGAACAACGTCGATGCTTTCTCCGTCCAATTTCTGTACCCAATCATGCAGTTGACGCAGAGTGTACTGCGCAAAACGGCAGTTTTCATTCGGCGCATAGACGTTGGCAATGCCGTCCAGCTTTTCCTTCACGTATATGCCGTAGCCGGGGCTGTTTGTCGCACCGAAGCGGATCGAATCCCCGATCAGAAATATGTTTTTCATGATATCACCTCAAAAAAGCAGTATAGCAAACGTATTCAAATCACCCTTGTACCGTTGCACAGACGCACAAAGCCAATCCGATCAAAAAAACGATCAAGGGTAAAAACTGGATCAAAAAACTGAAGATGCGCTTTCCGCGCTTTCTTGCAACGATCGAAGTAAAAATACTCGGAATCGATACAAGAGCTGTTGACATTCCAAAATCGATACCCGTGTATAGCAAGCGCACTTGTGCATCCGTCAGTCCTACCGGGTTGTCTGCAAAAAACAACATAAACAACCCCGCAAGTGACAGCGGAATGTATAGCAGAGACAAAACGATGTTCAATACAAAGCCGGCCTTATCCAATCCGCTGTACACGATTCCCTTTTTCTCGGGAATGAACAGCGCGACAAGCAATGCAACTACCGCAACCGCAGTAAATATTCCTAACATGTGCCCCTCCTCCAAACAGCCTCGGTTTCTCTATTGACCTTACATTCATTATAACAAAAGGGACCTGCCGAGGCAAGTCCCTTTTGGATTATTTAGAAAGAATCGCTTTATCATCGGTAAAGGCACTGCCGCTTGCCTGCTCAAAGAGATCGAGCAATTGGCTGACGGTGAGTTTTTTCTTATCCTCGCCCGAAATATCAACTGCGATGTGTCCCTCATGCATCATGATGAGGCGGTTACCGTGTGCGATGGCATCCCGCATGTTGTGCGTGATCATCAGCGTGGTCAGCTTGTTTTCCTCGACAAGTTTGTCGGTGATCTCCAGCACCTTTGCCGCCGTTTTGGGGTCAAGTGCCGCCGTATGCTCGTCAAGAAGCAGAAGCTTGGGACGGCGAAGCGTTGCCATCAAAAGCGTGATCGCCTGCCGCTGACCGCCCGAAAGCAGACCGACCTTGGTGGAAAGTCGGGTCTCGAGGCCGAGACCGAGCGTTGCAAGTAGTTCTCTGTACTCTGCGCGGTCCGCCTTGGTCACACCGCGGATCAGTTTGCGCTTGACGCCGCGCTTGGAGGCAATGGAGAGATTTTCGGCGATCTCCATGTCGGGTGCCGTTCCCTTCATCGGGTCCTGGAAGACTCGACCGAGGAACTTTGCACGCTTGAATTCGGGCATATTGGTAACGTCTACGCCGTCGATCTCGATGGTGCCGTAGTCGGGCTTCCATACGCCTGCGATCGCATTGAGCATGGTGGATTTACCCGCGCCGTTGCCGCCGATGACGGTGACGAAATCACCTTCCTTGATGTGCAGCTCCAGTCCCGCAAGTGCCTTTTTCGCGTTGACCGTGCCGGGGTTGAAAGTCTTATGCAGATTGGTGATCTTAAGCATTGTTGTCACCTCCTGCAGATACTTCCTCGGGAATCGGCTTTTTCTTGTCGAAATACTGTCCCTTCAGGTACGGCACTGCCAGGAATACCGCAACGATGATCGCAGAGAGCATCTTGAGGTAGTCGGTCTTGAGGCCGAGCAGAATGACACAGTTATAGATAATGTAATATACGATGCCGCCGCCGACAACGCCGATCAGGCTGACCACAAAGTTCGGCTTGATCTTAAGCGAGACCGACAGACCGATAAAGATCGCGGCAAGTCCGATGACGATCGCGCCGCGACCGTCGTTGATATTTGCCGAGCCCTTATACTGTGCAAGAAGCGCGCCCGCAAGCGCAACGATACCATTGGAGATGGCAAGGCCAAGCACCTTGTTGAAGCTGACGTTAACGCCCTGCGCACGGCTCATATCGGGGTTGTCGCCCGTGGACTTCAGCGTAAGGCCGACCTCGGTATAGAAGAAGAGCCACAGAATGATGATCACAGCGGTGATGATCGCCGCAAGCACGATGATGGAGGCGACATTGTCCCCCATACTGAGCATGAGCTTATACGTACCGCCGACAAACGAAACCATCGACCTGCCGCCGAGGATCGCCAGGTTGACCGAATAAAGGATCAACTGCGAAAGAATACCCGCGAGGATCGAGGGAATGCCGAACGCTGTATGAAAAAGACCCGTCAGCACACCGGTCAGCGCGCCGGCAATAAACGCAACGATGATGCTTATCCAAGCGGGAACGCCGGCGGTGATGAGCACCGCGCATACGCAGCCGCCCGTACAGATAGAGCCGTCTACCGTGAGGTCGGCAATATCGAGTATTTTATAGGAGACGTAGACACCGATTGCCATCAGTCCCCAGATAAGCCCTTGCGCTACGGCGCCGGGCAACGCATTCAGAAAAAACATTATTTACCTCAAAGATCAGTTTTCGGGAACTTCGATGCCGAGAGCAGCACAAAGCTCGTTGTTGTAGACAACAGCGGGGGTAAGCGTCTTAACATCCAGGTCGGAAACCGACTTGGTACCAAGAAGAACCTCTGCCGCCATCTTACCGGTCTCTACGCCGAGATCGTAGTAGTCGATCGCGAGAGATGCGTAGCAGATCGCGCCGCCGTAGCTGGTGTATACGGGGGTCTTATTCTCGTTGCAGATGGTGCCGACGATGGTGTCGTTTGCCGCAACGGTGTTATCCGAGGGGATGTAGATCGCCTTGCACTCTGCGGCCGCGGAGGTGGTGAGTGCCTGCAACTCGGTGGTCTCGGAGAAGGTGTACGCCTTGACCTCGATCTTTTCTGCCTCGAAGAGTGCCTTGACTGCCTCGTACTGGATGAGGGAGTTGGATTCGCCGGTGCAGTAGATGACGCCGACCTTGTCGCCGCTGGCAAGACCGAGCGTGTCGATCATCATCTTTGCCTGCTCGTCAAACGGAACTGCATCGGATGTACCCGAAACGTTTGCGGGGATCGCGCCTGCAAAGGTGCTGTCGTAATCGGTAACGGAGGTGCCGAGAACGGGGATGGTGGTGGTAGCCGTTGCCGCCGCAGTGAGCGCGGGAGTAGCGTTTGCCATGATGAGATCCACGTTCTTTGCGGTGAAGGTATTGATAACGGTGGTGCAAAGATCAGGCTCACCGGCTACCTGGGTATCGATCGTAACGGTCTTGCCTGCTGCATTCAGCGCCTCGGTGAGCGCATCCACAAAGCCCTGCGTTGCCTGGTCAAGCGAATCGTGCACCATCAACTGGCATACGCCGACGGTGTAATCGGTCTTTTCGCCGCAGGATGCGAGCGAAAGGGCTGCGGTTGCGAGAAGTGCAACTGCAAGAAGTACGGATAAAAGCTTTTTCATTTTTTGTTTCCTCCTAAAATTTTAAAATAAAAAAACGTCCCTGTCATGAAACAGGGACGAAAAATGAACGTTTCCGTGGTACCACTCTGCTTTCGTACTGTCCTTGCGGACAGAACCTTGATAGGCTTAAAAGTCTTAACGATGTAACGGTCGTACCCGTTGTGTCTACTGTTGTTTCAACACACCGCTCGCAGGAATGAACTTCACGCAGGTATTACCATTGTCTTGCACCAACCGACAACTCTCTGTGGCTTTTCGCCGCGCTACTCTTTCCGCTCAAACGCGTTTCCAAATATTTATGTTGACATTTTAGCAGGCTTTTACTGCCTTGTCAAGAGGTTTTTTTGAATTTTTATTCTTTTTCGGTGACTATTTTTTCGATGGGCTTGCGTTTCTTTTCACGAAGGGGGTCTCCCGCTTTGGCGTAGCCGACCGTCACCACAAGGCGCACGGGATGCTCAATGCCGCAGACCTCACGCACCTTGGCATCGTCTAACCAGCCGAGAATGCAGGTTCCAAGTCCTTGCACGGTCGCTTCGGCTGTGAGATAAGCCGCAGTAATGCCAATGTCGATGGAGCGATAGTCGTTGTGCTTAACCTTTGCACCCAAGGCGGCGGTCTTGACGTACGGCTCTTCGGAAATGACAATCAGAACAGGCGCATCTGCAGCAAACTTATTCATACCCATGCCCATCGTGGTTTTGGCAACCGCTTTTGCCGCTTCTCCGCGGCAGACGGTAAAGTGATAGGGCTGTCCGTTGCAGGCAGAGGGCGCAAGGCGCGCCGCTTCCAGCATAGCGGCTATTTTTTCGTTCTCCACTTCCCTTGCCGCATCATAGCTTCGGCAGGATTGACGCGCGTTTGCAATTTCAAGAAAGTTCATGGGTTACTCCTCCTTATATATTGGATAAAAACTGTATAAACTTAGGGCACCACCATTCCGTATATCCCTGCAACGTAGGGTGAATACGGTCTGCCATATAGCGTTTATGGTCTTCAGCAGAAACAGAACGCATTTCAGGATCATTATAGAAGTCAAGCACGCAAAAGCCATATTCCTTCTGCAGTTCCTGCAAAAGTGCGACCATAGCCGCATAGTGTCCATTCTCGTAATAAGGGTTGGTATAAAAAGCGATCGGACAGCAAAACGTCTTTTTCGTGTATTCAACGATCTCGCGAAGCGCTTTTTCTACCGCGGCAATCGGAAGCTTTCGTGCCGCATCATTGGTAGAAAGCTGACAAACAAGCAGATCCGGCTGCAAGGTGCTCGGAAGCTTTTTCAACCGTGCAACGTAGGATCCTTCGTTTATATCTGCCAATGTGGTTCCGGAGACGGCTTCTTTCACGCTATGTACCCCACACTGCGTTTCCAGAAAATCCGCAAAAGAAACACCTCCGGCAGCAGAGCCGTAGGTAACGGAAGAACCTAAAAATATGATGTTTTTTCCCAAAAGTTCCATATACCCCTCGCAGATAAAATAGATACAGCAGGTCGCGGACTACTCTTTTGCGATAAAGCCCCGAAATTCGGAGAGTATGGTGTTCAACTCCGCTTCGGGATAATAATAGTGCCCCGCATGAACAAGCTCGATCACGCGCATTGCGGAGTGCTCTGAAAGATAGTCGGCAGAGGTGCGTGCAACCATCTCGTCGCGCATGGATTGCAGTGCGACCGTCGGCGTTTGCAGAAGCGGCAACAGCTTTCGCGTGCGGCGGATCTTAGCAAAAAGTTCAAGATACCGCGGGATCCAACCGAGGTACCGCAAGGGATTCTTTTCCGTGCGGATCCCGTAGCACTCTTTGGCTGCGGTGGCAACAGGATCACTTGGAGAAACCTTGTCAAGATACACAAGTGTCGTATTTCGCAGCATCCGCGGCTTGATAAAGAGTTTTATCGGAACGGCAAGCAGAAACAATCCCGCGATTCGGTCATTTTGTATTGCCTGTTCTATGGCAAAAAGCGTTCCCATCGAGTGTGCAACAATATATAATTCTTTATGGGTCGCAGTCAACTCGCGCACGGTTTCTGCAACCTGTGCCTCCCATTTTTCCATAGAAGTGCGGGAAAAATCGCGTACGCCGCCTCCGTGTCCGTCGAGAAGCAGATTGCAGACCGAAACCGTTTCGGGCGCAAGTGACAAAAAGGGGCAAAATGATTAGGCGTACCTGCAATTCCATGTATAAACAGGATCGCCGTATCCGCACCGCGCACAATACGCTTATAAGTTGCGTGTTCCATGCTATCGCCTCCTTTGAAGGTATTGTAGCATATCAGAAAATGTTTGGCAAGGGGAAGAAATAAACCAAAGTTCGTTCGCTTCTGTACCTCCGAATCCACGTTCTATCCGCTCCAAGCACGAAAAAAGCCACCCTATTGGGTGGCGCTTGCGTTGCAAGCGTTTCTCGCTTTTTACCGTAGTGCGAACACAGATGAAGTCTGACGGGCTAAAAATGTGCCACCGGCACATTTTAGTCGCGCCTACGGCATGCGACCGCCCTTCCGAATCCACGTTCTATCCGCTCCAAGCACGAAAAAAGCCACCCTTTTGGGTGGCTTTTTTCGTGGTGGGAGCGGGTGGATTCGGACCACCGAAGTCAGTGACAACAGATTTACAGTCTGCCCCCTTTGGCCGCTCGGGAACGCTCCCATATGAAATTGTACTCACGCGGAGTGGAGCTGGTGGACGGATTCGAACCCCCGACCTGCTGATTACAAATCAGCTGCTCTACCAGCTGAGCTACACCAGCGTGATTGCGCTTGTCTCACGCGACTTCGTTAGTATAACACAGACTTTTTGGTTTGTCAACCTCTTTTTTGAATTTTTTTAATTTTATTTTCTGCCGTCCCAAAAACGGCGTCACCGCCTGCAAAAAGCAAGCGGTGACGTTACTGCTTTATCTTTTGAAGCGCCCTTCGGGACCGCTCTGCACAGAGAAAAGCCCCTGTAGCGGAATGCCGATATGCAGCATTTCTCCCGTATCATCAACATTGACATCTGCACCAAGCATATTGGCTATCAAAAGCAATATGGATTCCAATTCCCACTTTTCTGCCGCAAGAATGTTCTCACGCGCGTCCATCGCACCAAGCCACCACCAAATATCCCTGTCGGGATCCTTTACAGGATTCTCCTCCTCTTTGGGGAATGCGGAGATGACCAGATTGTCAAAAGAGGTTGTATGCAGATTGGAGAGGCCGTCATACAGCATGTTACTCATGCGAAAGCCAAAGGTTCCCTCTGCCCACATGCTGTTCATTTCAGTATGCGACCAAAGTTCCTTGCCGCTCTTCAGATCGGAAACAACGTAACGCAGAGCGTTTCCGCGCACAATGACACGCAGATGCAGGTCGGCATCGGGAGACGTGATCTCCTCGCTGACCTCCATATTTCCCGCCCAGCCGCCAACCTTGTTCGCGCTGCCGATCGCTCCTTTTTTGCCATCAAAAGAGACAAAGGCAAAGTATCCCGCAAAACCGTTACTTTGCGCGGTAACATAGTCCAGATCCGAGCGGACGATCACTCCCGCCTGCGTGCGTGTATCATACATGTCTACGTCCAAAACGTAGTCGGTCATAGAGGTAAGTGCCTCGTCCCCCGTAAACAGAATAAAAGCATGATTGTTTGTGCCGCCGTGCAAATGCAGGCGACCGTCGATCACCGTCCAGTCACCGCCGTACTCCGAAAACTCTTTGAGAGAATCCGCGTTGTCAAAAGTATTGCGATACACCTCGGTGATCTCCGAAAGATCCCACTCCTCTGCCGCAGTTAAAAGAGCGAGGCACGAAGCAATGATCAGGGCAAAAAGAAGCAACGAATATTTTTTCATAATGGTCCTCCTACAGTGCGGAATTTTCTTATTTTTAGCATAGCACAAAGCAGGACTTTTCGCAATAGACTTGCGGCAACCTCTTTTCTGTGGTATACTATAAACATATTATAATATTAAACTTTACAAAATACATATTCTGTCCCCGAAAGAAGCGTTTCGTGGCGCGAATGGAGTATCTATGCTACAAGGAAAGCGATTTATCATATTTGACATGGACGGCACGCTGATCGATTCGATCGGTATCTGGAATGAGACCGACATCCGCTTTGCGGCGGCACTCGGTGGAGATACGACGGGTGTGGACGTACAGGCGCGGCGAGATGCCAAGCTCCGTGAATACAAGTCCTCTGACGCTCCCTACCGCGATTACTGCGGCTATCTCGGTAAACTCTACGGCTCTCCCCTGTCGCCCGATGAACTGGTACGGCTTCGCTACGAGATCTCCGAGGAGCTTTTGGTACACGAGATCGACTACAAGCCCGATGCGGAAACCTTCCTATATAAATTAAGAGAAATGGGCTTCACGTTGTTGATCGCATCCACAACAAAGCGTTCCAACATGGACACCTACTGTGAAAAGAACGAAAAGATCCGCAGCAAAGCATTGCCGAGCGAGGTTTTTGCCGCGATCTATACCCGTGAGGATGCCAAAGAGATCAAGCCGAGTCCCGAGATCTACGAACGCATCTTCCGCGAATGGAATACCTGTGCCGACGAATGTCTCGTTTTTGAGGACTCGCTCATCGGCGTAGAGGCGGCAAACAACGCCGGCATTGACGTGGTAGCGATGTATGACAAGTATTCCGACAGCGACCGTGAAGAGATCAATGCCCGCACGGTCGCGCAATTCCAAAACTACAAGGAGGCTCTGCGCGCGATAGGCGCAGAGAAATAAACCATGGTAACCAAAGGACTTTCACCCGAACGGGTATTTTATTATTTTGAAAAGCTCTGTGCCATCCCCCACGGCTCGGGCAATACCGACCGGATCAGCGACTACTGCATGGAAGTGGCAAAGGAACTGGGTCTGCCCGCCGAAAAGGACGGCTGGAACAACGTGATCATCCGCAAAGCGGCATCGGCAGGCTACGAGGATCACCCCACCGTCATTTTGCAGGGGCACCTCGACATGGTCTGTGAAAAGGATGCAGACTGCGACATTGATTTTTTGAAAGACGGACTTACGCTTGCGCTGGACGGCGACTTTTTGTATGCCGAGGGCACGACACTCGGCGGAGACGACTGCATTGCGATCGCAATGGCGCTCGCCATCCTCGAGGACGACACGCTGGCACACCCTCCAATCGAGGCGCTGTTCACCACCGACGAGGAAACAGGCATGTACGGTGCGGAAGGGTTGGACGCATCCCGCCTTACGGGAAAGACTCTGCTCAATATCGACTCCGAGGAGGAGGGTATCCTCACGGTCAGCTGTGCGGGCGGTGCGCGCGCGGCGATCACGATCCCATTTACACGCAAAAAGGTAAGCATGCCCTGCTATACCGTCACGCTCGGCGGTCTCATCGGCGGCCATTCGGGTGTAGAGATCGGTACGGGACGGCAGAATGCCAACGTTATGCTCGGCAAGCTACTCGCTTCTCTGCCGTTTGACTATCAAATCCTTGACATTGGCGGCGGCGCGAAGGACAACGCCATTCCGCGCGAATCGGTCGCAATCGTCGCATGCGAAGGTGATCTTGCCGCCGCGGCAAAAGCATTTGTAAAAGCAAATCGCATCGATGCCGATCCGGATCTGTTTGTGACCGTAGAGAAAGCTGAATCCTCCGAGGGCTTTACAGTCGAGGACAGTCGCCGTATCGCAGAATTTCTTTCTACCGTGCCGAACGGCGTGCAGAAAATGAGCAGTGACATTGCAGGGCTTGTCCAGACCTCTCTCAATCTCGGTATCCTGAAGATAGAGGGAGACAGTCTTGTCGCAACCTTTGCCGTCCGCAGTTCGGTCGGTAGTGAAAAAACCGAATTGCTTACAAATCTGGAAACGGTTGCAAAGCATTTCGGTGGCAGTTTCGAATCACACGGTCACTACCCCGCCTGGGAATACCGAAAGGATTCTCCCCTGCGCGACACGATGGTGCGCGTATACAAAGAAGTGTACGGCGATGCGCCCGAAGTGGTTGCCATCCATGCGGGACTGGAGTGCGGACTGTTTGCGGGCAAGATCCCGGAGCTGGATGCCGTTTCCTTTGGTCCGAATCTCTACGACATCCACACCTCACGCGAGCGGCTTTCGATTGCCTCGACCGCACGCACCTACCGTTATCTCTGCGAAATCCTGAAAAATCTGTGAGAAAACTTCCTTTATTACAATAAATTGATATTGCATTGATCTTTTGCATCTTCTTTTTTGCGTTCTGTCAAAAAAATGACAAAATCCCGGAAATGGAAGCTATTTTATGTTGACATTTGCAAAATTATATAGTATAATAATGCAGTATCTTTTTAGGACAACTTCAAAACACGGTTTTTCTCACACGCGAAATACGCTTTCGGGTGTGTTTTGTGTTGCAATTTTTTATTTGTTTTAAAAAGTGAAGAACAGGTTCCGCCTGCAATAGGGTACCCTATTGCTTTGCTTGGATTTGCCAAGCAAAGCGCGGAGAAAAAGAACAGGAGTGAATCTTTTTGGATAGCAAACTTGCTTGGTATATCGTAAAGCGCGTACTTCTTGCCCTCTTTACGGTATTTCTGGTCATCACGATCACCTTCTTCGTCATGCGTGCCATCCCCGGTGGTCCTTTCCTTTCGGAAAAGTCCCCAAGCCCTGAGGTCATGGCGGCTCTGGAGGCAAAATACGGTCTCGACAAGCCCCTGATGGAGCAGTACGTTACATACCTGAAGGATCTGTTGCACGGTGACTTCGGTCCCTCGATCAAAAACCGCGGCCGTCAGGTCATGGATCTGATCTTAGAAGGCTTTGCCATCAGTGCAAAGAACGGTCTTATCGCTGCATGCGTTGCCATTGTGATCGGTCTGACACTCGGCGCGGTCGCTGCCGTATTCCACAACAAATGGATCGATAAGCTCATCATGGTGCTGACGTCGGCACTCGTTGCAATGCCTTCCTTTGTCATTGCAACCATTCTGCTGCTGCTCTTCTGCATCACATGGCCGATCTTCCCCGCCAACGGCAATATGGAGGGTGGTCTTGTGCTGCCGATCATCTCGCTTGCACTCTATCCGATGTCCTACATCACGCGTCTGACCCGTTCGAGCATGCTCGACGTTATGGGACAGGACTACATTCGCACTGCAAGAGCTAAGGGCGTTTCCAACATCAAGGTCATCTTCAAGCATGCGTTGAAGAACGCGGTTACCCCCGTTATCACCTATGTCGGTCCGATGATCGCTTTCATTCTGACCGGCTCGCTTGTTGTGGAAAAGGTATTTGCAGTCCCCGGTCTCGGCGACTACTTCTTCTCTTCCATCACCAACCGTGACTATCCCATGGTCATGGGTACTACGATCTTCCTTGCAACGCTCATGGTTATCATGACGCTGATCTCGGATATCTGCTACAAGATCTTCGACCCGCGTGTCGATCTCGGCTAAAGGAGGCTTTGTAATGAATAAGAATGAAAATTCTCTTCCCAAGAAAAATCCTCTGAGCCTGCAGCTCGATCTTTCGAAGTTTGATCTTGCAACCGAGGATGAAAAATTTCTACAGCAACGCATGCGTCCCAGTACCACCTTCTTCAAAGACGGCATGCGTCGCCTTGTCAAGAACAAGATCGCAATGATCTGCCTTTGCGTCATCGTGGCGATCGTACTGATCGTATCCTTCGTCCCGATGTTCTACCCCTACGACTATGCGACCCAGCTCGGTATCACCCCCGGTCAGCCTGTTGACGGCTCTTTCAAGAACCTCAAGCCCTTTGAGTACAGTACCACAGAGCTTGCACGGATCGAAGCCGGCGAGAAGGTATTCCCGCACATCTTCGGTACCGACGCACTCGGCCGCGACTATGCGATCCGCGTCATCTACGGCACCCGTATCTCGCTGATCGTCGGTCTCTTTGCCAGCATCATCGTACTGATCATCGGCGTTATCTACGGTTCGATCTCCGGCTACTACGGCGGTAAGGTCGACCTCGTCATGATGCGTATCGTCGATATCATTTACTCCTTGCCGGATCTGCTCATGATCATCCTCTTCTCGGTAGTTCTGAAGCAAACACTGAATCTGGAAGGCACCATCTTTGCAAAGCTCGGTGTCGGCATGATCAGTATCTTTATCGTATTTGCCCTGCTCTACTGGGTCAGCATGGCGCGTCTCATCCGCGGTCAGATCCTGACTATCAAGCAGCAGGACTACGTGCTTGCGGCACGTTCTCTCGGTGCAAAGGGCGGCCACATCATCCGCCGCCATATGCTTCCCAACTGTATCAGCGTTATCATCATTTCGACGGCTCTGCAGATCCCCTCTGCAATCTTTACGGAGAGCTTCCTTTCCTTCATGGGTCTCGGTGTTTCGATGCCGATGCCTTCGCTTGGCTCTCTGTGCTCGGATGCACTCGGCGGTATCTATTCCTATGCATACCGTCTCGTGATTCCCGCGATCATGATCTGTTTGATCGTTCTTTCGCTCAACCTGCTTGGCGACGGTCTGCGCGACGCATTTGACCCCAAGCTGAAGAAATAAGAGGTATCAAGATGGCTAAATTATTAGAAGTAAAAGATCTCCATACCTCGTTCTTCACTCCTGCGGGCGAGGTAAAAGCCGTGAACGGCATCTCCTTTTCTCTGGAAAAGGGCAAGGTTCTCGGCATCGTAGGTGAGTCCGGCTCGGGTAAGAGCGTGACCGCCTACTCGATTCTGCAAATTCTTGCAAACCCCGGCAAAATCGTCGGCGGCAGCATTCTCCTTGAGGGAGAGGAGCTTGTCGGTGCTACTAAAGAGAAGATGCGTACCATTCGCGGAAACAAGATCAGTATCATCTTCCAGGACCCGATGACGTCCTTGAACCCCGTTTACACCATCGGTAATCAGCTTATGGAAGCCATTATGCTCCACACCAAGCGCAACAAAAAGCAGGCGATCGCACGCGCAATTGAAATGCTGGAGCTTGTCGGCATCAACGAGCCCGAGAAGCGTATTAAGCAGTATCCGCACGAACTTTCGGGCGGTATGCGCCAGAGAGTTATGATCGCAATGGCACTCTCCTGCGAGCCGGACATCCTGATCGCGGACGAGCCGACTACGGCGCTTGACGTTACCATTCAGGCGCAGATCCTGGATTTGATGAAGGATCTGCAGAAAAAACTCGGCATGGCGATCATCATGATCACGCACGACCTCGGCGTTGTCGCCGAGATGTGCGACGAGGTCATCGTTATGTACGCGGGCGAGGTCTGTGAGCGCGGTACTGCCGACGAGATCTTCTATAATCCGAAACACGAGTATACACGCGGTCTGCTCCGTTCGATCCCGACCGTCAGCGATGACGACACGAGACTGGAGCCTATCGGCGGCCACCCTGTTGACCTGCTCAACATGCCCGACGGTTGTCCCTTCGCGCCCCGTTGCGACAGAGCTATGAAGGTTTGTCTGACGCACAAAGCAAAGGAAATTCTGATCAACAATGATCACGCCTCTGCTTGCTGGTACAATCTCAAGGATGCGATCGAAGCAGGCACGCTTACCAAAGAACAAGTAGAGGAGATGTATAATCATGAGTGAGAAAAAGCTTCTTGAAGTAAAACATCTCAAACAGCATTTTGACGTTCCGAACGGCCTTAAGACGCTGAAGCTCAAGGCTGTCGACGACGTTACCTTTGATATCCACGAGGGCGAGACCCTCGGTCTTGTCGGTGAGTCGGGCTGCGGTAAAACGACCGTAGGCCGCTCCATCCTCCAGTTGTACAAGCCCACTGCAGGCGAGGTCTGGTTTGACGGTCAGCTCATCAAGGGCAGACGCGTGATCAACGACTTCCGCAAGCAGGCACAGATGGTTTTCCAGGACCCCTACTCTTCTCTCGACCCCCGTATGACGGTCAGTGACATCATCGGCGAGCCCCTTGACGTACACAAGCTGTATTCGAATAAGGCGGAGAGAAACGAAAAGATCAAGCATCTGATGGACCTTGTCGGTCTGTCTACTGAGCATGCATCGCGCTATGCACACGAATTTTCGGGCGGTCAGCGCCAGAGAATCGGTATTGCACGCGCGCTTGCCGTTGACCCCAAGTTCATTGTCTGTGACGAGCCGGTTTCGGCACTGGACGTATCCATTCAGGCGCAGGTCGTCAATATGTTTGAGGATCTGCAGGCAAAGCTTGGTCTGACCTACCTGTTTATCGCACATGACCTTCTGGTCGTAAAGCATATTTCCACGCGCATTGCCGTAATGTACCTTGGCAAGATGATCGAGATCGGTCCCGCAAACGAGGTATATCACGAGCCGATCCATCCGTACACCATTTCCCTGCTCTCCGCAGTACCCGTACCGGATCCCAAGATCGCGCGTGCCAACCAGCGCATTCACCTTGAGGGTGACGTGCCCAGCCCCTTGCATATGCCAAGCGGTTGTCCGTTCCGCACCCGTTGTCCCCGCGCCTGCCCCGAGTGTGCAGAGTCAATGCCCGAGTTGCGTGAGGTCAGACCCGGTCATTTCGTTGCCTGCCATAAGGTAGAAGGCTAAATTCGTTTAATTATGTCTGCAATGCGGACAAATTAAAAATATTTTTTTGGAGGAAAAACCCATGAAAAAGCTTCTTAGCTTGTTGCTCGTAGCAGTCATGATGCTCGCTCTTGTAGCGTGCGGTGGCGATAAGCCCGCTCAGACTACTGCGACCGACGACCAGGGTAACGTTGTTACCCCGGCACAGCCTACTTCCATGACGCTGAACGTAGGCGCTTACCCGGACACCATCGACCCCGCTCTCAACAGCGCTGTTGACGGTGCAACCTACATCATTCACAATTTTGTAGGTCTGATCGGTTACGACAAGGACGGCAACCTCGCTCCTATGCTCGCTACCGAGATCCCCGAGGCAGTTGCTACTGCTGATGGCAAGACTTCTTACACCTTCACGCTTCGTGACGGTCTGAAGTGGAGCGATGGCAGCGACCTGACTGCTGCTGATCTCGAGTACTCTTGGAAGAGAGCTGCAGATCCCGCAACCGCTGCTGACTACGGTTACATGTTCGACGTAATCGACGGCTACGCAGAGGGCAACCTCAACGTTACCGCTGTTGATGCAAAGACTCTGACCGTTGTTCTGCCCGTAGACGTTCCGTACTTCATGGAGCTCTGCGCATTCCCCACCTACATGCCTGTTAAGAAGGATGTAATTGAGGCAAACGGCGACGCTTGGGCTACCAAGGCTGAGACCTACATCGGTAACGGCCCGTACAAGGTATCCAAGTTCACCCAGGCTGAGCTTGTTCTCGTAAAGAACGAGTACTACTTCGACGCTGACAGCGTTGTAACCGACGAGATCGTATTCGCATTCAACGATGACGACTCTTCCCTGCTCGCTAACTACAAGAACGGTTCTTACCTGTTCATCGACTCCGTTCCGCAGGACGAGATCGAGACTCTCGCTGCTCAGTATCCCAACGAGTACTTCGTTGAGGGTCAGCTCGGTACTTACTATGTATCCTTCAACGTAAATGACCCCGCTCTTGACGGCTTCACCGAAGTTGAAAAGGCTAACATCCGTAAGGCTCTGGGCCTGATGATCGACCGTAACTATGTCTGCACCGATATCGGTAAGGCTGGTCAGGTTGCAGCAGCAGGTTTCGTTGCAATGGGTCTCACTGAGCCCGATGGCACCGAGTTCATCGCAAACAACGGTCCCGACCGTGACGGTAAGGGCTACTACAGCGTAGCTGCTGAGGATTATGCTGCAAACTGCGCAGAGGCTGTTGCACTTCTCACCGAGGTTGCTACTTCCTCCGGCAAGTTCACCGTTGCTAACAACGTTGTAAGCGGCTTCCCGACCCTCACCTACATCACCAACGAAGATACCGGCCACGAGGCTGTTGCAGCTTACCTGCAGGCAGCTTGGGGCGCATACGGCATCAACATCAACGTTGAGACCCAGGAGTGGGCAACCTTCCTGAACACCAGAAAGAACGGCGAGTACTCTGTTGCTCGTAACGGCTGGCTCGGTGACTACAACGACCCGATTTCCTTCCTCGACATGTGGATCACTTCTTCGGGTAACAACGACTCCCAGTTTGGTAAGGACGCTCATGCTGCATACGCTGGTTACAGCTATGCCGGCAAGGACGGTCTGACCTGGGCTGAGTCCTACGATGCTTGCATCGCAGCTGTTAAGGCTTCCAAGGATCCTGAGGAGCGCTTCGACCTGATGCATCAGGCTGAGGACATTCTGATGGAGACCGGCGCAATCTGCCCGATCTACTACTACACTGACATCTTCATGTGCAGCGAGTCGATCGAAGGCTTCTTTGCTTCGCCTCTCGGATACAAGTTCTTCATGTACGCTTCCGTAAAGTAATTTACGGATAACAAAAAACCACCGCTTCGGCGGTGGTTTTTTATTGTTATCTGCGGAAATATGTGCTATAATGATTGTAAAAGATCATTATAGGAGAAATCAAAATGCTTGTACAGGACAGATTTTTGAAATACGTTTCATTTGACACGCAGTCGGACGAGAACAGCACAACCGTTCCGAGCAGCGCAAAGCAGAAGATCCTTGGCGCATACCTTGCTGAGGAGCTTGGCAAAATCGGGCTTGAGGGCGCACACATGGACGAAAGCGGTTACGTTTACGGCTTTCTGCCCGCAACGAAAGGATACGAGGACAAGCCGTGCATCGGCTTTATCGCGCACATGGATACTTCGCCCGACGTCAGCGGTAAGGACATAAAGCCGTCCGTCATCCGCTATGGCGGCGGTGACATCGTTCTTGGCGACAACAATGCCGTTATTACCGTCAAGGACTTTCCTTTTATCGAAAAGTATATCGGACAGGACATGATCGTCACCGACGGTACTACTCTGCTGGGTGCAGACGATAAAGCGGGCGTTGCTGAGATCTTCACGGCTGTAGAATATCTTGTCGCACATCCCGAGATCCCGCACGGCAGAATTGCCGTAGGTATTACGCCGGACGAGGAGATCGGTTGCGGTGCGGATCACTTTGACGTAGAAAAATTCGGCGCACAATGGGCTTACACGGTAGACGGCGGCGAGATCCCCGAGATCGAATATGAGAACTTCAACGCGGCAGGCGTGAAACTGACCGTACACGGCGTGAACATTCATCCCGGCTCGGCAAAGAACAAAATGAAGAATGCGGTTCTTCTCCTAAACGAGTTTATCGCAATGCTGCCGCCGGCGGAAACGCCTGCGCACACCGAAGGCTACGAAGGATTCTATCACGTTGCAGAGATGGAAGGCAACGAGAGCCTTGCCACTCTCGGCATGATCATCCGCGACCACGACAGGGAGAAATTTGAAAGCCGCAAGGCGTTTGTGACCGACCTTGTTGCATTCCTTAACAAGAAGTACGGCGAGGGCACCTTTGTACTGGACATGAAGGACAGTTACTACAACATGAAGGAAATGATCCTGCCGCACATGCACATTATCGAAGCGGCGGAGACTGCTATGCGCAAGGTGGGACTCACCCCCGAATGTGTACCGATCCGCGGCGGCACGGACGGCGCAAGACTCTCCTTTATGGGATTGCCCTGCCCCAATCTTGCCACCGGCGGCATGAACTTCCACGGCGTACACGAGTGCATTCCTGTGCAGTCGATGGAAAAGATGGTCGAAGTGATCGTAGAACTCATGAAAGCGTAAGAGAATGCAGGGGAACTTTTTAAAAAAAGTTCCCCTGCACCCTTCAAAAACTTTTAAAAAAGAGTATATAAAAAAGTTTCCCTTACGGGAAACTTTTTTTATTTCAGTTTGCGTAAAACCGCTTTTTGTTCCGAAGTGATACGGTAGCTTTCGACGGCTTTTTGGATGGTTTTTGCATGCACCCAAGGAGAAAGCCGTCTTTCTTTGATATATGGAAGTGTAGCATCGTACTGTTTCGCAAGAGCCGTGGCGAAATACCATGCGATCATCATATTGACGTAGTATTCCCCACTTTGGATAGCGGCAACACGCTTTAAGTACACAGGATCGAAGTTTTCATCGAGATAATACAGCATCAAAAGTTGAATACCGAAGCGGACGGTATAGGTATGATCGGATGCAAGCCAGCGTTCAATGTCTGAAAGCAGGCGCACGGGCTCTTTTTTGAGTATGCGCGGGCGCATGGAGTCACAGGTTGCCCAATTATCGACATAGGGCAAAAAGGCATTCAGCGCGGCAATACAAGCGTCATAATCACGGATCTGCTCAATAAGAAAGGCGTGCAGATTATTTTCCTCATAGTATTTATGCGGAAGGTTGCGCATAAACGCTTCCCTACCCGTCATTTTCTTTGCATAGGCGCGCAAAGCAGGCGTGCGTATGCCGATGATCGTTTCGGGATCAACGGTCGGTAAAAGAGCAGAAATAAACTTCTTGTATTCTTTATCCTGCATAGAAAACAGATCCATTCACTTCACCTCTACCCTATTTTAACAGAAAAGGCTTCCTTTCGGAAGCCTTTTTTACTTATTTACCGTACTTTTCAGCGAAAGCCTTGATTGCCTTCTCGAAGCACTGCATCGGAACTCTTGCCGAGCCTGCGCCGATCAGACCGCCTTCTCTGTGGAACATACCGCCGTGGATCTCGGGCGAAATGCCGGTTTCGATAACCTTGCGGATATCAATACCTACGGGGAGGAAGTCGAAATCGAGGTTCGGCACGGAGAATGCCGGGTTCTTGGAGATACAGATGTTCTCCATCTCGCGGGTCAGCGCGATACCGTCCTTGAGTTTGAGGCCGCGAAGGCTCATAACGATCGGAGCCGCTGCTGCCGCAAGACCGCCCATACCTGCGCACTCAACGACACAGCTATCGCCCTTCCAGGGAAGCTGGTCAGCGTCGGTGAACTTGGTGGAGGTATACAGACCCTTCATCATCGGTGCGGGAGCGGTAAACCACTCGTTCTCACCGAGACCTGCAACCTTGATACCGAAGGTTACACCGTTACCGCAGATCGCGGTAACCATGGTGGAGTAAGGCGTGTTGATCGCGGAAAGCATTGCCGCGCGGCTTGCGCCCTGACCGATACAATGGAAGAAACGAGGCGTTTCAACGATGTAGTCGAGGGTATCGAGAAGCTGCTGACGCGGGAAGCCTTCGAGCTTGAAGAGTTCGGGCAGGATCTTCTTGTCAAAGAGAAGGTCTGCTGCGGACTGACGGGTGTGGTTCTCGTCGCCCATGACGAAGCTCTCTGCAAGGATCGGCTTGATCGGGAGACCGCCCATCTGCTTGAGTGCAGCCTTCATGACCGGGAAGAAGTAATCCTTCATCTTGCGGAGATAGTCGGCAATCGTCTCGGAATACAGACCCCAGCCGCAGAAACCGCCCTGGTTGGGTCCCTCTGCGGGGAAGTTTGCGGAGATCTTGCCGGTTCTTCTATCTTCGATGATGAACATAGCAACGCTCTTGGTGATGATACCCGTACCCGCACCAACGGTGTTGGTGTCAAGGGCGCTGAGGAGCTTGATCTTGCCGGATTCGATCAGCTTGATCGCATCCTCGTCAGTCTCTGCCCAGTGCTCAAAACGGCACGCAGAAACGAGACCGCGGCGATGAAGCATGGTCATGTTCTCATAGTCGATCGGAGGGCCGGAGTGGATAACGGTGTAGTCATCCAAACCTTCGATAACCTCGCCTGCGGGAATGATATCAACGAGATAGGGCTCGGAATCGATGATGCAATGTACTGCCTTATCGTTTGCCGCGTCGATCTTCTCGCGGATCTCGGGAGAAGAGATCTTATTAAGTGCTTCCAGCACCTCTGCGCTCTGCTTTACAGGCGGCTTCCAGTCGATCTGGGTTGCCTTTACGTCCTGTGCAACGAGTGCATCATAGAAGAACTGTGTGCCGATGTTAATGACTCTGAGGTCTTTCTTATACGTCTTTTCTGCCATTTAAACTCAGCCCCTTTCTTCGAGCGCTGCAAGGAATGCACTTGCAAGCTTGGTGCTCTCATAGTTACTTCTGGTGACGATAACGCCTGCGTCAGCAAGCATCTTCTCTGCCGCAAGCGTATCCTGCGGGTCTTCGAGCGAGCCGCAAACATTGGAGATAAAGATCAGGTTGCTACCTGCATCCTTGAGTGCCTTGCACTCGTTTGCGAAAGGTGTTACGGGATCTGCCGCAACACCGGGACCCATGATAAAGTCCATCGTTACAACTGCAACTTCGGGATCGGCGATCTCCTTCTTCAATCTCTTGAGTTTGAGGATCGGATCGAATACAGGGTGCGGTGCTTCTGCGGTGAAGTCCTCTGCACCGAGGTCGAGAATGCAGTGTCCGACACTGACGTCATGGTCGGGGATCTGCGTGGAATACTTGGTGTTGAGGTTGGAATGGAGTTCAACGCCCTTGTTATGCTGGGTGTAGTAGATCATGCCTTCCTCGGTGAAGGTACCGCCGCTGAACAGACCGCGAACGTACTTCTGCTCCGGACGGAGTGCCGCAACCTTCTCGGCAACCATAGCGTTGATCTCTGCATCGGTATAGCCCATTTCGGGAGCCTTGCCGGTGCAAAGCTCTACTGCCTTTCTTGCGGCCTCTTCCAGGCTGAAGGTGCCATGAACGTTATGTCCTTCAAAGAGTGCTTCGGTAGCACCGAGGAAGATAGCAACAACCGGCTTGGAAAGTCTGTCAGCCGCGCCGAGTACCTTTGCCATTACGTCGAGATTTGCAAGCTTGGAAACGAGAACGATTACCTTAGTATCCGGATCGTCATCAAGTTTACGCATGCCCGCAAGCATGGTGATGCCGCCGATCTCGGGCAAGAGGTCATGACCGCCGGTACCGATGATTGAGGACACGCCAAGGCCGAGGCGCTCAACAATGCAAGCAACCTCCTGGCAACCCGAACCGGATGCACCAACGATGCCGACCGGACCGGGACGAACGATAGAGCCTGCACCGAGTGCAACGCCCTTGATCAGACCTACACCGCAGTCAGGACCCATAACGAGTCTGCCCTTTTCCTGACCGTACTTTTTTAGGTCAGCTTCTTCCTCCAGCGATACGTTGTCGCTGAAGATAAATACGTCAAGACCCATCGACAGCGCTCTCTTTGCCTCTGCATGAGCGTACTCACCGGGCAGAGAGATCTGTACGAGGTCATATTCATCCTCGCGGAGATCGATCTCCGAAAGGCTCTTATAGCTTACGCTACCGTCCGTATCCTTGTGGTCGATCAGGTCACGCATGGTCTGCATAGCAGCTTCTGCCTGCTCCTCCGAATCTGCGGTTACAGCCATGATCAGATCATTGGGGGTAACCTCGGGGATATCATAACCCAGATCGTCAATAAGTACCTCAAGGTTCGCGGGCGTACCCATGCCGCTTTCGGCGTTGGTAACGCCGTCCAGCTTCATAACCTTGGCACTTACAGCCATAAGAGAAACAGAGTCAACATAGCGGTTTGCAATTACAACAACCTTTTTCATTGTCTATTCCCTTCTTAAATGGATTCCTTGGCAACAACCGTGCCTTCGGGAGTGTTTTGAATAATTACGCGATACTTATCCGCGGTCTCTTCATCATGATCGGTACGCACATGACATCCGCAGGATTCCTCACGGGTATATGCGCTGATTGCGAGAAGATAAGCGGTCTGCAAATCGTTGACGAGACGGATGGTCTCGAATGCAAGTTCCTCACCGATGTTCTCCATGGAGGAATCGTCAAGCGTTTCGAGCATATCGCCGAGCGCTTCCACTGCCTCTGCAAGCTCCTCGCCGCAACGCAGTACGTTCAGTTTATCCGAAAGTACCGCCTGCATGTCGGCGCGCAGTTTCGAGAGCAGTTTCTCAGTGACGACCGTTTCGCCGGAAAGCGAAAGCGTATCCTCGAAGAAATCTTCTGCATCCTCCTCGGTCACGTCAAGCTCGGGATCGGTTGCAAGATAGTCTGCAACGCTGTTACCTGCGATGCGTCCGAATACCATGGTTTCAAGTCCTGCGTTACCGCCGAGACGGTTTGCACCGTGGAGACCGCCGATGATCTCGCCGCAAGCGTAGAGACCTTCAATGCCGCTGAAGCAGTTCTCGTCTACGGAAATGCCGCCAAGAGAGGTGTGCGGAGCGGGAGCGATCTCAAACGGCGTGGTAGCAATGTCGATACCGACGTCGCTGTAACGCTTTACGTAGGAGTCGTACTGCTCATTCAGTCGGTCGCGACCGACACCGGTGCAATCGAAAAATACGCCGCCGTTTTCGGTGCCGCGTCCTTCCTTGATCTCCTTGAAGATGCACTTTGACTGTACGTCCTTATTGACACACTCTGCCGCCTCACCGTACCGGAGCATGAAACGCTCACCGAGGGTATTGCGGAGTACCGCACCCTCATAGTACATGGTGGTGATGACGCTCTTGCCGCGGATCGCCTTGGGAGCAACTGCCGCAGAGGGCTCAAACTGTACGAACTCGAGGTCGCAAAGCTCTGCACCTGCGCCGAACGCCATAGCGATACCGTCTCCGCCGATATCGGTCATATTGGTCGAGAACGGATAGATATTGCAGAAGCCGCCGCACGCGAGCACGACTGCCTTTGCAAGCACCACGGAAAACTTCTTTTCTTTGATCTGATAAATCAGTGCGCCGCCGACTCTGCCGTCCATACGGAGAAGTCGGAGTGCGCGGGTATCCTTCATAGAAGAAATGTTTGCGTTAGAAGCAAACTCATCTCGGATCGCATTCATGATCGCAACACCGGTGTGGTTGCCGACGCTGGCGACACGCGGATGCGTGGAGCCAAGAGGACGAAGCAGCGAATACTCGCCGTTCTTGCGATTGAACTCGATGCCGAGTTCTTCTAAGACGGGACGAAGCTCCAGTGCACCGTTGCAAAGTGCATCAACCAGCTCTTTTCTGCTCTGGTTGCGGCCGCCGCCGAGCGTATCCTCTTTGAAGCATTCTACGCTGTCATCGGGATGCAGGGGCATGTTGAAACCATGCACATACGGAGACGCACCGAGTCCGTTGCCGATCATCAGGATCTTCGCGGTGGGAAGTTTTTTCGTAAGCGTGCGCGCCGCAAGCAATCCGGAAAGACCGGTACCAATAATCAGCGCGTCGGTTTTTACAACAGAATAATTCACGTTTTTTCTTCCTCGTAATTAAGCCGACATTGCGGCCCCTTTCGGAGCCGCAATACGGACATATTTTAATTTAGCAATCCCAAACGCAACCCTGTGCCATGGAACCAACGTTCTTAACAAAGAGACGGAGGAATCTGTGGTAGTTGTTTGCAGGGAACTCCCAATGGAACTTGGAGAGTCTGTCTGCGAGTTCTTCGTCAGAGATGCAGAGAGTGATGTTTCTGTTCGGGATGTCGATGGAGATCTCATCGCCGTCCTTGATTACGCCGAGAGGTCCGCCGAGAGCTGCCTCAGGCGATACGTAACCAACGGACAGACCGGAGGTACCGCCACTGAAACGACCGTCGGTGATGATTGCGCAGGAGTTGAACAGTTCGGGATGACCCTTAAGCTCTTCCTGGAAGGTGAATGCAGTGGTGCCGAAGCGAGCCTTCATGCCGAGGAAGCGGACAACACAAGCGTCACCGGGCTGGATCTTACCGTTGCGGAGTGCCTCGAGGGACTCATCGAGCGAGTTGAATACCTTTGCCTTACCCTTGTAGGTCATGAGGTTTGCAGGAACAGCTGCGATCTTGATCATTGCGCCTTCGGGAGCGAGGTTGCCGTACAGAACGCCGATGCCGGGCTCGGTCATAACGGGGTTGTCCAGCGTACGGATAACGTCAGGCAGATATACCTTTGCGTCCTTGATGTTCTCTGCCATGGTCTTACCGGTTACGGTCATAACGGAGGTATCGAGAACGGATTCCATGTTCTTCATCAGCGCAGTCATACCGCCTGCAAGGTCGAAGTCCTTAACAGAATACTTGTCGCCGGAAGGAGCAAGGTGAGAAAGAAGCGGGATCTGGTTGGAAGCCTCATCGAAGTACTTCCACCACTGAATGTGGCCGAGACCAGCCTCGTTTGCGATTGCGGGGATGTGGAGAATGAGGTTGGTGGAACCTGCAACTGCCATATCGATCTTGATCGCGTTCTTAACTGCCGCCTCAGTAATGATCTGACGAGCGGTAATGCCCTCGTCAACGAGGTTCATGATCTGCTTACCTGCCTTGTAAGCAAGGAGGTAAAGCTGGCTGCTGATCGCGCAAGTGGAGGAGTTGTTCGGCATGGTCATACCGAGAGCCTCGGCGATCATGCACATGGAGTTTGCAGTGGTCATAGAGGTACAACCGCCGCAGATGCCCCAGGACTGCTCGATCAGGCCGTTGTAAACGTCCATATCCATCATGCCCTTTGCTGCTGCGCCAACCTTATCCTGTGCGTGGATATGTACAACTTCCTTACCCTTGTGGATACCGAGAGGCATGTAACCGCCGGTAACGATGATGGAAGGAATGTCCAGACGTGCGCAAGCCATCAAGTGACCGGGAACGATGGAGTCACAGGTGCAAAGGAGAACCATACCGTCGAAGAAGTTGCCTTCAACGGTCATCTCAACCTGGTCAGCGATGGAGTTACGGGAAGGAACCTCGATGTACTTGGGATCCTTCAGTACCATACCGTCGCAGATACCGGTGGTCATAACCTCGAGAGGAAGACCGCCTGCCTCACGAACGCCTGCCTTAACTCTTGCAGCTACCTTGTCAAGGTGTACGTGGCCGGGGTTGTACTCATTCCAAGAGTTTACGATACCGATAAGCGGTCTGTCGATCTCTTCCTTAGAGTAGCCCATGCCGTACATAAGACCGCGGCGGCACTCTTCAGCCTCGCCGAACTCCCAGCAGCTACGCATATCTTCATACTTTTTCTTCTGCAACATTGCTCTATCTCCTTATTATTAATAATTAGTCAAGTGTGTATTTGGATGCGGGGGTGTAGTAATTCTCCATATCAGCCTCAAACTGATATGCATTTACAGGGTTGCCGTCGTCCAGCATCTTGTCAATAGCACCGTCCACAGACTGGCCGCCGTCGATCACAATGGTCTCACCAACGATGAAGCGGTTGGTCTCGTTGTTGGTGAGGAACATGATCATCGGAACGATGTCGTCGGTGTTGCCGAGATAGCCTGCGGGGATCTTACGCAAGAAGCCGCGCTCCAGGTCGCCCTGATCGTAACGGTCGGTTGCCTTGGTCGCGATGAAGCCGGGTGCGATGCAATTGACGTGGATACCGTAATGAATTGCTTCAATACCGAGGTTCTTGGTGAGCATGTTCAGACCCGCCTTCGCAGCAGCGTAAGGAAGCGTCTTTCTTCTTACCCACGGAACGATCGAGTGTACCGAGCTGATGTTTACAATAGAGCCCTTGATGTTGTTCTCAATCATGTTCTTCATTGCGAAGTGAGAGAAATATGCGGGAGCATTCAGGTTCAGACCGATCTGGCTCTCCCAATACTCAAGGGGCATCTTCTCGAAGCCGCCCTCGGGCATCTTGAGTGCGCCGCCTGCATTATTGATGAGTACGTCGATCGTGCCGAACTTGTCTAAGAAGTCGGTCATCATCTGCTCAACGACCTCTCTCTTCGAGATGTCGCCGCCGAAGATCTCGGCGCGTACGCCGTAGGAACGGCACTTTTCCGCAACCTTTTCTGCATCATCAGGCTTTCTGTTGTACGTAATACCAACATTGTCGCCGTTCATAGCAAAAGCAATCGCAGTTGCCGCACCGATACCGGAAGAAGATCCGGTTACAAGTACATTTCTTGCCATTTGGGTTTCCTCCAAAGATATGTTTATTACTTTTTGTTTTTATTTTGCAATTCGCGCATATGCTCGCGAACCGTGTACATCGGTAAGAACATATGGTCAGGCATCACGCCGCCAACATGCTCTACCAACGCTTTCGCAACCGTCAGAACGTCGCGCTCGCCGCGATTCCACGCATCGGTAACGAATCTGCCGTATGCCTCCACCGTGCGGAGCGCATCCGTGAAAAATGCATCTACTGCTTCCCTGCCGTGGACAAGGTCGCCGTGCGGCAAAAAGGGATGCCCAAGCACGACTGTTTCGGCAGTCATCGCGCGAAGTTTTTGCATGGATGCACGGTAATCGTCGAGGTACATATACAGCGCGCACCCCTGCACCAGCGTTCCGTTATGCTGCACCGAGTCGCCACAGACGAGTGTTTTCGTCATGCGGTCATAGATACAGACGGCATCGTCATCGTGCCCGGGCGTTGCCACAAGCACAAGGCGGTCGCCGATCTCGTCGCCGTCTTCCAAAGAGAGGTCAACGGTAGAGGGGGCAAGCCCTGCCGATGGGGGCGGGCTGTTTTCGGGAAACGCCTTGCGGATCTCGACGTTATAGGTAAGAGGATCGAGGATCTTCGGCACCGATTTCGAATACGCCGCAACCGACTGCACACCGAGTGCGCGCAGGCGGGCAAAGCCGCCGATATGATCGGCGTGCGTGTGCGTGCAGATCAGCGTATCAATGTCCGAAGGTGTAAGCGAGAGCTCTGCGAGCGCAGGAACAACGTATTCGTCCACCTCCGCGGCATTGCCTGCCGCATCAATAAGATAATTCCGCTTACCCGTGAGCAAAACCACGCCCGTGGTCGTGCCGCCATGCGGTACACGGAGCAGATATACGTTGTCCTTTACTTTTAAAAAGCCCATGTTTTCCTCTTGAAAGCAAGTTTTACTTGCGCTTGCAAGACTTGACCTTGGCAACGACAGCCGCCGCGTGCGCCTTGATCTCCTCATAGTCGCAAGTACCCTTGGTGGGATGCGTGAGACCGGTGCCGAGTGCGACTGCATACGCACCGTCATCAAACCACTTTTCGATGTTGTTGATATCCACACCGCCAACGGGAATCACTCTTGCCTGCGGCAGAGGACCGCTGACCGCCTTGATAAAGCCGATGCCAACTGCGCTTGCAGGGAAAAGCTTTACGATGTCGCAACCGTAGTCCATAGCGGTAACGATCTCAGTGAAAGTCTGTACGCCGGGCATGTAGGCAACACTGTAACGGTTACAGAGCATCGCAACCTCGGGACGGAAGTTGGGGGCGATGATAAAGGAAGAACCGGCGAGGATGCACGCTCTTGCAGTTTCAGCATCGAGAACGGTGCCTGCGCCAACGTACGCATCAAGGTTCTTCTCCTTGATCTCTTTCGCAATGGTCTCGATGATGTTCAGCGCGCCGGGCGTGCTCATCGAAACCTCCAGAATGGTAACGCCGCCGTCCATGATCGCGCGGGTACGAACCATTGCCTCTTCCTCGGACTTGTCGCGAACGATACCGACAAGACCGTTTGCATGCATATTCGCAATTACTTTATGCTTCAGAATATCCATTTTGCTTACCTCTAATCTTAAGAAAAAAGTTCATATAAAGCGCGAGTTTGACAGTTTCGGCTCTCCGGAATCTGCGCCTTTCTTTCGGCGCAAAAGGCAAACTCGCAACGCGAAACGCAGTTTCGCAATGTTATCTCTGGATACGACCGTTGCCGCTACCTGCGATCAGGTTCAGAACGTCATCCTTGGTGAAGCGTACATAGTCGCCGTAAACGGTGTGCTTGAGCGCAGAGCCGCCGATCGCATACTCGATGATCTTCTGATAATCACCCTCGAAGTTACGGAAGCCGTAAATGAGCGAGCCACCGAAGGAGTCGCCGCCGCCGATACGGTCAACAATGTTGGTGATGGTGTACTTGCGGCTCTGGTAGAAGCCACCGTCGCGGATCGCAAGAACGCCGGACCAGTTATTGTGGTCTGCGGAAATGCTCTCGCGGAGCGATACTGCAAGTGCCTTCACGTTCGGATAGGTATCCATAACGAGCTTTGCAAGATCCTTGTACATATCGACGTTAAGCTTGCCGGAGTCAACGCCGGTCTCCATCTCGATACCGAGGCACTTCTGGCAGTCCTCCTCGTTTGCGATCATAACGTCGATGTACTTTGCGATCTCAGGCATAACCTCAATGGGCTCCTTGCCCCACTTCCACAGCTTCTTGCGGTAGTTGAGGTCGCAGGAAACGGTGATGCCCTTCTCCTTGCACTTCTTAAGCGCTTCGAGAGTCGCCTCGCAGAGAGACTCGGACAGCGCGGGCGTAATGCCGGTTACGTGGAACCAGTCTGCATCTGCAAGAATGGTGTCCCAGTCAAAATCGCCGGGCTTTACGGCTGCGATCGCGGTGTTATCGCGGTCATAGATAACCTTGGAGGGGCGCATATTGGAGCCGGTCTCGGTGAAATAGAGACCAAGGCGCTTATTCGTCATCTGGATAGCGCTGGTATCTACACCGAAGCGGCGAAGCTCGCCGATCGCCGCGCGACCGAGATCATTGTTCGGAAGTGCGGTAACGTACTTCGCGCTATCGCCGTACTGGCTGACTGCAACTGCAACGTTTGCCTCTGCACCGCCGAAAGTACATACCATGTTGGGGGTCTGGAGGATCATCTCTCTGCCGGGAGGGGTGATTCTGAGCATCAGCTCTCCGAAAGTAACAACCTTTTTCATTTTTGTTTACCTCGTTTCATTTTCTTGCACACATTTGTGCATACTCTTACAACTACAATTATAATAAATTTGGTAATTCAAGTCAAGAGAACAAACTTCGATTTCGTCACAAATTCCTTGATTTTGCGTAATTTTGTTTTTGGTCACTTTGCCATTTTCTTAACAATCTTTTGCGTGCAAAGAAACCGCTACCGATTTTCCCCTTGCGCACCCCTGAAATCTATGATAGAATATTAGCAGAAAGAATTTGGAAAGGACGGTAACAACTATGTCTGTACCCACCCCACATATCAACGCCAAAGTCGGCGATTTCGCCAAGACCGTGCTGATGCCCGGAGATCCCTTGCGCGCAAAATTCATCGCAGAGACCTTTCTTGAAGATGCTGTGCTCGTCAACAACGTCCGCGGTGTGCAGGGCTATACCGGCACCTACAAAGGCAAGCGCGTTTCGGTTATGGCAAGCGGCATGGGCATGCCCTCCATCGGCATCTATTCCTACGAGCTGTTCAACTTTTTCGACGTGGACAACATCATCCGCATCGGTTCGGCGGGCGCGATCTCCGAGGAACTCAAGCTCCGCGATATCGTTATCGGCATGAGCGCAAGCTATAACTCGGTTTTTGCAAACCAGTATAATCTTCCCGGCACCTATGCGCCGACCGCAAGTTATTCGCTGGTGAAAAAGGCTGCCGATCAAGCGGAGAAAATGGGGCTCTCCTACAAGGTAGGAAACATCCTTTCCAACGATCTCTTTTACGATGACGGCATGCGTACGCTTGAATGGCAAAAACTCGGCGTACTGGCAGTGGAAATGGAAAGCGCCGCACTCTACATGAATGCCGCACGTGCAGGCAAGAACGCACTCTGCATCTGCACGATTTCCGACTGTCTCTTCTCCGAGGAGGCGTGCACTGCCGAGGAGCGCCAGAGCACCTTCACGCAGATGATGGAGCTGGCGCTGGAGATCGCGTAATGGCACGCGCCGCCAATCAGAAGCTGAAGCTTCTGTATTTGCTGGATATTCTGCGTGCAGAAACGGACGAGAATCACCCCCTTTCCACCGCAGAGTTGATCGAACGGCTGGATCACCTCGGCATTTCGGCAGAGCGCAAGGCGCTCTACTCCGATTTTGCAGCACTGGAGGAATACGGCATCGCACTGGAGAAAAGCAACCGCGGGTACTACCTCGCCGAGCGGGATTATGAGCTTGCCGAGCTCAAAACGCTGGTGGACATCATTCAGGCTTCCCGCTTTCTGACCGCAAAAAAGTGTCAGGCTCTGACCCAAAAGCTGTACAAGCAGACCAGCCGTCACGGTGCGCAGGAGCTTGATCGTCAGGTACACACGACCTGCGTCAAGGCGCCGAACGAGCGGATCTACTATACGGTGGATGCCATTCACGCCGCCATCCGCGACGACCGTCGCATCTGCTTTTCCTACCGTCGTTACAATGAGAAAAAGCAGCTCATCGAACGCCGTCCCGGCTTTGTCTATGAGGTCAGCCCGCTTGCGCTGATCTTCGACAACGAGAACTATTATCTCATCGCGTATTTTGAAAGCGAAGACGAGATCCGCCACTATCGCGTGGACCGCATGCAGGAGGTCACGATCTCCGAGGAGAAGCGCAATGCGGCGGCACTGAAAAACCCGCTGGACGTCAGCAAATATGAGAACAAAGCCTTCGGCATGTTCGGCGGAAACGAAACGTTGGTTACGCTGAACTGCAAAAATGATGCTGCCGGTGCCATCATTGATCGCTTTGGCGATGAACCTACCTTCATCTGTCACAGCGACGGTACCTTTGACGTAACCGTGCGCGTATTTGTGAGCGAACAATTCTTCGGCTGGCTGACAGGGCTTGGCAAGCTGGCAAAGATCAAAGCTCCCGAAAACGCAGTCGTAAAGTACAAGGATTTTTTAAAAAAACTGATCGAACAGTAAAAAAAATCCCGCTCGGATGAGCGGGATTTTTGTTTTTGATTTTACTCAGCGTCTACGGCGGGAGCTGCCTCTTCAGCAGGAGCTGCCTCTTCGACGGGAGCTACCTCTTCAGCAGGAGCTGCCTCTTCAGCAACTTCCTCTACAGGAGCCTCTGCCTCTTCAAGCAGAGCGCGGATGGAAAGGCTGACCTTTTCCTTCTCCTCGTCGATAGCGATGATCTTGACTTCTACTTCCTGACCGATCTCCAGAACGTCAGAAGGCTGAGCAATCTTGGTCTTGGAAATCTGGGAAATGTGGATCAGACCGTCAGTGCCGGGAACGATCTCAGCAAATGCGCCGAAGGGAGTGAAGCTAACGATCTTAACGGTAGCAACGTCGCCTACTGCGTACTTGTTCTTGAATACGTACCAGGAATTCATATCGTCGGTCTTGTAGCCGAGCGAGATCTTGCCGGTCTCCTTGTCAAAGGACTTGACCCAAACATCGATCACGTCGCCAACCTTAACGACCTGCGAGGGATGCTTGATGTGCTTCCAGGACAGCTCGGAATTATGTACCATACCGTCCACGCCGCCGAGGTCAACGAATGCACCGTAGGTAGCAAGGTTCTTAACAGTACCCTGATAGTGCTTGCCCTCTTCGATTGCTGCCCAGAATGCGTCCTCAATTGCCTTACGCTCCTCACGGATGACCGCGCGGATCGAAGCGTATGCTCTGTGGCGCTGCTCGTTAATGTCGATGATCTTTACGCGCTGGGTAGTACCAACAAGCGTAGCCAGATCGCCGCCCTTCGGTACGCCGCTGAGCGATGCGGGGATGAATACGCGAACGCCGCAAAGGTCGATCAAAACGCCGCCCTTAACAGCATCAACAACCTTACCCTCGAGGATAGAGTCGTTCTCCTTGGCTTCGACAATATACTTCCAGTTCTTGTCGGAGTCAACGCGCTTCTTAGAAACCTTAGCGATACCGTCAATATCGCTGTTGCTGATTACAAAAACCTCAACCGAGTCGCCAACCTTGAACATAGTGTTCAGGTCAACGCCGGCCTCATCGGTGATCTGCTCATAAGGCAATACACCGGTCGCCTTTGCGCCAAGGTCAAGACGAATTTCGTTATTCGAAATCGACATAACCGTACCGACTACGATATCTCCTGTATTTAAAGTTTTGAGTGAAGCTTCAAGAAGTTCTTCAAAGTTTTCAAGTTCTGCCATGGTTTTATATACCTCCTCTATAATACCGCTCGGAGTGGAAGCTCCGGCAGTAATACCAATAGAAATGCAACCGGCAAACGCCTCCCTGTCGATCTCAGCCGCTTGCTCAACGAGTTGACAGTTGGCACAGTGACTACTCGCGATCTCGAAAAGCTTGTGCGTGTTCGAGCTTTCTCTGCCACCGATTACGATCATGCCGTCGCAATGCTTTGCAAGGTCTTCTGCCTCGCTCTGCCTTTTATCCGTAACATTACATATTGTATCAAAAACTTTTGCGTTTGTATATAGTTTTTTGAATTTTTTCTCACATTTTTTCCAAAGAATTTTATTTTGTGTCGTCTGCGCAACCAAAACTATGCTTTTTTTTGGATTTTTTTCCTGCAAATAGTAGGAATCGATGCTTTCCTCACTATCAAAAACGACACTTTCCCCCTTAGCATAGCTCAAAATAGAAAGCACCTCAGGGTGCACGGGATTGCCAACGACAGCAAGCGTCGTATTACCGTCGGTATTCTCATCCGCGATGCGGTGGATCTTTTTAACAAAGGGGCAGGTCATATCCTCAATGTGCAGGTGAGGATACCGCGCCTCCAAATCACGGAGAACCGCCTCTTCGTCCTTGGGGATGCCGTGCGTGCGGATGATCACACGCGCTTCTCTCCCCTGCTTTGCCACGCCCTCCACGTCGCCAATACCGATGACTCTGGCGCCGCGCGCAGCGAGATGCTCGTTATACAAGCGGTTGTGGATAAGGTGACCGAGGATATATACGTCGGTGCTACCGCCAAGTTCCCGCTCCACAAAGTCAGTGGCACGCTTGACGCCAAAGCAGAACCCGGCTTCTTTTGCTACTGTGACCTTCACTGTTCAAGCCCCTCGTTTCTAAGTGCAAGAATGCGGTCGAAGACCATGCGCGCCGCACGCTCGTACTCCTCCTTGCCGCCGTTTACAAAGCCGAATTCCTCATAGCGGATCACATCGCCGAGGATGACCTCCTTTTTGCGCAAAAAACGGTATTTGTTATTCTTAACACGTATAAAGACAGGTTGCACGTTCGCTTTGGAGCGCCAGATCATCATACCGACGCCGCTCTTGACCTCGGTGGTTGCGGGATCGACGTACTTGTGGCGCGTACCTTGCGGGAACATGGCAACACACTCTCCTGCCTCCAGGATCGAGAGCGTCTTTTTGATAGCGGCAACGTCACCGCGTCCGCGGTCGACCGAATAGGCGCCAAGCGCCGTGATCAGCTGTGAAAGCAACGGAACTTTAAAGACCTCGCGCTTTGCCATAAAGCGAAGCTGGCGCTTATAGGAGACACCGAGCGAGAGAACGTCCAGCATAGCAATGTGATTGGCGCAAACGATCAATGCGCCTTCCTTTTGCTCTTTTTCCTTATTGTAGGTCTTGATGCGCATACAAAAGCGGACGATCGGCGTAAGTGCGCCGACGATCACCTTGTAAAATGTCTTGTGGTTTTTATCTTTTTTTTTAGCGAGTGAATTTTTCGCCGCAAGCTTTTCGTCAACGATCTTTTTTGCGGCGGCGATGCTTTCCTCAAGAGTATAGTCCGAGGTGTCAAGTGTAACCGCATCTTCAGCAGGCTTCAAGGGGGCAACGTCACGGCCGCTGTCACGGGCGTCACGCTCCTCGATCGAAGCCAGGATCTCCGCAAAGGAGACGGTCTCGCCCTTTTCGGCAAGCTGATCCACGCGGCGACGTGCGCGCGCCTCTGCTGAAGCGGTCAAAAAAATCTTCACGTCGGCATTCGGCAGAATGACGGTGCCGATATCGCGACCGTCCATGATCACGTTGTTTTCTCTTGCAAGTTTTTTCTGCGTTTCCAACAGAAATGCACGCACTTCTGGTACGGCGGAAACGACCGAGGCATACTTTGCGATCAAAGGCGTGCGGATCTTGTCGCTGACGTCCTCGTCACCGAGATACATCTTTTGTACACCATCCTCGTATTTCAGTTCGAATCGAACGTTTGGCAGATTCTCAATAATACCCGCGGTATCCTCGGTGGAAATACCGTTTTTCTGCATATACAGGCCGACCGTGCGATAGATCGCACCCGTGTCTACATAAATATAACCGAGTGTACTTGCAAGTGCCTTTGCAATGGTGCTTTTACCCGCACCGCTGGGTCCGTCGATAGCAATTCCGATCATAAGATATATCCTTTCAGCAGATTGCGTTTTCCGCGGCAAGCCGTGCGGTAGAAAATGCGATCTGCAAGTTAAAGCCGCCGGTGTAGGCGTCTACGTCGATGACCTCGCCGCAGAAATAAAGGCCGGGAACCTTTTTGGATTCCATGGTCTTCGGCGAAAGTTCCTTTACATCCACGCCACCCGAAGTGATAATCGCCTCGTCAATGGGGCGGAAGCCTTTTATGGTAAGCGTATACCCTTTGAGGGTCTCCAGTAAAGCGCGGCGCTCCTCGCGCGTGATGGCATTGACCTTTTTCTGCGGGTCGATGCCACAACGGCGAATGATCACGGGGATCATCTTTTGCGGAAGCAGGGCGCCGAGACTGTTGGCAAAATCGCGGTTTGCATTCTTGGCAAAATCCGCAAGCAAGCGCGCATCCAGTGTCTTTTCATCGAGCGCCGGCTTGAGATCAAGTTTCAATTTATAGCGTCCGCAAGGTGCCTTTCGCAGATGCGAAGAAGCGCTGAGGATCATCGGCCCCGTCACGCCGTAATGTGCGAACAGCATCTCTCCGAAATCGCGATAAACCACTTTGCCGCTCTCGGTATCGATGACCTCGAGCGCTGTGTTTTTCAGTGCTAGTCCCTGCATCTCACAAGGCTCGCGCTCCAACGTTTCCAGCGGGACAAGCGATGGAGAAAGCTCGGTGACAGCGATAGCAAAACTCTTTGCAAAGCGATATCCGTCTCCCGTAGAGCCCGTGCGCGGATAGGATGCGCCGCCCGTAGCGACGATCACGCGGTCAAACGTGTAATCGCGCGCCGCCGTAACGGTGAAGGTCTCGCCATCCTTGCGGATCGCCCGCACGTTTTCGGGGATATAGTGTACACCATGCTCCTTCGTGTATGCACGCAGAGCGTTGACAACGTCCTCTGCGTTATCCGACATGGGAAAAACGCGGTTGCCGCGCTCGGTCTTGAGCGGTACGCCGCGTTCCTCAAAAAATGCTTTTGTATCCGCAGGGGAAAAAGCGTTCAGCGCAGTGTACAAAAAGCGCGGATTGGTGGGCACGTTTTCAATGACGGTGTTGACGTCGCAATCGTTGCAGACGTTGCATCTGCCCTTGCCCGTAATCCGCAGTTTCTTGCCGCTGAAGCTGTTTTTTTCAAACAAAGTGACGTCGCCGCCATATTCTGCGGCGCGTCCCGCCGCCATCATACCGGCGGCACCTGCACCGATGACTGCTATGCGCATCATTCGTGTACCTTTGCGTAAGCGTTGAATTCCTCCCAGATGCGCTCGAGCTTGTCAAACACGTCACTGAGGTCGTCCTGCATCTCCTTGGCGATCGCTACGACAAGCGCGTTAAGGATACTGAGGGGTGCAACAAAGGAGTCTACGATAGACGCCATGTCACTGCGACAGGCAAGCGTCTGGTTTGCATACGGTGCAATGGGCGAAAGCACGCTGTCGGTGACAGCAACGATATTTGCTCCCTGCTCTTTTGCATACGCGACCGCATTGATCAAACGCGCGCTGTAGCGCGGAAAACTGATCGCGATCATCACATCGCCCTCGCCGATTCGGAGCATCTGCTCAAAGACCTCACTGCCACTGGTCGCCTGTACTAGACGAACGTTGTCAAAGATGAGGCGGAAATAGTGTGCGAGGAAGCTGGCAAGCGAACCCGAAGAGCGCATGCCGAGAATATAGATATTCTTTGCGGCAATGATCTTCTGTACTGCCGCGTTGAAGTCATCGTGATTGATCTCATCAAGCGTGCGGCGGATATTGTCAATATCCGATTCCAGCACACTGCGAAGGATATCGCCGTTACCGATACGGGTATTGGTGACCTCCATACGTTGCTTTGTAGTCAGACGGGTGCGGATGATCTCCTGTAAGGAATGCTGGAGTCCGGGATAGCCGTCAAAGCCAAGCTCGATCGCAAAACGGACGACGGTAGATTCGGACACGCCGACCTCCTTGCCCAGTTTGGAAGCGGTCAGGTATGCCGCCTTATCATAGTTGTGAATGAGATAATTTGCAATGGTCTTTTGTCCTTTGGAGAAGGTAGGGAGCAACCCTTCGATCTCCCTGATCAAATCTTTTCTCATATTGCACTCTCTTGCTGTAAATCCATAGTTCGCGCATAACCGCGCGACGAATTTATTATAGCAAAGTAATTGCAAGAAGTCAATAAAAAACTTGCAAAAATCGCATGGATTTTAGAAAAATCCATGCGATTTTGCAAGTCATATCTATTTTTGCAAGATTTTTTCAAAGAATTCGGTCATTGCCGCCTCGCATTTTTCGCGTGCGACGAGATAACTGCAGCCATGTTTTGCACCCGGGACACGGAAGAAGTACTTTTCTCCCTTGCAGGCGGCGAAATTCGCCTCTGACATTTCGATCGGCACAAAATCATCCTCCTCGCCGTGCACAAAGAGAATAGGGATCTCATTTTCTGCCATGGCATCGAGCGTAGTCGCATCCTTGAAACCGAAATTTGCCTTCATCTCCGCCACAATGCCGCAGATCGGCAAAATCGGGAAAGGTTTGGCATGAAAGCTGTGCTCCAATACCTCTACAAAGATATCGTAAGGAGAGGTAAAACCGCAATCGGCGATCAGACCGCGCACGTTTTCCGGCAGGTCGAGCGCGCTTGCCATCATAACAGTAGTCGCGCCCATGGAGATGCCATCCAACACGATATCAATATCCTCGCCAAGCTGTTCGAGCATATAATATACCCAATCGCGCAGATCCACACGTTCCAGCACGCCGTAGGTAATGTATTTACCCTCGCTCTGTCCGTGCGAGCGATGGTCGACCAAAAGAACGTTAAAGCCCTGTCCTAAAAAATAGCGAAGCGAGCCGGCAAAGCTACCCTTGGCACTCGAACGGAAGCCGTGCGCCTGGATAAGCAGTTTTTTGCTGTCACCGTTGCGGATGAGCGTGCCATGCAACTTCAGCCCGTCAAAACTCGTGATCCACACGTCCTCCTTGGGGAGAGAATCGTAAAAGGCATATCCCTCTGCCACAAAGTCCTTATAGTCTGCGATCTGTCCCTCAAAGCCGTCGCTACCGACAAGTTCTTCTCCGCGCACTACGGCAAGTGCAAACATTTTTTTGCAGATAAACGCAAGCAGTACCGCAAGGATCAGCACGATCGCCGCGGCAAGAATCCCGAATACCGTCCAAAACATTTTCGTCACCTCTGAATAAGCCTGTCCCCAGTATAACACTTTCTTTTTCTTTTTTCCAGTTGCTATGGAAAAAAAGATTATTTTTTGCTATACTAATCATAATGAAAGCTTTCGGAGGTGTCTATGAAAAGCAATTCCCTTCTGCGCAGTTTCTTGCTGGCCACGGTCGGCGCGGTCTCATTTGCACTCGCCGTCGTGTTCTTTTACGATCCTTACAAAATCGCGCCCGGCGGCATCACGGGCTTTGCCGTAATCATCAGCCACCTCTTCCCCGTCGTTTCCACGGGTACACTCGTATTCTTAATGAACGTGCCGCTTCTGATCCTTGCGTGGATCCGCTTTGGGAAACGGTTCGTATTTCTGACCGTCTATGCTACAGTGTTTTCTTCGGTTTTGATGAATGCTATAGAGCCGATCGCCACGGGCTACGGCCTTATGACCGACGACCTCATCATTCCCACACTTTGCGGCGCGGTACTGGATGCGCTCGGTATCGGACTGGTCTTTCGTTCGGGCGGATGCACGGGCGGTACCGATATCGTCATCAAATTTCTGCGACAAAAGTACCGTCACATCCGCACAGGCTCAATGGCGCTGATCGTCAACGCCGTGGTCGTGCTTGCCTCCCTCGTCGCCTTCGGCGATTTTGAGATCGCGGTCTACTCCGCGATCGCCATGACCGTGGCAAGCTTTCTGCTTGACAAGGTGCTGTACGGCGGCGACAGCGCCAAACTGATCTACATCATCAGCGACAAGTATAAAGATATCACCGAGGAGATCCTTTCGGGCATGGAGATCGGCGTTACCTTGCTTGAAGGCGAGGGCGCCTACACGCACAGGGACAAGCGAGTGATCCTCTGCGCGGCAAAGAAGCACAACTTCCCGCGCATCCGCGATATCGTCAAAAACACCGATCCCGATGCGTTTATGATCATCACAAGCGCAAACGAGATCTTCGGTGAGGGATATAAGAGTCAATTCGGAGATGAATTGTAAAACAAAAGGAGCCTTTCGGCTCCTTTTGTTTTAGAAGATGGGGTATCCTGCGGCGGTGTGCGCCTCGTAAAGCTCGTCGCACATCTTTTTGATATCGTCGATGGAAAGCTCGGATGCGGTATGCGGATCCATCATTGCCGCATGATAGATGGCTTCCTTTTTCTGCGTGACAGCCGCCTCGATGGTGAGCAGCTGCACGTTGATGTTGGTGCGGTTCATCGCGGCAAGTACCTCGGGCAGATCACCGACCACGGTGGGCGTCACGCCGCTGCCGTCCACAAGGCAAGGAACCTCTACGCAGGCATTATGCGGCAGATTGGTGATGAGTCCACGGTTGAGCACGTTGCCGCCAATCTTATACGGCTTGTTTGTAACCATCGCCTCCATGATGTGGGAGGCGTACTCGCCCGAACGCTTATGCTCCAGTTCCTCTCCTGCAAGAAGCATGTCGCGGCGCGCCTTCCAGCGCTCGATCTGCTTGATACAGCGACGCGGATACTCGTCAAGCGGGATATTAAAACGCTCGATCAGTTCGGGGTATTTTTCCTTGATATAGAACATGGTATATTCCGCGCTGTGCTCGCTCGACTCGGTGACGTAGTACCCGAGCTGATTGATAAAGTCCATACGGATCATGTCTTTGTGCGGCGTATCATTGATGGTCTTTGCGCGCTCGCGGATCTCGGGATAAAGATCGTTTCCGTCCTTGTCGTAGATCTCGAGCAACCATGCCTGATGGTTGATACCTGCGACAAGCGAGTGTCCGAAGCGGCTGTAATCCATGCCAAGGTGCTCCATGCAACGCTTGTTTACGACCTGCACGCTGTGACAGAGGCCGACGGTCTTGACCTTGGTATATCTCTGCATATAGCCCGACAGGATCGCCATGGGATTGGTGTAGTTTAAGAACCACGCATTCGGGCAGACCTCTTCAATATCTGCGGCGAAGTCTTTCAGCACGTGGATGGTGCGAAGACCGCGGAAGATGCCGCCGATGCCGAGCGTATCGGCAATAGTCTGGCGCAGACCGTATTTTTTCGGGATCTCAAAGTCGATGATCGTGCAGGGATCGTACAGACCGACCTGAATGGTATTGATGACGAAATCGGCACCGCGCAGTGCATCCTTGCGGTTCTCCACACCGAGATAGGTCTCGACCTTGGCGCGGTTCTCATTGTAACGCGCATTGAGCGCGTCCACAACGAGTTTCGACTCGTTCAGGCGCTCGCCATCGATATCGTACAGAGCAATGACACATTCCTGCAAAGCAGGCGTCATCATAATATCGCCTGTAACTGCCTTGGTAAATACGGTGCTTCCCGCACCCATGATGGTGATTTTCATAGTAAAGCCTTTCTATTTGATCAAAAGTTTCAAGAGTTGCAGAATATCGAGCAAAGTCAGCGTTCCGCTACGATCCATATCCGCGGCAGGAAGCATTCTGCCTTTCAAAAGACCTTGCAGACCGAGCAAAACATCCTTGACGGTGATCTCCTCGGGTGTGACCTCATTTGCCACGGCAAAGGGAATCCTTTCTCCGTTCAACGTGAAATCTTCAAAAACGACCGCGTTGTTAAACGTACTGTTTCCACCCATCTGGCAAGCCAGAACGAATTGCAACGACTCGGCACTTGTAACACCGTCGTTTGAAAGCGTGCCGGGCATCTCGGTGAAGTTCTCCCCATCGTAGCTATAATAACCGCGGAAGATATCTCCCTCACGCGTAATACGCAACCATGCGGGTGCAGCAAACTTTGTGTCGGCGGTATATTTTTCTACGTACTTCGTCGTATATGTATAAAAGTCAAAAATATTACCTACAGTGCCAAGTTTGCTCGCGGGCGCTCCTGCCTTTTCACCGAGTGAAGCGTGGAAACGGCGGGACATCTGGATGACGTTTTCCCCATCCGCATACACACCGACAAGGCAGGAATTATAGGAATGTGTCATCGCTCCCGTAACCTTAACAGTGACCGTAAAATCGCCTTTGGGAGCATCTATTATCCACAAATTGGAAGGCTCTGCCTCCTCTTTGACACCGACATACCCCACCGTAGTCGTAACCGTCATACGATAGGGGTCTGCGTTATCCATCACGGCTCTTTCGCTAAAATTCTCCGCCTCGTTCTTCACCGTCCAACCGTCGGCACGGGTATGTCCGCCAAACACATGCACGTGCAGTGTCGCCGTGATCGATGCATCGGCGGCACTCGTCGCCGTAATCGTGGCATTGCCGCTTTGCATACCGATGATATGACCGTTTTTCACGCTGACGATACTCTCATCCGAGGATGTCCAAAGCACATCGGGAAATGCCGTTTCCGGCATCTTTAGCGGGGCGGTCTGTTCCTCTCCTACCGAGAGAAGCACCGTATCCTTTGCAAAAGCAATCCCCTGCGGCAGATCGTCTTTGGGAACAAATTTCACGACCGCACCGCCGTTTTGAATCAGAGGGATCGTTATCGTTTCACCGCGGGCAATCTCGGTATAAGCGGCAGCACCGTTACTGCCATCCCCGCCATCCCCGTATATGGCAACATTGTACGCCCCCTCCGCAAGAAAACCGGTAGGAACGGTCAGCGTGCGTGCATCGGTGGTAACGGCGGAAACATACCACGCTTCCCCACTTTTGCGTGCGACCGCGATATACTCGCCGGGATAACCGTCGATAAAATGCAGATCATCCCAATGCGTGGGAAGATCATAGTAATACCAGTACAGCGGCGAAGCATAGTACGCATCCGGTGCGGACGCCATAGTGAGCATACCGCATTCGATCAGCGTAGCCAGCGCCGCCTGATGTCCCACAGTGGTATCCGACTTGGAGAACGGATATACCGCAGGGGTAAAATCAGTAGAACCGAGCGAGCCGCGCGTAAAGGGCATAAGCGTTGTATATGCCGCTTTGGTATTCATGGCTTCATCCCCGCGCACCGCTTCTTTGGCGATAATATTCGGATAGGTCATGCGCTCACCGGTCGGTTTATTTGTACCGTGGATATTGACCAAAAGACCAAGTTCGCGGCACTTTTCAAGGATACGATTATAGTAGACCACGATCGCAGAGGATTCGCTATCGAAAAAGTCCACTTTGATACCGGCAAAGCCTGCCGCCTTGATCTCCTCCAAAAAGTCAACCTCACTTGCAGTATCCACGGCGCGACGGTTAAGCCATGCGATGAGTTTTACATCACGCTCCTCCGCATACTTCATGATCTCGGGGAGCCATGCGGGGAAACCGCTGTACACACGGTTATCATAGGTGTAACCTGCCGCATGCGGCTGCCATCCCTCATCCAGAATAAAGTATTCCCATCGCATTTCATGAGCAAGATCGATATATCTCTTCAGCAATGCGACATCGTCCTGTCGCGGTGATCCGTCGTTCAGCCACGACCATGCGCTGACACCTGTTTTTACATAAGAAAAATCTCCGTCTGCCTTTGGCGTAAGCGCATCGACCATTGTGTTTTCCACCATGGTGGCAAGCTCGCCGCAAATGACCGTGCGCCAAGGAGTCGTTCCGGGAGCATCTATCCAGACGTCGGCACCGTTCTGGTATGCGGCATAGACAAGCGAAAAGGTGTTCCCCTCTCCCTTGGAAAGCACGCATCCCGCAAAATCGCTGTCGAAGAGATTTGCCTCGGTCAGCAGGCACCACACGCCGTCTGTCGTGTGATACATCACGGGAAAATTATACATACCGCTCATGCTTTCCGCTACCGCGTTTGTATAGGCAGTGCTGTACGCATTGTTGGTGTTTTCCGTCTTCATTGCCCAGGTGTTTGCCTGCGCAGGAAGCGTAATGGTGGAAGCATCCGCAGATACCTCTACCCTGCCGCTGCCGTCCACCGCCTGGCGGAACGCCGCACCGTCGTTGTACGCGCGGAAGATGACCGAGTAACTGCCAAAAGTCAGGATCAGTTCGTTTGCCTTGTTCTCGATCGTCTTGTACGAACCGCTCGTCATCGGAACCGTCTCGTCAATGGCGCGCTCGGAAACGCCCGTGAGCGAAAGCGTGCCCGGGTAGGTCGCCTTTGTGGTCACAAGTCCGACACTGCCGCTGTCCAGAACGGCTTTGCCGTCCTTGGTGACGCTGTAGGTAATGCCGCCATCAACAGTGACGGTCACGGCAACACTTTTATCGGGAGAAAGGAGCGTATACTCCTCAGCTCCGACCGCAAAAGCGCACACCGCAAAAAACAAACATGCGACAAGAATTTGTATCCATCGTTTCATCATGATCTTTCCTCCGTGCTTTTCTTACCTCTATGATATCACAGATCCTATCGGCAAAACATAGCATGACACAACGATTTACTTATCACAATTCAACTTTATACGCGAAAATCTGTTGACATTTCGCCAAAATACTTATTATAATTTAACACAGAAGGGGGCGTACACATGCAAAAAAACTGTTATCCGAAAAATCTGCATTTCCCGGGATACAATCCCGTGGATGCAGGCATGCACACCTGCCCGCCGGGGCATTCGCCGCGCACGCGCGTGCGCAAGCATTGGCTTCTGCACTACGTCGTAGAGGGCAAGGGCGTTTTTCAAACAGAAAAAGGTACCTACGAGATCACGGCAGGTCAATGCTTTGTCATCCGTCCAAACGAGGTCACGGTCTACAAAGCGGATACGACCGACCCATGGCACTACGTCTGGATAGGCTTTACTGCGGACAGCGTACCGAAATACCTGCATACTGAGGACGTTCTGCACGTTTCCTTTCTCGAACCCGTCTTCCGACAGATCGAGGAAAGCATTGACTATTACCAAGGAGAAGCGGGCGCAAACGGCGGCAAGGAGGCGTACCTCTGCGGCAAGATCACCGAGATCATGATGCGCCTGGAGCTGCATTTTTCCCGCCCCGCCGAAAGCAAGGCGCAAAGCGAGATGCGCGCCGTGAAAAACCACATTGACACGCACCTTGCTTCTCCGCTGTCCGTGCAAGCGCTGGCAGAAGAGTTCCATTTAAACAGCGTATACCTCTCCCGCCGTTTTAAAGAGGTGGTCGGTCTTTCGCCGCAGAATTACATTGTAGAAAAGCGACTGCAGGAGGCGGCTACGCTCATGACCATGCAAAGTTTTACACCGTCTGCCGCCGCCGAAGCGGTCGGCTATACGAGCATCTATCTGTTTTCCAAGATGTTCAAGCGCCGCTTTGGCGTTTCGCCGCGGGAATACGTACGCAGATTTAATTCTGCACGATGACCTTCAGCATACGGAGCACGTCGATCAGCGATAGCTTGCCGTCGCCGTTTCCGTCCGCTGCCATGATATAGTCTTCACTGTCAAGGATGCTCTTTAAAACGAGCAAAACCTCCGAAAGTTCGATATCCTCTGCCGTATAGGAGACTCTCTTTGTAAACGGGATCTTTTCGCCGTTTACCGTCAGATCCTCAAAGTCGATGTCCATCACATAGGTCTCACTTGTACCAACGTGGCAGGCAAGCGCGATCTTGAGGTCAGCACAAGAGGAGACCGCCTCGTTTGTGATCGTGCCCGGCATCTCGGTAAAGGTCACGCCGTCATAGCTGTAGTAGCCATGGAAGACGTCGCCCACGCGGGAAACGCGCATCCAGAGCGGCGCATCATAGTGGGGATCCGCCACGTATTTTTCGGTATACTTGGTGGTATGCGTCATAAAGTCGATGATGTTGCCCTGCTTGCCAAGTTTGGAAAGGGGCGCATCCACCTTGGGACCAAGCGTGCCATGGAATCGGCGCGCCATCTGCACAACGCTTGTGTTGTCCGCATAGATACCCAGCGAAGCGGAATTATAGTTGTGCGTCATGGCACCCGTGATCTTGACGGTCGCAGTAAAGTCGCCTTCGGGGGCATCCATCAACCATACGTTGTAGGGCATACGCGCATCATTATAGCCGAGTTCACCCGTGTGCGTATCCATCGTCATTTTATAGTGATTTGCAGGATCATATATCGGCTGCCATCCCGCCTTGGCGGCGAGATTGCGGATCTCCCATGCGTCTGAAAGTGCAATTCCGCCGAATACATGCACGCGCACCGTGTCGGTGACTGTTTCGTCCGCAGCGCTCTTCACGGTGACGGTTGCCCATCCGCTCGAAACACCGGTAACTCTGCCGTTGATAACCTTGACGACACTCTCATCCGAAGACTCCCAGACAAGATCGGGGAAAGCAGACTTGTCTACGGTGTATTCTACTTTTTTTGTTTCACTGACACCGAGCAAAACGGTGTCTTTTTTGACGGTGACCGCCGTAGGAACGTCCGATGCAGGCACAAGTTTGAGCACGACCGCTCCGCCGCCGAGCAGATCAAAGGAAAGCGTATCCTGCGCCGTAGCCGCCAAATATGCAGCTATTCCCTCGCTTCCGTCGGCGTTATCTCCGTAAACCGCGGCATTATAGCTGTCTGCACCAAGGAAATCAAGCGGAATCTCCACCGTGCGTGCCGCGTTTGTCACTGCGCTGACATACCATATCTCCCCGCTTCTGCGTGCAAGAACGGTATATTCCTGCGGATAACCGCTGATAAAGTGCAGGTCATCCCAGTGCGTCGGCAGATCGTAATAGCACCAGTATAGCGGTGATGCATAGTACTCCGCAGGAGAAGACGCCATAGAAAGCATACCGCATTCGATCAGCGTAGCAAGTGCCGCCTGATGGGCAACGGTAGTGTCCGACTTCGGATACGGATATATGGAAGGCGTAAAATCTGCCGCACCAAGCGGTCCGCGCAAAAACGGAACGGCAGTTGTATACTCCGCAAGAGTGTACTTGCGTTCATCCCCTCGAATCGCTTCTTTTCCAATAACATTCGGATAGGTCATGCGCTCACCCGTCGGCTTATTGGTTCCGTGCAGGTTGACAACGAGTCCGACTTCAGCACATTTTTTGATGATGCGGTTGTAGATCTCAAATGCCTTTTGAGATTCACTGTCAAAGAAGTCGACCTTAACGCCGTAGAAGCCGGCATTTTTTATATCCTCGAGAAAACCTACCTCGGCATCGGTATCTACAGCACTGCGGTTGAGCCACGCGATCAGCTTGATACCGCGCTCCTCGGCATATGCCGCGATCTCGGGCATCCAGTTAAAGAAGCCGTCATAGACACGGTTGGAGTAGGTATATCCCTTCGCGTGCGGCTGAAATCCTTCATCGAGTATAAAGAACTCCCAGTCCATCTCGGCTGCGAGATCGATATATGCCTTGATCAGTTCGGGTTCATCCTGCCGCGGAGTACCGTTGGTTACCCACGACCAAGCAGCAACACCGGTTTCCACCCACGACCAATCTCCGTCCGCCTGTGCAGTAAGTGCATCCACCATTGTGTTCTCTACCATGGTGGCAAGGTCGCCGACAACGGCGGCACGCCACGGCGTAGAAAAAGGATACTTTGCGGAGAATGCACTCGTTTGGCTCTGTGCATAATCCATACGGAAGCTGCCGCCCCCCTCATAAGTCAGATAACTGCCCGAGAAGGGGGTGGTATAAATATCCGCCTCGGTGAGAAAGCACCAAACATCCTCCGTGTTATACAGAAGCGGGAAATACGCATTTGCGGGAAAATCCTCGACCTTCTGCTTTGTATAATTCCGCTCGTAAGTATTACTGTTGGTTACATCCTCCGTGACTGCCCACGT
>JAZQHV010000040.1:0-21067 GCA_045540755.1 Eubacteriales bacterium
ACCCGTCACTGCAATCGTCATTATTGCAGCAGTTTGTTTTGGCGGAGAAACAGGATTTTTGGTCGGTGCACTTACAGGCTTTGTTTCAAATTTCTTTTTCGGACAAGGCCCATGGACACCGTGGCAGATGTTTGCATTCGGGATCATAGGCTTTCTTGCAGGTGTGCTTGCGAAAAAAGGGTTGCTTAGAAAAAGCAAACTGCCGCTTTGCATATTCGGCTTTGTTGCAACACTCGTCATTTACGGCGGTATAATGAACCCTGCTTCTGTGCTGATATGGCAGGCGACACCCAAGGTGGAAATGTTTGTTTCTGCCTCTGCACTCGGACTTCCGTTTGACCTTATTCACGCAACCTCAACCGCATTTTTCCTCTTTTTCGCCGCCGAACCGATGATAGAAAAACTCAACCGTATTAAAATAAAATACGGAATAGTGGAAAGATAAGAATGAAGCGTTGGTGGAGGGAATATCATTAGCCCCTCCACCAACCCACGTCAAAAGTTTGTATTTTTGATTAAAATATCCCGAAAACAGGCATTTTGCAGACGTAAAGCCTCGCTTTGGCTTGGATATTTTAGCAAATCTTGCAAATTTATCATTCACTGACAACTACATTTACAACAAAACAAAGAACCGTATGGCAAGCAAAGCTTGCGCATACGGTTCTTTTGTTAAATTCACGTTTTCCGTGATATTGACTGGTGGAGGCGAGGGGAATCGGCGGTGCTAAAGCACCTGAACCCCAAGGTGTCGCTATGCGACACCTATTCCATTGCCGCGCAATGGAGAGGGCTTCTTCATCAGCCCATCCCTGCATCAAAAAGAAAAAAGAGCCGAGTGGCTCTTTTTTCTTTTTGGTGGAGGCGAGGGGAATCGAACCCCTGTCCAAAAACCTCTTGATATAACTTTCTCCGGGTGCAGGACACCTTTGAAATTTCCCGCGCCGTTCTCCGATGCCCGGGAGAAACGGCTTGGTAGCTTTTTTGTTTATGACCGCTTCAAAAGCAACGGGCGGTGCACATTTACCACTAAAGTGACACCGGAGTTCAGGTCGTGGTGCTCCTGAGTCCGATGGGCCGCGCTAATTGGCGGCAGCACAGCTTACGCTGCCAGAGCTACGTTATCGTTAGCGTCTAATTTTAAAAGTAGAGTTTATTAAAGAGGCACTCCAACCTCTACCCGCTTATCATACCTCAAAATCCCCGTCGAAACCTTTACGCCCCCATGGGACGGCACTTCTGTGCCGTGTTTTGCGGTAGGAAACTATTTTAACACGTGCTCGGTGCAATGTCAAGTGGATTTCTTTGCAAGCCGTGTATCGAATATCCAATCACACGCGAGATCAAGCCACGCACCGAAACGGTGATTGGCAATACAGGAGGTTTTGTCGCCCGTGGCGCCGCCGTGCGGTCCTTTTTCAAAGACGTGCATCTCAAAAGGAACGCCAACCTTGCGAAGCGCCGATGCAAAGAGCAGCGTGTTTTCGCAGGGGACGAGACCGTCCTCGAAGGTGGTCCAGAGAAATGCAGGCGGTGTGCTTTCGGTAACTTGCTTTTCAAGGGAGAGCAGGTCGCGTAGCGCGGCATCCTCTCTACCGTGGAGCAGATTGTTGATTGAGCCGCCGTGCGTGAGTGTGGGGTCGCATGTGATCACGGGGTAGGAGAGGATCAGTCCGCTTGGCCGTACCTGCTCGGTATCCCCGAAATAAGCCTTGGAGATTTCTTTATCCCAGAATACGCCTGCGCTTGCCGCAAGGTGTCCGCCTGCCGAAAATCCGCATACATATACCTTGTCTGCGGCGCCCTGCCATACAGAGAGATTCTCGCGGATGTATTGGATCGCGGTGAGCGTTTCAAGTAGCGCGACGGGGAACGGCGTGTCAGTTACGGTGTAATGCAGAATGCACACGTTGCATCCGCGCGCGAGAAAACGCATGGCAATCGGCTCTGCTTCTCGCTGGGAGGTGAAATGATAGCCACCACCCGGAAGGACCAGTACGGTTGGGCGCATACCGGCATTATACTTCTGTATATCGCCATCCATATTCGGAATGAATATCTTCATGTAGGGCTTGTACGGTGCGTTGGTGGGTTCCGGAACGTTAATTTTGGAATAATCGAGTTCGATGTTTTTTACTTCATAGATCATGATCTTCTGTCCTTCATTGCACGGTCGATATCGCGGGAAGCCTGTCGCTTTGCATCCGATTCACGCTTGTCATACAGTTTTTTACCCTTGCAAAGTCCGACCTCGACCTTGACGCGGGAGCCTGAAAAATACAGAGAAAGCGGAATGAGCGTGAGTCCGTCCTCCTTAACCTTAGAGAACAGACGGATGATCTCGCGCTTGTGCATCAGCAGTTTTTTGGGACGAAGCGGCTCACGGTTATAGATATTGCCCTTTTCGTAGGGGCTGATGTGTACGCCGAGCGCGAACAACTCGCCGTTTTTGATCTCGCAGTAGGAATCCTTGAGATTGACGGCGCCCTGACGGAGGGATTTGACCTCGGTACCGAAGAGCGCAACGCCCGCCTCGTACTTTTCCAGCACGAAATAGTCGTGGTATGCTTTTTTGTTTTGTGCGATGATCTTGGTGTTGGTATTTGCCATAGAGCATACCTCCTTTCGGAATTACTTAACCATTATAACACATATATTGTAAAATTTCTCGCTTTTTGAAAAATATTTTTTGTTTACATTATATTGGAGATGTGTTATACTGTTAATATTATCATGGAAAAGGTATGTATAATGAAAGAATATCTGGAATGCGGAAAGATCGTCAATACGCACGGCGTGCGTGGCGACGTGATCATAGAGTCATGGTGTGACAGCCCCGAGGTGCTTGCTTCGCTTGCGACGGTCTACACCGAGAAGGACGGTGCTTTTTTGCCAATTAAGGTTGAGAAAGCATCTGTATACAAGGGCAGGGTACTTGCTTCACTTGCGGGCGTTGCCGTGCTTGAGGATGCAGCGGCATTGAAAAACATTGTGCTGTTTGCCGCACGCGCAGATCTGCCGCTTGCAGAAGGGGACTTTTTTGTGCAGGATCTGATCGGTCTGCCGGTGTATGAAGTTACAACGGGAGAGAAATACGGAGTCCTCAGCGACGTGATCTCCGGCGCGGCATCCGATCTGTACGAAGTGAAAAATGAACGCGGTACGTTTCTCGTGCCGGTCGTTCCGGCATTTGTCAAGAGAATTGATCTTACGGACGGCATTGCGATCGAGGCGATCGAGGGGATGTTTGCATGATGCGTTTTGATATTATGACGCTGTTTCCCGACCTTGTGCGCGGCGTGCTGGACGAAAGCATTATTGGCAGGGCGCAGAAGAGCGGCGCGATCGAGGTGTACGCGCACAACATCCGTGACTACTCTGAGGATAAGCACCGCCGTGTGGACGATACGCCGTATGGTGGCGGCATGGGCATGCTGATGGCGGCACCGCCAATCTACAATTGCTACAAGGCGGTCTGCGACATGCAGGAGCCGACCGAGAGCCGTCACGTGGTATATATGTCGCCGCGCGGAAGTATTTTCAATCATCAAAAAGCCAAAGAGCTTGCGGGATATGAGAACCTCGTGATCCTTTGCGGCCATTACGAGGGTGTGGATACGCGCATTATAGAGGAGATCGTAGACGAGGAGATCTCCATCGGCGACTACGTGCTGACCGGTGGGGAGATCCCTGCCTGCATCCTCGTGGACGCGGTGGCGAGGCTTGTTCCCGGCGTGCTTGCCGACGACGAGTGTTTTGAAAAGGAAAGCATTGCAAGCGGACTTTTGGAATACCCGCAGTACACGCGCCCCTTTGATTTTCATGGCAAAGAGGTGCCTGAGGTGTTGATCTCGGGGCATCACGAGAACATAGACAAATGGCGGCTTATGCAGTCGCTGGAGATCACAAAGCAAAACCGCCCGGATCTTTACGAGATCTGGATGCGGGAACATCCGCCGAAGGCAGAAAGGAAGAAAAAATGAAAAGCGGTTTTAAGCAATGGTTGTCCGACTTTTTCGCGGGCAGTGCGATTCTGCGCGGGCTGGACAAACTTGGTGACTTTCTGTACAAACGGCTCGGTAGCGGAGCCTACAGTTATGCATTCGGCTCTTACGACACCATGTGCGAGACCTTTGACGACAGCGCCCTCGGCAAAGCCGAGGGAGGAAAACGCGGACGCATTTTCCGTTTTCTGGCAGAGAATATTGAGGAAAGTGTATATGTGACGGGTGCCGCCTCAATGATGCGATACCTGAGCCGACTTTCACTTCGCGTGATCGGCATTTTTCTGCTGTCTGCAGGCTTTTATACCTTTGTGGCGCAGTTGCTTTTGTATCTGATCTGGCATGAGGATGTCAGCCTTGTACATGGCGGGCTTTCGCTGTTGATGATGCTCTGCGGCATTCCGTTCTGCTTTTCCAAAAAGCCGTTCAGCACGGCGGTGTACGAAAGTGCGTTGTTTGGTCGGATCGCGAGAGATCTGTGCGGATTCAAGGAACGAAGCTTCGCGCTGGGTGAAGAGGCGACCGGAAGAAAGACAGCGGCGTTTATCCTCGGTTTGCCGTTTGGTATCTTATCATTCTTTGTCAGTCCGGTTTTGCTGATCGTGCTGATCGTGGCGCTGATCCTTGCCTATGTCGTACTGCTACGGCCGGAGTGCGGATATTACGCGATTCTGTTTTTGCTACCGTTTCTGGTGGTGCTTCCGAATCCGAGTATTGCACTCGGACTTCTGGTGCTATATACCTGCGGTAGCTTTGTGATCAAGCTGATCCGCGGGAAACGGCATTTTCATCTTGAACTGCTGGACGTGCTGGTGTTCAGCTTTATGGCGGTGATGTTGCTTGGCGGTATCGTTTCCTACGGCGGCACACAGTCCATCATGGCCGCGGGGATCTACACGATCCTGATGATCGGATATTTTTTGACGGTAGGGCTTGTTAATACCAAGGAAGAGCTGAAGAAATGCGGCACCATTCTCGGTGCCTCGCTGTTCCTGGTTGCGTTGTACGGTCTGTATCAGAATTTTACGGGCAACATCTCTACAGAGTGGATCGATACCGAAATGTTCGACAGCATCGGCGGCCGCGTGGTTTCCACCTTTGAAAATCCGAATATGCTTGGTCTGTACCTGATCCTGCTTTTGCCGATGATCGCGGCGCTTGGGATCGGTGAAAAGAATTGGTGGCGCAAGCCCGGATATCTTTTGACCTTTGCAGTGGGGGCGGCGTGTCTGATCTACACGTGGGCACGTGGGGCATGGCTCGGCTTCCTGTTTGCGGCGGTGATCTTTCTTTTGATGTGGAATCGTCGTACGATGGGGGTACTCATTGCAGGCATTCTTGCTTTGCCGATGGCGATCCCGTTTTTACCCGAGAGCATCGTTTCCCGCTTTTCCAGTATTGGCGACCTGACCGACACCTCAACCAATTACCGCGTGTTTATCTGGCGTGGCAGTACCAATATGCTGAAGGATTATTGGCTCACGGGTATCGGCGTCGGTGAACAGGCATTTGACAAGATCTATCCGTATTATTCTTTTGCGGGCATCGAAAAAGCGCCGCATGCGCACAATCTGTTCCTGCAGCTCTTTATCGAGGTCGGCATTTTTGGCTTTATTGTCTTTCTTGCCATGCTGATCTGCTTGTTTCAAAGCGGATTTTCTTTGGCAAAGCACGGAGAGGATAAGGCGGTGCGTCTGATCGGTTGCGGGGCACTTTGCGGCGTATTTGCGGCACTGGTGCAGGGCATGACTGACTACGTATGGTACAACTATCGTGTATTTTTTGTATTCTGGTTGATGATCGGTATCGTTTCTGCGGCACGCCGAATCGATCATGTGCTTCGCAACAAAAAGGCGCAGGTGATCAGCGAGCAGAATGCAGAACTGACGGTTTAAGGAGGAAATAAAATGACTGAAAAGAGAAGCTTTCGCGTGAACGTCGTTGACGTTCTGCTCACGGTCGTGATCGCGTGTGTGATCGCCGTTGCCGCGTTTATGATCGCCAATGCTTTTGGCGTAGATGCATCTGCAAAAGAGGATCTGACTATCGAATATACCATCCAGTTCCGTGGTATGATGCCCGAATTCTGTGACAACGTAGAGGTAGGTGAAACGGTGATCGACGCGCAAAAACGCATGAACATGGGTACGGTAACGCGCGTACGCACCGAGCCCTTCACCAAAGACGTGTATGATGAGCAGATCGAGAAAATGGTCAACGCCACGCATCCCGAGTATCTGACTTTGTACATCACTGTGGAATCTCCCGGTTACCTATCCGAGGAGATGTACTACATCAACGGCACGAAAATGGCGGTCGGCAACGGCATCAGCATTCATATGAAGAATCTGTGCGCGACCGGCTACATCAATGACATGCGGATCAAGTAAGGAGGAGAATCATGAAAAAAACAAAATTCCGTTTTAATATTCTGGATCTCCTGATCCTTGTGGTGATCCTGCTCTGCATTGCGGGAGCGCTCCTGCGCGGCGGCGTCAAGACGACCGACGAAAAGCTGGAAACGCAGACCGCGGTCATCTCGTACTTTATTTCAAACGTGCAGAGTGCTTCCCAGCACTGCTTCCAAGAAGGGGACCCCATTTACAGCCATACGCTCGGATGCGATCTCGGTCATTTGGTCGGCAAGGTACAGGTAGAACCCTCCGTATACTTTGTAGAGGATGACGGCAAGATCATCAAGACGGTTTCCGATGCGGGTCGCGTGGATATCCGCGGTCAGTTTGAGGCGGAGGGAAAGATGAGCGAAAGCGGCTTTGCCATTGGCGGAACGCAGTATATCGCTCCCGGTTTGTCCACTTATGCATTCCTTCCAAACATCAATGTGACTATATTGATCACGGACGTAACCTTAAAAGACGAGTAATATGCCAAAAAACCAAAAAAAGATGAAAAATACTTGCATTTCTTTTTTGGATTTGCTATACTAATTAACAACAACACATTTATCCTGTATCTAGGAGCGTATTTTTAGGTATGATGACCCAAGAAGTTACAATTACAAACAGTGTAGGTTTGCATGCACGCCCTGCGACCTTCTTTATCCAAAAGGCTAACTCGTATAAGAGTTCGATCTGGGTGGAAAAGGATGACCGCAGTGTTAATGCAAAAAGTTTGTTGGGCGTTCTTTCTCTCGGCATTGTGAATGGCATGACCATCACGCTGGTTGCGGACGGCACAGATGAGGAAGAGGCAATTGTAGGGCTGAAAGAGCTTATCGAAAACGGCTTCAACGAATAAGCAAATAGGGAAAAGAATGGGCGTGCATAACGGTATTCGTTGTGGGCGCCTGTTTGTTTTATAAGGAGATAGCATGGCAGAAGCAGAGCAGACCCGCCTGGAGCGGCTGTTGAAAAAAGCAAATTCCTTGCCCCTGCGGCCGGGTGTGTATATTATGAAGAACGCCGCGGGGACGGTCATCTACGTGGGCAAGTCGCGCAAGCTGAAAAATCGGGTTTCGCAGTATTTTCAGAACAGTCAAAAGAATATCAAAACGGCGAGAATGGTTTCGCTTGTGGCGGATTTTGACTTTTTTCTCTGTGATACCGAGATGGAAGCGCTGACGCTGGAGAATGTGCTTATCAAGGAGCACATGCCCAAATACAACATCAACCTTAAGGACTCCAAAAGCTATCCGTATATCAAGGTGACGACGGGGGAAGAATATCCGCGATTGCTCGTGACACGGACACGCGGCGCGGACAAAGCGAAGTATTTCGGTCCCTATTCGGGCGCGGGCGTCGCTTATAATATCATTGACACCTTGCATAAGACGCTTGGACTGCCAAACTGCAAGCGGAGCTTTCCGCGCGATATCGGCAGGGATCGCCCGTGTATCTATTATCAGATCGGACAGTGCATGGGTACCTGCAAAAAGGATAGTTCGCGGGAGGAGTATGTCGCCGCGATCGATGCGGCACTGCGTGTGCTTGGCGGCGACTTTGATTTGGCGAAGCGGGAACTGGAAAAACGCATGTACCGCCTGGCTGAGCAGGAGAATTACGAGGCGGCGGCAAAGTGCCGTGACAGCATCGCCGCACTGGATCGGATCTCCGAGCGGCAGAAGGTCGTTTCCTCGCCGAAGGCAGATCAGGACGTTGTTGCACTGTATGGCAACGAAAAGTGCAGTGTCATTTCGGTGTTTTGCATCCGCGGCGGTATGCTGGTGGATAAAGAAGAGTTCGTTTTTTCTGCGGATGAGATCGTTTCACCCGAGGACATCCCCACTTTTTTGTGCGGGTTGTATTCCTCACGTGCTTATATCCCGCGCGAAGTGCTCTTGTATAACGAGACAGATGCAGAAAGTGCCGAGGCTCTTTCCGAGTTGCTGAGCGAAAAGGCGGAGCACAAGGTCAGCGTACACCGTCCTCTGCGAGGCGAACTGAAAAAACTCTGTGGTATGGTGTATGATAACGCCGCAGAGAAAGCCGCAAAATTCGAGGAGTCCCTCGAACGCGACAATAAGATGCTCGGTAAACTGGCGGCACTGTTGCGCTTGCCTCAGGCGCCGAGACGTATTGAAGCGTATGATATCTCCAACCTTGGCAAGGAGCATATCACTGCGGGCATGGTTGTTGCTGAGGACGGAAAACTGAAGAAAAAGGATTATCGCACCTTTTCGATCCGCACTACAGACGGTATTGACGATTACGGTGCCATGCGGGAGGCGCTTTCTCGCCGCGTTGCACACCTTGCGGACGAGAGTGGCAGTTTTGCGACCAAGCCCGATCTTATTCTGTTGGACGGCGGTGTGGGTCACGTAGGCACCGTACGTGCCCTTTTTGCTGAGCTTGGCGTGGATATTCCTGTATACGGCATGGTCAAGGACGAACACCACAAAACGCGCGCATTGACCGATGGAGAAAACGACATCAGCATTGCACGGGAGCAAAGTGTGTTTGTTTTTGTGTACAGCTTGCAGGAGGAGGTGCACCGTTATTCGGTGGGGCGGATGGACAGCGCCAAGCGCAAGACGTTGAAGCACTCGGTACTGGAGGATATTGCGGGGATCGGTCCCGCCAAGGCGAAAAAGTATCTGAAGGCGGCGGGCAGTCTTTTCGCACTGAAGCAAGCGGACGTCGGACAACTTGCGGAATTCGGCATTCCGCCAAAGGATGCCGCTTCGATCGTTGCGTATTTTAAGGAGAAGAACCGATGAGGATCATTACGGGAAAAGCAAAGGGAACAAAACTTCTGACTTTGGAGGGGGATACCACGCGCCCTACGTCCGAGCGTGCAAAAGAGGCGTTGTTTTCCATGATTCAGTTTGACGTGGAGGGCAGGCGCGTGCTGGACCTCTTTGCAGGTTCGGGACAACTGGGGCTGGAAGCAATCAGCCGCGGCGCGGCGTATTGCGTGTTTACCGACGCTTCGGCGGAGGCGATCGGCATTGTCAAAAAGAATATTGAAAAAACGCACTTTGCCTCGTTGACGAAAACGTTGATCACCGACTATCGCAGTTTTTTACGCAAGTCGGAGGGCAGAGAAGGCTTTGATATTGTTTTTTTGGATCCGCCCTACGCGTCTGATGCGCTCACGGACGCACTTTTGCGTTTGTATCGCACAAAACTGATGCATCGCGGTTGCTTGCTCGTTTGTGAGAGTGAAAATGGTGATATGCGTATCTTTGAAAAAGAGCCACGCCTTGCCGAAATGTATACTTCGGTTAAGAAAAAGAATTACGGCAGAGTGCATCTGGAGATCCTGACCCCTGCGGAAGTCTATTTCAGTGAGGAAACGAAGAATGAAGAATAAACTTGCATTGGTCACGGGTAGCTTTGATCCCATCACGGTGGGGCACGCGGATATCGTATGCCGCGCGGCCGCTTTGTTTGATCACGTGACCGTCCTTGTCGCGCAGAACGAAGAAAAAACGTATATGTTTACAGCATGGGAGCGCGCCGAGATCGCGCGCGCGGCGTTTTTGGACATGCCGAACGTTACCGTGGATGTCTGTGACGGGTACGTCGCAGAGTATGCCAAGGAAACGGGCGCCGTGGCTTTCGTGCGCGGCATCCGCGACAGCAAGGACGTGGCGTATGAGCAGGACATGGCAGAGCGTAATTTCGGGTATTGCGGCAGGGACACGGTCCTTTTGTTCGCAAAGCCCGAGTTTCATACGGTCAGTTCGACGGCCGTTCGTGCAAAGCTTGCCGCGGGAGAGAGTGTCGAGGGGCTCGTACCCCAAAAATCGCTTGAAAAAATATCCGAATTTTTGTACCGGAAAGCGCAAGAGAATCTGTAAAAACTCTTGACTTGCGGTGCGTAAAAAGCTATACTGTTTATATAAAACGCACAAATATTGTGCATATTTCGGAGGATACATAATGAAGAAGATTCTTGCTCTTGCACTGACTGCGCTTCTTGCAGTTTCCGTGCTCGCTCTTACCGCGTTTGCGGCAGAAGAGCCTGTTCTCACCAATGATACCAAGTGCTACATCGGCTTTAACGTCGGTAACAACGAGTACAGTGGTCTGTCCGCTGACGAAGCAAAGAAACAGCTTCTGTTCTTTGAGGACAACGGTGCTGTTTCCGTTCTCAAGGACGGTGGTACGATGGTAGCGGTCGGTAAGTTGTTCATCGGCGGCGATTATACGCTCCCCGAGCTTGGCAGTACGCTGAAGATCACTTCGAACGACGGCACCACCGATTATAAGAACATGGTTCCGATCGACAATCCCTACTGTGCAATGAAGATGGCGAAGGGTGCGACCCTGACCCTGACGAGCGACGTGATTATTGAGGACATCATCCTGTTCCAGGAGCATGTGGACACCACCACTTTTGCCGTTACCAACAACTCTACGCTGTTGGTAAATGACAACGTTATTTCTCTCGGCAGCATGCTGAGTGCAACTCCCATGTACATGTCCATCTACGTTGAGGCAGGCTCTACTGCGATCGTAAAAGGCGGCACTTGGCAGAGCATCACCGGCGAGGGAGAGATCGTGATTGCTGACGGCGTTGAGGTCATTGAAAAGGGTGAGACTCCTGCTGAGACCACTGCGGCTCCTGTAGCAGGCACCGATGTGCCTGTAGAGACCGCGGAAGTTCCTGCAGAGACCACCGCAGCTCCCGTAGAGACCACTGCAGCTCCCGTAGAGACCACTGCGGTTCCCGTAGAGACCACCGCGGCTCCCGCAGAGACCACTGCGGCTCCCGTAGAGACCACCGCGGCTCCTGTAGAGACTACCGCAGCTCCCGTGGAGCCTGCACCTGCTGATGAGGGTGGTGCTCCCGTCGGTTTGATCATCGGTATCGCGGCAGCAGTTGTCGTTTTGGCGGCGATCATTATTGTCATTGCAAAGAAAAAGAAGTAAATAACCGAAAAAGGATCGCTTTTGCGATCCTTTTTTTGCTTTTCTGCACAAATGTATGCAATTTCTGTATTTACTTTTTTGCAAAAATGCGGTATAGTAATATCATACTATATACTGGAGGTATATAAAATGAAAAGAATATGGAAGTTTTCTCTTTTTATACTCGTGTGTGCGCTTTCGCTGGCGTCTTTTGTCGGCGCGGCGGAGTACGTGTACTATGAGAATGATTTTTCGGATCCCGCAACGCTTTCCGATTTTACGCAGTACCGCGGCGAGTGGAGCATTGTGGATGGTCAGCTTACGCTGACCGGCCTCGGCGAGATTGGCATGGATGAGCAGGCGTTTATGTTGTTCACCAAAGATGCCGCAGTCATAAATCTGACTGACTACATTCTCGAAGTGGATATGAAAAATATTCAGACACAGGCAGGTCCGCTGTTCCGCTGTGATATTGCCAAAGTTATGGCAGATAAAGATTGCGGTTTTATGGGCTATCAGGCGTTCCTCAGCTTTACGGGTACCAAAGGTGCGCTCGGCCTTGGCAACATGGCCGGTGCATGGGGAGGCAACTTGAAGGTCAGCAGCGACATCACAGCTCCCGGTGCAAATCTGCACCTCAAGGTCATTGCCGAGGGTAAAAACATTACCTATATCATGACGGATATTGATGCGGCAACCGAGATCTGGAACGTAACCATTGAGAACGAAGATTGGGCTATGGGCTCTTTCGGCTTCCGTGCTGTCGTCATGAATAACGGCTCTACGAACCTCGGCATGCTGGGCTTTGACAATCTCAAAATCACTGCGATTGGCGAGGTTGGCGATCACCTTGCGGCAGGTAAGTCGCTCGCAGACTATGTGCCCAAGGTAACTTCTGCGGCAGAGATGCCCTTGATCACCGATCCGATGGAGATCACCGATCCCGAGGTCGTAGAGGTAAGCGCGGCTGATCTGGATATGACCAAGACCGAGTATGTATTCTACGAAAACGATTTTTCGGATCCTGCAACGCTCTCCGACTTTACACAGTATCGCGGTGCGTGGACGATTCACGACGGTGCAATGTACTATTCGGCATTGACTCCCGGTTTCCGTGATAGTGGTAACTTCTCTTGGGTGCTGTATTCTGCGAACACAGATGCAAATATGTTGCGCAATTATACCGTTGACCTGGATATTATGAATTCGCAGACCTCTTGTGGTATTCTCTCGCACGCAGATCTGACGCAGGCTTGGAGTGATAATGCAAGCTCCTTCTTCGGTTATACGGCGTTTATCAGCCAGGACGGCATGAAGGGCGCTGTCGGCTATGGCAATTCCGCGGGTGGCTATGGCGGAAATCTCAGCGTCAGCGAAAAGCTTTTGACTCCCGGAATGAATTACCATATCCGCGTTGTACATAACGACGGACGTTATACGGCAACGATCACCGAGGTCGGTAAGGAAGACGTTATCTGGAGCTACGAGGGACTGGACGCAGAATGGCCGATGGGTACGTTTGGTATCCGTTCCATTTCGACCAAGGATGTGCTTAACAATCTGGAAACGGTCGGCTTTGATAATCTAAAGGTTACGGTATACGGCGACGAGGCTGTACTTCTCCATGCAGGCTATCATCCGAACGCGAAGATCATTGATCCGAATGCTCCTTCAGAGACTACCGCGGCTCCTGCGAAGACAGAGGCGCCCGCAGAAACGACAGAAATGCCTGCGGAGACAACTGCGCCTGTAGAAACCACCGCAACGCCTGCACCCGCCGAGGAGGGAAGTGCTCCTGTCGGTATCATCGTTGGTATTGTGGCCGCAGTCGTTGTGCTGGCTGTGATCGTAGCGATCGTTCTCAAGAAAAAGAAATAAGCTACGTACTTGACGAATGCGTCAAATTGCAGTATAGTATACTTGTAGTTTTAGGTCTTGCGACCAAAGAAAGGAAACAACTATGAAAAAACTGTTTGTTGTACTTGTTGCGTCGGCTTTGCTCCTGCTCGGTATGGCGGTTGCGGCAAATGCGGCAGAGTACGTATACTACGAAAATGATTTTTCGGATCCTGCAACGCTTTCCGACTTTACGCAGTATCGCGGTGAGTGGGGCATCGTGGACGGTCAGCTTATGTTGACAGGTATCGGCGAACTCGATATGGATTCGCAGGCATGGATGCTGTTCACCAAGGATGCGGGAATCAATAATCTGACCGACTACATTCTGGAAGTCGATATGATAAATATCCAGACGCAGGGCGGTCCCCTCTTCCGTTGCGATACGAGCAGACTCCTTACAGATAAGGAATGCGGCTTTATGGGGTATCAGGCATTCGTAAGCTTTGTGGCGGCGCAGGGCGTTCTCGGCCGCGGTAACATTGCCGGCAACTGGGAAGGCAACATCAAGGCGGGTGAAAAGAACATGGCACCCGGCGACAGCATACATATCAAGGTGATTGCAGAGGGAAAGAGCATTACCGTTATCATGAGCAATCTGAATACCGGTGACGAACTCTGGAACTACACTGTAGAGAACGAAGAGTGGCTGATGGGCGCTTTCGGTTTCCGTGCGGTCGTGATGAACAACGGTATGACCAACCTTGGTATGCTTGGCTTTGATAACCTTAAGATCACGGCGATCGGCGACGTCGGCGATCACCTTAAGGCGGGCAAGGCACTTGCGGATTACAAGCCCAAGGTCGTTTCTGCGGCGGCACTCGCCGAGGTAACTCCCGCAATTGAGGTTACCGTTCCCGAGGTCGTAGAGGTACATGTGGATGACCTGGACATGACCAAGGACGAGTACGTTTTCTATGAGAACGATTTCTCCGATCCTGCAACCATTTCCGACTTTACGCAGTATCGCGGCAAGTGGGCGATCAAGGACGGCGCTCTGTACTATGCAGAGGTTGCAAAGGGCTTTGAGTCTTCTGGTAACTTTACCTTTATTCTGTACTCTGCAAATCACGACGCAAACCTGCTTACAAACTACGTTGTAGAGGCGGATATTCTCAATGCACAGTCTACCGCAGGCGTTCTTTCGCATTGTGATCTTTCGCAGGCGTGCAGTGATGGTAGCAGTTCCTTCTACGGTTATACCTCGCACACGGCACAGCTTGGTGACCAGTTCGTTACCGGCTATGGCAATTCCGAGGGCGGCTGGGGTGCAAACCTGGGCATTGGCCCCAAAGAATTGACGCCCGGCGGCAACTACCATGTCAAGGTTGACCATCGCGACGGTCTCTTTATGGTAGAGATGTCCGTGATTGGTAGCGATGCAGAGCCCTGGTCCTACTTTGGCGCATCTGCGGAGTGGATGAACGGTACCTTTGGTTTCCGCTCTATTTCTGCAAAGGACGTTCTGATCAATCTGGGTGCAGTTTCCTTTGACAACCTCAAGGTCACTGTATACGGTGACGAGGCAGTGCTTCTGAATGCAGGATATCATCCGAATGCAGTGATCACCGGCAGAGTAGAGGAGACCACTGCTCCCGAAACGACTGAAGCACCTGCGGCTACGGAGGCTCCCGAGACTACGGAAGCTCCCACTGCGGACACCCCTGTGACCACCGCGGCTCCTGCAGCTTCCGCGGATGAGGGCGGTGTAAACGTCGGTCTCATCATCGGGATTGTAGCGGCAGTGGTCGTTGTAGCGGCGATCGTTGTTGTGATTCTGAAGAAAAAGAAGAACTAATATAAAAACAAGCACTGCATAACGCAGTGCTTGTTTTCCCAAAAGGATTATGGAAAAGAAAAGGCTTGGCGGGATCGATGCCGTTCGCACGGCGGCCATCCTGTTTGTAATCGTTCTGCATGCGATCTCACTTTCGGGGATCCTTGACGGTGAGCGCACTTGGCAATGGACGGTCGCTTTGTACGTGCGACAGCTTACGGTCTCCTCTGTGCCGTTGTTTTTGATGCTCAGCGGTTTTTTGCAGAGAAAAAAGACGTTTACGCTTGTGTATTATAAGGGAATCATTCCGCTGTATCTCTCCTATTTTGTTATCAGCGTACTTTGCATGGCGGCATATGCAGTCTCGGGCGCGATTCGCGGAAATATGGATCTCACCTTCGTTACGGCAGTCTATAAGATCCTCAATTTCTCGGCGAACGGATACGCATGGTACTTTGAAATGTTTCTCGGCTTGTTTTTGCTGATCCCGTTTCTGAATATGGTATATAATGCGATCGCCACAAAGCGCGGAAAATTGATTCTTGTCGGTAGTCTCATTTTTTTAACGCTTCTCCCAGACACGATTGCGGGCTTTTCTCCCTATTATGATGGTAGCGGATCTACCGTTGCGCTGAATATTTTTCCCGATTTCTTCAAGTCAATGTATCCGCTTACGTTCTACTACGTCGGATGTCTGATCGCGGAATATAAGCCGCATCTTGCTACATGGAAAAAGTGGGTGGCGTTCCTGCTCGTCCCCGCGCTCCCCACCGTGCTGATCGCACTGTATACACAGATGCGTGGCGGATATGCGTGGTATTTGTTCAACGGATTCCAGACGCTCGCCGTTTTGCTTACGGCGCTTGCCGTTTTTCTTGCTTTGTATGATCTGGAGATCAAAAGTGTTCTCGCGCGGAAGACGCTTGCACGGATTGCACTCTGTACGTTCGAGATGTATCTGCTTTCTTATTTGTGGGATAATCTCACGTATACGGTGCTGGATCTGGATGCGAGATTTCCTCTGCTGCTTTTGATCGCGCTTGTGTTTTTTGCCGCTTTCCTTTCGGCGTTTGTCCTACGTCTTGTTTTGCAGCCGATCGGAAAGGGCATTGCTAAACTGGCAACCCGCTTTCTCGGCGATACGAGTTTATTGTAAAAAAAACGCACACTTCGGTGTGCGTTTTTTTATTGGTATCAAAAAACACAAAAACAGTATCGTATTGTACATTGTGTCTTTGTAAGAGGCGTAGTAAAATGTAAATATGGGCACGTTGCATAAAATGGGATTTTGCGAGAGTCTCCCCCAAAAACTGCGTGTAAGAATACATTGATTTTTGGGGTGGACACAACTGTGCAAACGTGCTAAAATATAGTGTAAAGCGGAATGGATTTTAATAAAAACGCACAAAACACAAAAGAAGGCAACTTTTTAAGCGTCCCCCTTTTTATATCAAAAAAGTCGGCATCGTCGCCGACCCAATCAACTCGTTTACTATTTTTATAGTGAAATATTTTATATAAGGAGAGAAACACTATGCAAAAGAAACTTTTGGCGATCCTGTTGACTCTTTGCATGCTGCTTTCGGCTTTTCCTCTTGCGATCTTCGCAGAGGATGACGTTGTAACCGACGTTGTCGAAACCGTAGCAGAAGAGGTTACGGATCCCGCTCCCGATGCGGAAGCGGAAGAAGTCCCTGTCGAAGAGACAGAGGACGAAACAACTCCTGCAGGAGAGGAGGAAGAAGAATTCGAGCTCCTCGCCGAGGAGACTATGGAAGCGGAGAATGAAGAAACTCCGGAACCCGTGGATATTTCCGACGGTTTGATCGAGAATGAGGAAGATCTTCTCGCACTTATGGCGACCGAAGACGACACGATCCTCGGACTCGATTTCGAACTGAAGGATTCGATCGAACTTTCTGCGGGCTCTGTACAGTCCCCGATCGGTAGCGCGAGCCATCCTTTTACCGGTACCTTTGACGGTAATGGTAATACTGTTTCCGGCGTTAACATTTCTGCTGCCGGAAACACCGGTTTCTTTGGTGCCATTGGTGCTGAAAATGACAAAGTTGTGGTTCGTGATCTGACGGTCAACGGTTCTGTTTCGGCGACCGGTCTGAATGCCGGAGGCTTGATCGGATCGATCAACGGCTCTGCTGAGATTTTGAATTGTACCTCTAACATTACCGTGACGGGAACACATGCACGTGTTGGCGGTATTGTCGGTGCGATTCTGTACACCACGCAGACGGATATGGACGTTTTGCTGGATGGCTGTGTCAACAACGGAAAGATTTCCGGTGCAGGCGGACGTTATGCCGGCATTGCGGGTTATGCTTCCTCGGATACGACTACCAATAGCGCAGGCATTGGTGCTTTTTGTTCGCTTGTTATTACCAACTGTACGAACAATGGCGATGTATATTGCGGAACTAACGGAAACAGTGACGGCATCGGCGGTATTTTGGGTCTGAATGCTTTTTACTCAAAGACCTCTTATACGGCTGCAAACGGCGAAACCGTTACATACAGTTATGATGATAAGATCGCAGATGAGTTTGAACTTACCATAACGCACTGTAAGAACTTCGGTTCGATCGGTGGAGCTGTAGCAGGGTGCTATGCCGGCGGAATTGCAGGTAGCTTTGGTGTGGCGGCGGGTGCAAACATGGTCGTTACCATGGTTGATCTGTACAACGAGGGCTATATTTTTTCTACCGCGACAAGCGTTCCGACCCTCGGCACGATCATCGGCATCATTCGCACTCCTCGCGCGCATGATGGAAAATTCCCCGGAACTCTTTCCGATTGGGAAACCTACGGTGAGACCTATTACAAATCCAAACTGAATACGGAAGGCGATGCTTTTGCAAGCGGAACTGCTTTCCACGGGGGCTTCGTTGGATATTTCGGTGTATCCTCCGGTGTTACGTATGCACTGAAGAATCTGTCGTGTCCAATAGAAACTTACGTTATAAGAGAACACGGTAAATTTAAAGTAATTAAAGTAACCAACACGACGGAAACAACAACGCACGCATCTACGGATACTACACCTATCAAAGTTCAACTGACCAACTACATGAATTCGGAGGCGACGAGCGCGGATTATGAGCCTTTCCTCACCAAGGCGACCGTTGATGGCGCATCGTATTGGGTCTGCAATAATGGCAAACCCGCGCTTGAGCTTTCGGGTGTAACCGAGCAACATGTATATGAGAGCATTGGCGCTGACGGACACGCTTGTATTTGCGGTTCGGTAAGTGCCCATACCGGTGAGGAAGATTGCACTGTTTGCGGATGGATGGCATGTCAGCATCCTGTAGAAAGCCGTGAGTATGATGATTCTGCATACGTTGCTCCTACTTGTGTAGACAAGGGTGAAAAGGTATATACCTGTGCAGAGTGCGGTAAAAAACTCTCCGAAGAGGTGGATGTCGATCCTTCCGCGCATGCAAGCCAAGAACTTGCTATCTCCAGTATAGTCGGAGGTGCAGAAGAAGTACACGCCTGCTGCGGCGTAGGCGATGATTCGCTTGAAAAGTATATCATCGATGGTACGATCGATACGGCTGCAGAGCTGTTTGGCCTGATGCATACCACCGATGCCGAAACACTCGCAGCGGACTACACGCTTGGTGGCAATATCGATTTCACCGGCTTTAAGTATGCTCCGGTGTCCATCGGCGCAGAGAACACACAGTATCGCGGTACTTTTGATGGTGACGGATACACGATCACTGTGGATATCGTTGGAACGGGCAGATGTGACGGAGCACTGTTTGCCGACGTAAAGGGTGCTACGATCAAGAATCTGACGGTTGCAGGTACGATCAATGCCGGTAATAGCTTTGCAGGCATTGTTGGTAAGGCAAGCGGATCTTTGACGATGACCGATTGTACTTCCAAACTTGTTATTACCTCTGGTGCAGGCTGCGTTGCCGGACTGCTTGGCGGTATTAACTGTAGCAAGGATTCCGAAATCGTGATTACGAATTGCGTGAACCTCGGAAACGTGACAGGTACGGCTTACGTAGGCGGTATTTGCGGATACGTTTCTATTGCCAGCGCCGCAAACGTAAGCATTAAGATCGCCGATTGCTATAACGGCACGGAAGAGATCGCTCCTGCTATTACAGCCACCGGCGGAAACGGCCGTGCCGCCGGTATCCTCGGCAGCGTCGATGTCCGCGGTGCGAATTTCACGCTTGAGATCGACGGTTGCGACAACTATGGAACTGCTAATGCGGTAGCCGGTCCGTATGCTGCCGGAATTTTGGGTATCTATACCGCCGGAGCCGAGACCACCGGAACGGGACATACCATTGCCGTTACAAATTGTAACAATTTCGGCGATGCTTTTGCACAAGAATACTGTGTCGGCGGTATAGTGGGAAGCGTTGCTGATGCCGTCCGCGCCGGAGCTGCGGCACCCGCGGAAAAGGATTGGGCACAAGTCAAGATTACAAAGTGCGCAAACTACGGAGATATGTCTGCCGTGGGCGATTCCGTTGGTGGAGTCATTGGCACGATTTTCAATGGCGGCTCTGTGAACTATGCAAAGGTTACGGCAACTGAGTTGTACAATGAAGGCGCTGTTTCCGGAGAGAAGTGGGTTGGATCCATTGTGGGTGTTGCGCGTCCTACTGTGCGGGATGCGGAAACCTTGGAGCTTTCGGTCACTTATTCCGATTGGATGAATGCAAATGCGAAGGGCGACAACCTGTTCGGCGCGATCGGAACCTCAAAGGTTGATGGAAAGGTCAGCAAGTGGACGGCTTCCGATATGTACAACAAGACCGGAGAGCAGGTCTTTACGCCTACCACGACCAACGACATCACCTCCGACAACCTTGTTGCCGGTACAAAGGCGGAAGACATGGTTGCGTTTGTAAAGGCAACCGATGCCGGTAAGTGGCTCTATAAGGAACAGGCTCCTATGCTTGCGTTCCTGACGGATGGAGAATGTGCGCATCTGTTCACTTCGGACGATGAGAACACGCATTCGTGTACTTGTGGCGTACAGGAAAACCACAGCATTCCCGAAGGAAAAACCAAGTGTGCAAAGTGCGAGTACAATACGTGTAATCATGGGGAAACCGAACTCGTTTCCCTGAATGATGGCAAGCACAATGTTGTTTGTGCAAACGAGGCATGCGGCGAGATTATTGAGTCTGATGTTGCTTGTACTCTGGTTGAGGTAGAGGGATCTGCCAAGGCGGCAACCTGCACCGAGGCAGGTAAGGCGGCCAACACCGCTTGTGAGTGTGGCTACGTCGTAGAAGGCGAAGCAATCGATGCTCTCGGCCACACTGAAGTTGAGATCCCCGCAGTAGCTCCTACCTGCACGACCGCAGGTTCGACTGCCGGTGTAAATTGCTCGGCATGTGATTCGGTTATCACCGCTCCCACCGCAGTTGACGCGCTCGGTCACACCTACGGCGATTGGGCAGACGGCAAGAGAACTTGCTCCGTTTGCGGTGAAATCGAAACTTGTACGCACAATGGCGCAACCGCCGGCACTTGTGAGACTTGTGGCACAAAGCTTACGTGCGAACATAATTGGGGCGAAGGCGAAGTTACCAAGGCTCCTGAGTGTGAGATCGCGGGTGTAAGGACCTTCACTTGCTCCGCTTGCGGCGAGATTAAGGAAGAGGCGATTGACGCACTCGACCATATCGAAGTCGTTGATGAGGCAGTAGCTCCTACTTGCACGGCAACCGGTCTTACCGAGGGTAAGCATTGCGAAAGATGTGATAAGGTTCTTGTGGAGCAGGAAACTGTTCCTATGATTCCTCACACCGAGGTCGTTGTTCCCGGTGAGGATGCAACCTGTGCCGAGTCGGGTCTTACCGACGGTGTGAAGTGCTCCGTCTGCGGCGAGACCATCACCGCACAGGAAACTATTCCTGCAACCGGCAACCACACCTATGACGACGGTGTGATCGATCCTCCCGCAAAGCCCGGTGAGGCAGGCGTGATCACCTACACTTGTACGGTTTGCGGCGACTCCTATACCGAGTCCGTTCCCGCACTTGGCGTAGCCGCTATGATCGGCGAGACCAAGTATGAGA
>JAZQHV010000041.1:0-21210 GCA_045540755.1 Eubacteriales bacterium
GTCGATCGTCTCTTCTACGCCCTCAACTACCGTGATGGTGCCGAGTTCGGTTGCGGTTGCCGTAACTGCATCGACTGCTGCCTGTACGGAGGTGTACTTGACATCGCCGATCATAGCCTTTGCTACGAGTGCGGGAATGCTCTCGCCCGTTACGGTGTAGCCGCATTCGCATGCGGTGTCTGCTTCCTTACCCTCTACGCCGAAGTCGGGAGCCACTGCGGAGCCCTCAACCTCTTCCATCGTACAAGGAACGTTCTCCTCTACGACTACGCCACAGGTCTCGTCTGCACAAACTACGTTGTGCGTGCCGTTGTTATTGGGAACAAGCTTAGTGTTCTCATGCGTGCACTCGGGTTCCTCGGTAGCAATAACCACTTCTGCGGAAACAGAAGCAAATGCGATGTTCTCGCCGCCTTCCTCGGTCTCCGTGGAACGGGTAACCTCGGAAACGACCAGTTCAAATACGCCGTTTGCCGCATTCTCCGCTACCGTGTACGGCAGAGAGAGAACCTTGCCACTGAGCGGTGCATTTGCAAACAGATCCTCGGTTGCAGAATCTTCATCCTGAGAAATCTTAACAAGGCAGAGATAAGCATCACCGCTCCAGAAGGAGAAGCCCTGCTTTTCAAGCTCGGTAGCGTCGATATTCTCCACGTCAAGCGTGTAGCCATCGGGAGCAACAATATTGAAGGTTGCGCCCCAGATACCGGTTGCATCGGTGCCTACGGAAAGATCCACGGTGACCTTGCCGTTCTGTGCAGTTGCGGGAGCAAGTGCAAGAACTGCAGGTACAGTTTCAGATACAACGGGAGCCTCCACGATCTCGTCACAGTACGTGCAGGTAACGGTGCCGTCTGCCTTTGCAACGTAGCCGCCGTGGCCGCTGGTCTCGCAATCGTAAGGCAGTTCGGTCTCATCTACGTCGCCGCAGACCGAGCAGGTCGTAACGGTCTTGCCGGGCTGTCCGTCTGTAGGCTCCACGATGACCGTTTCGTCTACACACTCGTCAACAAGGTTTACGGTCAGCTTGCCCTCAAGGAGCGTATTGTAGTTTGCACCGGATACAAGGCCGTCTGCCTCAAGAGTCGTGATACCGTGCGAACCGTAGCTTACCGTAAAGCTTTCGTTGCCGGTCGGCTCGTAGATATAGGTGACCTCGCCGGTCGCTCCATTTTTAATATGTGCAAAGGAGGAGAAGAAGCCTCTTCCCTCGGCAGTCGTCAAACGGGCATCTGCGTTTCTCACGCCGACAACGCCATGTCCCTCGGGATACGTGGAATAATCGCCAGTGGTGTTGGAGATGTTGATGGTCACTTTTTCGACGTTCAACAGTCTGACGTTCCTATTGACGATAGAATTATCAGAGAAGTTCAGCGTCAGCTCATCCAGATGTGCCTTCCACTCGTCGGTATTGATCGAGCCGGCGTAAATATCTTCAATATAAGTACTGCCATATGCGTTAACGGTGGTCTTGCAGTTCTCCACATACGCATAGTGGTTAACTTCCGTGTTCGAATCGTATACCGAGGTGGTTGTCGTGTGAAGCTTACCGTACACGTCTGCTTTATACATAACCCCCTCACTCTGGACGAAATCGTACAGATTCAGAGTGATATCTTTATTGGAAACGGTATAGTCTTCGCTCGGCTCAGCCTGATAACGTGTACCGAGATAAACGTTCTGGTAAAACTTCGGCGCCGTCGCAAACGAGGTGCCGTCACCGGTACCGTTTGCATACTCATCGTGTACGCCGTAAAGGTTGATCGTCTGCTTGACTTCAGCAGTATCATCTTCCTTAGGATTCTCTCTACCTGCAATGACGTATGCGTTAATTCCGGTTGCAATGTCCTTGCCCATCGTCAGGTCATGCCAATTTGCAATGAACACGATGGTAGGCGCCGTATTCGTTTTAGAGAAGAGATAGATGTTATTGAACTCGGTATCGCCGCCCAAAGCAAAGCGATTCGTTCCCGAGAAATAAAAGCCGGTTTTGCTGCCACCGCCATTGAAGCTCGAGGTAATGGTCAGCTTTCCTGCGTGTTCGGGAAGAGCTACGTAGGTCGAAATATTGTAACGGTCGGTCAGGCAAAGAGTACCGCCCGTTGCCGCAATACGTCCGATAGCCGCACCCAGAGTCTGCATCTCCGCAGCGAGCGTAAGACCGCTGTTCGCATCATCGCCGATACCGGCATCCGCCTTTGTATCCGCATCCACGTAGATGGTGGGTGCCTCGGTCTGCTCTACGGCATTGCCGTCGCAGGCAGAGCACTCCAGATAGTAGACACCGTCCGCTACCGCCCAGGTGAAGTTTGTATTGTTTACATGGTTGGTGGGATCCTTTTCGATCGACTCGGTCCAGATCTCACCGCAGGTGCAGGTATAGGTGCGAACACCCTCTGCATCACAGGTTGCAGGCGTGGTGATCGCGGAGGTCGCTGCGGAGTGGTCACAGGATGCCGTAAAGCCGCAACCGCAAGGATCGCCCGTGTGCGCGATCAGTTCACCGTTATCGTTGCCGCAGGGACATGCCAGATAGTGGCCGTCAGCACCGGCAGAAACAAGCGTGCGCGCCTCTGCCGCGTTGTGTCCCTCTGCAGAAACGAGAACGGGCTCTGCATCACGGAAGCACCATGCATCCTCGGTGTTGAGAAGTGCAAAATGCTCGTCCGCGTTATATACTACGTTACCGCTGGTCTCATTGTAGGAGCCCTCGGTCAGCATACCGTCTGCAAAATAGCATGCATGCATACCCTTGCTTTCTCCGGTGGGGAGGGCGGTGTTTGCGCCCGGCCAGCCGCTGAAGGGACGAACGGCGTTCGCTGCAAGACCTTCCACCTGCGGGGACATCGTTGCATCGGTATAGCAATAATAAATATTTACAAATTCGTGTGTACGACCGTTGAAACCGCCTGCGTTTTTGGCAGAGAATACCACTTCACCGCCCGCATAGCAGTTCTTGACACCGCCGACGTTCCAAAGAATACCGGCAACGCCGCCGATGTCTGCCTGAGAGGTTGACGTTGCGGTTACCGTACCGTAGTTTGCACAGTTTTCGAGAACGCTGTCCGCATCGCCAAGCACTTCGTCATTGCCGTAGAAATAACCGACAACACCGCCGACCTTATTTGCGGCGGTAACGGTTGCCTTGTTGACGCAGTTAATGATCTTCGAAGCGCCGAAGGCAGCGCCAACGATACCACCAACGTTTTCCGATTCGCCGACGACCGTGCCCTCAACCGTCAGGTTCTGAACGGTTGCATCCTGCAGACGGCCGAAGAGACCGACATGAGCATCGGTTGCGTTGATGTTAACACCCGAAACCGTATAGCCCTTACCGTCAAACGTACCGGTAAAGGAGGTATCTGCCGTGCCGATGGGAGCCTGTGTATACGTGCAGGCCTCGGTCTTATCTGCGAGGTCGATATTGCCCGTAAGAACGTAATCGCCATCCCACAGACCGGGCTTGTTCATGAGTTCGAGAAGCTCGTCTGCATTGTCGATATTGGAATCAAACGGCTCTGCCGCGCCACAGGTCGTGCAGGCGCCGTTTTCATACGTGCAGGCAACCTTTGCATCCACGTTTGCCGTCTCCAGGCTACCGCAATGGCAGGCAGGAGCGTGATAGCCATCCCCAAGAGCCACAAAGTAGCCGCGGGTGTTGTCACAGGTTGCGGTGGTGTGGAAGACTGCAAGCTCGGGCGTTGCAAGGTCGATCCAAGCGCCCTGCGTGTTCAGGGTGTCAAAATCAGCCGCGGTATACTTGGCGATCGTAACACCGTTGGTGCCCTTCCAAGCAGTACCCTGCAGAGCCTGCATATAGTAGTTCTGCAGCGTAGGCTTCGTAGGCATAAAGCCGCCGACAGAGTTAACGTAGTTGTGCGGAGCCGCATCGCTCACGACCGTGGTCGTGTTAAGGCAGTAACCCATCTTGGGATCGCCCTGCGTGTAACCGCTGATACCGCCGACGTTTATCTTCTTTCCGGAAACGATACCGGTATTCAGGCAGTTCATAAAGCCGCCGAGATACTGACCGTCACCGACGATACCACCCGCACGCGAAGAGTTTACGGTACCGACGGAAGATACGTTACCCGCATTCCAGCAGAGGGAAATGGTATAGTTCAAGGTTGTGGAATCGTCTTTGTCCACCCATTTACCCACAATGCCGCCGACCTTCCAGTCGCCGGTAACGTTGCCGGTATTCACACACTTGGTAATATTAAGAGGGCCGTTCGCCCCTACTTGAGAACCGCCGAGAATGCCGCCGGCAGAAGCGTCGGTCGTGGCATCACTTGCAACAAGGTTAGAGGTGATGGCACCGGTATTCTTACAGTTTTCGATCGTAGCGGAGCTCGTTCCGTGCGCATCCTGCCAACCGAGAATACCTCCGACGCCCGACATACCCGTAACGGCACCGTTGTTTTCGCAGTTACGGATGATGGCAACGTTGGTATAGGTGTTACGCAACGCACCGATCAGACCGCCGGTCCAGTTGTACGTCGAGGTAACCGTACAATTATTGATACAGTTCTCTACCAGAGAGGTGCGACCGTTGTCGCCGCTGAAATGCATATAGCCGATCAGACCGGCAGTTTTTCCGTAGTCGGAGGTCACGGTACCGGAAACCGTAAGGTTTCGGACGGTAGCATCATATATCCAACCGAAAAAGCCCGTGCTCGAGGCCGTACCAACAAGGTTGATACCGCTGATCTCGTATCCCTGACCGTCAAACGTACCGGTAAACTTTTTTGCCTCGTTACCGATCGGAGCCTGTGTCAGTTCTCCCTCGTAGGTCGAAAGATCAATGTCGTTTGCCAAAGTGATCGCCGAAGCCCATTTTGAAGAATCGTTCATCAAATTGAGAACGTCCTCCGCGGTTTTCAGCTCCACCGTGGAAAGCGGAACAAATACTTCCTCTTCCTCTACGGAAAGAGGCTCTGCGATCTCTTCAACCACTTCTTCCGCGACGATGGCATCCTCTGCGAAGATCGCAAAGGGGAACGCCGAAAGAAGCATCAGAAGCGAAAGCAGAATTGCCAACAGTTTCTTTTGCATAGTCTTTTTCTCCTTTATACAAAAATTCCCGCGCCCTGTCATTTTGACCAACGAGGGTATAAAGTTACATAATAATTTTAACATTTTAAACAAACCTTGTCTACCCCAAATTTTCAATTACTTTTTCGCCGAATTTTTGGGGTGTTTTATACCTTATCATTATATTTTCGGATCTCCTTTGCATCCCCAAAACAAGAATCCGGAAAATCTTGAATATTTCTTTATTTTTTTTGCAAAAATATACTTGACATTTCAAAAACGTTTTGCTATAATAGTCAAGGTCAAAGCGACCGAGACAAATATTGGGGATTTGTGTAATGGCAGCACGACAGACTCTGACTCTGTTTGTGAGGGTTCAAATCCTTCATCCCCAGCCAGAAAAAAAGCACTTGCTTCGCAAGTGCTTTTTTCAATGAAATCCACCCTTTCGGGCGGGTGAAATCGTCTTTGACGATGAAATCTCCTACGGAGATGAAATCCGCCTCGACGGCGGACGGGTGGATTTGATTTCATCTGCGGCGAAGCCGAAGATTTCATCAGCCTTGGCTGATTTCTTCCTTGCGATAGCAAGGATTTCATTTTTACGTAAAGCTTTGAGGGTCATCAAATCCTTCATCCCCAGTCTCGCTCTTGACAATTACATCCGCATATGCTACAATACTCACGGTCATCGGAGGATCGAGTTTTCGGTTGGATAAGATGTCGCGCTCTCGCGCGGTAGTCTTATCCTATTTTTATTATAAGGAGAAATCATGCACATTCAGCTTTCGGATCATTTCGACTATCAAAAACTGTTGCGGTTTACATTGCCATCCATCATTATGATGGTCTTCACCTCGATTTACGGCGTTGTAGACGGCTTTTTCGTATCCAACTTTGTCGGCAAGACTCCCTTTGCCGCCGTCAACTTTATCATGCCGTTCATCATGATGCTCGGCCCCATCGGCTTTATGTTCGGTGCAGGCGGTAGCGCGCTGATCGCCAAAACGCTCGGCGAAGGCGACCGCGCACGCGCCAACCGTCTGTTTACCTTGTTTGTTTACGTGACGGTCGGTCTGAGTGTTGTCCTTTCGGCACTCGGCATCCTGTTCATCCGTCCGATTGCCGCCGCCCTCGGCGCGGAGGGCGCCATGCTGGACGACTGCGTGGTCTACGGGCGCATTATCATTGCCACAATGCCCTTTCTGATGCTGCAATTCGAGTTTCAATCCTTTTTCGTCACCGCAGAAAAGCCACAGCTTGGACTTTGGGTGTCGGTTGCGGCAGGCGTTGCCAACATCATTCTCGACGCATTGCTGACGGCGATCATTCCGCTCGGGCTGGTCGGCGCTGCCTGGGCAACCTCCATAAGCCAGGTCGTCGGCGGCGTGATCCCGCTTTTCTACTTTTCCCGCGAAAACGACAGCCTGCTCCGTTTTACCAAAACAAGCTTTGATGGCCGTGCCCTGCTCCGCGCCTGCGCAAACGGCTCCTCCGAATTGATGAGCAACATCTCCATGTCCGTCGTCAACATGCTCTACAACGTACAGCTCATTGCCTACGCAGGCGAGGACGGGGTCGCCGCTTATGGCGTGCTGATGTACGTAAACCTCATCTTCCTCTCGGCTTTTATCGGCTACTCCACGGGCGTCGCTCCTGTCGTCGGCTATCACTTCGGTGCACGCAACACCGATGAACTGAAAAATCTTCGCCGCAGAAGTCTCAAGCTCATCGGTATTTTTTCCGTGGCAATGCTGTTTCTTTCCCTCGCACTTGCCCATCCGCTTTCCTCCGTCTTCGTCGGCTACGACGAGGCACTGCTTTCTCTGACCGTGCGCGGTTTTATGATCTATTCCTTCTCCTTCCTGTTTGCGGGCATCGCCATTTTCGGTTCTGCCTTTTTCACCGCCTTGAACAACGGCTTTATCTCCGCAATGATCGCCTTTCTCCGCACCCTGCTCTTTCAGGTGGCGGCGGTGCTGTTCTTTCCGCTTCTTTGGGGAATCGACGGCATCTGGATCTCCATCGTTGCCGCAGAGGTCATGGCAGCAGCTGTTACGGTCTTTTTCCTGCTCGTTAAGCAAAAAAAGTACCGCTATTGACAAGCATCCAAACATTTTACACAAAAAGCAAGCAGTTTTTTGGCTTGCTTTTTTGTATTTTTCATGGTACTATAAACTGAAAAATAATGCACAGGAGAAGCCGATATGAAAAGGATCCTTACATTTTTACTTTTCGCTTGCCTGCTCTGCATGAGCATTTTCGCTGTGACAAACGATGCCACGCTCTTTTGGACAGATGTAGAAGCAACACCGAATCACACAGCCGTGAGCGGTTATCCTCGCTTTGCACAGCGCGCCGACGGCGTGATGCTGATGACGACCGACAGCGGTCACATCTCCTACAGCACCGACAGAGGTGCGAGCTGGACCAAGGTGTCGCAGGCGCTGACCAAAAATGCCGCAAGTCAGAAAACCACCGATACAACGACGCATTCCCTTTCCCGCGCAAACTTCCAGCCCTTCGTGCTCCCTGACGGCACAGTGCTGTTGGCATACCGCTCGCACACCAGAGGATATGCGGGAAACGGCAACGAGTTCTACACCTCCATCCGTGTGATGACCTCCACGGACGGCGGCATGACCTTTTCGGGTGAGCAGATCCTTGTAGAGGACACCGCCCTGCGCGAGGACGGCTTCTGGGAGCCGTTTATGATCATGCTGGACGACGACACGGTCGCTATGTACTATGCGGACGACCTGAACGTAGATTCCACCGCAAAGCAACGCATTGCCTTTCTCACCTACAAGATCTCGACAAAAACCTGGAGCACCGAGCCGCAGGTCGCCATCAACCGTTCCCGGATGAGCACACGTGACGGTATGCCTACCGTAACGGCACTGAAGGACGGCGGCTTTGCCATGGTCACCGAGTCGCAGGACTACGCCGAATGGATCGGCTTCAACAAGCTCTTCGGCATCCATTGCACTTTCGTTATAGGACTTTCCCTTTCCGCAGATGGCTACACGTGGAGTGATCCCGTGCCTGTGCTTGCCCCCGCCGATCTCACCTCCCGCACGGTATGTGCCGCTCCCTCCATCGCTACCCTGCCCGACGGCAGAGTCATCATCACCTGCCAGACCGATTCCGCTTACAGTGGCTACGAGGTCCCGAGTGACACCTATATGCGTGGCATGGGCGTTGCCATTTCGGATGCACCGCTCACCGTCGATACCGAGCTGACTGCGACCACGGGTGGTGCCGCAAAGGGCTTTACCGTGCTGGAGGGCGTATTCCCGCTTGTGGAAAACCGTTCCCAGATCTGGAACACGGTCTCCTGCTTCGGCAATGACGTTTACCTCGCCGGCACCTCCTCCATCAACGCAGAGGATGGCACTCGCTCGGGTGCTTGCATCCGTGTGCGTCATGCACTTGCTTTTGCAAACAGCACCGATGCAGCCATGTATTTTGACGTAGCCGCACGCACGGACACTTTCGCCGTATGTGACGGCGTTTCCGAGAACGGCGTTGTAACCCTGACCGTCCCCGCGGCCGTCAGCGGCGAGCTTCTCGTCTACCGCATGAAAAACGGATTCCTCACAAAGATGAAGGCAACCGTGGACGGTAACACAGTCACTGTTGTCTCAGAGGATACGGGACTGTATGCCATCGTAAACAAGGACATCGTTTCACTCGGAGATGCCGACGGTAGCGGCGTACATTCTCTGCTTGACGTATTGCGTACCGTCCGCCACGTGATTTCCCACAACGAGGAAATCGACCTCTCGGCGGCGGATATGAACGGAGATACCGTACTCACCGTGCAGGATGCATTACTGAACTTAAAAACTCTGATCAACAAATAAACTATTACTATATAGAATAAAGGAAGCCCAAAACTATGTTTGAAAAAATCGTCAACGACGTCTACAACGTCTTTTCGGGGGATATCATCACCATTCCCCTCCCCAGCGGCAAAACGCTCGGTCTTTCCCTACTGGTCATCGTCCTTGTCATCATGGGGCTCTACTGCACGATACGCACAAGATGCATACAGATCCGCATGATTCCCGAGATGCTCCGCGTGGTTACAAAAAAAGAGGAAAAGAAAGACAAAAAAGCCCTTTCGGGCTGGCAGGCACTTATCGTTTCCACGGCTACCCGTGTCGGCATGGGTAACCTTGCCGGTGTCGTAGCCGCGATCTCCGCAGGCGGCGCGGGTGCCGTCTTCTGGATGTGGGTGACCGCTCTCATCGGCGCGGCATCCTCGTTCGTGGAATCGGTGCTGGCGCAGAAGTATAAGACCGCTGACCCCATTTACGGCGGCTACAAAGGCGGTCCTGCATACTACATACACGCGCTCGCCGAAAAGGTACGCAAGAAGAAACTGAAGCGTTCCATCATTGCCGTTCTGTTTGCCGTTTCAGGCCTGATCTGCTGGTGCGGCATCAGCCAGGTCGTCGGCAACTCGGTCACCGAGGCAGTAGAAAACGCATTTTCCATCAAGCCCATCTACACCATCATCGCGCTGGTCGCAGTTTCTGCGATCATCGTACTGCGCAAGAATGCAACCGTCAAGGTGCTGGACATCGTCGTTCCGATCATGGCCGGCTGCTACTTCCTCATCACGATCTTTATTCTCGTGAAGAACTTTACCCTGATTCCCGGTGTATTCGGCAGGATCTTTGCTGAAGCCTTCGGTCTCCGCCAGATCGCGGGCGGTGCACTTGGTGCGGTCATCATGAACGGCGTCAAGCGCGGACTGTTCTCCAACGAAGCAGGCTCCGGCTCAGCCCCCTGTGCGGCGGCAACCGCCGAGACTGACGATCCCGCAAAGATCGGTCTGACACAGGCGCTCGGCGTATTCATCGACACGCTCATCATCTGCAGCTGCACGGCATTCATCATGCTCCTCGTTCCCGAAGAAACAGTTGCAGGCCTTGAAGGCATGTCCCTCCTGCAGGCGGCAATGGGCTACCATCTCGGTACCTTCGGCGTGGTATTCATCGCCGTTACGCTGTGGCTCTTTGCATTCTCCACCTTCGTCGGCGTGCTTTTCTATGCGCGCTCCAACATCTCCTATATTTTCGGCGACAAGCCGATCTGGCAGTTGTTCTTTAAGGTACTCTGCCTTGCAATGCTCTTCATTGGCGGTCTCGCGGCCTACAAAGTCGTATGGACGATCAGCGATATCGGTATCGCGCTGATGACCTTCTTCAACGCCGTGGCGATCTTCCCCATGTGCGGCGAGGCGGTACAGGCACTCAAGGCCTACGAAGCAAAGCGCAAAGCGGAAAGACTTGCAAACAAGTAAACAAACAAAAAAGAACTCCATCCGCGGATGGAGTTCTTTTTTTGTTACTTATTTCTGCGTTGCACTGTCAAACGCAGCCGAGATCGTCGCGAAATTCGGAGCCGCCGTAACCGCCTCGGAATAGTTGAGGTGGATACCCGTGTTTACAGTAAACGCGGTCTCTGCGCTCTTGGCTCTGTCATAGCCAACGATGTCGCCGCCGAGCCAGTTTACGGTGATGCCCTCTGCCGTGCCGCCGTCGTTTGCACCGAGAATGTGGGTAACGCTTGCGTTATCCTCCACGTTGACGATGGTCGTACCAGAGGTGTACGCGCCGTTTACAGGTGTGAGGTACAGCTTGCTGACAACCGCATCGCCGCCGATGTTAACGGTTGCCGTGCCGGTATAGTTTGCGCCCGCAACGCCGCGGGAATAGGTACCGATACAGATGTTATGTCCGCTTCTGACGGTAACGCTGATATCCAGATCGTTCTCGATCGCGGGTGCTTCCCCGTCGAGGATAACAGGCTGACCGCTCTGCGTGCCGCCCGTGATGCTGAATGCGTTTGCAAAGCTTGCGCCGGTGAAGCCTTCACTCATGGAAGAGACATCTACGCCCGTGTCGAGCGTGAAAGGATAATGGTTTGCGATGAAGTAGTAGAAATTACCGATGAGGCTGAATTCGATATCGCGGAAGATATATTCGCCCGAGCATACGAAGCGCACGGCGGGTGCCGAGATCTCCGCCCCCTTGGTACGATAGTCCACGCCTCCATAGTTCGAGGTCACGGTCACACTGCCCTCAAAAGTCTCGGTGTACACAAAGTGCTCCTGCTGAACGTACTTGCCGCAAACAACGACCGTACAATCCTTGGTAAGGTCAAGCGCATCCAGCGCCGCCGTCATGGTGTTGACCGCGCTCTCCGCGGTCGAACCGTTGCCCTTACCGTCCGATGCAAGATATACGACCGTTGCATCCGTATACGGTGAGGTGTCCACAACGACCTGCTCGGTCTCCTCGGGTATCACGGTATCCTCGGAATATACGACGTTGTCGTTCTGCGCAAATGCCTCGTTGATCTTCTTAAGCTTGCTTTCCGCTACCGTACGATAGGTCTCATAGATCGTAGATATCGACTTTCTCGATACGAAAATGCCTGCGATCTCATCGAAATAGTTGCCAAGATCATAGTATACGCCAACGTCAAATACGTGCGAGCCGAAAATGATGTCCAGCATCTCGGTGCTCTCCTCGTCGCGGACGTACTTGCCGCAGAGCGTCTTTTCATAGTACGCGGGCGTGAGATACTGCTTGCCGTAATATGCAAGGAGCTCCGCCGTCGCACTCGAGCGCACGGGATCCGCCGTGAGCGGGATGCAGAAGAACTGGGTATGGAAGCCACTGACGACGTGACCGTAATCCTTCTGTGCCGCATCGTACTTCGGATACGGAAGGATACCGAAGTCCACCTCGCTGTCACGGTGGCTCTCTACGAGTGAAAGCGCACCGAAGTTGAAGACCACGCGATTTTCATTAAATACACTGAAGCGGTTTTTGTCCCACGTGGAAATATTTGCGCCCTTGCCCGTTACGTTGTCATACTGATAATTGTATACGTGTTGCTGATCGAACACAATGTTCTGTAGCGTGTCATACAGATTGACCACACGCTCGCTGTACAGTGAAAGCTCGATCTCACCCGCATCGTTGACGGTTGCGATCTTTTCGCCCGCACCTGCCAGCATAGCAACCATCGGGTCGTTCCAGATCATCAGACCGTACAGGTCCTTTTCATCATAGATACCGTTGTTGTCCACGTCCTGACCAACCTGCTTGACAAGTGTGCCGAGTTTTTCCAGTGTCCACTCGTCATTCTTTACAAGCTCGTAGGGGTTCTCCAGATCGTAAGCCTCAATGAGATCCTTGTTGAACAGAAGTGCGTGCGTGTAAATGTTATCCACTACGCCAATATCGCCCGTGGTATAAAACATTTTACCCGCGACCGCAAGGTCTTCATTTGCCTTTTGATCCCAGTATTCCTTAGAAAGATCCATATGCGGCAGGCTGGAAAGATCCCAAAGAATGCCGTTTTGCGCGAGGTTGGCAACGTCGCCTGTACCGATCATTGCAGCATCGAAATCCGCACTGCCGGACATATAGTTCGTGTAGATCTTCTGGAAGCCGTTGCCCGTGCCGTTGGTGGAACCGTATGCGAGATATGCCTCGTTGGTCACCTCAACACCGTACAACTCCTTGATCAGCTCATTGCGCTGATAGATCGCCGTTTCCACCGTGGTAACGGAATCGGCAGAGCCCTCGAAATCATTACCCTTGTAGCCGGCGATCAGAACGTGATATTCGCCGGAAAGGTCAAGGTCTGCAGGAATGTTGGGAGCGTTTTCATCCGTTTGCATCGGATGCTTTTCCGTATCCGCGGGGTCACCGCCGCAGGACACCAGCAAAAGCGCCGCCAAAACAAGTGCAAGAAAGACTGTTATTCTTTTAAGCATAGTGGTTTCCTTTCTTATAATACGAAGATTATGCTATTATTTTAGCACAAGTCCTCTGCGGTTACAAGACAATATCTGCGCAGGAAAGACTGTCGTTTTTTTATCCCTACTGCACAAAAAAAAGCACCCCGCAGGGTGCTTTTTTGTGTTATTTCTTCTTGGCAATGGGCATTTCGGTCATACGAAGCTTTGCACAACCGTAAGGAATCATTTCCTTTTCCTCTGCATCGCCGAGAGCTCGATTCGACTTGAACTTCGGTGCGGATACCGTCCAGGAGCCCTCTGCAAAATCCCAATCGATGGGAGCGAAGGAGGTCTTGAGCGCGATACGCGGGTTCTTGGAAGAGAAGGGATACTCGTCGCCTTCCTTCTCAACGACCGAGAAGGTCGCGCCCTCTGCAAAGCCGTATCTCCACTCGGACTTGCCGATCAGCTCGTAGTCACAGTAGGGGAATTTGCGCTCTACGTTGTTACGAACGTACTCGTACATCTTGTACTCGGTCTCGATGGGCAGAGAGAATACGAGCGGACCGTATTCCACGGTCTTGAAGCCGCCAGGTCGGGTAACGAGATGCGGCGTATCGGTAAAGTGCAGGTTGAATACGTTTTCACCCTCGGTAAAGTCCTTCAACACACAGGTGCTGCCGCGTCTCTCCTCGCCGTTGACCGTGTAGGTCTTTGCAAAAGCAGGAACATGCAGTTTGACTTTCCAGTTTGTGGTCTCAGGAACGATAACCGTAACCTTAACGTCCATGCGGAAGGGATACTCGGTCTCAATGCGGACAGTGAGCGGCTTTCTGCCGATCTTGGTGCGCAGTTCGGAGGGGATCAGCGAGATCACGCTGACGGTACCGCGCTCCTTGATATAGTTATTGGCGAGGAACTTCGGCCAGCCCTGACCAAAGTTTGCAGTGCAACAGCCAAAGTGCGGCTCCAGACCGAACAGATGCGCCTGACCATTGTTGGTACGGAAGTAGGAACGGTTCGGGAACTTGATACAGTTGATCTGGTTGACCTGTTGCAGATACTGATGCGTCCACATGTCGTCGCTGATGGTCGCAGGCAGCGCGTTATATGCAAGCTTTGCAAGGCGATCTGCCCAGATCGGCTTGCGGGTAACCGCATACAGGATCTCGCAGGAGTACATTAGCTCTACGATCGAGCAAAGCTCGGTGCCGCGGGTGTTGTCTACGCCCGAAAGGCACTCGTCACCCGTAAAGGAGCCGACTGCCGTGCCGTTGTACTTATCGAGGATCTTCCACAGACGCTCTGCGGCATCGCCGTTCGGCTCACCGAGCAGCTTTGCGGAAACCGCCTCATACTTCAGCATCATGCAGATGTTGACGATATGTGTGTACAGCGTCCACTTGTCCAGCGGGCGCTCCCAAGTGTGGATGTAATCCCAGTAGTTGATACCCTGCTCACGCAGAAGCTTTGCGTGCTCCAGGATCCAATCCTCCTTGTAACGCTCATACAGGTACTGGAGCGGGATAAAGCACTCATACCAACGGTATGCACCCCAGTTGAAAAGCTTGACCTCGCCCGCGACCATAACGTCATAGAAGTTGCGCATTGCGCGGTACAGCGCCTTTTCTGCGCGTTTCGAATGGGTCAGCTCGCAGTAGCACGCCAATACCTTACCAATCAGGATCACGCCCCACGGGTCATACTTCGGGCGCTCCTCCTTCGTGCAGGGACAGATCCAGCCGTCCTCCTGCTGTCCTGCGATGATCGCCTTAACGTAGCGCTCTGCGCGTGCGATCGCGTCCTTGTCATCCAAATAATATGCCATCGGAAGGAAACCGTCCAGCCAGTACGGAACGCGTTCCCAACCCTCGCGGTCGCCGCCGATCCATTTACTGTCGCGGACGTCGGGCCACATTTTGTCCAGATTACCGTTAAGACCATCGCGCTGGATCTCAAGCTGACGCTTCATCCAGCCAAGGGGTCTGATCTCCATCGGTTCTACAAATCGGTACATGAAAACAATTCCTCCATATACAAGTTTTGATAAAAGTTTTCTTGTCTCCAGTATACCATCTTCTTCTTCAAATTACTATAGCCAATATCCACAAAATGTATTGCAAAAATCATCATTTTTGCTTATAATGGAAGAAGAACACTACGAAAAGGAGTCGGTACTGTGGAAGAAATGGGTTTATCCTTGGACGTTTTGCCCGTCTGTAATTTATCATCCTTCCGCTATTTTGAAGCGCACGAAAAGCATATGACACGCACCTGCTCGCACGACGTGCTCCTGCTCGTGTTTGACGGCGTACTGCGCTTTCATGAAAACGGCGTGCCCATGGAGATCCGCGAAGGCGAGTTCTACATCCAGCGCCGCGGCATCCTGCACGAGGGCATCCTCGAAAGCGACATGCCCAAGTACTACTTCGTCCACTTCCGCGGATCCTACCGATGCGGCAAGAATACCCTGCCCTTGCGCGGCAAGGCCGATTTTGAAGAGCTGTTCCCGCTCTTCCGCAAAATGGATACCCTGCGCATGTCGGGGGCAACCACCGTGGAGTTGAATGCGGTCTTTTTCCAGATCCTTTCGGTGCTGAAACAGAATTGCGAACGCACGGGCAGAAGCGACGTCGTACAAAAAGTAATGTCTCTTGTGGCACAGAACATCCAGCACCGCTATTCGCTCGATGAAATGGCAAAGGCCTGCGGCTACAGCAAAAATCACGTCATCAAGGTGTTCCGCAACGAAATGGGCAAAACGCCGCACGCTTACATCACCGACATGAAGATCGAGATGGCAAAGCAACAGCTCCTCAACTCAGACTCTTCCCTCACGCAGATCAGTATTGAGTGCGGCTTCAGTGATTATATCAATTTTTACAAAGCTTTCGTCCGCACTGAAGGGTGCGCTCCTGCCGAGTGGAAGCGCAATCGACTGCTCGAAGAAGGAAAAAACACTTAGTTTTTTCAAATATATTCCATTTTCTTGTAAAAATTATTGACTTTGTTGTGCAAAAATGCTATAATTGTCTAAAAATAAACAAAGTTTCGCGAAAGGAATCGTGATATGCGAAAAACCCTTTGGCAAGCGATCACGGCCTTTTTTCTTACCATACTCGCACTATGGGGCCTGCTGACCGCCTCTGCCTGTATTCCAAACGAAAGCATCGCAGACAACATGCTGGAAAGCGCGTTGTATTACGGCAAGACCGAGGCGTTTCAGTTTGAAGGCAAGGCGCTCCGCACCGTCAGCGACAACTATGCAGACTGCATCCTGCTCTGCGTCAGCCACTTTATGGGTGAAGGCGACCCGCTCGTTTCTGCACTGGACGCCCACTATTACCGCGGAGAACAGGACATGCTTGGCGTAAACACCGCATTTTATCTGGCGCTCACCGAAGGCACTAAGGCGGATACCGATTATTCCCGCTATTGGCACGGCATGGCGGCTCTTGTACGTGTGATCCACCTGTTCGGCAATGTAGAAACGGTTAAGCAGATCGGCTTTACCGCGTTTATACTGTTCGCTTTGCTGACCCTTGCGTTGCTGATAAAACGCCGCAATTATAAAACGGCTCTCGCACTGCTCGCGGCGCTCCTTTGCATCCAGCCGTGGAACCTCCGCCTCAGTATGGAGTACCAGAGTCCGTTTGTGCTCTGCTTTGTACTCTGCCCGCTGTATTTATACCTTGAAAGAAAAAACGAGCGTCTGCTCCCTGTGCTTTCTGTCATTGGCGGGACTTCGGTCGCGTTTTTTGACTTTCTCACCTGTGAGACTGTAGTGATCCTACTGCCGCTTTTACTGGTGACGGCTGTACGCATAGAAGAGGGACGTCTTAGCAAATACAAAACGGCGTCACGATACCTTTTGGCTTGTTGTATTGCCTTTTTCGTAGCGTATGCAGGAACTTTCCTTGTAAAATGGGGGCTTGCAAGCCTCTTTACAGGCGAAAACAAATTTACACTCGCACTTCTCTCGGCAGAACTGCATGCGGCAGGCGATGCGACCAAAGACAGTGCCCCCGCAAACACCCTTGTGCGCATCCTGCTCTCACCGATCGCCAATCTCTCTGTTCTGTTCGGCAGTACGGTGCGTGTCGAGGGCATCCGCGTTTTTCTCGGGCTGTCCTGCTCTTTGGCGATCCTCGGCTCACTTTTCTATCTTTTCAAAAAGGAAACGCCCGCACGCGGTTGCTCCCTTTTATGCATGCTCGGTGCCGTGGTGTTCTTACGCTACTGGGTGCTGAACTATCATTCCTATGCGCATTCGTTCTTCACCTATCGCGCACTCCTCTCCCCCGTCTTTGCAATATTCGCAGTCCTGCTCCTTAGCATGGAACTGCCGCGCAGAAAAGAGGTGCGTAAACGATGATAGAGCTTACCGTTTTAATGCCCTGTCTCAACGAAGAACGCTCGCTCGCATTCTGCATTGAAGAAGCAAATGCACGCATCAGGGAGCTTGGCATATCCGCCGAGATTCTGATCGCCGACAACGGCTCGACCGACCGCTCCCGCGAGATCGCGGTAGCTTGCGGCGCTCGCGTGATCACCGTTTCCGAAAAGGGATACGGCGCGGCACTGCGCGGCGGCATCAGCGAAGCCAAGGGCAAGTATATTATCATGGGCGACTGCGACGGCAGCTATGATTTTTCCCGTATCGGCGACTTCCTCGAAAAGTTGCGGGAGGGCAATGCGCTCGTCATCGGCAACCGTTTTCAGGGCGGCATCGAAAAAGGTGCTATGCCCTTCTCGCACAAACTCGGCGTTCCCTTTCTCTCCACCGTGGCAAGATGGAGATACCGCGTCCCCGTCGGCGATTTTCACTGCGGGCTCCGCGGCTTTGACCGCGAAAGGGCTCTTGCGCTCAAACTCACGCACAGCGGTATGGAATTTGCCACCGAGATCATTGCACGTTTCGCCGAAAGCGGCGCATCCGTGTGCGAGATCCCAACCGTACTTCGCCGCGACAAGCGCGGCGGAAAATCGCATCTGCGCACCATTCGCGACGGATGCAGACATTTGAAATTCATTTTATGCAATAAATGACCACAAGGAGGTACACTATGAAAAACAAACTCAAAGGCTTGCTTGCGCTTTGGCTCACCGCGTTGCTTCTCTTCTCTCTGCTTGCGTTGCCGATCAGCGCCTTTACCATCACCTTTCATGCCAACGGCGGTAGCGGTACTATGGCACCGCAGGAGGTTCCCGACTATACAGACGCCGTCCTAAGCAAAAACACCTTTACCCGTAGCGGCTATACTTTCAGTGGTTGGAAGTACACCTACTATTCTTCCGGTGTACCGATGGGCGAGAGATACTATGACGACGAGGAGGAGCTCTTCGTCTATGAGAACATGGATCTGTACGCCGTTTGGGAACAGAGATCGCCTTCCGCAAGCGGTGGTGCACTCGTTGTCAAGCATGATTGTGAAAGCGTCTGCGACGTCTGCGGCGGCTGTACAGACCTTGACTGCAACTTCCCGAAATGTGCAGAAAAATGTCGCCTGCTCGTTGTACGCATGGTGTTCTCGGATGTTCGCAAGGACGCATGGTACACCGATTCGGTCGGCTACGTATACCATCACCGTATCATGGAGGGTGTTGCCAAGGGACGCTTTGGGGTAAACGACAGTACCACCCGCGCAATGATCGTTACCATGCTGTGGAGACTGGCAGGCGAACCCGTTGTCAATTATGCAATGCCCTTCACTGACGTAGAGGCAGATGCCTATTACACCGAGGCTGTCCGCTGGGCGGCAAGCGAGGGCGTGGTCATCGGCGTTGCCGCAGACAAATTCGCTCCCGAGATGAACGTCACGCGCGAGCAAATGGCGGCGATCCTCTTCCGCTATGCAAAGCATGAGAACAAAGGACCCACGGGCGCGTGGGCGATCCGTCTGGACTATCCCGACCTTACCGAGGTCGCCGGTTACGCAAGCGAAGCCGTTATGTTCTGCACGATGAAAAAGATCGTTCAAGGCAGAGAGGACGGCAGATTTGCACCGCGTGCCGACGCTACCCGCGCCGAGATCGCCGTAGCCTTCCATAACTACATGGAAATGGAATAATGCCAATAAAAAAAGACCGCTTTCGCGGTCTTTTTTTATACGTTCAGATACCCCTTCAGCACCTTCAGGGTGTTCCATACGCCGTCGATATGACTGCGCTCATAGCCATGGCTTGCGTATACGCCCGCACCGATCAATCCGTGGCGGATATCGTTGCCGGCAGAAAGCGTTGCCTCCACGTCCGAGCCATAGTGCGGATAGACGTCTACGGCGTAATCTGCGCCCTCGTGCTTTGCCGCCTCGATCAATTTGCCGACCACCTCATAGCTGTAGGGGCCGCCAGAATCCTTGGCGCAGATGGAGACCTGCCGCTCGGTGCAGGAAAGTCCCTCACCTACACAGCCCATGTCTACCGAGATCGCCTCGGTCACGCCCGCGGGCACCGAGCCTGCTCCGCCGTGGCCGACCTCCTCGTACACGGTGACGTGGAGATACACCTTGCGGGAAAGCGTAATGTTATTGTCCACCAGATACTTTACAAAGCCGATCAGGATGCCAACCGAAAGCTTATCATCAAGAAAACGGCTCTTGATATAGCCCGAATCTGTAATGCGCGTGCGCGGATCAAATGCCACAATATCCCCCACCTCGATTCCGAGTGCACGGACGTCCTCTTCGCTCTTGACGTCCTCATCGATCAGCACCTCGGTGGTCTTGAAATCACGCTTGGTATCGCCGTAGTTGCTATTCACATGCACGGAGGCGTTGCAAAGCTGTAGCGTGCCCTCGTATACCTTGCCGTCGCGGGTATGAATGCGGACGTTTTCCGCCTCACCGTTTTCGGCACGCATGCCGCCGAGGTTGGTCACGCGCAATGCGCCGTTCGATTTGATCTCCGCCACCATGGCGCCAAGCGTATCCGCGTGCGCCTCCAGGAGGAGCGCATCATTCTCCTCTGTGCCGCCAAGTTCAATCAGCACACCGCCCTTTTTGGTGATTTCCGCCTTGCAGCCAAGTGCGGTAAAGCGGTCGTATACCCACTCTGCCGCCGCCTTTGTGTAGCCCGTGGGGCTGTCGATAGCGAGCAGTTCTGCCGCCTGCTGTGCCGCATAAATTGCATATTCCCGTTTCATATTGCTTCTCCAGAGTTTTTTTCTTTAGTATAACACACTTTTTCGGCGCTGTCGATATTGACTTCAACTTTTTCCTGCTGTATAATAAAGTATCCTGCACAGGAGGCATATCCCATGAACAAAGTGATCATCCCCGAAGACTATAGGCCGCTACTGGACGAATACGACACCCAGCGCGCCATTGCCTATATCAAGCAAACCTTTCAGAGCGAGCTTTCCTCCGCTCTCAATTTAAAGCGCGTATCCGCACCGCTGTTCGTCACCGAGGAATCGGGTCTGAACGATAACTTAAGCGGCGTGGAGCGCCCCGTTTCCTTTGACGTGCCCGCCATCGGCGTGGATGCACAGGTCGTACATTCGCTGGCAAAATGGAAGCGCCTTGCGCTGAAGCGCTATAATTTCTCGGTCGGCAACGGTCTGTACACCGACATGAACGCGATCCGCCGCGACGAAGAGCTGGACAACATCCACTCGATTTACGTCGACCAATGGGACTGGGAAAAGATCATCACGCGCGATAGCCGCACAGTAGAGTATCTGCGCCTGATCGTCAGTGCGATCATCGATGCGCTCTGCAACACCAACAACCGCTTGAAGGTGCATTTTCCGCAATTACACACCTCGATCAACCGCGACGTGAAATTTATCACCTCGCAGGAGTTGGAGGATCTTTATCCCGACCTCACCCCCGTCGAACGCGAAAACGCCATCACCGCCAAATACGGCACCGTATTCGTCATGCAGATCGGCGGCGTACTGCGCTCGGGCAAGCCACACGGCAACCGTGCGCCCGACTACGACGACTGGACGCTCAACGGCGACATCCTGCTTTGGAACGATGTGCTCGGCAGTGCACTGGAGATCTCCTCCATGGGCATCCGCGTAGACGCCGAAGCACTCGACCGTCAGCTCAGCATCGCACATTGTGAGCACCGCCGTGCACTCCCCTTCCACAAAATGCTGCTGAACAACGAACTGCCGCTCACCATCGGCGGCGGTATCGGACAGTCGCGTCTCTGCATGCTACTGATGGGTTGTGCCCATATCGGCGAGGTGCAATCGAGTATCTGGGACGAGGAGACCGTCCGCATCTGCGAGGAGAACGGCATCCGCTTACTGTAAAAATCATAACCACTGGTAAACCAGTGGTTTGCAAAACCCCTAGAAGGGGTTAGTACTGGCTTAGCCCCTAAAAGGGGCACTGAAAGTTCAGCACCGCATTACCATCACAGGCAGCCGCTCACGTGCGGCTGTCTTTTTTTGC
>JAZQHV010000042.1:0-42699 GCA_045540755.1 Eubacteriales bacterium
CGTTGCCACCAGTGTACTGGAGGCGGCAGAGTCTGAGGGCTTTGCACTCCGCGATCGCGATGTTATCTCGGTGACCGAGTCGATCGTCGCACGTGCGCAGGGCAACTATGCAACCGTGAATGATATCGCCGAGGATGTACGCGCAAAACTTGGCGGCGGCACTGTGGGTGTTATTTTCCCCATTCTGTCCCGTAACCGTTTTGCGATCTGTCTGCGCGGCATTGCAATGGGCGCAAAGAAGGTCGTGCTTATGCTTGCATATCCTTCCGACGAGGTCGGTAATGAGCTCGTATCTCTTGACAAACTGGATGCTGCAGGTGTCAACCCCTACTCCGACATACTCTCCGAGGAGAAGTATCGCGAGTTGTTCGGCGTGAACAAGCACGAGTTTACCGGCGTGGACTATGTTGAATATTACAAGAACCTGATCATTGAAGCAGGCGCTGAGGCGGAGGTCATTTTTGCCAACCAGCCGAAGGCGATCCTCGCATATACCGACCACGTGATCAACTGCTCCATCCATACCCGCGTTCGCACAAAGCGCATTCTGATGGAAAACGGAGCGAAGGTCGTTTGCAATCTGGACGAGATCCTCAACGCTCCCGTAAACGGAAGCGGTTGCAACGAAATGTACGGTCTGCTCGGTTCCAATAAGGCGACCGAGGACAAGATCAAGTTGTTCCCCAGAGAGTGTAAGGATCTGGTGCTCGACATTCAAAAAAAGATCATGGACGCAACCGGCAAGCACGTAGAGGTTATGGTCTACGGCGACGGTGCATTCAAGGATCCGCAGGGTAAGATCTGGGAGCTCGCCGATCCGGTCGTTTCTCCCGCGTTTACCGACGGACTGATCGGTACCCCCAATGAACTGAAGCTCAAGTATCTCGCAGATAACGATTATAAAGATCTCTCCGGCGAAGCACTTAAGGAAGCGATCTCAAAGAGCATCCGCGAAAAGGAAGGCAGCCTTGTCGGCAATATGGCTTCGCAGGGTACTACTCCCCGCCAGCTCACCGATCTCATCGGTTCGCTTTGCGACCTGACCAGCGGTTCGGGCGACAAGGGTACACCTGTCGTGCTTGTACAGGGCTATTTTGACAACTACACCAACTAAGAGGCGGGAGGACAGTTTATGCAGAACAATGTTAGACCCGAGAGCATGGAGCGCATTACGACCAAAGCGCTTGCAGATGCTTTCATTGAAGAACAGGTAAAAGAGATCCGCGCACAGGTCGGCGACAAAAAGGTGCTGCTTGCACTTTCCGGCGGTGTTGACTCTTCGGTTGTTGCGGCCCTTTTGATCAAAGCGATCGGCAAGCAACTCGTTTGCGTACACGTCAACCACGGTTTGATGCGTAAGGGCGAGAGCGAGCAGGTTATCGAGGTGTTTGGTAAGGCGCTGGACGCAAACCTCATTTATGTGGATGCGACCGATAGATTTCTTGATCTTCTTGCAGGCGTTGCAGAACCCGAAAAGAAGCGTAAGATCATCGGCGGCGAGTTCATCAAGGTATTTGATGAAGAGTCCGCAAAACTGGAGGGCATTTCTTTCCTCGCACAGGGTACGATCTACCCCGATATTCTCGAAAGCCACGGCGTAAAGGCGCATCACAACGTCGGCGGTCTGCCCGAGGATATGGAAATGGAACTTGTCGAGCCCGTCAAATTGCTCTATAAGGATGAAGTCCGCGTTGTCGGCGAGGCGCTTGGCCTGCCGCACGCTATGGTATACCGTCAGCCGTTCCCCGGTCCCGGTCTCGGCGTTCGTTGCCTCGGTGCGATCACCCGCGACCGTCTGCATGCGCTTCGCGAGGCAGATGCGATCCTGCGTGAAGAGTTCGACAACTGCGGTCTCGCAGAAAAGGTTTGGCAATACTTTATTGCCGTTCCGGATTTCAAGAGCGTAGGCGTTCGCGACGACAAGCGTTATGAAGGCTGGCCCGCGATCATCCGCGCTGTCAATACCACCGATGCAATGACTGCAACCATTGAGGAGATCCCCTATGCAGTCCTGCATAAGATCACCAATCGTATCACTCACGAGGTAGAAGGCATCAACCGCGTCCTCCTCGACCTTACGCCGAAGCCGATCGGCACCATCGAGTGGGAATAATTTCGCAGAGGCACTTTCCCTGCTATAGAGCCGTAAAAGTCCCGATTTTGCGAAGTTGTGGCAACGATTTGGCAACAAAACTACAGTATTCATAAGTAACGAGCTAACTGATTTTGATCAAGTCAGTTAGCTCGTTTTTATAGCATGCGAATTTTTCACCATAAGCGTGAGAGCATCCCACAGTTTTTCTTTGGTTCTTTCTTTTTAAGAAAGAACGCTCTTCGTATTCGCTCCTCGTATTCGCTCCTCGTATGTTCCAAAACAAAAAGCAGGACTTTTGTCCTGCTTTTGTTACTTTCTGTCCAGATATTCGCACGCGGCGAGGGCCGCAACGGCACCGTCGGAGATCGCGGTCGCGATCTGACGGACGGTCTTCACGCGGCAGTCGCCTGCGGTGAAGATGCCGGTCGTTTTGGTTGCACCGCTTGCATCTGCGACGATGTAGCCACGGTCAAGCTCTACGAGGTCGCTGAACGCCTCGTTCTCCGGTGCAAGACCGATCGCAATGAACACACCGTCGGTGAGGAGTGTTTCCTCATTGCCGCTTTCATCGACGGTGACAAGTCCCGTCAGGGTATCCTCGCCGAGGAACTCCTTGACCGTCTTGCCAAAATGCACAATGACGTTCGGCTTTTGCATCAGGAGATCGGCAAGGCGCTTTTCACCTGTGAAGAAATCGAGATTTTGCACCACTGTGACGCTCTTCGAGGTCTCGGAGGGCAGCAGAGCTTCCTGCAAAGCTGAGTTGCCGCCGCCGATGACGACAACGTCCTTACCTTCATAGAATGCGCCGTCGCAGACTGCGCAGAAGGAGATGCCTTCGCCAACGAACTTGGTCTCGTTTGGCACGCCGAGCAGACGGTGCTTTGCACCGGTGGCGAGGATGACCGCACCGCACTCGTAGCGACCTGCATCGGTCACGACGTTCATCGTGCCGATGTTGTGCGGCTCAATGCGCAGGACTTCCTCTACGGTGACGTCGGCGCCCTGTTCAAGCACCTGATCTACCATGTGGTCGGCAAGCTCACTGCCGCTGACTGAGGCGAAACCGGGGTAGTTTTCGATCTTCGGGGAGAATGTCATCTGTCCGCCAAAGCCGTTCTTTTCGATGATGAGTACGCGCTTGCCTGCGCGAAGCGCATACAAAGCGGCGGTCAGCCCCGCAGGGCCGCCGCCGACAATGATAATGTCATGCATGGACTTTCGTTCCTTTTTGTGCGATGAATTCTCTTACGCCGACAACATTGATATATTTTTCTGCGTTTTCACCGTCGGTAACGATGAGTGCGGGAACCTGCTTGAGGCCGAGGGATGCCGCCATCTCCTTGTTGTCCTCTACGTACATCTTTTCATACTCGATGCCTGCATCGTCAAGGAGCTTTGCCGCGATCTTGCAGTTGGGGCAGGTCTTGGTGGTGAAGAGGATCGTGCGGGTATCTGCCGCGGTCTCTACTGCGACAGCCTCCTCGCATGCACACTCTTCCATCGGGCCCTCGTGAGTCAGAACGCTCTTTTCGATGACATATTCCTTGCGCTCCTTGAACTCCTGGGTCTTACCGTCGTTCCAGTTCTGTACGGGGCGGTAGTAGCCGGTGATGCGGGTGTAGACCTCTGCCTTTTCGCCGCAGTGCGGGCAGGTGAAGTGCTCGCCTGCAAGATAGCCGTGCTCACGGCAGATGGAGTAGGTGGGAGACATGGTGTAGTAGGGCAGGCGGTAGTTTTCCGCGATCTTGCGAACGATGGATGCCGCCGCCTTCCAGTCGGGCAGTCTCTCGCCGAGGAAGGCGTGGAATACGGTACCCGAGGTGTAAAGCGTCTGGAGCTCATCCTGAACGTCGAGTGCCGAGAAGACGTCCTCGGTGTAGCTGACGGGCAGGTGAGAGGAGTTGGTGTAGTAGGGAGCGCCGTTTTCGCCGCCGCCTGCCGTGATGATGTTGGGGAAGCGCTTCACGTCATGCTTTGCGAAACGGTAGGTGGTGGACTCTGCAGGAGTAGCCTCGAGATTGTAGAGGTCGCCGTACTGCTCCTGATAGTCGGAGAGACGCTCACGCATGTGGTTGAGAACGTCCTTGGTGAACGCCTGTGCCGCCTCGTCGGTGAGGTCGGCGCGGAGCCAACGTGCGTTGAGGCAAGCCTCGTTCATGCCGACGAGACCGATGGTCGAGAAGTGGTTCTCGAAGGTGCCGAGGTAACGCTTGGTATAGGGGTACAGACCCTCTTCCATCAGTTTGGTAATGACCTTGCGCTTGATGGAGAGCGAGCGTGCCGAGACGTCCATCATGTGGTCAAGGCGCTTGTAGAAGTCGTCTACGTCCTCTGCGAGGTATGCAAGACGGGGCATGTTGATGGTAACAACGCCGATCGAGCCGGTGGATTCACCGCTACCGAAGAAGCCGCCCGACTTCTTGCGCAGTTCTCTGAGGTCGAGGCGCAGACGGCAACACATCGAACGAACGTCCGAGGGCTCCATGTCAGAGTTGATGTAGTTCGAGAAGTAAGGCGTACCGTACTTGCTGGTCATCTCGAACAGCAGACGGTTGTTCTCGGTCTCCGACCAGTCAAAGTCGCGGGTGATCGAGTAGGTCGGGATGGGGTACTGGAAGCCGCGGCCGTGCGCGTCGCCTTCGATCATGATCTCGAGGAATGCCTTGTTGACCATGTCCATCTCTGCCTTGCAATCGCCGTAGGTGAAGTCCATCTCCTTGCCGCCGACGATCGCGGGCATGCTTTCCATGTCCTTCGGAACCGTCCAGTCAAGCGTGATATTGGAGAAGGGAGCCTGCGTACCCCAGCGAGAGGGGGTGTTTACACCGTAAATGAACGCCTCGAGTGCCTTCTTGGTCTGCTCGTAGGAGAGATTGTCTGCCTTTACAAAAGGAGCAAGGTAGGTGTCGAACGAGGAGAACGCCTGCGCGCCTGCCCATTCGTTCTGCATGATGCCGAGGAAGTTAACCATCTGGTTGCAGAGCACGGAGAGGTGCTTTGCGGGAGCGGAGGTCATCTTGCCGGGAATGCCGCCAAGACCTTCCTTGATGAGCTGCTTTAAGGACCAACCTGCACAATAACCGGTCAGCATCGAAAGGTCATGCAGGTGGATATCTGCGGCACGGTGTGCCTGTGCGATCTCGTTGTCATAGACCTCGGAGAGCCAGTAATTTGCGGTGATGGCACCGGAGTTGGAGAGGATCAGACCGCCGACCGAGTAGGTAACGGTGGAGTTCTCCTTTACGCGCCAGTCGGTGACCTTAACGTAAGCGTCCACGATCTCCTTATAGTCGAGAATGGTGGACTTGAGGCTACGGAGCTTTTCGCGCTGACGGCGATACAGGATGTATGCCTTGGCTACTTCTGCGTAACCGCCCTGTACGAGCACTTCCTCTACACTGTCCTGAATGTCCTCGACTGCGATCAGGTCATCCTTGATCTTTGCTTCAAAGTTTGCGGTAACCTTGAGCGCGAGAAAGTCGATGATGTTAGGGTGATAGTTGACTTCGCAAGCGTCAAATGCCATTTCAATGGCCTTTGTGATCTTGGATATGTCAAAATCCACAATTTTGTTGTCACGTTTTCTTACATGATACATAAAAGCCGTCCTCCATATGGTGTGTATATCTAAATTTCATTTTTTTGCAGCATAGATACAATACCATATATAGGGCGGCTTGTCAAGAGGAAAACACAATATTTTGGAATAATTTTTTCGACCGAACACAATATATTGTGGTCTACCCGCGAATTGCGGCGTTGGGGATATAAGGCTTCACAGCGTCCAGAAGCGCCTCAGCGTGGCTTTTTTCGCAGGTGAATGCGGATGCGGCGTCGGCGCCGGCTACGATGTCTCCCGAGTCCTTAAAGGGCTGTAGGAAGTAGTTTTTTGCGCCCTCGATCCACGCTCCGATGGATTGCATATCCTCTACGGTATGCAGGTTGCCGGTGATGGTGGTGCGGAACTCGAAATCGACTTTGCCGGTCAGCAGGAGCGCAACCGATTCTTTTACGCGCACCACAACATCTTGTGGTATGCCGGCAGTGACCGCATATTTATTGGGGGAGTTTTTGATGTCCATGGCTACGTAGTCCACAAGGCCTGCGTCGATGAGCGCGGCGAGGCGGTCGGGGAAGGAGCCGTTGGTATCAAGCTTTACCGCGTAGCCGATCTCGCGTACTTTCTGTATAAAGTCGGCGATATCGCTCTGCAAAAGGGGCTCGCCGCCGGTGATACAGACGCCGTCCAGCAGTTTTTTGCGTTTTTCAAGGTAGGCAAGCAACTCGTTTTCATCTACGCGCTGCTCCGACGGGCGCACGACAAGCCCTGCATTGTGGCAAAACGGGCAACGGAAGTTACAGCCGTGGGTGAAAACAGTGACAGCCGTTCTGCCCGGATAGTCGAGCAGTGTCAGTTTCTGAAAGGCTTCAATATGCATAATTTGCTCCTAAAAACGTTCTTTTCTTCATATATAATATCATATCACGAACCGCGAAAGATGGCAATAGATAAAATTTGCATGATTTGAAAGAAAAAATTGCAAAAAATGCAAAAAAAGGGTTGAAATGTCTCGATTATTCTGCTATAATGAAACAAATCGCAATTCGAAATTGCAAAGGAGTACATTTTATGCTGAAAAATGAATATTTGAAGAGAGTTCTCGCCGACGTTGAAAAGCGTGACGCGGGCGAGCCTGAATTTTTGCAGGCAGTTACCGAGGTCTTTGAGTCCCTCGAGCCTGTTATTGATGCCGATCCCCGCTTTGAAAAGCATGGCATCATGGAACGCATCGTAGAGCCCGAGCGCATGATCACTTTCCGCGTTTCGTGGGTAGATGACAACGGCGTTGTACAGGTCAACCGCGGCTTCCGCGTACAGTTCAATTCGGCGATCGGTCCCTACAAGGGCGGTCTCCGTTTCCATCCGTCCGTAAACGCTTCTATTATGAAGTTCCTCGGCTTTGAGCAGACCTTTAAGAACAGCCTGACCAGCCTTCCGATGGGCGGCGGCAAGGGCGGCAGTGACTTTGACCCTCGCGGCAGAAGTGACGGAGAGATCATGCGTTTCTGCCAGAGCTTTATGACCGAGCTTGCCAAGCATATCGGCGCGGATACCGACGTTCCCGCAGGTGACATCGGCGTTGGCGCACGCGAGGTCGGCTATCTCTTTGGTCAGTACAAGAGACTGCGCAACGAGTTCGTTGGCGTGCTCACCGGTAAGGGCATTCCTTACGGCGGTTCGCTCATCCGTCCTGAGGCGACCGGCTTTGGCGCGGTATATTACACTGTCAACATGCTCGAGTCTTTCGGCGAGAGCGTTAAGGGTAAGACCTTTGCCGTATCCGGCTTCGGTAACGTAGCGTGGGGTACGGTCAAGAAGGTACACGAGCTTGGCGGTAAGGTCGTTACCGTTTCCGGTCCCGACGGCTACATCTACGATAAGGACGGTATCTGCACCGAGGAGAAGATCAACTTCCTGCTCGAAATGCGTGCAAGCGGCCGCGACAAGGTACAGGATTACGCAGATAAGTTCGGCGTGCCTTTCTTCGCAGGCAAGCGTCCGTGGGGTGAAAAGGTCGACATTGCAATGCCTTGTGCAACGCAGAATGAGGTCGGCATCGAGGATGCAAAAAATCTCGTTGCAAACGGCGTAAAGTATTACGTTGAGGTTGCCAACATGCCCACCACCGCAGAGGCTGTGGAGTACCTCAAGGCAAACGGCGTTGTCATTGCTCCCTCCAAGGCAGTCAACGCGGGCGGCGTTGCCGTTTCCGGTCTCGAAATGAGCCAGAACTCGATGCGCTACAGCTGGACGGCTGAAGAGGTCGATGCCAAGCTCAAGCAGATCATGGCAAACATCTATAAGAACTCTTACGACGCAGCAGAGAAGTACTGCATGAAGGGTGACCTCATCGCCGGCGCGAATATCGCGGGCTTCCTCAAGGTCGCAGAAGCAATGATCGCTCAGGGCGTAGCGTATTGATATTTGAATATAAAAAGCTCCCCGCAAGGATTTCCTTGCGGGGAATTTTTTTGTTTTTATTGTTCGCCACTCGGCGGGAAGAACGCCTCTGTCTGCGAGAGCGGCTCACCGAATACGGGCTGACCGTCTACAAACGTGAAGGGCTGTACCGAAAGGCTGCGTACACCCATCGCCTTATTGCGATAGTGGTATGTCAGCCAGTATTCACTGCCGTCGGGTGAGCGGAATACCGAGCAGTGACCGGGCGAGAGGATCGCATCGGTGCCTGCGAAAACGGCGGTGTCGCGCTTGGTCCAGCTGGGCTTGGAGAGCACGTCGTCGCCTGTCAGCTCGAGCAGGCCGAGCGAATAGAAGTCGGAGGTAACGCTGTTCGCGCTGTAGAGCAGGAACAGCCTGCCGTCGGGCGATTCAAAGGTGAACGGACCCTCATTGATCTTACCGTCCTGGGTCTCAAAGGGGTAGGTCGCGGTGGCAATGACCGAAACGCGCTTGATGTCGATCGTCCACGGATTCTCCAGGCGGGCAACCGTGATGACGTTGCCGCTCAGGATGCGTGCACATGCGATGTAGTTGACGCCCTTGTAGGTAAAGGGATGCGCGTCGATCGCCCAAAGCGTGTCGTTGAGGAACGCCTTGAACTTGTATTCGCCGAACGGGTCGGCACTCTGTGCCTCCAGGCAGAAAAGACGGATAGAGCGGGATGCGGTCTGACCTGCCTCCTCGGCCTTGGTCTTGGTCGCACCGCTTGCGTAGATGTACCATTTGCCGTCCATCTTCTTGATCTCGGGCGCGTACAGCTTGTACTTGATCTCCTTGTCGTCGCCTGCAACGTAAACGTCCTTACCCTCGGCGGTTGCGAGGTCGGCGATGTTCTTGACACGGTAGAGGGTCACGCGGTCATTCTTCGGCGCGGAGTAGACTGCGTAGTAGTACTCGGTCTCGGGGTCCCAAACGATGCACGGGTCGCCCGCCGAGGGGGTCGCGCGCACGGGGTTGAGGAGTAGCTCGTCCTTGACGGAGTCCGCATCGGTGAGCGCCTTCGGTGCCTCGATGCATTCGCGGACAAAGTAGGAGGAGAGACGGCGGAGCACCGTGTTGGAGGCGCCGCTGAGTGCTACATTTTTGCCTTCGATCAAAAGCGAAGCGAGGTTTGTGCCGAGATCGCCGTGCTTTGCGGAAATTGCGCGTGCGGTCTTACCGACTACGATCTCGCCGTCGGTTGCGGCGGTGTCATCGGTCACGGTAGCGAGAGTCACGCCGTACTGCTTCTGTACAGCGGTGATGATCTCGTTTGCAACGCGGCTGTCATTGGCGGTTGCATCGACCGAAAGTACGATCTTGAATTCGGTGATCGGCTTGCCGCCGATCGTGGTTACTGCGGTGGAAGAATGGAACTGCATAACGTCCTCCATGATTGCGGCGCTGACAGCACCGCTCTTGACCAGTCTGTCGCAGATCTTGTCGCCGCTCTTCACAGTGGCGGTCAGTGCGCGGTAGCAGATGATGAACGCATCGCCGCGTGTGAAGTCGCCGTCCGCGGTCTCGCTGTCGATAAGCCCTGCGGCCTTGGCGAGGGTATAGGGATTGTTCCAGACAAAATCGCCCTTGGAATCGTCATAGCCGAGCACGCGGAGGATCAACGTGAGGAAGGATGCATCCGCCATGCGGTCGTCGGTGCCGAACTTGGTCGCGCTCACACCCTTGGTGATGCCGTTTGTGTAAGCGTAGCCCACGTAGGGCACCGCCCATGCGGGCAGATCGGTGAAAGGATGCGTATAGCTACCCGCCGTCGCGGTCTTTTCCGCGCCGAGAAAGCGGACGATCTGCGTGATCGCCTGTGCGCGGGTCAGCTTGCCGCCAACGTCAAAGTTGACAGTGCCGTCGGCGTTTTTGCCAACGCCTGCAAGCAGACCGAGGGCGTGCAACTTTTCTGCGGCGGCCTGTCCGTCATTCGTCGGTTCTGCGGCAAATGCGAACGGTATTGCAGAAAGCAACATCACTGCGGTGAGTAGGAAAGCGAGAAATCTTTTCATGGTCGTCTCCTTGAAAACCGTTTTTTCTTTTATTGTACTACATTTTTTGGCGCGCGTAAATAGAAAAAGAAATAGAAATTGTATAAAAAATAAAGCAGGCGCGTCACGCCTGCTTGTCAATTTTTTGGAGTAGCCGCACAAGCGGTAGGATGAGAAAGGATGCCGCAAGGTTGCCTGCGGCGTGCATCAGGTCAAAGTAAAAACCTGCCGCGATCCAAAGGAGCATTTTTTGCAGGTTCAGATGCATGAGCACTGCCTGCCACGGGGCGTACAAAACGCCGAATGCAAGTCCGAACAGCGTGCAAATGACCGTGCATGCTGCCTGCAACCTCCATCCCGAAAGGCGCTTTGGCAACGCAAGCGTTGCCAGCCAAACAAGCGGGAAGATGTACCAGTAGGGCACCATGGTGGCAAAGCCCCACTTGACCGTGTCCAGCACGAGGTAAATGAGAATCGGAAAGATCGCCTTTTTGCGGTAAACTATGGTGTACACCATGATCAGCATGGTCACGGGGTGCACGTTCGGCACCGCCTCCAACAGTACCTTACTGCCAAACAGAAGCGCGCCCAGCATCGCAAAAACGGTGATCTCCCGCACCGTCAGCCGCTTGCTCATTTCGATACGCGGAACTCGATGCTTCCGGCATCGGCGGTGGAAACGGTGTCCACGCCCGACATTGCCATTTCGCCGTCGATATAGAGTGCCCAGTAGGTCTGATCAACGTCGTAGTCGGCGACAACGCCGCAAACGCTCTTGATGTAGATACCAAACGGGCCGTCCTCACCCTCGATGAGTCCGAGCGAAAGCAGAGCCTCGCCAACGGTCGCGCAGTCGGTGGAAACGGTGTAATGCTTGGCAGAGCCGTCAAGGAAGGTCGCGGTAAAGGGGAAAGTATACTGTCCCTCGCCGATGGGGGTCGCTTCGGCGGAAACGGTGGTTGCCGCCGTGGTCTCGGCGGGTGTATCGGTGCCGCAACCTGCCAAAACGGGCAGAAGCAGCGCAAGTATTAAGGAAAGAATTTTTGTCAAACGCATGGCGGTTCTCCTTTGCTTTGGTCAAGAGAAAGTATACCACACCCCCACTGCGTTTGCAAGAAAAAAGATAAGATTTTGCAATAAATTGAGATTGGAAAGGGATGCGAGGGACGCGATATTGTGGGGGATTTTTAAGGAAGAATCCCAAGGCGCGTCTGTCTGCCTGCGTATATGCGCTTACGGTTCTCGCGCCTTCCGACCGTGCCTTGCGGCAGGTCGCTGTAACACGGCACAGCTTTTTTGCCCCAAAACCTTTTTGAAAAGAAGGTTTTTGTAGGGCGGGTTGTCGCTTCGCGCTAAACTATATTTTCCCACTTCTCCCGCACCTGCAAAAAACAAGGACAGGCAAAAGCCTGTCCTTGTATGGGGGGTTATTCAAAGAAAATGCTGTAGCGGCGAATCATTGCCGTCAATTCTTCCATGGTGAGGTTGCCCTTGCCGATGGAGATCTTCAGATATGCACCGCCTGCGGCATCGAACATCTCTTCGGAGAGAGGTTCAATTGCGTTGAGCTCTTCGTAGGTGAAGAGACCGTAGGTTTCAATGTCGCGTTGCATTGCTTCGCTGTCGTAGCGCATCGTCTCTGCATCAACGTCGAAGATGTTGAACAGACCGCCGACGCCGCCGGGCATCGAAAGCAAGCCGTTGACAAAGTAGCACAGGTGTCCTGCCGTTACGGGGCTCCATGCCGTGGTGGTCTCGGTTTCGAGCGCAACATTGGTGAGCTGTACTTTTTCAAGAACGTCACCGTCCTGCTTTGCAAAGGTGTGACCAATGTATTCTGCGGCATTTGCATCCAGATATACGTACTTGTTCAGGTCGTAATCCCAGAAGCCGTGCTCATAGATCACCTTGACATCCGTACCGTCGGAGAAGTAGAGATGTACGATCTCATACTCTGCTTCGGAATCGCTGTCCACAAACATGATCGGTGCACTGTCAAGGCTGCCGGTTTCCAGATTCCATACAAGCAGTTCTTCATCGCCCGTCAGAGAATCTACACGCACCTGCGTGCCGTCTGCAAGCGTGATGAGCGTGTCTGCGGCGAGGCAGGAAGAAGAAGTAGCATTGATTGTTACATCCTGTGCAGGCATGTTGAACGGAGAAGTATAGGTCGTTTTATCGGCACCTGTAATAGTGGTGGATCGGCTATCGCTTTCGCTGTAAGTCACTTCAACAGTAACCTGTGTGCCATACTGAATGCTTACAGTACCACTGTTGTTGACTGTGGTTCCGTTTACCTTTACAGTTGCATTGCTTGTGGTAACAGTGATAGTATAACTGTTAATTTGCCACTGTGCGTAAAGGGTGATGTTTGCGGAAGGAGTATAAGTCGCTCCTGCATCGCCGATCTTGTCGCCGTCCTCTGCGGCATTATACCAACCGAGGAATTCATAACCCTCTCTTGTAGGTGTCGGAAGTGGGAGCGCTGTTCCCTGATAGGTTGCGCTTTGGGATCCGCAAGTTCCGCCGTTTGCGTTGTAGGTTACAGTGTATTCAACTTTCTCCTGCCAATGTGCATAGAGAGTGATTTCAACGGCAGGGGTATAAGCTACGCCTGCATCACCGATCTTGTTGCCTCCCTCTGCGGCATCATACCAACCAACGAACCAATAGCCGTCTTTGGTGGGAGTGGGAAGGGTGAGTGCGGAGCCGGTGTATTTTTCGGAAGCAGTTCCGCAGGTTCCGCCGTTTGCATCATAGGTTACGGTGCAAGGTTTGCCCCACTGTGCATAAAGGGTGATATTTGCGGAAGGAGTGTAGCTTTCGCCTGCCCCGCCAACTCTGGTTCCGCCGGAAGCCGCAGTGTACCAGCCGGCGAAGATATAACCGGAACGGCTGGGAGTGGGAAGGGTTACTGCTGCGCTTGCGGAAGTTGCGTAACCGGTGGTCTGACCACAATTGCCGCCGTTTGCATCATAAGTTACGGTGTATTTAATAGTGGTACTGAAAGAGCCGGACGGAGTGGAAGCACTGCTGCCGGTGGAGTTAAAGGTCTGCTGCGCAGACTGAATCGCTACGCCGTTGTTACCGGTGAATTTGTAGTAATCAACGTACCAATAAGCCGCGGTTGTGGTTGTGTCTTTGTTGCTGGTTCCGCTATCGGTTACAAAGTAAATTACATTGTTGCTGGTCTTGATTTTGCCGGTATAGGTAGAACCGCCGCCGCTGTCTGCCCTCGCAAGGAACTTAGTGTTAATAACTCCTCCGTCGGTAAGCTTAACTTCGACATATGCTTCGTTGCTTGTGTAACCGGTTATGGTAACGGAAGCGACTTTGTTGAAGTCTGCATCGCCGTCAAAACGGAGATAGGAAGTCTGACCATTATAGTCATAAATTTTGAGACCCGCAAGAAACGGGAGATACTGTTTTACGTCGCCGAAGGCGGGTTTGTAATAGCCCATTTTTTGCTTCGTTGCGTCAAACTCAAAATATGCGTCCGGAACAGCGGTATCTTTGAGAGATACGGAAAGGGTTACGTCCCAGGAATACTCTTTGGAACCGGTTACAGTGTTACCGTCTTTGTCATAGAACAAAGTATCGGTTACAGAATAGGTTACGGTATATTCGCCTGCATCGGAAAGGGTGATTTTTCCGTCTGTTACAGGAACAGAGTTTCCGTTTTCATCTTTGCAGATGATTACAAGACCCAAATCCTGACCGGTATATTTTGCAATATTGACCAGAGCGGCGAGGTCAAGTTCTTTGGTATCGCCGGAGGGGAACATTACGTGAACGGTATCTCCTTCACGGTAGCAATGCTCATCGCCGGAATCCTTTTCGATATACTGACCGCCGAGGTCTGCAGAATATTTGAACTGGGGTTCATACCAACCGTTAACAGTATCTTTTTCGGCGTTTTCAATATCGGAATAGATCTGTTCTGCGGTTGCGTTTTGGAGAGAGTAAACTTTACCTTTTACACTGTTGCCGCCAAATCCTTCCGGAGTCATTGTGATTTCGCCCAATTTATAGGGCAACCCGGTGTTGTTGGTTACTTCAGCGCCTGCAGTATTCATGTAGATGATACCGAGATTGGAAGCTGTTTTGCCGTTGACAATGTGATTATACTCGGTTGCGTTAACAGCACCCTCAATAATGGCTTTGGTAATCTTGGTATCAGTTACAGCGTTCGCATCATCAGCGGTGACCCAGTTGTACTGTTTGAAATTACCGTTTAAAACGATGGTGGGGTTCGTTTCGGTATCGGGACCGACAAGAATTCCTGCACCAAGCATCACTTTCGTAGCATCGTCAATGGTGGGGTTCACCTGATTCTGAATTGTGGTAACATTTTCAAAGGTTACAGTATATTCGTTGGTGCTTTGGATTTGAGCGTTGGCAACAGTACCGCATTCAAGAATGGAATCCTTGATAGTTACGTCGCCGGTATCTACAAAAATGTTTGTTCTACCACCGTAAATGTAACAGTTGGAGATAGTGGCATTGCCTTTTGCTACGACCGCAGAAAGCTGATAGTGGTATCTGGTTTTATCACCTTCAACAGAGGAAGGACCGCCCTGAACATAGTCGCCAGTTAGAGTAGAACCATAATACAAATACGCATTAGGATAGATGCTTGCTTTGATTCTGAGGTTGTCAAGCGTACCATTTTCGGAAACGGTAACAAGACCTTGCTTAAGACCGTTATTGAGGTATTGACCGTTGCCTGTGTAATTCAGGGTGAAGCCGTTGCCGTAAACGGTATAACGTCCGGAAACGGTGAAGCCGGAACCGATATCATTCAGCAATACAACGTTATTTGCAGTTGCGCTGGTTGCGGTGGTGGCGTTCACTGCATCCACAACTTCGAGGACAAGCTCGGTGGGGGTACAGTAATCGTTATCGGTGATGGTTACCTTTACAACGCCGGTGCCGGAGAACTGGATAGTGCCGTTTGTCCAGGTTGTGTTGGAGGTGTAGGCGCCGGAAGCGGCGGTGCCATTCAGTGCTTCAACGGTTACGCTTACAGTACCGATTTCTGCGCCTTCTTTTGCTTTGAACAAGCTATCGAGTTTAACTGTGTTCTGATTACCAACGCGGTAGAGGAAATCGCCCGTGAATTTGGTTTCAAACTTTACTTCCGGCTGACGGTCGGTAACGGTTACCGTAATTGTAGTCGGTTTGCAGAAGTAGTAGTCCTGAATAGTGATCTGGATTTCGCCGGTGCCGGTAAGGGTAAGAGTGCCGTTTTCCCAGTTTTCTGTGTCATATACAGTCTTTGCAGAAACGGGGTTGCTTTCGTCAAGGTTGGTTACTGCTACGGTAAGCGCGTCGGGAACAAGCTCAACGCCGTTGTCAACAAAAGAGAAGATGTCGCCGAGTTTATACTCTTTATTGTTTGCAAGCTCGGTTACTTTTCCTGTAAACTTCTCGACAGACTCTTCCTTGTCGCCCTCGGTGATGTCCAGATTGGTAACAATACCGCTGTATTTTTCCAGACCAATGCTGTTAACGCCCCAACCGTATCCGGTGAAGAGCTGATGGAAAGGGAGATAAATTGCTTGTTTATCTTCTTCAGCAGTATGCTCATGCTTGCATCCGGTTACAGAAGCTCTCTCATCTGCATCAACAAGTCCGTTGCCGTTGCTGTCGGTAAAGCTGAGTTCGCTGTGGGGAACACGGCTGAACTGGTAATCCTCGGAATAGGAAGCCATCGAGTTTTTCTCAAACTCGCAGTAATAGTAGTCGTTCCAGTCACCATAGTTGACCGTACAACCGGTTGCGGAAATACCGGTCATGTTGGGAATGGTTTTTCCGGCTTCGTTAGTGGTGTTCTCACGGATGGAGCCGATCATCATGCCGGTATAGCGGTATGCGTAATACTGGTAGTTTGCGCAAACGTCGTTGTAGACGTCCATGACCGCCGCAACGTGGCAGTTCTCAAAGTGAATGCCGGCGTTTGCGGGGTAATTTGCACTCGACTGACCGCTGGTGGGGTAGTACTGACCGACGATGCCGCCGCAGGCAACGTCATACGAGCCCCAGAGCGCGGAGATCTTGTTGGAGTTGTCTACGGTGATGTTGGTGAAGGAGACCTTCTTATCGGTTTCTGCCTTTGCGTACCAACCGACACAGCCGACGATACCGCCGTTGCCGATGTTATACACGCGGGGATTGCAGTTGGTGATGGCGATGTTTTCAAAAGATGCGCCGAAGTCTGCATAAGCGGCGATAACGCCGGTGGTGGCGATCTCACCGTCGGAGGAGAAATTATCCACGGTAAGGTTTTTAACGGTACCGCCGTAGACCTTGCCGAACAGACCCATACCGTCACGGTAATACTGCTCCTCGGGGGAATACCAATCGTGGTCGCCCTTCATCTCCCAGGTATTCTGATAGAAGTTGGAGATGGTGTGACCTGCGCCGTCAAAGATGCCTTCAAAGTTACGAAGGCCGCTGGTGATGGCGGTGTTGGTTCTTTCGTAGGTGCCCTCGCTGTTATAGTAGCCGATGGGGTAGAAGATGATGTCGGGGTTGTTTTCGCTTTCCTTATCACCGAGGTTGATGTTGGCGAGGAGCTTGACGGTCTTGCCCGCGAAGCTGTCCTGCGTCTGACCGTTCATACCGCCGACGATCGCGCCAAAGGCTGCAAGCTGGTCAGCATTGGCGATAGTGTATTCATTGGTGTTTCCTTCGGCAAGAGGAGTGAGGGTTTCGGTATACCAAGAATAGTCGAAATTTCCTTTCCACGCGTTTTCGGTGTCGTTTACGATCGCGATCTCGCTAAAGGTTGCGAGTGCAACGAAAACGGTACCCGTTGCAGGGTAGTAGTAGAACTCGTTATGCGCGTCGAGGTCGGCAAGCGACATGACCTGCGTCATCTTGACGGCGGTGCCGTTTTCTACGTGGTAGAGGGTAACGGTACCCGCGTTCTGACCAACGGGCAGGATCGCGCCGAGGTCAACCACGATCGGAACGGTGTTGTTCTCTGCAACGCCGTCGATATGCACGTCGTAGGAGATGGCGGTCTCGGTGTCTCCGGGGGTGATATTGCCGTTCACGTCGTCCATTGCGGTGACGGAGAGGGTAAGCGCGGTCGCGCCTTCTTCTACGGCAACGCCTGCGGGAACCGCCGCACTGACGGTCTCACCGTTCAGGGACACGGCTTCCTTTACGGTGCCGTTTTCAACCGTGACGCTTGCGGAGCCGCTTTCGGGGGTGCCGACCGTGGGGGCGTCGGTGGAGACGGTCAGCTTGAGCGTGCGGATCACGTCGGCAAGGGAGACCTTGCCGTCGCCGTTGACGTCAGCGGCGGTATTGGATCTGTCATCCAGAACGATCCGCAGAATGAGCAGAACGTCCATAACGGTGCATTCGCCGTCGCCGTTGATATCGCCCGCAACTGCGGTCTTTGCCGAGGCAAAAACGCCGAGGCCGCAGACAAACAGGCAAACGAGAAGCAACGACAAAAGTTTGGTACAAAACTGTTTCATGGGATTGCTCCTTTCAAAATGGCACATAAAATGCCTAATAAGAATATTATATAGAAATAATGTATACTTTGTCAATAAAAAACAGACAAAATGCAAAAAAAGCACCTAAAACGGTGCTTTTTGTCGTCATTCTTTACTGCGGCTGAGCAGGAAGATCGAGCCGAGGATGAGCAGGATGCCGCAAGCCGAAGCAACGGTGATCCGCTCATGGAAAAACAGGATGCTGAACACGGTTGCCGCCATCGGCTCAACGATGCCGAGCGCGGAGGCGGTGCCGACGGGGAGAACCTTTAGCGAGTTTGTGTAGAAGAAATAGGGGAGCACGTAGGTGATCACGCCGATGCCGAGGATGAGCAGTGTCACGGGGAGGGGCGCTTTGGCGATGCGCGTAGGGATCGAGGCGGGGTCACAGGCAAAAAAGGAAACGCATGCCGCCGTGAGAAAACAATAAAACGTGGCGGTGAGGGGAGCGATGCCGCGGCGCATCTGGAGCTTTGTAAAAATATTATAGGCGGCGTAGGAAATGCCCGAAAGCAGACCGACGAGCACGCCGACAAGGTCAAATCGCATGCCGCCGATGATGCCGGAGACAAGGCCGCAGCCGGCGAGCATGCCGCCGACCGAGATGCCCTTGAGCCACGTGAGCTTTTCACCGAGAAAGGTGACCGAATAGAGCATCACGAGGATGGGCGCGGTATACATCAGCACGACCGCGGTGGAGACCGAGGTCATCTGCATAGAGGCATAGTAGGCGGTGCCTGTGCCGAACAGGCTGACGCCGCCCGCGATGAGCAGGGGCAGATCGCGTCCGCGCACGCGGAAGACCGAGCGGTCGAAAAAGGCGGCGAAGCCGCCGATCACGGCGAGAGAGACGGTGGCGCGGAAAAAGGACATCTGCGGTGCGGTAAAGCCGTAGGGTGAGAGCGCCTTGACGAAAAAGCCGGACGTTCCCCAAAGGATCCCGGCGAGGATGATATAGATAAACGCACGTTTCACGGTGATTCTCCTATTTATGGAATACACCTACTATATACCTTTTCCGGATAAAAAGCAATAGGCAAAAGACTGAAATTTTTGTGCCTTGACTTTGTCCGCCAAGGGGAGTATACTTGCATCGAGGTGATTGATTTGCAATGTGAAGCACTGTTTTCGGTTATCGAAGGCTTATATACAAAATACGTGGATTTTCTCGCAGACGTCTGCGCGATCGAGAGCCCGACGGCGGATAAAGCGGGCGTGGATGCGGTCGGCAAGTATTTTGTCGATGCGGCACGGGAGCGCGGTTGGCTTGTCGAGGTGTTTCCGCAGCCGGTAGCGGGTGACGTGGTCTCCATCACGCTGAACGCGGAGGCGACCGGCGCGCCGATCACTCTTTCGGGGCATATGGACACCGTGCATCCGCATGGGCTCTTCGGCACGCCGCCCGTCCGCATTGAGGGGGACAAGCTGTACGGCCCCGGTGCCATCGACTGCAAGGGGGGCATTGTGGCGGCGTTTTATGCGATGGATGCTTTGCGCGCGGTCGGCTTTACGGATCGCCCCGTGCGTCTGCTCCTCCAAAGTGACGAGGAGGGCGGCAGTAAGGCGAGCGGCAAGGCGACTATTCGCTACATGTGCGAAAAGGCAGCGGATTCTGCCGCGTTCTTGAATCTCGAGCCCTTTGGCGACGGGCGCATTTGCGTGCAACGCAAGGGCATCGTGACCTTTCGCTTTGCCGTAACGGGCAAGGAGGCGCACGCTTCGCAGTGCGCGCGTTCGGGTGCGAATGCGATCGCCGAGGCGGCGCACAAGATCCTCGATATGGAAAAGCTCAAGGATAACGAGGGGCTGACCTGCTCGGTCGGCGTGATCCGCGGCGGCAGTGTGCCGAACACGGTTGCCGGCTTCTGCGAATTCTATGCAAACGTGCGTTATACAACGTCGGAGCAGTATCACGAGGTCATAGCGTATGCGAAGCGGGTTGCAGAAACGGTGCATATCCCCGGCTGTACCTGCGAGGTGACCGAGAGCGGTACGCGCATGGCGATGGAGCGCACTGAGCGCAATCTTGTGCTTGCGGACAGGATCAATGCCATTTTCGAGGAAAATGCGCTTCCTACGCTTACGCCGTCCTTTAACCTCGGCGGCTCGGACGCGGCGGAGATCACTGCGGCGGGCATTCCTTGCGTGGACTCGCTTGGTACAAGCGGCGGCGGGATCCATTCGGCAGACGAGTGGACGTCGCTTGCCTCTCTTGTCGAGGCGGCAAAGCGGCTGGCGGCGATCGTATACTGCTTTTGAAACACCAACTTTTTCTATTGACAGAGTGGACGTGTGCGTGGTAAAATAATCTAAGCGCAAATTTTTTGGAGGACGAAAGAATGGGCAGCCGCTGGTATACATTTGAGGATGTCATGGAGACGGACAAGGACGGTCTGTGCAAGATCTCTCGGGAGAAGCTTGCCGATTGTGCCTTTGCACATTTGCAACCGGGTGACATCATCGGAATTACCCATACCTTTGAATATAATCTCGGGGAGCACCGCAATATCGGCACGTTGTTTGTCAAGGTGGTTTCGGTCAAGATGCCGCGCCCGTATACGTGGTTCCGCCCCGGCTTTTCGGGTAGCGTGATCGTGGCATTGCCGAACGGCGAGTGTACCGAACTTTTACAGCTCGATCCGTTCTCCTGGCCGAGTGGCATCTGTTATTTTCCCGCGCCGAAGATCCATGAGTATTTCCGCGAGAATTGCGAGGCGGAGGGACCGTACGTCGAGCTCAGCCGTATCATCATTTACAAGGGACATGAGGCGGAACTGAAAGAGGATATGCTTGCCGAAAAGCAACGCCGTGAGCGCGTGCGTGCCGCAAGGATCGAGCGTTACAAGAATTCCCGAGAAGAGCGCGAGGCGGAAAAGGCGTATTGGGAAGAGAAAGCAAAGCGCAATGCGGAGGCAAAGCCGACACTGGACGCCTTGTTTGACAGTATGGACGAGTTGCAACTCTCGCAGTTTTCCTGCCCGAAATGCAAAAAGATCTGCGAGGTGCCCGTGCGCGGCAAAAACGTGCTCATCCACTGCACCTGCGGTCAGGATTTTGAAGTATTTTGCTAAAAAAGGAATGCGGAAAAGACCTTGCTTGGAAGAGCAAGGTCTTTTTTTAAAGAAAACAGTCAAAAAAGGAAGGCTTTGTGCTACGGCTTTAGGAAAAAATTCAAAAAACCATGTCGCATGACGTCTTTTTGTGCTATAATTGTTACATTCTATTACAACGGAGCAAAACAATGGAATTTTCAAAGCGTATGGATCGGTTCGGTGACGAGGTATTTGCGGCACTGAACGTAAAAAAAGTGGCACTGGAGGCAGAGGGACGCACCATCTACAACCTCAGCATCGGCACGCCGGATTTTGAAACGCCCGCGCACATCCGCAAGGCGCTTTGCGAGGCGGCAACGGACTCGAAAAACTGGAGATACAGTCTGCGCGACATTCCCGAGCTTGTGTCGGCGGTCTGCGACTATTACAAGAGCCGCTTTGACGTAGACATCACACCGGAGCAGGTGGCAAGCTGTCAAGGAAGCCAGGAGGGAATGGGTCATATCGGCATGGCGCTCTGCAACGAGGGCGACACTGTGCTACTCCCCACGCCTTGCTATCCCGTATTTATCGCAGGTGCCAAAATGGCGGGTGCTGAGCCCTGGTACTATCCGATGACGGCGGAAAACGGTTTTTTGCCGAACGTCAAGGACATTCCCGAGGAAGTGGCACGGCGTGCAAAATACATGATCGTTTCACTGCCAGCCAATCCCGTCGGCAGTATCGGCAGTCCCGAGCTCTATGCGGAGATCGTGGCATTTGCCAAGCGGTACGACATCCTCATCATCCACGATAATGCCTACAGCGACATCATTTTTGATGGCATCGAGGGCAACAGCTTTTTCAATACGCCCGGTGCTATGGACGTGGGTGTGGAGTTTTTCAGCCTTTCCAAGAGTTTTAACGTGACGGGGGCGCGCATCAGTTTTCTCGTCGGACGCAGTGACGTAGTCGCCGCATTCCGTAAGCTGCGCTCCCAGATCGACTTTGGTATGTTTTTACCCGTGCAGTATGCGGCGATCGCGGCATTGCGCGGCCCGCTCGACACCGTCAAGGAACAGAAGACACTCTATCAGGAGCGTAGAGACGCGCTGTGCGGCGGTCTGCGTGCCATCGGCTGGGACGTCTCCGATAGCAAGGGAAGTATGTTTGTCTGGGCGCCGCTTCCGAAGGGATATACCGACAGCATGGCATTCTGCATGGAGCTTGTGGAAAAGAGCGGTGTGCTCTGCACGCCGGGGTGCAGCTTCGGTCCTGCGGGAGAGGGCTACGTGCGTTTCGCCCTTACCCTGCCGCGGGAGCGTATTGCCGAGGCGATCGAATCCATCCGAAAAAGCGGCATTTTACGGTAGAAGCAAGGCTCGGAAGTGTCTTCCGGGCCTTTTTTGTACATTTTGCATATTGACAATCTATAGATAAGCCGATATAATAACATTAAATTTGACAAAAGGGAAGGTGATAGCGAAAATGGACAGTTGCAGTTCCGGCGATGACGGTACTCCGAACAGTATGATCTTATTTTACGGTGGCATGCCTTGGTTCCATTATAGAGGATAGGTATGTCTTTTTTGCGTTTCAGCCGAATTTTTCAAAATAAGATACAAATTGAAAGGATCAAACATGATTACCGACCATTTACCCAGTATAATTGCAATGCTGGTGTGTATTGTTTTCTCTGCATATTTTTCCGCTACCGAAACCGCGTTTTCTTCTCTGAATAAGACCAGGGTCCGCGTGCTTGCCGAGGAGGGCAACAAGCGTGCCAAGCTCACGCTGGAGCTCACCGAAAAGTATGACAAGCTGCTTTCTGCGATCCTGATCGGTAACAATATCGTAAACATTGCCCTTTCTTCGATCGGCACGGTGCTCTTTATACATCTGCTCGGTGAGGCATCCGGTGCGACCGTCTCCACCGTTGTGGTGACTGTGGTCGTCTTGATCTTCGGCGAGATCACCCCGAAGAGTATAGCCAAGGACTATCCCGAGGCATTTGCTATGTTCTCTGCACCCTTTATCAATTTCCTGCGCCTTGTGCTCACGCCCTTGACCTTCCTGTTTTCCATGTGGAAGAAGCTGATCGGCAAGCTGTTCCGCTCCAAAAACGACAATAAGATGTCGCAGGAGGAGCTGCTGATGCTGCTGGAGGAGGTCGAGGAAGAGGGCGGCCTCAACGAAGAGGAGGGCGAGCTGCTCCGCAATGCGGTAGAGTTCGGCGACCTCGAGGCCAAGGACATCCTCACCCACCGCGTGGATCTGGACGCTTTTGCCATCGACACTCCCAAGCAGGAGATTGCCGAGATCTTTACCGAGTCGCGCTTCTCCCGTCTGCTTGTGTATGAAGACAGCATCGACAAGATCGTCGGCGTTGTGCATCATAAGGACTTTTACAGCGGAACCGGTATTACCGAACTGCCGATCTCCGAGATCATGGCACCCCCTGTATTCATTCCGCAGACCGAAAAACTGGACGACCTGCTCCGCCTTTTGCAGGAGAGTAAGTCGCATATCGCCGTTGTTCTCGATGAGTACGGTGGCACGATGGGTATCGTAACGCTTGAGGATATCCTCGAGGAGATCGTCGGCGAGATCTGGGACGAGCACGACGAGGTCGAGGAAGAGGTCACCATGGTGGACGACCATACATACACCGTAGACGGTGCAATGTCGCTTACCGACTTTGATGAGCAGTTCGACGTAGAGGTCGAGACCGACAGTCTTTCGCTCGGCGGCTGGATCATGGAAAAGATGGAACGTGTTCCCGAGGTGGGCGACACCGTGGAGTGCGAGCATCTTACCATTACCGTCACCGAGGTGGAGGAACGCCGCGTTGTCAGCGCCACCGTCCTTGTTGGCGAAAAGAAGGACGACGAGGAAGAAGACGAAGACTGATACCAATACAAAAAGGCAACACGCGCATAGCGTGTTGCCTTTTTTGTATCATTTGCGTTTTTGCGTAGAGTAATTATCGAGGTGTTCGCCGCAGTGACCGACGACGACCTTTTGTTCGACCTCGGAAAAGCCGAGGTGGATGCTTTGTGCTTCCTTCGGGTAGGTGATGTGGGTCTCGATGTCAATCTCCTCGCTACCGTAGCGAATGAGGTACTGGCGCATCAGGCGCTTGTCCTGATGTGTGTTGGCACCTTCGCCGCGTTTGCAGGTGATGCCTGTTTCGTTGTTGAATTTGCGCAGAATATCTCCGCTTTCGTAGAAGTGCAGAGGATGCAACTTAACGGCGAGCGCGTAAAAGACACGCCAAAGCTCACTGCTGTCGATCCTACAGCTCTTGAGGGACTTTTTTGCCTCCTCCGAAAAGGCGAGCGTATCACCGAAGACGGTCTCAAAATAGCGTACCACGTCCTCGGCACTCATGGGCATTTCCGCAAAGGCAAGACGGCTGTTTGCCGCTCTTTCCAGATCCTTTCCCTTTTGTGCGGAGGCGCGCATGGATTCGACCACCGTCTTCAGACTGTAGTTTTCTGCTTGCAGTGCGTCGCGCTCCTCGGTCAGCGCATCGACCTTGGCGGCCTCCTCCATGAACATATTTTCCGCGTCGCGCGTTCTCTTTTCCTCCTCGGAGGCAAGTTCCAGTGCCTGCGACTCTGCGGATTCCATATCGCGCTTGTGCTTTTCGGCAAGTTCATTCAGGTATACGCGGCGATTCTTTTCCTTTTTGCGGCGGACGCATTCCTCCACGCGCAGGAAAGAGTCGTAGAAGTTGACGTCCTGTGCAAAGGCACGGCGCAGGATGCCGAGCGACTGCTCTGCGCCAAGCTCGGCGATGGTGGCGTGGCTCAGATAGCGGTGGCGCACGTTGTCCCCCTCAACATCGGGCTTCAGGTCGGGGTAATAGACACGTACTGCGCCGCCGTAGCAGAGATAATTCTTGGGGCAAAAGTGGTTCATCTCCTCGACAAAGGCGGGGTCCTCAGCATAGAAGACCAGTGCGTTGCCGCCGAGGATCCTTGCGAGAAGCTGAGGGTCGAGAAGCGTAAAGGTTGGGGACTCGGGCGCCTCGCCCTCTTCGGAGGGCTTTGCGATACAGGGGCTGATGTAGATATAGGGAAGTTTGCGCTCAGCCGAGATCAGGCGGTCCCAGAAGGCGGGCCAATCGCCGGGGGCGAGCTTTTCGGCCTCCATCGCGATCTTGTCACAACCAAAGTGGCAGTAGAGTTCCTCATCGGCGAGCAGATAGCGGAACAGACGCGGCACAGAGGGGGTCGGCGCCTCTTCGCAAATGCCGATATAGCCCGCACGGTCACGGTAGGACAGCACGCAGGAAACCAGTGCGAGACCTGCCTGATTCTGCTCAAAGCCGAACTCTGTGATCCATTCGCGGGGAGCACATCTTTCGGTCTGCATGGGGTTTTCGGTGATGCGGCATGCCCAGGAAATCCTTCCTGTTTCTTCATCGTTAAAGTATTCGGACAGGATATGGACGGATTCACAGCTTTCTGCGGAGGAGAACGCCATATTGGCGCCAAATTTGATCCTGGACCACACCTCGGCTTTGCCGATGTTGTCCACGCGCTTGCTCCATTTTCCGCCAAGCCAGGCCTTGAGGTGCCACATCAGCTTCCAAAGCAGATCGGTCTCTTCACTGCCTCGGATGTAAAATTTCACCTTGTAAAACATGGTTGCGTGCAGGTCTAACATTGTTGTTCCTCCCGTATAGATCGTTCATTTTCCATTATACCAAGGAAAACGGCAGAAAGCAAGAAAAAACGACAGTATCCCGCTCCTTTGCGAAAAAAAACGGAATGTGCGCGGAAAAACGGTGCATACTAAGGGCAAAGGAGTGATCGATATGGACATAAACAAGGAGAAGTATGCGGCGCTTGCCAAAAAGACGGCGAGGAGATCGCCGATTTTCAAAAACTGCACGTTTGCATTTCTTGTGGGGGGCGGGATCTGCGTGCTGGGGCAGGGGTTGTATGATCTCTACGGCGCGGTGACCGATTATCCGCCGCAGGACGTGTATACGCTCGTCACTGTGACGGTGATCTTTCTGGCGGCGCTGTTTACGGGGATCGGTTGGTTTGACCGCCTTGCCAAGCACGCGGGCGCAGGGACACTCGTGCCCGTCACAGGCTTTGCCAATTCGGTGGTCTCGCCCGCCATTGATTCGGGGGCGGAGGGGCGGATCCTCGGTGTGGGTGCCAAGATCTTTACGGTCGCGGGTCCCGTGATCCTGTACGGCGTGCTGGCAGGCGCGATCTACGGCGTGATTCTTTGGCTTTCGCAGGGGGTGTTCCAATGATTCGAAAGACAAAAGGAGTTTCGATTTTGTCCTTTGCCGCGGCGGTGGGCAAAAAGGAGGGAGAAGGGCCCCTTGCCAACCGTTTTGACTATATTGATACCGACGATCGCTTTGGTATGAAGACGTGGGAGCAGGCGGAAAGCGAGTGCGCGCGCCTTGCGCTTTCGCTTGCGCTGAATAAGGTACCGATTGCGCCCTCCGAGGTGGATTATCTTGTGGCGGGCGACCTCGAAAATCAGTGTGTTGCTTCTACGTACGGACATCTCGCCTTTGAGATCCCGTATATCGGAATTTACGGCGCGTGCTCCAATCTCACCGAGGGCATGGCACTTGCCGCGATGCTGTTGTCGGGCGGGCAAGCACGGCGCATCGCCGTGTGTACTTCTTCGCACAATTGTGCCGCAGAGCGGCAGTTCCGCACCCCCATCGAGTACGGCGGGCAACGCACGCCGACCGCGCAGTGGACAGTCACGGGTGCGGGCGGCTACCTGCTTGGTGACGGCGGCAGAGCTGCCATCACCGATTGCATGATCGGCACCGTCTTCGATGCGGGATTGCGTGATCTCACCGACATGGGTGCCGCCATGGCACCTGCGGCGGCGGATACACTGGTGCGCTATTTCAAGGAGAGCGGAACAACGGCTGCGGATTATGACCTCGTGATCACGGGAGACCTTGGTGAGCACGGCAGTTTGCTTTTCAAGACGCTGTGCGAGACACACGGCTATCCGGTTGCAAACCACAGCGACTGCGGCAAGCTGATGTACGGAGAAGAGCAGGACGTGCATGCGGGGGCGAGTGGTTGCGGTTGTATTGCGACCGTGTTCGGCGGGCACTTTTTGCCGCATATCGAAAGCGGAAAACTGAAAAACGTCCTTCTGATGGCGACGGGGGCACTGATGAGCAAGGATTCGGTTACGCAGGGGCTTTCGATCCCCGCGATCGCACATCTCGTGCACATTGAGTACCGGGAGGCAGAGCATGAGTGATCTTTCAACCTATTTGTTTGCGTTTCTGATTGGCGGGGGATTTTGTGTGATCGCGCAGATCCTGATTGATAAGACGGCACTCACGCCTGCGCGTATTCTCGTTTTGTACGTTACGGCAGGTGTGTTCCTCGGCGCTGTGGGCTGGTATGAACCGATCAAGGAGCTTGCGGGTTGTGGCGCAACGTTACCCTTGACGGGTTTCGGCGCGTCCATTGCCGACGGTGTGAAGAAAGCCGTCGGGGAGGACGGCTTTCTCGGCATCTTCAAGGGAGAATTTACGGCGGCAGCCGCAGGATGCTCTGCGGCGCTCGTTTTTGGCTACCTCGCCGCTCTGCTCTTCCGCGGCAAGCGGAAAAAGTGAATAAAAGCGCAAGGAAAGCCTTGCGCTTTTATTCTAAAAAAATGCAAAGTATAGTAGCGGAATCCCTTGACTTTATGTTATATATTATATATAATATATAACATAAAGTCAAAATGCATAATTTTACCTAAAAAGGAGAAAAAAATGAACAACATTTGCAGGAAAAGAATCGCAGTTTTTTTGTCGGCTGTCCTGCTGTTGACGGCGCTTTCACTTTCCGTGTGCGCCGCCGAGGTGGAGATCGCGGTCGGTGACGTTTCGTTTGACCCTTACGTCGCTACGGACGGAACAGTGCAGGCAGAAAATGGCACGGTAACCGTGGAGTTTTCCAAGCTTTCCCTTGCGGGGCAGTTGACGTTGCTGTTGACCACGGCGGAGATCACCGAGGTATCTGAGAGTGCCGCGGAAAAGATCGTGTACGTTTTGCAGACAGATCCGCCTGCAAACAAAATTCTGTCTTTTCCGATTACAAAGGCACAGATCGCAGAGGCGCTCGGTACCGAGAATATTATCGGCGCACGTCTGTACCTGAAAGTGAATGGCACGGACGGTGGCGATGCGCAGCTTGTCACCGTGAAATACAATGATTCGGATACGTCCGATGCGGACGTGAACAAGGACGGATCGGTGACTATTGTGGATGCGCTACTTGCGCTACGCGCGTTTTTGAACGATAGTACCCCCATGCTTCCCGACATTAACGGAGACGGCAAGGTTTCCCTGACGGATATCGTTCGTATTCTTCGCCTTTGCGTGAACGGATAGTGACAAAGCCCGCGGCGGATGGCCGCATGTATTCCCATTTCTGTCTTTTGCGGCGAATTGCTGTAAGGCACTTCGGTTTGCAAAGGTTTTTATACATATTGTGCGTTTGACACACGTGCAGGATCACATATTTACAGACTATTTCAGGAGGAAGAAAATGAAAAGAATCCTTTCGGCAATTTTAGCAGCAATTATGCTTTTCTCTATGCTGCCGCTTTCCCTTTTTGCCGGGGATGCGGTAGAGGAAGCAGTTGTGCCCGAATCTGCAGAAATGCTTGAACCGGAAACTGCCACTATAGCAGAAGAGGAAAACTATATGGATTTCTCTGCTTTTGCAGAGGACTACGGTACCGTTGTCACCGTTGGCGACGAGGTGTATGGCATTGAGGACGGTGTACTTTTGCATGCCGTGGGCAATGCAAAAGCGGAGACGGTCTGCGAGAACGTTACCTTTGTCATCGAGCGCGACGGCAAGGTCTATTACGCTGTCCTGAATGGCTTTAATACATATATCTATGCAGTTGGCGAGGAGACTGAGATCGCCAAGATCTTTGCGCCTATCGATTGCTTCGACATTGAGGATGCTTACGTGTACTACTCCTATAATGGCGAAGTGATGAAGCTGGATACTGCCACCGGCGAGGAGACCTCTCTTTATGCTGGCGATACCACGCTGTTTTATGTAGAAGACGGCGCAGTACAGGCGATTGCCGCGGCAGCGGTCGAGGAAGAAGCGGAAGAAGATTTAAGTTTGACCGCGCTGACTGGATATGTTGGCGAGGATTTTACCACTAATCCGGTTATAGCTAAAAAGTTAAATGAACTTTTTAACTTGTTGCCGTATGGAGAATATCCTTATTTTACCATGCAAGGAGATTCAAGTTCAAATTGTGCAAGTGGTTTCGCCTGTGCCTGCAACAATTGTAATTCATATTATGTATGCAGAAACCATCCTATATTAAAAAAATTAGGCGTTACTATAGAGCCCAAAACAACATATACCTGTTATGGGTTCGTATATTGGGCATATAAGTATTTGTATGGCGATGAACCAGGCGGATGGAATTATTCGGGGACGTATCATAGCAAAATGCTTCGGGTAGATCGAATTGTTAGCGGCGAGTATTCTACAGAAAGAATGCGTGAATTGGCTTCGAAGGCATATGCTGGGGATGTGTTGCAAACTTGCAAGTCTGGCGGCTCTAGCGGCCATACGATGATCTTTTTGGGATATGATGACAGCGGAATTTATGTTTTGAACAACAACTGGGAAGCGGCAAGCCGAGTAACTATCAGTTATATTAAATATGAAACATTCAAAACTAAATATCCATATGCGATGACAATATTTAGAAGCCCAAACTATCCGCCAAGTTGCTCTTCTTGTATAACAGCCGGAACCAAAGCGTATAAGGAGATTTACACCGGAGAAGGCGTTTGTCCTAAATGCAAATCTGTTTACGATTGGAAGAGCACAAGAACGACAGATCTCGACAAGGTTACGGTTGGTACATACACCGAAAATGGAACGAAAAAATATAAGAAACTCTATTTGAGAAAGTCGCCGTACGATGTGAGTGACAATCTGATCGTATCCAAAAAGTTCAAATCTGTAGAAGTTCTGGCGCTTGTATACAATGCAGACGGTGGCAGATGGTATGAAGTAAACGCAGACGGTAAACACGGCTATATTGTAGCATATAAAGTCGACAGTGACTATACCAAGCAGTCTGATTATGGTGTTTCGGAAATTACGATCTCGCCTAAGGCATATCCCACCGGTACGATTCAGCCTAAGTCGTTTAATCTGACGGGAACGATCTCGTCTAAATATCCGCTGTATAAGGTTGTGGGAGAAGTGGTGGATGCCAATTCGGGCAAAACGGTGCTTGGCCCGGAGACGGTCTATCCCAAGGAGACCAGCTCGATCAGCATTCAGTCGAGTGCGATTAACCAAAACCTCCGCTTTTCTTCTCTTAAAAACGGAACGTATTATTTAAAGTATACCGTTTGGGACGTGACGGATAACGATGCAAGCAAGGGAAACATCGAAACGTGGAAATCGCCGAACTTTGCAGTGGCAAAAGCTGTTCCCAACAAAGAAAACTGTACGCCTCCCTCCTTTGCGGTCTCCAACATTGTAAACGGTCAGCGCGTTACGGTTACTTGCTCGAAGAGCAATGAACTGATTCACGTATCGACTCCGTGGGGAGAAAAGACGGGCTATAACTCTGTTGCATTTGATATTACCACGGGTGGTAGTTATTCGATTTCTGCATGGACGACCGGAAGCGGCAAGATCGACAGCCTCAAGGCCTCTACCACTGTTTCTGTAGCCACTGTTCCACAGCCTACGATTACCGATCCGCAGTATGTTGCATCCTGTGTATATGTGGAGTTGATTGGCAACGGTGATATCTACTATACGCTGGATGGCTCGACTCCGACGAGTGGTAGTAAAAAGTATTCCGGTCCCATTCTTTTGGAAAAATCCACAACTATTCGGGCAATCGCTATGCAGTACGGCCATGCAACCAGTGCGGTTTCGAGCTATAATGCGGTTGTATCGGTGCCCGATGCACCTACGGTAACCATGAGCAATGCAAATAAGATCGCACAAGGCGAAAGTGTGTTTGCCTCCTGGAACGGTGTTTCGAGAGCGACAAGCTATACTGCATATCTCCTGTGTGACGGTACCGTAGTCCGCACGGTGGATACCGCGGATACCAATGCAACTTTTGTATTGGACAAGTATAGTGATATCGAAAACTACACTTATACTGTGTATGTTGTTGCGCACAACTCGCTTGGCGACAGTGCACAAAGCAATACATTGACCGTAATGGCAATGCACCCGTTGACGGTAAAATTTGTGGATAGAATTTTGCGCGAAGACGGTGTCACCGATGCTGTGGTTGCACAGATTCAGGAGAACGTTACTGCACATTTTAACGATGACAGAAAGATTGAAGGTAACGTCCTCTCGGTACAGAGAGTTGCATACGGCAAAAAGGCAAGCATTCCTTCTTGGGAGGATAAGGATGGCTTCAGCAGACAGTATTTCAGCGGAGAAGCATACCAGGCAATCACCACGGATACGGAAGCGCATGCTTATTACAGTGTCGAAAGCTATTCTGTACAGTTTTATGATACAGCGAAAAAACAGCAGCTTGGCGGCACAGAAAAACTGTTCTACTCATATGGCGTAACCTATCCGACAGATGTAGAATTGCCTATCGGATATATTTTGGCGGGATGGAACGTGGATGCCAAGATCAGCAATTGTTTCACCCCGGATTTTGTGGACGGCAACATCAAGCTGAATACGGTATTCACCTGGGAAAATAAGGATCTGCCCGTTGTGCTTGAGATCGTAAGTGCAAAGCGCGCCAATACTTGCAGATCCTACGAAGTCAATCTGAAGTATACCAACAACAACATTCTGGAAACCTTTGCAAGAGTTATCGTTACTTTGTACACTGCAGACGGTAAGGCTGTTTATACCCAGACCAAGGACGTTGATCTGCGCGAGCAGAAAGTCGGCTATTATTATACCGATACCGTAACGCTCGACTACCCGGAGAAAGTTTCCAAGATCTCTGCGGTGCTGGTGCAGGTGAAAAACGATATGACCGGCGGTGCCGTTTCCGAAATGAAATACACCACCGATATCGAACTCCCGAACGCAGAAACATATTGGGATAAGTGGTCGGAATGGAGCGAAACTGTTCCCGACACCGAGCCCGGCGAAAAAGATGGCGTTGATGCGTTGAACAGAGAGATAGAAGAGGACGTTTGGTACCGTTATCGCAACAAAGAATACACCGAGTCTTCGGCAAGTTCGCTTTCCGGATGGGAATCCAACGGCAAATACGTTAGCAACTGGAGCGGAGAGTACGGTCCCGTATACTATAATCCGGAGAACGGTGAGAGAAGTGTACGGAGTGAAAAGTACGTCAAGTCCTCGAACTATAAGACGGTATACCGCTACTACAGATATTCCACTTCGCTTTGTGGCTATTGGGGTTCTTCCCGTTACGGTGATTACCCGTATTATTATGAGTTTGAATATGACCAGCCGTTGCAGTTGAAGCCCGGAGATAACGTTTCTTATTATAAGTGGTGCGATTGCGGTATTGAGGGCGGATATCATACAGTTTATTCTGTAAACTGGCGAGAACATGGCGACTATCCCGCACAAGTCTGGGTTTCGGATAACTACGAGACCCGATGGTATTATCGTGACCCCATCTACACCTACAAATACTGGCGGTGGAGCGATTGGTCTGCATGGAGCACCGAAAATAAGGGCGGCGACGAGGTTCACTCCATCAACGTATATCGCTACAGAGATGAATTTAGCATGTACGACGGCTATGATCCTTCCAAGGATACCAGCCTAGAAGAGCCGACAAAGAAAACCTATCCTATCGCCGGCAATGTTCCGGGATTGGAAGAAGACTATAGCGGCAAGCTGGCAACCGTGCTTGTCTATAAAAAGACCAACACAGACCCGACGCAGGAACAGCTTGAGTACGTGGATCAGATTACTCTTGGTACCGACAATTCTTATTCCTTCGTGGTCAATCCCAAACATGAGATCGACTACGTAGACACAGGCGACTACATCGTAACCTTGTCTATTGAGGGATGCGACAAACTGGTGAATGTTGACGTTATCAAGGCGCCCGTTCCTACGCGCACTGTAACTTTCCAGAATGCGGATGGCACGGTTCTCACCGATGCGGATGGCAAGGAAGTTATCGTAAGTGTAGAGATTGGCGGTGCTGTAGACGTAAATGCAATTCCTGTTCCGCAAAAAGAGGGACACACCTTTGTCAAGTGGGACAAGACGTTGATCAACATTGACGAGAATATGACGGTTTCTCCTGTTTTCAAGAAGAACATTTACAGCGTTGTTTTTGTAGACCATGAAAACGAAACTGTTGAGCTCGTAGAAATGGAGTATGGCGACTATTGCGAACTGCCTACGGTAGCTGCTGTTCCCGGCAAGACCTTTGTTGGTTGGGCGGAAGGTGATAAGCCGGTGGCAGCCGGTGACGTCGTTACTGGAAGCAAGATCATCACTGCTGTATGGGAAACCAATCAGTACAGAGTTGTTTTCTGTGACTTTGATGACAATGTGATAGACGATCAGACTGTGGAATACGGACAGTCTGCCGTTCCGCCTGCGCTTGTAGAAAAAGACGGTGTTGTATATGCATGGGATATAACGAGTGATGCATGGTGGAACGTAACATATGATATGATCATATATCCCTTTGTTCCCGATACTTCGGATGTTGCAGCGCCTATGATTGATGCATCTACCGAAGATGTTGGCGGCACGTTCTATGCAAATCTTTCTTCCGCCGAAGAAGAAGGAACGATTTACTATTCCTACTACCAGAACATCACTGCGGATATGGCAAAGCAGGTAGTGGAATTGAAGAAGAATCAAAAGGAAGAGGGCGAGTCTGAGGGAACTGTTTCGTTGCTTGATATCGCCTTGGAAGAGGAAGAAGGCCTGGAAGAAGGATATAATCCTCAGGCGGGGATTTTCGAGTATACCGAGGCGATCCAGGTAACCGAGGGCAGTATTATCTATGCGTTTACCGCAAACGCGAACGGTGAGATCAGCCCGATTTCGGTGTTTGAGTTTGGCTGCAGTGATGTAGAGTACACAGGTGAAACGGGAGATATCTATGCCCGCGATCCGTCTGTTCCTGTGATTCAGATGCAGAATGCATCTGTCATTCCCGGTGAAACGGTTGAAGTTCCCGTAACCATTACCAACAATCCCGGTATGACCGAGCTTGCACTTGTATTCGGTTATGATAATAACAATCTCAAGTTGATCAGTGCAGAAAACGGAAGCGTGTTTGCGGATGCGGCATTTTCTGCGGATATCCGCGAGGACGGAAGCTGCAAGTTCTCCTGGAATGCTGAAACTGCAGCAACGGAAGACGGTACGCTTGCGATACTGACTTTCCTTGCGGGAGCAAATGCAGGAGAGAGCACTGTTACCATTTATGTGGATGCGGACATGGAAGAGGATGACGACTATCCCGCTGTTGCTACCGAGCACGGAACGTTGAGCAAAAAGCAAGACGTCCTCGCTACGGGTGATACCAATGGGGATGGCGACGTGGACTTCTCGGATGCACTCCTGATTCTCAAGCATGACGTCGGTCTTTCTACGCTGACTGCATCGCAGATTGCATGCAGCGACGTAAACGGTGACGGGGAAGCAGATTTCTCGGATGCGATCCTGATCCTGAAATACGATGTAGGTCTGATTGATAAGATTGGCCAGTAACGGAGAAGCGTTGGGTATGTTTCCATGCCCAACGCGCAACCTGCAGAAAGGAAGAAACATGAAAAGAATATTCAGTTGCATCGCAGTTCTACTGCTTCTTTGCTGCATTGCGGTTATTACTGCCGCCTCGGCCGATGCACCTGTTATCGGGGTGTCCTGCCCCGAATCCGTCACCGTTGGCGAGACCTTTGACGTGTATATTACAGTCACCGAGGGCTCGGGAATCGGCGGCGGTAAAATGAAATTGAACTATGACAGTTCCGTTCTGGAACTGCTTTCGATCACAAAGGATTCGTTGCTTAGTAATGCTACTGCGTTTGCCAACAATACCACCGGCAAGATTTCCTGGGCGGGCGTACAGGGCATTACCGCAGGCGGAAACCTGTTCAAAGCCAGCTTTTTGGCAAAGACGATCTATGCGGATACACGCACTGCAATTTATGTATCCGACCTGAAAGTGACCGATGCCTCGACCAGCGTGATCACCGCTTTATCCATGAGCGGAGATACGGTTGTACGCGGCAAGGTTATGCCGACTCTTTCTATTGATGTGAATGAGGAAGTGCAGGTTGGCAAAACCTTTGACGTTGCTGTCAGAATGACTGCAGATTCGCATGCTTGCGGCGGTAAATTTGCACTGACCTATGACAATACAAAATTCTCGGTCGTTTCAGCCGATGTGGGCAGCGCGCTCGCGGGAACAACCGTTTTTGTCAATCCTGCATACAAAGAAAATGCGGTGCGGTTGACCTTTGCCGGTATTACGGAGATGAACGCCGGTGGCGATGTGTTGAATGTGACTTTTCGGGCATTGGATGGCGCGGAAGGCGATGCGGCATTTGCTATTGAAAATTGCCGTATGGAGGATGCAGACGGAGCCGCAATTGAATGGGACATTGTAAATGCCTATGTTGCGCTTGTTGAGGAGTTGGTCTGCGAGACATCGACCACTTACACGGTAGAGAACGGCGAGTTGCATTTTACCACTAAGGTCAAAAACTGTTTTCAGGATGCGGTACTTGTAATCGCGCTGTACAAGAACGGTTTTATGCAGGATGTGGCTATGACCGTGGTGAACGGCTCGACCGTACCGACGGTGATGGAGTCCTGTGATTTTGATAATATCGGTATTATGCTCTGGGATTCTGTTACTACGATGCGCCCGCTTGCAAAACGCGTGCATACGGCAACGGCATCGGCAGAACTTTTGGAAAAGTTACCCGACTTTTCCTGTGCGATCACGGTTGCCGCCGATGGCGTAATCAGTGACAACAATCCCGTTTTGCCTGCCAAGATCGATGGAACGCCAATTACATGGACACTCAGCAATATCAAAAACTATGCGATCGTGGACAATCGCATCGCAGTGATCGATTATACCGACATTGCGGATGAAGTCCTCACGCTGACTGCATCGGTGCAGATCGCAGACGGATATCCCGAAGCAAGTAGAACTTTTACGGTGGATACGTCGGTCTTGCGCCTCGGCAGTGAACACGTTGCGCTTGTGTATCCAGAAGCAAATGCCAAGCTGTGCCGCGCAGACACTTTCCGATATGCGATAGAAGTACGTGCGGTAGAGACCGACGGTTTTTCCAAAGCCGTCCTGCCCGTCTACGGTGAGATCGGCTACCGCTGCAGTGCAACGGATGCCGATGGCAATACCATGGAGGCGGAGCGGAATTTTATACGCAACGGCGATATGTACAGCGTGGCTGAAACGGCATTGATCGGTTCTGTGAATACGGTCACTGCGTACGTCACCGGAAATAGCGGTTCTTCTGTGGCAGTTTATACCGTGACGTATACTTTTACGGTCGTTCCGCGCGTACATACGGTTACGTATGCTGCAAACGGCGGTGTTGTCATGGCAAACGGCAAGGCGGTCACTTCGCAGACACTGGCAGAGGATAGCCGTTTGTGTGCCGATCTTACGGTTTCGCGCACGGGATATACCTTTGGCGGCTGGTATGCGGATACCGATCTGTCCGAGTTGTTCTGGGACGGCGGTGCGGATGCACATATGCCTGCAGAGGACATTACACTTTATGCCGCGTGGATACCGAATACCTATACGGTAACGCTGAATCCGAATCGCGGTGCGATCTCCAACAGAACCGTGCAGGTGACTTTTGGCGCGCCGTACTCGATTACGCGCAAACCCACGCGTACCGGTTACATCTTTGACGGCTGGTATACCGCGAGGGAAGGCGGCGAAAGGATAACAACGGCGACAGTCGTTTCCGTCGCCGAGGATCATACGCTGTACGCACATTGGACGGCGAAGACCTATACGGTAACGTTCGATGCTTGTGGTGGCGAAAATACGGAGACGGAAAGAACGGTGACCTACGATACTGCGTACGGTACTTTACCTGTGCCGACACGTGCCGGTTATCTCTTTGACGGTTGGTTTACGTCGTCGAGCTCGGGCACGGAGGTTGTTGCCAAGGACCTCGTATCTTTGACGGCGGATCAAACGCTGTATGCACATTGGACGGCACATTCCTTCACGCTGCATCTGCAGGCAGGAGAGGGAACTGTGGAGCCGACCTCCATTACGATGCTTTGCGGCATCCCGTTTGGCACACTGCCGACACCGACGAGAGACTACTATACGTTTGTCGGTTGGTATGATGCCGCCGAAGGCGGCAACCCCATCACAGAGGAAACGGTGCATGGTGAAGCAGTGGAAATGACCGTTTATGCACAGTGGTCGGCAAATAATTATACAGTCACATTTGATGCAAATGGCGGCAACACTTCTACCGCTTCGGCTACGGTGACATATACGGGCACGTATGGTACTTTGCCTACGCCTTCTCGCACGGGTTTTGGTTTTAACGGCTGGTATACTGCGGCAAGCGGTGGAACAGTCGTCTATGATTCGACAACCGTTTCTACTGCGGCTGATCATACGCTCTATGCGCAGTGGACTCCGAATACGTATAAATTAGAGTGGTATTCGGATACAAATACTTGTATTGAAGTTGAGCGTGTGGCATCTCCCTATAAGGGCGAGTGGCTAGGTATGGTAAGCTACGGTTTTCCGATATATTATGGTGATGTATTGCGTGTATACTATACGGCTTCTGAAGGCTATGAATTGACATCTACCGGTGCTGTGAATATTACTGTAACAGGTAATCTGCACTCGGCACATATCTATTCATATGCACGTGCACGTAATTACACGTATGACATAGTGTATAGGTCCTCTAACGGAACATTCCTTGGCAGCACTACGGCAACATACGCATACGGAACTACCAACACGATATATCCGCCGTCTTTCAACGGATATTTTACGCCCGGTTCGCAGAGTGTTAAGTGGGATTCTGTAAATGGCAAGACCATAACGTTTGTATATACGCCGAGTAGCGTATCCAACCGTCAGCACATTGCATACGGCGCCTGGGATACCTATTATGGATATGATTACATAACGTATGATGTTTATGTAAATACCAGAAACAGAACAGCCACATCCATTGAGGTTTGCGTAGACTGGACGAATACATTGCGTGCAAGCTATAGATATGGTTATTACCAGGAATATAACGCTTGCTTCGGTGGAAATACATGGACACCCGCAATAAGAATCAACGAGTCGTGGACTTGGAACAGTAATGTAAGTTATGACCGTTCCCAGACTGCTTCAAGTTCGTGGGTAACTGTTCCGGTAACGGCTATACAAACCACGGTGACGTATAAATCGCATTGGTGGGCGCACGAAAATGCCGGCGATTCGGGTGTAATTGAAACTACATTCACCATTCCTGCATATTAATTAAAACAAGGTTGTTCAGATAAATGGGCAGGAAGAAGCATCCTGTCCGCAAAATACCATTGAATTACGCGGCCTTGCTCTGCACTTCAAGCGGAGCAAGGTCGTTCTTTTTGCATAATTATATTTTCTTGCCATGACAAAACCCCCTGCTGTAGTTTTGTTCTACAGCAGGGGGTCTCTTTCAATACTTGTTTGTCTGGGTACGGTTATCTTACAACCGTGCTGATTACTTTGCCCTTGGCGTCGTGTACAACGACCTTGGTCTTATAGGTACCGTCCTTTTTCTCGATATACTCGTAAGTCGTATACTGTACGAGGGTATCGGAGGGATCCAACTCGTTTTCGCGGATCTTTCTGCCCTTATCATCATACTCGTAGGTCTTGCTCTTGATGACGGAGCCGTCCGCATTGCGGTAGATCTCCAACGTGCGCTTACCGTACTTGACGTTGTAGGTCAGGTAGGAAAGAAGCTGTCCCTGGTTATTGTACTCGTTCTGTCTGCCATAGCCCTGGATCTCATCGATCTTGGTCAGTTCGACTTCCTTGCCGTTGAACGAGCGATAGGTGATCGTATAGGTGTGGGTCTTGACACCGTTCCGCATCTCATAGTACTTGACAACGCGGTCACTGCCCACGCGGGATTCTTCGGTAAGCGTGGTAGGCTGTGCAGGCTTTGCCGTGGTTGCCTTTGTGGTCGCCTTTGTGGTTGCTTTGGTGGTCTTGGCGGTCGTTACGCGAACGGTGCCGTCCTCGTTGTAGCGGACCGCTTTGCCTGCGGCGTTCGTATCGGTGTAACCGTCGGGATAGCCTGCCGCGGTAAAGTGATAGGTACGCTTGTAGGAAAGCGTTCCGTCCGGATTGTAGACCGAGGATGCGATCACGGCATCGTAGGCGTTGAGAGTATGTTCGGCGAGGAGCACCCGCTCGGCGTTGTATACGCTGCGGTCACCGCCCGTCATGACACCGTTTTCGTCATAACTGCGCGAGGTGACGGTGGTAGTGCCGTCTGCGGCATATTCGCTGTCGCTGACCAGCTTGTCTGCGGCGTTGTAGATCTTTTCACGCACGAGTACTCCATCTGCGTAGGTGTATGCATGGCGCGCAGTTTTTACTGCTGAGGCATCAAATACAGTCTTTTCGACCATCACGCCGTTTGCGTCATAGACGTAGGTCTCGATCGAACCGTCCTCAAACTGCTTCTGCGTGGGGAGGGTTTCGGCGGTGGTCTCGACGGGGGCTGTGGTAACGATAGTCGTGACCGCGGCCGTTTCCTCGGGTGCGTGTACCGTTTCTGCCGGTGTAATGGTGGTCACCGGAAAATCATCTCCCGTAAAGGCGGGCGGATTCTTTTCGCCGCGGGGCAAAAGGAAGAGGACTGCGCCGATCGCGAGGACGGCGATGAGCAGAATGATGGGGAGCGCCGATCCCTTTTTCTTTGCTTTGGGAGCCTTCGGAGCCGCCGGCTGTGCCGCAGGGGTATCGAATACGCCGACAACGTTATAGGGATTTGCCGCGGGAGTGGGTTGCGGCGCGGGAGTGGGCTGCGGTGCGGGAGTGGGTTGCGGTGCGGGATCGTTCAGCACTACGGTGCCGCCCATGGCATTGTCCAAAACGACGGTGCCGTTCATAGCAGGATCGTTCAGTACGACCGTACCGTTCATCGTCTGCGTACGGTTGTGTGCATTGGGAGGGAGGACAACGGTGCCGCCCTGCGGACCTGCGGGCTTTGCGCCGGTCACGAGAGAGGGAATCGGCACAGCGGCAAGCATCGGCAGAACGCGCTCCAAAGCCTCGCGCATTTCGGTAGCGTTGGCAAAACGCTCTGCGGGCTGGTGGGCACACGCCTTTAGCACTACGGCGGCGACTTCTGCAGGTGCATCCACGGGAGCGGGCAGAGGCTCGCCGTTGACACGGCGGGCAAACGCATCCTCAATGTCGGCGTGGAAGATCATCTCCTTCTCCGCGAGGAAGGGGAGACGGTTGTTATTGAGATACTTATAAAGCACCATGCCCAACGAATAGAGGTCTACGCGAAAATCGTAGTTACCGCCGCGGTACACCTCGGGTGCCATGTAGTTGTAGGTGCCCTTGATAGAGCCGTTGCCTACGCGCTCCATGGTGCGGGCAACGCCAAAGTCGCCGAGTTTATAGTCGCCGTTTGCGGAGACAAAGATGTTGTCGGGCTTGATGTCGCGGTGTACGATCTTTTGCTTTTCGCAAAGCTCGAGCGCGCGGCAGATGTCGATGCCGATCTCGCCGACGGCACGGTAGGTAAGGGGCGTTTCCTTCATCTGTTTGCCGAGGGGCGTGAGTAGCTCCATACGGATGAGAATATCCCAACCGATGCCCTCGGTATGCTTGATGACCTGATGGTCCTCATAGCTGACGATGTTGGTAGTACCCTTGAGCTTCGACATGATCGCAAATTCCTTTACGATATCCTGCACGATGCTGTAAAAATACTGCTCGGTCTGCTCTACAGTCATACCGTCTTCGGTGATGGCGCGGGCATCCTGACTGTTTTGCGGCACGGTGATGATCTTCAGCGCGGCGGTGTAATGCTCGCCGAAGTCGTTGCGGCCGATGGCGTACACCTTGCCGAAACTGCCTGCGCCGATCTCGCGCTCAATGACCCAGTTACCGAATACGGTTGAGCCGATCTGATAGCTGTTTTCCATATACATCTCCTATATCACTTGATCCGATTGGATAAAGGTAATTTCGCGGTCGATCGAAAAGTCGGAAGCTCCGCTGCGCGGGATCTCCAAAGTATCTTCGGTCAAGAGCGTGTGTGCCTGTGCGATGGGCGAGGGCTGTGCGGCGGTCTCCTTCGGCTTGCCCGTGCGGCGTAGGGAAAGAGCGGCCGCAATGACGATGCCCGCTGTGAGAACGAGCGCGGCGATCGCAAAAATGTACCAGTATTCCTTGATAAATTCCATATACGCCCTCCTATCTTGCCTGTACCATGGCGACCGAAATGTTGTCGTTCTCACCGCGGCTCTTGACAAGCTCGGTAAGGGTGACGGCACCGGCGTGCATGGTGGCTTCATCGGGTGCGACGGCGGGGGAAAGTGCTCCAAGCAGTTCCGTCTCATTGATCTCGTGTCGGAAGCCGTCCGAGCAGAGCAGATAAGTAGCACCGCTCTTGACGTCGCCTGCGGCGATCTCGGGATGGACCTCCTCGGAGGCACCGATGCACTGGAGCAGAACGTTGCGGCGGGGATCGCTCTCTGCCGCCTCGGGAGCGAGTCGGCCTGCGGCGACCTCGCGGGCAACGAGCGTCTGGTCATGTGTCAGCAGTGAGAGCGTGTCCGAAAGCTCGTAGATACGCGAGTCACCGACGTTGAGCAGGTAGTAATGCTGCTCGGTGAGGAGCAGAGCAACTGCAGTGGTACCGAGTTGAAAGCCGTGGGCTTCCCCGTAGGCGCGAATGGTTTCGTTTTGCTCCTGTACGAGGCGTGTCCATTGCAAAAACAGGGCATTTGCGTCGAGCGGACCCGTGCAAAGTGCGGGTAGCTCGTTTTTGACCCAAAGGTCAAAGGCGCGGATGACCGATGCCGATGCTACCTCGCCTGCGGAGAGTCCGCCCATGCCGTCACACAGCAGGGCGAACGCCATTTTCCCCGTGGGCGCGGAGATCGTTTTTACGGTCAGCGCATCCTGATTCACGTTTTTGGCAATCCCGATGTCGGTGGTTGCCGCAATCAAAAATTCCAAAGAACTGCCTCCTTAAAATACCTTGAACTCGAAGTCCTCGTTGGCAAAACGGACCTTGTCGCCGTCGTGCAGTTCTGTCTCGGTATGGCTCTGCAACATGACCCCGTTGACGTAGGTGTGGTTGCGGGAATTGGTGTCCATGACGTAACACTTACCGTCGCGGCTGATGATATTGGCATGGCTGTGGCTGATTGCGGGGTTTTCGGGGATGCAGTAGTCTGCGTAGCTCTTTTCACGGCCGATGCGGATGAGCGGACGGTCGATACGTACACGCTGTTGCGTGCGGACGCGCACGAGGTAGGGGGATGCGGATGCCGCGGGACGGTCCAGAACGACCGTGCCGTCCATGTTCGGCGCGGAGACCATGACCGTACCGCCGAAATCCAAGCCACCGGTGGGCATGGGAGCGGGTGCGGGAGCCGCAGACGGTGCCGGCGGAACAGGCATTTCGGGAGCTTTGGGAGCCGCCTTAGGGGCAGTGGGCGTGTCAAATACACCTGCCGTTTTGTACTGTCCCTTCGCAGGAGCCGCGGGGGTATCGAATACGCCGACTACGTTGAATTTACCCGCACTCGTCTGTACGGGAGCGGCGGGAGCCGCAGGAGCGATCGGCTTTTCTACGCCGGGAACGTCAAAATCGAACACGCCGCTGGTTGCGTATTTGGGTGCCGCGGCGGGAGCCGCAGGTGCCGTAGGTGCCACGGGAGTCGCGGGAGTTGCAGGTGCCTGCGCCCCCTTCTTGGCGGCCTTCTGTGCTTTGTAGGCGGCGGCGTTTTCCTTATTATAATGCTGGAGCAGATACATCAGGCTGATCTCCTCGCCATCCTGTGCGGGAGGAGCC
>JAZQHV010000043.1:0-3870 GCA_045540755.1 Eubacteriales bacterium
CCACCGAGCCGTGTACACCCCAATAGAAAACCCTGCTCCAGCAAGGCGGTATCCGCATCTCTGCTTTGCGCTTCCAACGTCCGCCACGGTCAAAGCCGCGCGGGAGGCCTGCATCCCACGAGAGATATAAGGATTCCTTTAATTACGTGTAGGTTCCAATAGTAGGTGTATCACGAACTAAGCAGGAAAAAAATCAAACGATTTTTTGCTTTTGAAGGACTGCATATAGCATATGCCACGCCTCCGAAATCATACGCAGTAAAAATTTACTGCTTGGGCTCCTCTACTCCCTCGTCATAGTCGACGGTGTCGAAAAGCTCATCCTCAAAGTAATCGGCAACGCGATCAAACTCGTCGTCATCATCAATGGTTACGAGCATCTCCTCGCCCTGCTCATCCACCTCAAGACGCAAGATGACGTACTCATCCATACCCTCCTCTACGGGGATCAGTGCAAGATAGGTCTTGCCCTCAAATTCACAGGAGCCGATCAGCTCAAATTCACTTTCTTTACCGGTCTCATCGGTCAGGGTGTAGATATCGCCCTCAAAAATCTCTGCCATGGGTATCATTCCTTTCGCAAGTTTTCTTGTTATTATTGTATCAATTCCGCAGACACTTTGTCAAGCACATACGCAAAAATCGTATGTCAAAAATCCAATATATCCGACAAAATATAATTGCTGACGTACATGCCGCGCACCGTAAACGCGCAATGCCGCGCATCCAGCGTAACAAAGCCACCATCCACGTAGCGTTTCAGCTTCTCGCCGTACTTTGCCGCAAAGGATGCGCCGAAGGTCTCCCGATAGGCGGCAAGGTCCACGCCGTCAAAGAGACGCATACGGAGCATCACGTACTCGGTCTCGCTTGTAAACACGTCGATATCGGAGCATTCGGAGAGGATCGACGCCATATCGTGCGGATGCTCCATCTCCAGTATATACTTTTCCATGTCCTCGGTGTAGGCATACCGCTGATTACCAAAATAAGAGTGCGCCGCCACACCAAAGCCAAGGTATTTTTCGTCCAGCCAATAGCGCTTGTTGTGGCGTGACTCAAAGCCGGGACGCGCATAGTTGCTGATCTCGTAATGCTTGTAGCCCGCCGCGGACAGTTCCGCGTCTGCATTGCGGTACATCTTGTATTCTGCCTCCTCATCAGGTAGCGGCAGGCTGTCCCGCTTTTCGTAAAAAGGTGTTCCCTCTTCGATCTTCAAGCCGTACACCGAGATATGCTCCGGCATAAGCGCCTTGACAAAGGCAAGCGTTTCGGCAAAACTCTCTGCCGTCTGGTGCGGAATGCCGTACATCAGATCAACGTTGATATTGCGAAATCCTGCGGCACGCGCCGCCGCATAGCTCTCGGCGAACTCATCGCGCGTATGGATGCGCCCGAGGGCACGAAGCTCGCGATCATTCGCACTCTGGAGTCCAAAAGAAATGCGGTTCACTCCCATCGAAACCAGCGCGCGCAGATATGCCTTGTCCACCGTCCCCGGGTTTGCCTCCACGGTAAATTCCGCATCTTTTTCAAGCTTGAAGTTTTCACGCACACAGCCGACAAGCTCTTTCATCTGCTTTTTGGAAAGCAGCGTTGGCGTGCCGCCGCCGATAAAAACGGTGTCGATCGAATAGCCGCTTGCCGCCCCCGAAAGATCCTGCATATGTAGCATCAGCGCATTCAGATAGCGGTCCACCTCGCCGTCCAGCGGCGGATGTGAGCAAAAATCGCAATAGCCGCACTTACTTTTGCAAAACGGGATGTGTATGTATATCCCCAGTTTTTCTTTTTCCATAAGCCCCTCGCAAAAAAGGCGGACAAGCCGCCTTTTTTTATTATTGTTCGTTGTCCAAACGAAGCACCGCCATAAACGCCTCGGGCGAGACCTCGACCGAGCCGAGCTTGCGCATCTTCTTTTTACCTTCCTTCTGCTTTTCCAACAGCTTCTTCTTACGAGTAATATCGCCGCCGTAGCACTTGGCAAGCACGTCCTTGCGCATCGCCTTGACCGTTTCGCGGGCGATGATCTTGTTGCCGATCGCCGCTTGGATCGGTACCTCAAAGAGCTGACGCGGGATATTGTCCTTCAACTTTTCGGCAATGCGGCGCGCACGGGCATATGCCTTTTCCTCATGTACGATGAAGGAGAGTGCGTCCACCTGCTCGCCGTTGAGCAGGAAGTCCAGACGCACAAGTTTGGAGGGCACATACTCTGCAAACTCATAGTCGAGCGATGCATAACCGCGGCTGCGGCTCTTGAGTGCGTCAAAGAAATCGTAGATGATCTCATTAAGCGGCAAAATATAGTGCAACTCGGCGCGAGTGGTGTCGATATACTTCATATCAATGAAGTTGCCACGCTTGTCCTGGCACAGCTCCATGATGCCGCCGACGTAATCGGTGGGGGTGATGATGGTCGCACGGACGACCGGCTCTGCCGCCACGTCGATCTCATCGGGAGAGGGGTAGCTTGCAGGGTTTTCGATCATGCGCACCTCGCCACCGCGCATGGTGAGTTTGTAGATAACGCCGGGGGCGGTGGTGATCAGATCCAGATTGAACTCACGCTCCAATCGCTCTTCGATGATCTCCATATGGAGAAGTCCAAGGAAGCCGCAACGGAAGCCAAAGCCGAGCGCAACCGAGGTCTCCGGCTCAAATACGAGCGCCGCATCGTTGAGTTGCAGTTTTTCGAGTGCATCACGCAAGTCGCCGTAGCGTGCACCGTCGGCAGGATAAATACCCGCAAAGACCATCGGCTGTACCGCCTTAAAGCCGGGCAACGCCTCTGTCGCGCCGTTTTCGGCATGGGTAACGGTGTCGCCAACGCGGGTGTCGCCAACGTACTTGATGCTTGCCGTAATGTAACCAACCTCACCTGCGGAAAGCGAATCACGCTTTTTGAGGCCGAACGGCTCCATTGAGCCAACCTCGACCACGTCGAATTCCGCACCATTGCTCATGAGCTTGATGCGCTCACCTGCACGGAGCGTGCCGTCCATCACGCGGACGTAAACGACAACACCGAGATAACTGTCGTAGTAGGAGTCGAAGATCAGACATTTGAGGGGCGCATTCGGGTCACCCACGGGTGCGGGAATGTCGCTGATGATCTTGTCGAGCACGTCACCGATGTTGAGTCCCGTCTTTGCAGAAACGGCGGGGCAATCCTCGGCAAGAATACCGATGACGTCCTCGATCTCGCTGCGCACACGGTCCACGTCTGCGCTCGGCAGGTCGATCTTGTTGATGACGGGCACGATCTCGAGGTTTGCGTCTACCGCAAGGTAGGCATTGGCAAGCGTCTGCGCCTCGATGCCCTGCGTAGCATCGACAACGAGCAACGCTCCGTCGCAAGCGTTCAGACTGCGTGAGACCTCGTAGTTGAAGTCCACGTGACCGGGGGTGTCGATGAGATTGAGCACGTACTCCTCCCCATCGGGCGCCGTGTAATCCAGGCGCACAGCGCGCGCCTTGATGGTAATGCCGCGCTCGCGCTCCAGGTCCATGTTGTCCAGCAACTGCTCCTCCATCTCACGGGTGGCGACAGTACGGGTATATTCCAGAATTCGGTCGGCAAGCGTAGACTTGCCGTGGTCAATATGGGCAATAATCGAAAAATTTCGGATATGCTTTTGCTTTTCGCTCACGGTTGTGACCTCGCATAGAAGTTTAATAGAGTTATTATAACAAATCCAAAGAAAAAAATCAATAGAAGCAAACGACAAATTATAGTTTGAAAAGTACCAATCCCTCAGTCAGCTAACGCTGACAGCTCCCTTTACACAAGGGAGCCTTGGTTTGATCGTATTTTAGCCTCCCTTGTGTAAAGGGAGGTGGCGCCGACAGGCGACGGAAGGATTGGTC
>JAZQHV010000044.1:0-43976 GCA_045540755.1 Eubacteriales bacterium
TACCTTCCCCCTCGGGGTAGCGAAGCGGCGACGCGGTAGTGAATGACAGTCCGGTGGACTGTCAGAGCCGCGGCGTGACCGAGTCGCAACGAGACGGTGGCGGCGAAGCCGTCGGATGAGGGGATCAAAGCCAAACTAACTTCCCTTCAAATTCCAATTTATCGCTTATCTCTTCGCAAAAAAGCCGTCCATTCGGACGGCTTTTTTCTTTTTCTTTTAATCGTCGAGGTGCTGTTCGCCCTCTGCCTGGGTTGCGGGATCGTAGGAGAGGATGGGCTTTACGTCCATCTTTTTCACCTTGCGGTCCACGTAGTTCTTTGTGATCTTGACGACCAGCGGGATCATAAAGAGCACGCCGATCAGGTTGGGGATCATCATCAGACCGTTGAAGGTGTCCGAAATATCCCACGCGAGCGAGGAGGTGAGCACTGCGCCGAAGATGACCGTAATGACGTGGATGATGCGGAAGATAAACGTGGTCTTTGTGCCAAAGAGGTATTCCCATGCCTTGGAGCCGTAGTGCGACCAGCCAAGTACCGTGGTGAATGCAAACAGGAACATCGCGATGGCAACGAACTTTTCGCCGATGCCGCCCCAGGAGAACACTTCGTTAAATGCGCCGCCAACCAGAGTAGCGTCGGTATATCCGTCGGCGATTATGCCGGTCTGTGCATTGAATACGCCGCCGTTCAGACCGCCGGAGGTGAGGACGACGAGTGCGGTCATGGTGCAGACGATCATGGTATCTGCAAAGACCTCGAAGATGCCCCACATACCCTGCTTAACGGGCTCGCGCACGCTGGAGTTGGAGTGTACCATGACCGAGGAGCCGAGACCTGCCTCATTCGAGAACACGCCACGCTTGAAGCCGTTGGTCATTGCCACGATCACGCCGCCGATACCGCCGCCGACGAATGCCTCGGGAGAGAATGCTCCCACGAAGATCGCCTTGAACGCGGGGAGGATGGCATTGTAGTTGATACCGATGATGACAAGGCTGCCGAGCACGAAGAGTGCGACCATAAAGGGCACGATCTTTTCTGCAACGGTTGCAATTCTCTTAACGCCGCCGAGCGTGATGACGGCGGTGAGAATCATGACCAGTACGCCGAGAAGAACATTGTACAGCGAAACATCGCCGAAGACGGTGATAGAGGAAAGTGCGCTTACGTCAAAGGCAGAAGCAACGTTGGCAACGATCTTGTTGACCTGACCCATCGAGCCGATGCCGAAGGATGCGAGCATGGTGAAGATACAGAAGAGTACGGCGAGGATCTTGCCGAGGTTCTTGAAGCTTGCCTTTGCGTGTGCATCCTCGTACTTGTAGCCGCCGAGACCGTCGCGCAGGTAGTACATAGCACCGCCCGACCATTCGCCCTCGCTGTTCTTGCGGCGGAAGTAGATGCCGAGCACGTTTTCCGCGTAGTTGGTCATCATGCCGAAGAAGGCGGCGACCCACATCCAGAACACGGCGCCTGCGCCGCCGAGTGCGATCGCTGCGGCAACGCCCGCGATGTTACCCGTGCCGACCGTAGCGGCAAGCGCGGTACAAAGCGCCTGGAACGGGGAGATAACGCCCTTTTCCTTGCGGTGCTTCAGCACGTTCTTGGAAAACAGGCTTCCGATGGTGTTTTTCCACCAGAGTCCGATGTGGGACACCTGGAAGAACTTGGTGCAGCAGGTGACGATGATGCCCGTGCCGATGAGCAGAGCGAGACCGAAAATGCCCCATACTACACCGTTGATACTGCCGTTGATCTCGGCGATCTTGTTGAATATTGCGTCCATTGTGTTTCCTTTCCGCCGCGGTGCAATAAAAAATGGATCGCAAAACGCGATCCAAAAAAACAAAATTACCCTTGCAAGGGAAAACCACTTTGTCCTTTTGCCTGAGAGATTCACGCGTTCTGCGCTTTGCACCTTCGGCACTCGCACGTGGCGAGATTCTCCAAAGTTCCGTACTCCTGCGGTCGTCTCCTCCTGCAGGGATCCTCCGGAAATATGAAATTTGACGTTATTATATACCCCTTTCCTGCAAATTGCAAGCCTTTTTTGCAAAAAAATGCATTTTTTTGCAAAATTTTCGGTTTTCGGTTGCAAAAAGGGGTCCTTTTATAAAAAAATACAGAAATTTCTGAAAGTGGCCGAATTTTCCCGGATTTGGTATTGCATAATAGAGGTGTGGAAGGGAGGAGAGACCATGGAGATCCAAAAGATTGCCGCCGAGGAGGAGGTGCTGGAGGCACTGACGCGCGTCCTGCGCCGCGAGGGAAGCGAGGAGGGCGCACGCACCGCCGACGTCCTGCGCGCCGCCGAACTGCTCGGCAAGCACTACAGTCTGTTCAGCGATCGCGTGCAGGGGCAGATGAGCGTGCCGCTCATCATCTGCGGCGAGGAAGAGCTGATATGACCGAGCGCATCTATCTGCCCGATCTTGTGGGCGGCGGCTATGGCGAGTTCTGGCATACGCGATGCCGCTACCGCGTGGTCAAGGGCTCGCGCGCCTCGAAAAAGAGCAAGACCACCGCGCTTTGGTACATATACCATCTTTTGCGCCACCCCGCCGCCAATCTGCTCGTGGTGCGGCGCACCTACCGCTCGCTCGAACGGTCGGCGTACAGCGAGCTCCGCTGGGCGATCCGCCGTCTCGGCGCGGAGGGACTGTTTGACTATCGCACCTCACCGCTCGAGATCGTCAGGAGGGAAACGGGTCAGCGCATCCTCTTTGCGGGGATGGACGATCCTTTAAAGCTGACCTCGCTGACCGTGACCGACGGCGTGCTGTGCTGGATGTGGATCGAGGAGGCGTACGAGATCGAAAGCGAGGATGCGTTCAACACCCTCGACGAGACGATCCGCGGCGAGGTTCCCGAGGGGCTTTTCAAGCAAGTCACACTCACGTTTAACCCTTGGAGCGAAAATCATTGGTTGAAAAGCCGTTTCTTTGACCGCGCCTCGCCCGACGTATTCGCCATGACCGTGAATTACACGGTCAACGAGTGGTTGGATGATGCCGACCGCGCGATGTTTGAGGAGATGCGCGTGCGCGACCCCGACCGCTACCGCGTGTGCGCCCTTGGCGAATGGGGCGTCGGCGGCGGGCAGTTCTTCCCCGAGTTCCGAAGCGATGTACACGTCACGCCGCCACTCCCTCTTCCCGTCGGGGCGCGCATCTTTCGCGCCATCGACTACGGTCTCGACGCCCTTGCCTGCCTGTTTGTGGCGGTGGACAGTGCAGGGAGCGCCACCGTCTTTCGCGAGGTGTACGAAACGGGGCTCATCGTGTCGGAGGCGGCGCGCGCCATCCGTGAAGCGTCTGCGGGGCTGGAGATCTATTGCACCTTCGCGCCACCCGACCTCTGGGCGCGGCAAAAGGACAGTGGCAAGAGCATTGCGCTTCTCTTTGCGGAGCACGGCGTGCCACTGACCGAGGCTTCAAACGACCGCCTTAGCGGCTGGATGAGCCTGCGCGAGTGGCTGAAGGTGGAAAATGGGGACGCACGGCTGAAGATCAGCCGCGTGTGCGAAAATCTGCTTCGCTGTCTGCCCTCACTCGTCGCCGACGAGCGGCGCGTGGGCGACTGCGCGACCGAGCCGCACGAGATCACCCACTTGCCCGATGCCCTGCGCTACTTCGCCGTGATGAAAACACATGCCCCGCCGCCGCGTCGCACGCGCCCCCGCCTTGCCGACTTCACGGGAAAGAAGCGCAAGCGGTTTTAGGAAAGCGATAAATTATAGTTTAAAGGGGACGCGAAATGTCAGGACCTTTTAAGGAAAGGTCCCGACACCTCCAAACCTTTTTAAAAAAGAAATTGTTTGAAAGACGGGCGTGTACCGGCTTTCAAACTCCTTAAAGGGGCGGCGGCGGTGGAGCCGCACGCGAGTGTACGCCCCCTCCCCACTTGAAAACGCCTGCGTTTTCAAGTGATATAACTTCCAATTTATCGCTCGTAAAAAGAAAGGAAAATCATGAAACAACTGACGATCAAACAAGCCAAGCACATTTGCGCGGTGCCGGGATGTCGGAGCACCGACACGGTATGCGTGCGTGGCAGTGCAAACCTGCTTGGCGGCATCCACCTCTGCCGCGACTGCATCGCAACGCTTGCGCGGCTGATCAAGCCCAAAAAGGGGGAGCGGGCATGACCGCTATCCTCTGCATTGCCCTCGCCCTCGGTCTGCTCGCGCTCGGCGTTTCCGAACGCCGCTTTGAGCGACGTGTGCTCGCCCTGCTCGGCGAACTGCCGCCCCGCCGCCCCACCCGCCATCTTTCGCCGCACCGTAAAAGATTGGACGAAAAAAGGAGAACTTAACCAATGAAGCGATTTCAATTCAAAGAAAAAACGCCGCCGCGCGGCGAGTACCGCGAGGACATCCTCGCCATGCTCGACGCCGAGTGCCGCCGCCGCCACGAGGAGCGGCGCCCCTTGGAGCTTACCTGGATGCTGGCGGCGGACTTTTACGCGGGCAACCAGTACCGCGACATCAACCCCTACCGCACCGAGCTTGAGGATTACGCGCCTCCGTTCGACTACATGGAACGCGGCGTGTACAACCGCATTGCGCCCCTGATCGACACGCGCATTGCCAACTTCAAGGCACTCGACTTTTCGATGGAGGTCTACCCCGCGACAAGCGAGCTTTCCGACTACGAAAAGAGCCTTGTGGCGACCCGTTTGCTCCGCCAGACGCAGTACAAGTGCGACTTTGCCGCGAAAAAGGACAGCCTTATCCTCTGGAGCGAGCTGTGCGGCACCGCGTTTCTGCTTTCCTTCTGGGACAGCGAGAGCGGCGACGTCGCCGTGGTGGACGGAAAGCCCGTGCCGCTCGGCGATCTTGCCTTCGGCGTGCTCACGCCCTACGAGGTACTGCCCGAAAGCATCTACAAGGAGAGCCTTTCCGACCAGACTTCGGTCATTCTCGAGCAGGTCGTGCGTATAGAGGAGGTCAACCGCCGCTTCGGTGTGCGCGTCAAGCCCCGCGTGGTGGACGCCTACGGCATTTCGGTCGCGCCCGGCACGGGCGGGCTCGGCTACGTGGGGGCGACCTTTGCGGCAGGCTACCGCAAGGCGGAGAATTCCACGCTTCTTCGCACCTACCTCGAAAAGCCGAGCGCCGAGCATCCCTCCGGCCGCATGATCATCGCCACGCCCGACCGCATCCTCTACTACGGCACGATGCCGACCGAGGATTACCCGCTGGCGATGCTCCGCACCAAGACGGTGGCGGGCATGTTCTTCGGCCGCTCGGTCATCGAGGATCTGATCCCGCTCCAGCGCGCCTACAACGGCGTGAAAAACAAGATCCACGACGCCATCCGCACTTACGCCTGCCATCCTCTGCTCGTACCCGAGGGCTCGGTCGCGGACGTGGACGAGCTGGCGGCAAACGGCGTCGCGCCGGGCGATATCCTCGAGTACGACCCTGCGCGCGGTGAGCCGAAAACACTTGCCGCCGCCGACCTGCCGTCCTCCATCTTTACCGAGTGCGAAAACCTCGCGCACGAAATGGAGTACGTGGCGGGACTCTCCCACCTCGGCGCGACGGGCAACAGCACATCGACGCTGAACAGCGCGAGCGCCATCGAGCGCCTGCGCGAGATCGACGGCGTGCGCCTTGCGCTGACGGGCGATGCCATCCGCGCTTGCATCCTCGCCGCCGCCAAGATCTGGCTACAGCTCTACAAGGCGCACGGCAGTGTCACGCACGTGGAAAAGCTGTCGGGCGCGTACGACAAGAGCGCAAACCTGCTCTGGTGCGCGGAGGACATCAATTCCTACGACGTGGTCTTCGAGAGCGAGAACGTTCTGCTCCACAGCGACGAAAGTCGCCTTGCCGCCATCCGTGACGGCATCAGCTTAGGGCTTTTCAACGACGAGAGTGGCAGCATCCCGCGCCTGATCCGCAAAAAACTGCTCTGCCGCATGCATATCGGCGACTTTGTACGCACGTTGTACGAGGACGATCTGCAAAGCGCGGCGGCGCGGCGCGAAAACGGCGCACTGCTTTTGGGTGAGCACCTCGCCGTCACGCCCTACGACGACCACGAGATCCACGTTGCCGAGCATCGCCGTGCCGCGCTGGAGTACGGCTATGCGAAAATGCGTGCCGAGGCGCCCGAGCGCGCGGCGGCACTCGAAAAACACATCGAAGAGCATATGAAAGGAGTTTCACATGGAAACGAATGAAGCGATCCTCGATTACGAGGCACTCGGCGACATGACCCCCGCCGAGCGTGAGGCGGCGATCGCCGCGTATACGGCGGCGCTGACCGCGCCGTTTGTGGAAGAGCTCTCCGCCGCGCGCTATGCGGCGGCAAAGCACCGACTTTCGTCCGATCCCGCGCTCGCGGGCTTTGCGGAGCGTCTTTCCGAGATCGAAAAGCTGATCGGCGACACGCCGATGTTGCAGAGCCTCGGCGATGAGGAGCGTTTGCGTACCGCGTATTACCTCGATCGCGGTATGCAGCCGCCCGCGGAGCCGAGTGCCGAGGCGCTCGTCGCCGCAGTGCAAGGCAATGCCGAGGCAATGCGTCTGATCGAGGCGGCGGTGGTGGAAAAGCTCCGCGCCGTCGAAATGCCGCCCCTTGCGGCAACAGCGGGCACTGCCACGGCGCCCCTGACACCCCCGAAAAAGCCGAAGAGCATCGACGAGGCAAGTGCCCTCGCCCGCGCCGCATTCGGGGTGTAACGAAAACATAGAGATAAAATTGGGAATTTAACGGTGAGTAAACTGGAGCTTTTTCTTCGCCTCCCTCAGACGAGGGAGGTGGCGCACGTAGCGTGTCGGAGGGAGAGATCCATGGAATTTCTTACCTTTTCCCTCCCTCAGTCAGCTGACGCTGACAGCTCCCTCGTCTGAGGGAGCCAAAGGTAGAACGCTCCGATAAACTATAATTTATCTCGCACACAACATTTTTAATTTTGAAAGGAAACAAAAACTATGGCACAGATTCTTACGAAAATTGAAGCGATCCTGAAGGACAAGTACCAGCCCGCTCTGCGAAACCAGATCGGCACCGAGCCCTCTCCCTTCCTGGAGAAGATCAAGAAGGTTGACCTTGTAAACAACACCATCCGCTGTGCGGCACCCGTCGGCATCAACGGTGGCTTCGGCTTTGGCGCAGAGGGCGTAGGCACGCCCAAGGCGGGCGCACAGCGCTACACCGCGTTCGAGCTGGACGCTGTGGATATGTACGTTGACCTCCAGATCTCCAACAAGACCGTCGAGCTTGCAAGCGGCAACGCCGCCTCTATGATCAACGCTCTGGACGGCGAGATCCGCGGCTCCTATGCCGCCGCCAAGTGGAACATCGGTCGCGCCCTCTTCGGCGACGGCTCGGGCAAGCTTGCCACCGTCACGGGTATCGAGACCGCGGCAAACACCACCCGCCTCACGCTCGACAGCGTTAAGTGCGTCATCGAGGGTCTTTCCATCGACCTCTACGACGCCTCCGCAACCGATATCTCCGACCTCGTCGCCGCCAATGCGGGTCACCGCATCGTAGCGATCGACCGCGTGGGCAAGGTCATCACCGTGGAGGGCGTGCTCTCGCTCACCGAGGCGACCGGCTTTATCACGGTGCAGGGAAGCTTTAACCGCGAACTCTGCGGACTCGGCGCGATCTTCGGCGACAAGGACACTCTCTACGGTCTGAAAAAGAGCGAAAATCCCTTCCTCGTTCCCACCACCGTGGACGCGGGCGGTGACCTCACTGACCTCGTGCTCTACCGCGGCATCAAGGAGGCAAAGGACTATAAGGGCGCAAACATCGACCTTCTCATGATGGGTGACGATGCATTCCTTGCATATCAGGACTACATCCACGCAAACAACGTGGTCGTGACCGACAAGTACCGCTTTGTCGGCGGCGCGGTCGGCTACAAGCTGCTCGTCGGCTCCAATGAGGTCATCATCGTCAACGAGCGCTTCGTTCCCGCGAACGAGGTCTGGGGCGTGGACACCTCCGCGTTCTATCTGGAGGCGACCCCCTGGAACTTCATGGAGAAGGACGGCGGCGTATTCGTACCCATGCCCGACACCTCCATCTTCCGCGCACTGCTCGCCTCTTACGGCAATCTGATGTGCGTGAACCCCGGCGGTTGCGTGCGTTTCGTAAACGCCTGAGTAACCGTAGGTTCCTTGGACTCTGCGAGACTTGCGCCCCTCCCCACTTCAAAATGCTTGCATTTTGAAGTGGGTTAACTTCCAATTTACCGTTCTTATTCAAAAAAGGAGGACACATATGACACTGGAAGAACTTTATGAGGACGTCAATATTTTCTGCAAGGGGGAACTGACGGTACCCGAGTTTTTGCTCTACTACGACATGGCAGTGACCCGCTACCTTGCACGCTATCCGCGACTGCTCCTCATGCCCGAGGGCGAGTACGTGCGCCCCGAAAGCCTTAGCGAGGGCGTTTGCCTGCCCGACTGCTTTTACCACGCACTCACCTATTACATCAGCGGCTACTTCCTCGCAAACGACGCGCTCTTCGACGCATCCGACGACCGCGCGGAGGACGCCTTCCGCACACTCTGGCGCGCACACGCGCGCGGCAAGCGCATAAGGGGGGATAAATGGTGACCTACACGACCGAAGACCTCCTTCGCGAGGTGCAAAACGACCTTGGCGAGGGCCGCATCCCGCCCGACGACTATCTCCTCTCGGAATACACGGCGTTTCTGCGCTCGCTCGTATTCTCTCTGCCGGGGGCGGATGCGGTCTGCCTGCTGACCCCTGCGGACGGCGTGCTCCATACCGATCTTTGCCCCGCACAGGTGCGCCGCGTGCTCACGGAGAACCGCGAGCTGTTCCGCGGCAGTTGCACGCTGATGCGGATCCTCCCGCATCGGGGCATCTACTGCCCCACCGAGGAGGGTATCCTCGTGACGGTGACGGAGGACTGCACCGTCTACTATCGCAAGACGCCCGCGACCGACCTTGCCGACGCATTCCCGCTCGATATCCGCTACCTGCCGCTCGTGCGCGCCTACCTTTTGCACCGCGCCTGCCTCTACGTGGGCGACAGCGTGGGCGCGGACATGCATGCCGTCGAGTACAACCGCCTGCTGGATGCGTTTCGCGCGGAAAACGGGGTGCGCGCATGAGACTTTCCCGCTTCGGGCTTTCCGAAAAGACCTTGCAGATCGACCGCTTCCACGGCTTTGACGTTGGCAAAATGCAGGCGGGACAGCTCACCGATGCCGAAAACGTCCGCATCCTTGCGGGCGGCGCGCTCGGTTCGATCCCCGAGGCAGTCCCCCTGCCGACGGCGGACAGTGCGCCGCTTGGCGGCGTGTACACGCTTTGCGCGGAGTACGACGCCGACTACGAGACCCCCGTCACCCCCGCGTGGGTGTATGCCCATATCGCGCCCGCCTCCGTCCTTGCCTACGCGAGCAATCTGGAGAGCACGGCGCGCCTGCTCGTCGCCGACGTAGGCATGGGCGGCAAGGTGAACGGCCGCTACCGCCGTGCGCTCGGCGCGTACACCGACGGCGAGAGCATCTGCGTGCTCTACGAGGCGATCTACAACCTCATCGACCAGCGCCGTTCGAGCGAATATATCGGCTACAATAACGGCACGGTCGTGCAGTTTGACGCCGACGATGCGGAAAACGGCTATTACACCGCGCTCGGCACCCTCACCCAGCTTTGGCTCGACCGTATTCGCGGCGACCGCGTGGAAAGCAAACTGCTGGACGCCGCCTTTATCGAGCGAAAGCGCCTGTCCTCCGCCTACGCGCGTTCCACGCTCGTCCGCAAGGACGGCGGCGCGTTCCACTACGTCACGATCGACAATCTGCCGCAGATCGGCGGCGTCTACACAGGTCGCCCCGACAAGGTGTATGCAGAAGTCTATCCCACGCTTGCCGAATACGCCGCCGTGGGTGCGCTGTCTGCGGATACCCGCCGCGCCGTCGCCTACTATAACCGCGTGCCTGCGGACGGAAAAGCGGGTGCCGTCGGCGCACACCGTCTTTTGCTCCCCGATATGCGTTTGCTTGCGGACGACGGGCTTTCGGAAGCCGTGAATATGCCGCGCATGACGGCGGCGGTACAGCATTTTGACCGCCTGTTCGGCATCGGCGGCAGTCATCTCTACGCCTCCTCGGCGGGCAACTGCACCGATTTTACCGAGGCGGTGGACGACCTGCCCGCCACTGCGGCATGGCAGACCGTCACGCCCGACGGGGGCGGCTTCACCGCGATCGCGTCCTTCGACGGCAAGGTCGTCGTCTTCACGGAGTCCGCCATGCTCACCGTGCGCGGCAACGCGCTCCCCTTTTCCCTCTCCTACGAGGGGGCATGGGGGTGCCCGCGCGCCGAGGCGGTGACCTCGCTCGGCGACTGGCTCTACTTTGTGTCGGGCGGCGACGTCCTGCGCTATAACGGCAGTCGCGTCGAGAGCATCGGCGGCACGCTGCCGCGTGACCTCGACCTTGCACACGCCTGCCTCGGAAAGAGTGGTGGCACCGTCTGCCTCGGTGCCTACGGCTTCGACGGCACGTTGCTGTTCGACCCGCAGAGCGGGTGCTGGACGGCGCGCCGCTCGGACGTGCCCGACGTCTTTCTCGGTGACGGCATGATGCTGAGTAACGGCGTGCCGTGGCGGACGGAGGATACCTGCGGTGCCTTTGCCGCCGCCGTGACCCTCGGTACGGGGGCGCGCCGCCGCATCACTGCGCTCACGCTTTCCGCGCGCTTTGCCGCAGGTAGTAGCCTCGCGGTCTACAGCGCCGCGGGCAGGCTCCTCTGGCACCACGACAGCGCCGAGGGGGAGACCGTCACCGTGACACTGCCCGTCTCGGCACTGCGTATCGAAGAGGAGCCGCTTGCCCTTTCGGGGTACGGCGACGTGATCCTGTACGCGCTTTCGGCGCGCTATGCACAGATAAGGAGTTAGAATGATGCAGATCAGATTTCAGACAAACGGCACCGCGCTTGCGGTGACCGACCATCCATACGTCCTGACCGCGGGTATGGCGGGCACGCTGACGGCGGTGTTCGACACCGATCCGCTCTGGGCGGGTCTTGCCCTCACGGCGGTCTTTGCGGGGAGCGGGCACCTTTTGCTCGCCCCGCTCGAAAACGGGCGATGCACCGTGCCGCACGAGGTGCTTTCCCACAGCGGCACGCTCCGCGTCGGCCTGTTCGGCACCGATGGGGAACGCACGCTCCCCTCGGTCTACGTACCCCTGCGCGTGCATCCCGCCGTCCCCACCGACGGGGAAACGGCGGAGAATTACACCCCGAGCTTGTACGAGCAGTTTGCGGCGCGGTTTGCCCGCGTCGAAAACCTCACCGTTTCGGCAGAGGAGGGGGAGGCGGCATCCGTCACCGCCGACGACCGCGACGGCGCACTGCACCTTGCCTTTACCCTGCCGCGCGGTGCCGATGCCTACACCCCCGTGCGCGGCATCGACTACTGGACGGAGGAGGATATCGCCGCGATCCACGGCTTTGTGGATGACGCGATCCTCGGAGGGGAGTGGTAAAATGAGCGTTGCAAGAAAGCTTATTGATCTTGCCGATGCCATCCGCGCCCACACGGGCGAGAGCGAAACGCTCACGCTGGACGAAATGGCAGGCGAGATCGGCAAGGTCTATGCCGCGGGTTGGGCGCGTGCTGCCGATTTCTACTACGCCGAAAGGGTCACCCTGCCCGCGCGGCAGACATACATCGACCTGCCCGTAGACTTTTTCCCCGATCAGGTGTATTTGTTTACGACAAAAACCGGTGCAAGAGATACGGCGGCAACAACGATAGCGCAGCATGTTTGCTTTTTGCCTACTGTCGATTCCTATTGCGGTATGCTTGCTTACAATACTACGGGCGGTAATACTTCCGCAACGAGAAGAAGTGGATATTATGGCACTTCTTCAGGCGGCGCGCACAGGCTTTTGTCCGAAACGGCAGAAGGCTATCGCATGTCCGCGGGAGCGGCAGACGGCATTACTTTGCACTATGATGCGGGCGAATACAAGGTAGTCGCAGTCAAGTATTCGGACAAGAGCGACCGCGACATGCTCACCGAGTACGTCCGCGCGCTCCCCGACACGGCGGTAACGGTCTATATCGCGTCGCTGATGCGCGAGCGCGCCTTCGCCGACGAGGAGTGGGACACCCTCATCGCCGAAAAGCCGAACGCCACGTTCGTATTGCATTAGGGAAGAAAAATAATAGTTTGAAAAGTACCAATCCCTCAGTCAGCTATCGCTGACAGCTCCCTTTACACAAGGGAGCCTTGGTTTGATCGTATTTTAGCCTCCCTTGTGTAAAGGGAGGTGGCGCCGACAGGCGACGGAAGGATTGGTCTATACCAAACAACTTCACTTTCAAATTCCAATTTACCGCTCCCCTTTTTCTCAACAAAAAAGCACCCTTTCGGGTGCTTTTTTTATGTTTTAGTAGTTGCCGCAGCCGCAGCCGTTATTTGCGTACGTGGTACCGCAACCGTTGTTGCAGAAGAAGAGAAGAATGATCAGCGCGATTACGATGATCCAGGTGCAGTTGTTGTCAAACAGATTGCAAAGGCAGTTGTTGTTCATAATGTTCTCCTTTCGAGGGGCACGGGGCACCCTCGATAACAGAATATGAACGAACGCGAAATGCGTGCCTCTTACTTTGCGATCCGACGCAAAATGTACAGGATATTCGGCATCGTAAGCTTTTCCGCATTATAGAAGTTTGTCGGCGCCACGCCGTCCAGCATGGTGCGAAGCGCGGTCAGCGCATCCGCAACGTTCAAAACGCCGTCAGCATTGAAATCGCCCGTAACGGTGCGGCGGATGCCCTCTGCCGCGGAAACGGTGAGCGTACCCGTATTCTTTGTGAACGTGTAGGGGATCGTGTCGGTCGCACCAAGCGTTACGTTGTCGCAAAGCGGGATGTCACCCCATCCGTTTACCGTCGCAGTGATCGCACCCGCATGATAGTTCATGCCGACAATGCCCGAAAACTCAGCATCGGTGACGGTCACGCCACTGCCGACCGTAAAGATCATGTTGCCGCTGTAGGTGCCGAAAGACGAATTGACCTTGCGGCGACGGTTGCCCGCACTAAGCCACTTGAAGGTGCCGCCGAGCACGCTTACCGTGCAGTCGGCATCGCTCGAAACCGACTCTGCCGTGTCAACGTCGTTTGCGGTGCTCAGATCCGCAAGCGCCTGCTCGCCGTACACGGGATAGCCTGCGGAGAAGCGGACGTCGCCCTCGGTCGCAAAGCCCTCTCCGAAGGTCACGTTGTTGTACTTGCCGAAAATTTCGAGATACGCGCCATCCGAAACCGAAAGCGTCAGGTTGTCGATCTCCACGTCGCAATCAAAGTACAGAAGATCGGAAAGCGGGAACAGCCACCTTGCCCCCTCGCCCTCGCCAACGATCGTCAGCTTGCCGAGATCCTGCGGAACCGTGGCACGGCCGGTCCAAGTAGAGGTCCCCACGATGTGGATAGTCGCATTCGGCGCACATCTCGACAGCGCAAGCGCCAGCGAGGAAGCAGGATCCTCCTTGGTGCCAACGCCGAACTCACGTCCGCTGTCCGAAAGGTACACGTCGGTCATGGTAAAGTCGTCCTCGCCGTACACGCCGTTATAGAATGCATCGTATACGCACTGTCCCATCACCTTGTAGCCCTCGGCATGCGGATGCAGATTGTCAGCCGCAAAGAAAGGGCTTGTTTCGTTGCCGTCGGCATCGGTGGTATAGACGATCGCCTCGTCATAGGTGAGCGTGTAGAGGTCTACAAAATGGTATTTGTCGGCATCGAGTGCCGCAAGCTCGGTCGCGATCGCCTTCTGCATCGGACGCATCGAGCCGATCACGCGGCTACAGTAAACACCTACGCCGCGCCCGCGGATGAGTGCGGAGGAAACGTAAACGCCGTCGGTGTCGGGCAGATCACCGCAAGCCTTGACAAACGCCTTATAGCCGTCATAGAACAGCTTGCCCGCGCCCATGGTCTCGCCCGCGACGTAAGCATCGTTGGTACCGAGCGCAAAGAAGAAGAGATCTGCATCCACTTCCTCCAGGGCAAGCGGATACGGAAGCATCGCGGGATAGTAGTATCGGGTCGCAGGCAGCATACCGCTTGCGCTGACACCGAGATTGGAAACGATCACGTCCTTGCCTGCGGCGATCGCAGTCTTCAAAAATGCCGCGGGATAGGACTGGGTATTGGCATTGCCCGAGGAGTGTCCCTCGGTGATCGAGTCGCCGATAAACGCAACGCGCGTCGGCTCGGCGTAAGCCTGCACCTCGCCGTTGACCACGTCAAAGCGGCGGGGCGTGATATTTTCGATGCCCTCGGCAACCGTGAGGGTCGCCTTTTTGCTCTCGCCGGCGTAGGGCTTGACCTGCGTAGCGTCAAACACGGTTCCCTCGGCAAACGTGCCGCCCGTCACGGTGACGGTATAGTCGCCGCGCATCAGGCGGGAGTAGCCCGCATCCACGTAGGTGTCGCAGACTGCGCCGCCAAGGAAGGTGCCGCCCGAAATGTTCACGGTCACGTCGCCGTCCTGCGCGTAATACTTGCGGTCTGTGGCGACGAATGCCGAGACCGACTGCGCAGGCGAATGGGTCGTACCGATGCGTCCCGAAATATAAATGGGCATGTAGAAGGTGCCGCCCGAAATATCCAGCGTCACGTCATCGGCGAGAAAGCCCATGCCGCCAACGGTAAATGCCTGAAAGGTTTTCAGCGGCGCCGTGGTCGGAGTGAAGTGCTCCCCCTCGACCTCTGCGACAAAAGCGGTATCCGCCTTGCCGAAGGTGCCGCCCGTGACCGTCAGTGTAACGGGCGCCGCGATCGAGCCGATATAGTTGTCGCCCGCAAGGCGGAGATTACCTGCCGCAAACTGACCGAACGTGCCTGCATGCACCGTGATCGAATACGGAAGCTCGGTGATGCATTCGCCGATGCTTGCCGCATCCCGCGTCATCATACCGCCGTAGAAAAAGAGCGTTCCACCGCCCGTCATGGCCGCGTTTTCGGTAAAGACGATGCTGTTAAAGCCGCCAAACATATACCAGTCGGCGGTAATATACAGCGGTACGTCCAAAGTGATGACGTTGTCATTTGCATTTTTCGCAAACTGCAAGCGGCTCTTGTAGATAAGACGTGCGCCGTTTTGCGCCGTGATGGTCAAATCGCCGCTCTGCTCGGGAACGGTGGTGATCGCCGAAAGCGTGGTGTCACCGACAAGGCAGACCGTTCCGCCCTCACCGCCAAGCGCGTTGCATGCCGCCGCAAGCGTGCCGCAAGGATTCTGCGCCGTTGTACCGCTTCCCGTGCCGCCGTCGGCAACGTAGACCGTACGCTCTGCGCCAAAGACGGCGAGTGTAAGAAGCGCACACAGTATCCATGTAATAAAAATTCTCTTTTGCATTGCAAGATCTCCTTTGCAGCATTCTTCTATTGTTATAATACACAAAAGAACCGTGGTTTTCAACGCAAAAATTGTAGGAAAAATTCAGCCGTTTTTTAGTCAAAAAAGCCGTTCTCTTTGGAGAACGGCTTTTGCAAACTTATTCTGTGAGTTCCTGCATGATCTCGTTGATGGTGTCGATCTTGATCTGTGCAGACATCTTATAGGTTTCGTACATCGAGGTGATGGGCATGCGGGTGACGTAGATCTTGCCGAGCTGATCCTTGATGGAGCCGACGTTGTAATACTGTCCGACGTCGAACACGCGCGAAGCAAAGATAATGTCAAGCATGTCCACGCTCTCCTCATCGCGCACGGTCTTGCCGACGAGGGTCTGATCATAGTATGCAGGGGTCAGAAGCTTCAGTCCCTGATATGCCAGCTCCTCCAGCACAAGTCCACTGCGCGCATGGTCAGCCGCCATCTCGGGCACGCAGATGAACTGGCTGTGGTATGCGCTGACCGCGTGACCGTATTCTTCCTGATCCTTTTCAAACTTGGGATACGGCAGGATGCCGAAATCGGTCTCGCTGTCGCGGTGACGGTCGACCGCCTCAAAGAGGTTGGTGTAGAACAGGGCGCGCCCCTCGGAGAAGACCGCGTCGCGCGCGGTATCCCAGGTCGCAAGCGCGGTCGCAACGCCGCGCACGTTGTCGTACTGATAGTTGTAGACGTGTGCCATGTCAAAGTTGAGCGCGGTAAACTGATCGTAGAGGTTCACGACACGCTCGTTATAGAAGGTGAGCTCGATGAGGCCGTCCTCGTTTATGGAGGCGATCTTCTCGCCCGAAGCCGCAAGGATCGCAACCATCGGGTCGTTGAAGGTCAGAAGACCGTATTTGTCGTTTGCATCGTAGATGCCGTCCTGATTGAGGTCCTCGCCGACCGACTTCACAAGCTGTGCAAACTTTTCGAGCGTCCACTCGCCCTCGCGGACGAGGGTATACGGATCCTCAAGGCCGTACTCGGCACGCAGATCCTTGTTGAACAGGATGGCGTGCGTCATGATGTTGTCGGACGTGGTGATCTCACCCGTGGTATAGTACATTCTGCCGTTGATGGTGAGGTCGCGGTTCGCCTTCTGATCCCAGTACGCCTTGGAAAGGTCGATGTGCGGCACGTCGTTCAGGTCATGGATAAAGCCGTTGTACGCAAGCGTTGCCACGTCGTACGTGCCGATGAGCGCGGCATCGTAGAGGTGATCGCCTGCCATGTAATCGGTGTAGATCTTGGTAAAGCCCGTACCGCTTCCCGTGGTCGAGCCGAACTTGATCACGTCCTCATTGGTGATCTCCACGCCGTACTTTTCCTTGATGACCTCGTTACGGCGATAGACCGCAATCTTGACCGCAGTACCCTCGTCATCCTCGGCGGCAAAGTCGTTGACCTGCATATTGCCGCTGACGAGAATGTTGAACTCGCCTGCGATATCCACAGTGGTGGGGTCGGGCAGATCGGGCGTGTCGTTTGCAGGCGCAGTGGTCTCGGGTGCCTCGGTGGTTACGGGCGCCTCGGTGGTCTCGGCGACCTCACTGCCGCAGGAAGCAAGCAACAGCACCGCAAACAAAAGACATAACAGTTTTTTCATGGTTTTTCTCCTTTTATAAAAGGTTCTTTTTTTATTATACAACACCGCGCTTCCCTTTTCAACGCTATTTTGTATCAAGAAATTCGTATATTTTTCTCACGTACAGTCAGTGGGCTCCCGTGGAGGTACTTGCACAGCAAAAGAACCGACTCGTGCGAGTCGGTTCTTCGTATTCTCCCTTATGAGCAATGCCCTTTCGGGTGCTTTTTGGATCAATAGTTCTCTGCTCTGACTTCGAAATAGCTCTTGGGATGTGCGCAAACGGGGCACACCTCGGGAGCCTTTTTGCCGATGACAAGATGTCCGCAGTTGCGGCACTCCCACATCGTTTCCTCGCTCTTTGCAAAAACAGCCTGCATCTCCACGTTGTTCAGAAGCGCGCGGTATCTCTCCTCATGCGACTTCTCGATCGCGGCGACCATGCGGAACTTTGCCGCAAGCGCGGTAAAGCCCTCCTCCTCTGCCTCCTTGGCAAAGGTGGCGTACATGTCGGTCCACTCGTAGTTCTCGCCCTCAGCTGCCGCCAGCAGATTCTTTGCAGTGTCGCCAAGCTCGCCGAGCTCCTTGAACCACATTTTTGCATGCTCCTTCTCGTTGTCTGCCGTCTTCTGGAAGATCGCGGAGATCTGCTCGTAGCCCTCTTTCTTCGCTACGCTTGCAAAATAGGTGTACTTGTTTCTCGCCTGGCTCTCACCTGCAAATGCCGCCCACAGATTTTTTTCGGTCTTGGTACCTTTCAGTTCCATTGTTATTCCTCCGATATATTTAAGAATGATTCTTAATTTTGATTTAAGTATACACGAAGCTTTTGCGTTTGTCAATACTTTTTTGCAAAAAATTATTCACGAAATACATTGACCACAGGAAGCCCGTTTGCCGTGGCATATTCCACTGTCTGGCGCGTGCCGCCCCATTTTTCGGGATAAAGATAGCAGATGCACACCGAGCTTGCGTCCACCATGGCGCGGTTGCGCTTTTGCATACAGCCGTTGTAATAGCGGTCAGCCAGCCAAATGACCTCGTCGGCATGCGAAAGCATGGCGTTATACACCTGCTTGTCATAGTCGCCCCACTTTGCCGTCTGGTCGCGGCAAGGGAGCATCAACACAAGCTTTACGTCAAAGCCGCGTTGCTTCAGCGAACAGATATACATTGCCGCATAGGTGTCAAAGCCAAGGGCACCGCCGCACACAAAATGGCGATAGCCACGCTTGATAAGACGCGGCACGACCTTTTCCATACTCTCGGTCAACTCGTGAAAGGACATCGCCGAAATATCGCGATGCCCCGTAAAACAGCAGGTATTACTTCTTTCGCGCATCAAACAACCTCTTTACTTTCAGCACGGCGATCTGCGTTTTGGCATCGGGGATCTCCCCGCGCATCACCATATCACAAAGGGTGTCGATATGCACCGTCTCCACGGTAAGGAACTCGTCGGCATCGAGATGCTGTGCATCGTCCGCACGGTGCAGTCCCTCAGCAAGATACATATGAATGACCTCGTCCACAAATGCGGGCGTGGTGTATAACTCACCGAGCAGGGTATATCGGTCGGCAGTATAGCCCGTCTCCTCATAAAACTCGCGTTTTGCCGCGGCAAGCGGATTCTCCGCTTTCGAATCGAGCTTACCCGCCGGGATCTCTAAAAGCACCTTGGCGTGCGGATAGCGGAACTGCCGCTCTACGATGACGTCGCCGTTTTCAAACACGGGGATCACACAGACGGCACCCACGTGGCGGATGACCTCGCGCACGCCCGTGTTGCCGTTCGGCAAGCGTACCTCGTCGCGCTCCAGATGCACGACCACGCCGTCAAAGATCCGCTCTCCCGCGATCCGTTCTTCATACAGGTCGGTATATTTTTCTTCCATAGTTATAAATGTGACGCCGCTCAAAGAGAGCGGCGTTTCCTTTTTAGTTTTCCTGCTTTTCAAGCTTGCATCTCGCCGCGTAGATGATCAGATCGGCGCACTGCTCGTCGGTAAAGCCGTCGGTCGCAAGGCAGAGATCGTAGTTGCCGGGATGACCCCACACCTTACCCGTGTAATACTCATGATACTCGGCACGGTACTTGTTGATGCGGTCAACCTTTTCATACGCCGCTTTCATGGAAATGCCATGCTCCCGCGCCTCGGTCGAGGCGCATTTATCGTAGGTCGCGCTGATGAACACACGGAAAACGTGCGGCTGATCGCGCAAAACCTCCTCACTGCAACGGCCGATGATAACACAGTTGGTCTTTGCAAGCTCGCGAATAACCTTGGTCTGGTAGTTGAACAGATTGTGGCTGGAGGTGAAATCCGAGCTCTCGGGCGGGATCAGCTCCCCGTGATAGCTCTTGCGCGACGCCTTGAAGAGCGTAGTCTTTTTCAGCTTTTCATCCGCATTGACGAACAGCTCCTCACTGATGCCGCTGTCGTCGGACGCAAGGCGCAACAGCTTGCTGTCGTAATACTCGACGCCCAGTTTCTGTGCCACGAGTTTGCCGATACGCACGCCGCCGCTACCGCAGCTACGTGCGATGGTGATTACAAATTTATCCATTCTCTCACCTCGAACGATAGTTTTCTATTTAAATTATACCATAGGAAATCCGACTTTGCAAGTAAAAGTGCGTCATTCCGTTCGACGAATTTCGAGATCGAGAAGCAGACCGCCGCCGAGGGCGAGGAGCAGCGAAGCGGCGACCGTATGTAGCAACTCACGCAAAAGCGGCAGTACGGTGGGGTCACCGCGATGCCAAGCGGCAAACACGGCGATCCCGCAAAGCGTCAGCAGAATGGGTACGAGGCATACCTTGAGCAGGCGTGCCGCACCCGCATGCAGGTCGGGCAGAGATCGTTTCATGTATATTCCTCCGTTTTTCTGTCAGTATAACAGAGATCCGCGTATTCCGAACCAAGCAATTTTAAGCAAGAAATGCAGGCTCCGCCTTTTTTCTAAGCAGAGTGTAAAAATACGGAAGATCGCGGAGAAAATTGGCAGGCATCGGCGCGACCGCTATCCGCAAGGGCGAAAATATGCAGGTTCAGTATATCGGAAAGGCGCGCGGCGCCGTCGCCCGAAAGAAAAACTGCACAGAAAAACGTCGATTTTTCGACTATTTTGTCGATTTTTCCGTAAAAAATACATAAAATGGCGAAAGTCCGTTTGTGCAGGCAGTCGTTTTTGGTAAACGGCGGGAAAAAACCGGCATGCACTATACTGGATGCACATTTTTTCAAAAAGCGAGGGAGCTCCATGCCGACGCCGCCTATCTACACCCTGCTTGCGGAAAACGGGCTTTTCGGCATCCGTCTGCAAGAGGGAACACGCACGCTTTACGCCGATGCACTGACCGCAGACCGCGCGCGGGCAGAGCGACTCCTGCATCTATTGCGGGAAAATACCGTGTACGCGGAAAACTTTTACGAGATCCTGGATGACCTGATCGGAACGGTCGTCTGGTAAGGGGGAACCATGTCAGATCCAAGCATTGGGATCCGCATCCAACGTTGTCGCGAGGAAAAGGGAATGACCCAGGAAGCGCTCGCGACAAAAGCGGGCATTTCCGTGAACTATCTTTCTGCCATTGAACGCGGCATTTCCTTTCCGCGCTGTGAATGTCTCATCCGTTTACTGAACGCCTTGCAGGTTTCGGCAGATGCCGTCTTCTGCGACGTTGTCACCGCTTCGGATGCCTATAGGACCTGCCTACTGTCAAAGATACTCGATTCCCTGCCCGCCGCGGCAAGACACCGTATCCTCGGCATATTGGAGTTCCTGATCCGGCAAGAAAGCGAACGAATATGAAAAAATTCCCATTTTTTTGAAACCGCCCTCCTATTTCGACAGGTTTCGTCCGGTTTCCCGTGCTACACTATGGATACATACGGTGCAAACCCGAATAGCCCGTAAAGGAGGTGTAAAAAATGGAAAAAAAGATCTGTTATTGTCTCGGCTGTGCGACCGAGGCGCTCCCCTTCGGAGACAACGAGGAGGAGGAAGCCTGCCTTGCACTGAAAGCCGATCTGCACGGAGCGCTCACACATCTGATCGCCAACGAAGGTGTGACCGAGTTTCTCTCGGATATGCAAGGCACGGGACTGTATGCGGCAGAAATGATCCTCGAGGTGCAAAAGACGCATCCCGAGGTACAGCTTGAATGTCTGCTCCCCTTTGAAGAGCAGGCGGTAAAATGGTCGGAGCCCTTGCGCGATCGCTATTTTTACATACTGGAGCACTGCACGCACGTGTCCCTGTTCGGCAAGCGGTATACCGAGACCTGTGAGGAGGCATGCCGCCGCACGGCGGAAGAGCGCGCCGACGTGGTACTTGCCATAGGCAAGGAAGTTCAAATCCTTTCCGCATAAAACACGAAAAAGCGCCGAGTTCAAAAGAGCTCGGCGCTTTTCCCGTACAAAGACAAATTAGAAGTTAAACGGGATGTGTATTGGCATACACAAACCGTAGGGCGGTGCCTATTCAATATGCCAGTATTTTGACCGCGACGGGGTAGACCGCGTACAGATCGGCAAGCGTTTTGCGTGAAGCCGAGCCGGGATCGAGCAACGTAAAGTTTGCGGCCGTGAGCGCGCCGCCTGTAAAACCGTTGACTACGGCAAAATGCGACTGCCCGTTTTTCTTTTTTGCATGTACGATCACGGGACTGCCGCAGTGGAGCGCGTCGAGAATGTTTGCAAGCGTTGCACCGTCTTTCTTGTAGCGGCTCGGCCAATAGATCGCCCCCGTTTTGGTGAAGCGCTCGGTGGCAAGCACGCTTTTCGGCGTGATGGCCCTGCCCGTGCGATAGCTTTCCACCATAGCAAGTGAGGTGACCGCACAACCGTGCGTCGAAATACGCTCCCGCGAGCCGGGCAGACGCAAAGAAGCATAAGCGCGATCGGTCTGCCGCAGGGTCGGTACCGAAAGCGAGACCGCGCCCTCGCCGAGCGTGCGGACATAATCGGCATGCAGGTAGCCGTAAACGCCCGAGGCGTACTCAGCGTACCACCAGTCGCCGCTCCTTGCATGGAGGGTGACGGTCTCGCCGCCCGCAAGGCGGTCGGTGACGGCGGCGTTCACGGATGGGGCAGCGCGCACGTTGAGCACCGTGCGTACGTCCACCACGCCGCGCTCGGCGGCGGATGCGCCCATGCCAAGGGCAAGGGCTAAAGCCAAAGCAAAAAGGTAAGTGGTTTTTTTGAGCATAGTTACCTCCTTTCCCCAACAGACTACCATAAAACGGGGGACTTGCATAGTCCTGAATATTTGGTAAAAAAGTTGACACAATGCGGTAAAAATGGTATTCTTTAGGAAGAAACGAGGTATATAATGAAGATCCATTCGATAGATATCCCACACGGGCTCTGCCTTGCGCCACTGGCAGGCGTGAGCGACCGTGCCTTCCGCGAGATCTGCAAGTCGCACGGCGCGGAATACCTCACCAGCGAAATGGTGAGTGCCACGGCGATCTGTTACGGTGATAAAAAAACGCCCTCCCTGTGCGTATTCGGTGCCGAAGAAATGCCGATCGCGTTGCAGTTGTTCGGCTCCCGTCCCGACTACGTTGCCGAGGCGGCAAAACGCATTGCCGAGGGCACGCTTGCCGAAAACGTCGGCATCCCCGCCGCCATCGACATCAACATGGGCTGTCCCGTACGCAAGATCGTCTCCAACGGAGAGGGCAGTGCCCTGATGCGCGAGCCCGAAAAGGCGGCAGAGATCGTGCGCGCCGTAGTGCGCGCCGTCGATCTACCCGTCACGGTCAAGATCCGCGCGGGCTTTGACGCCGAGCACAAAAACGCGCCCGAGATGGCAAAACGGCTGGAGGATGCAGGTGCCGCTATGATCTGCGTACACGGTCGCACCCGCGCGCAGATGTACAGCGGCAAGGCAGACCTCGCAGTCATCGCCGCCGTCAAGAAAGCGGTCTCCGTGCCCGTGGTGGGCAACGGCGATATTTTTTCCGCCGACGATGCCAAGCGTATGCTCGCCGCAACGGGTTGTGACGGCGTGATGATCGCACGCGGTGCCATGGGCAACCCGTGGATCTTTGACGAGCTCCTTGCCGACTTTGGGGGAAAGCCCTATACCCCGCCCTCACCGCGCGAGATCGTCGACGAGGCGGCAAGGCACCTTGACCTTGTGTGCAAATATAAGGTAGAGAAGTTTGCGATCCCCGAGGCGCGCAAGATCATGGGGCATTATATCCGTGACATCCGCGGTGCCTCGCAGGCGCGCGGCAGGCTGAACTTTGCCGAGAGCGCCGAAGAGATGAAAGAGATTATGTATGAATTGGTATAAAGGAGACAAATGAAAAAATCGTTATTTTTTATTGTAATCTGCGTTTTCATACTTGCAGTTTTCTCGTTGTCTGTCGGTGCTGCAAGCGATATCCGCGTACTTCTTGACGGCAAACAGATCGAATTTGACGTACCGCCGCAGATCGTGAGCGACCGCACGATGGTGCCGATCCGCGCCATTTTCGAGGCGCTCGGTGCCGAAGTGACCTGGAATCCTTCTACCCGCACCGCAACCGCTACCATCGATGACTACACGGTAGAATGTACCATAGACCGAAAATGGATGACCGTGCGTGGAGACACGGTGAAAATGGACGTCGCTCCCGTGATTATCGGCGGCAGGACGCTTGTACCTGCACGCTTTGCGGCAGAGGCGTTCGGCGGTGTAGTCGGGTGGGACGGCAATACACGCACTGTGCATATCACAAGTGCCGCAGCACTGCCCGCGCCCGAGGTAAAGTCCGTCCTCTGTGCAAAGCACAGTTTTGATGTAAGAGGCTACTGCACAGCATGCGGTTTTGCCTCCGATTATCAGGCGATCGACGTGGAGGATACCGCCTATATCGTCACCGAGGATGGCGCGGAGATGCGCCTGCGCGGATATGCAGTAGAAAAGGTGATCGGCAGACTGCAAAAGGACGACCGTATTACCGTTACACTTCAGGTATCGAATCCCTTTAACGGCGTGTGGTATATGGCGGAAAAGGACGGACAAAAGTTCTTGGTGTATTCCGGCGACGTCCGAATGGCAAACGTGCTTTCCCTTTCCACCGAAAAAGAGACCGACATCAGCGAAACTTCCTTTACGATACACGCGACCTGTACGTATACGCAAAAATTGCCTGACTACGTTGCCATATACGTCGGTACGGGAAATACGCTCAATCGGATTGCCGAAACAAGCGAGATCAACAGCAAAAACGGCTCGTTTTCCATCACCTGCAACGTAGGAAAGCTTATGTCTCTTGCGCCGGACACGACCTATTTTTATCAGATACACGCATACAGTGACGGTATTCTGTATAAGAGCGCCGCGAGAGCCGTGACAACGGCGGCAATACCCGTACAGACAACACAATCCACCGTAGCTCCCATGACACCCGAAGCCCCCAAAGAGGAAAAATTTCTCGGATATCAGGAGGGGTACGGCAGTGCCAAGACCGCTTGGGGAAAAACGCTCGTTGTTTCTGTTTTTGTGGACGATAAAGAATCTTCCTGGGATAACGAAACAGCCTCTATGCAGCTTGCATTGTCAAAGCTGAACCGTGCCATGTCCTGGCTTGCCGAACAGTGCCGCTCGTACAAGGCGGATACGGAGATCGTCTGCGATTGGGGAGCGCATGCCGACCTGTTTTACAGAATGGATTTCAGCAATGCTCCGTACTCCGATCAGCAAGCCCTGCTGCTTGACAAGATCGATACGGAAAAATTGCTGCAGCAATACGGCGCGGACAATATTATTTATATATTGTTCTATAACAAATTGGAAAGATCCGGTGCGGCGTCGATCAGATCCAAAGCATCCGGCAGAGAATATGATACTGTAAATCTGTACTTTAAGGGGCAATATGTTGATGCCGATATGTATCCGGACGGAGAGTGGGTATCCACGTATGCACATGAGGTCGCACATTGCTTCGGTGCATTTGATTTGTACAGAGGGGCTCCCGGAATTCCGGATGCATACAAGGATTACCTGTATGAGCAAATGTTCCAAAAGTACGATAACCGCTATGATATTATGCTGGGACCACAGGTTGACGAGGTTTTTGAAAAGAACAATTACCTTTCCGAACTGGATGCCTACTATATGGGATTGGTTCCCTATTGCGCAGACATTGATACGTGGGGATTGCCTAAAGTGGGAATAGAGTAAACAAAAAAAGCCACCGAAAGGTGGCTTTTTTACTATCCATTCGCATATTTCGCGCGGTATTCCGTAGGGGTGAGGCCCGTTTTAATGCGGAAAAAGCGCGAGAAATAGTAAGCGGAGGCAAAGCCGCTTGCCTCGGCAATCTCGCGGACGGAGAGCGTGCTGACCGAAAGCAGATCCTTTGCCGCATCGATGCGCAGATCCATCATATACTCCTGCGGCGAGACCGAATAGACCTGACAAAACAGTCGACGGAAATGTGCAAGACTTGCCCCCGCCACACTTGCCGCCGCGGCAACGGATGCCGACGGATCCGAATAATGCTCGCGGATATACGCCGCGGCGCGCTCCACGCTTTCCCGCTTGGTGCGCGGCAGGTACTGCTCCCTTCCCTCCCTGCGGATGCAGGCATAGATCGCGTACAGGCGGCTCATGCACTCCTCGCGGTATTCGGGCGGTCTGGCATTGTAGATCCTCTGCAATTGCCGGAAATAGCGCTCGATGCGGTCGCCGCGAATGGTAAACACCTCGGGGAGCACGTCTGCATCCTCGGCAAAATCGAAGTTCACGAAGATATAATTGTAATCCGCAACACCGATGTCAAAGGTGTATCTGCCGCCGTGCGGCAGAAAAAGCAGATCGCCCGCCTTGACCGAAAAGGACTGCTCTGCAAAATGATACCGCACTTCACCCGTGACGATATAGACCAACCCCGCCGAGCCGCGCCCGTTCGGGTTTTCATCGCGGTGGCTACCGCCCACGATCGTCTGCTCCAGCACGGTATGAAAACTTCCAAAGGTCAATTGCGGATGGTCTGTCAGCCTTCTCTGCGCCAAATTCCCGCCTCCTTTTTTTGTTTTTATTGTACCATGCGGCGGCACGGAATACAAGCGTTCCGACGCAAAAACGGTGAGCGATTTGTGCAAATACAGATACATATATGTGTTGACGGCGGGCAGAAAACCCCCTATAATAAAAGCAGAAACCACCCCACTTGCCCTGCGTTTTTATGCAGGCGGAAACGAGGAAACTATGAAAAAAATATGGATCGCACTTTTGTGCATGCTGATCACCGTATCGGCACTCGCCCTTTCCGCGAGCGCCGAGTCGCTCACCCTGTTTGTCAAGGACGGCGGCAGAGGCAACGGCGAAAGCCCCGAGCGCGCGCTTGGCGTATTGGAGGATGCGTTTGCCATCCTCGGCGAGGAGGGCGGCACGGTCGTGCTTTGCGGCAAGACCACCATGCACACCGCGCTAACGTCACTGAAACCCTGGACGGGACTGATCACCCTGACCATGATGCACGACGGCACCGACTACCGTGAAAGCGGCGCGGAGCTGTACTACACGGGACAGCATCGCTTCTTTTTCGCGGGTCCCACCAAGATAGAAAACTTCACCTTTCACATCGCCCAGACCGCGCTGATCGCGGCGCAGTGGAACCCGCTGGAGATGGGTGAGGGCATCACCGTCAAGCAACACACGAGCGGCCAGGGCATCTACCTCCTCGGCGGCACACAGAATGCCGCGGAGGGCGATTTTGCCTACCGTGACCGCTCGCCGAGCCTTGTCATCCGCAGTGGCAAATACCACGCGATCACGCCCTATACAAGACAGGTACAGGGCACCATTACCGCGAGTGCCGAGACCGACATCTACGGCGGCGAGATCAACTACCTCATGGGCGGTCCGCTCAATTTCGGCATCCTCACGGCAAACAGCGTGCTGAACGTCTACGGCGGCAAGATCGCCAATCTCTGCCTGTTTACCGACCCCGGCAACACCACAGACCGCCTGCAAGGTGAGGGCAGTTATATCGCCAATATCTACGGGGGCGAGATCGCAAAGCTCGTCTGCGATGCCAACAACCAAACCGCTAAATTCTACCTGAACTACGGTAGCGGCGCGCAGGCGAACATCGCCTCCATCGCCGAGGGCGAGGGAATTGCGAATCTCACGGTCTTTGACCTCACAAAACCCGCCGTCACCGAGGTAAAGCTCACGATCGGCTCTATGACAGGCTACGTAAACGGCGAAGCAAAGGCGCTGGACGCCGCACCCGTCATCCGCAACGCACGCACCATGCTCCCCGTCCGCTTTGTTGCGGAGAATCTCGGCGCGACCGTCGGCTGGGACGGTACCACAAGCACCGTGACCGTTTCGACCGCTACTGCCAAGCTGGAGATCGTGATCGGCAAGGCGACCGCCAAGGTAAACGGCACCGAGATCACGCTTGATTCTCCCGCATTTATCGAAAACAGCCGCACCTACCTGCCCGTGCGCTTCGTTGCCGAAAACCTCGGTGCGACCGTAGCGTGGGACGGTGCGACCTCGACCGCTACGCTTACCGCGGAGCGCACCACCGTCGGCGCGCCGTCCGCAGGAACGGTCACGCCGCCTGCCGAGGGCGGCTGAAGGGCGGTTGCGGTGACGGGTTCTCCCGATCCGCGGTATACCTCCGAGTACCATGCCATTGCAAAGGCGGTCTATCTCGACAAAACGACCGCCGGCTTCGTCTCCCAGATCGTGGGGATGCTTTCGGGCTTCGAGTACGTACGCGCATCGGGTGACCGCTGTCGCGTGGCAATGCCCGACGACTGGTTTGAACTCTGCAACGGCCCCTACGCCGGCAACGACAAGCACACCTTCCAGGGCGACAAACTGCTTCTCAATGCCGAAACAGGCATCCATGAGACCTGGATCGACGACGACTTCAGCGTGGATATCTTCAACCAGTACGCCCTTGCCGAAATGTATGCGAGCGGCGGCGTGACCGCCAAGGGCGTCAGCGACGCATGGGTGCGCTACAGCATCTGGGATATGGGCGGCGGACAGCGCCGCACAGGTGCCTACGGACTCATCAGCCGCGAGGGCTACCTGCCGCAGTTTGCGGGCAGTGGCGAGTTCGGCAACTGGTACAGTTACCTCCCCGAGCCGTACATCGCCACCGACACCCTCGGCATCACGGCGGCAGGCATGCCGCGCACGGCGGCGGCGCTTGCCGACCGTTTCTCTGCCGTGACGGGTGACAGAGATAACCTGGACTTTGCAAGAATGTTTGCCACCATGCTCTCGCTCGCCTACGTCGAGACCGACGTGGAAACGCTCATCCGCGAGGCGGCAAAGACCCTCTCCCCCGATTCCCTTGCTTCTCGGATCGTGGACGAGGTCTTTATCCTCCACGAACGCTATCCGCGCGACTGGCGCACAGCGTTTATCGAATTTGAGGGTCGATACTACGTCAAGGACGTGACCAAGGCAGGCTTTACACCCATCAACTGCGGTTTCGCCCTGCTCGATCTGCTCTACGGCGACGGCGACTATATGACCACCGCAAGGATCGGCTCGCTTGCAGGCTACGACTGCGAGACCACCTGCGGCATCGCACTTTCGGTGCTTGCCATCATGGGCGGCACCGCCGTGATGCCCGAGGAAGCAGACCGCCTTGTATGGCAGGGCGGCGACGGCGTGATCGTGAACCGTGCGCGCCCCTCCTTCGCCGATGACGTATACATGCACGCGGACAATCTGCCCGAGCGGCTGCGGATCAGCGAACTCGTCGATCTCTACGTTCAAAACTTTGAAAGCACCCTCATCGCCGCAGGCGGGCACATGGATGCAAATTATTACTATATCCCGAAGCAATCGGTCGAAGGCTATCACGCGATCGCCCTGCAAAACGGCGATTTCGAAAGCGGCACCGTGGACGGCTTTGCCGCAAACGGCAATGCCTCCGTCACCACGCTTGCTCCCATCGGTCGCTATGCGGCACGCCTCGACGGCGAGACCGAGTTCACCACGACCGCCTACGGGCTCACGGTGGGCAAGACCTACGTGCTCTCCGCCTTTATCCGCGTGAGCGGACGTTCCTCGGCATATCTATTTGCAAGGGACGGCGGCAAAACGCTCTCGGCGGCAGTCTATCGCACCGAGGGCTCTGCCGCATACGATTCGCAGAAGGCGATCCCGCGAAAGCTGGTCTTTACCGCGACCGCAAACGAAATGACGATAGGCGTGCGCTTTGAGCCGAATGCCGCCTACGAGGGCGAATTTGCCATAGTGGATGCGTTTTCGCTCCGCGAGGTACGTGAGACCGAGGTCGGCAGTGTTTCGGGAGCCACGGGCGCCTTTACCGACAAGGTCACCCTCACCGTGAACGCCGACGCGGAGGGCGAATCGCTCTTAAAACTCTCGTTTGCCAACCACGCACCCGTATTTGCAAACACGGTCCTCACCGTAAACGGGAAAGCGGCAGGCACTGCCGCCCTTTCGGCAACGGGCACGCCGCCTGCCGGCTTTACCCCGCAGGACTGCACGTATATCCCCGTGGTACTCCAAAAAGGCGCAAACACCGTTACCCTCTCCTTTACGGGACGCGAGCTCGTCCTGCACGAGGCAAAACTTGTAGATTACACAGAAAGATGGTAAAACAGCGGCAAATTGGATGTTTGCTTCCTCTACGCAAAAAAGACGACTCCTTCGAGTCGTCTTTTTATTTTACAAGTATATGCTTGACCTTGCGGAGAAAGCGGTAAAGCCTTTCGTTTTTGCGATAAAAGGGAAAACGCCGTACCATCTTTTTTACGTAGGCGACGTAGTCCGTCTCGGTGACGGCATGGTAGGTATCGCCCCGATAGAAGCCGACGAGCTTTGCAAGCACCTGCTCGCGCTTTACCCCGTATTCAAGCGCCGTTTGATGGTCGCCGCACATGGTCAGTGTGTCCCCTGCCACGATCAGGCGATGCAATACGAACGCGCCGTTTGCCCTGCGGTAAAACACAACGTCGCCAACCTCGACCGTGTCCGCCTTTGCAAGCTCGACCGAGTCCTCTCCCTCGCGAAGCATGGGAAGCATGCTGGTACCGCGTGGATAAAAGCGGAAGGTACCGCCGTTTGCGATCACTTCCGCCATGAGTGGATACAGTTCGTGCAGATCAACAAGGTCACGCAAGCGCGCCAACCTCCGCAAGCATCTGCAGATATGCCTCGGTATCACGCAGAGCGGTCTCCGCATCGATCTCGTACTTTGCCGCCAGTGCAGTTGCAACAGCAACAGCATCGGTCTCTTCCTTCAAAAGATCCCAGATAAACGCGCCGGTCTCATTGAGCGCGATCATGCCGCCGCCCTCTGCCGCGCGTGCCGCCGATACGGCATAATATTTGCTACCGATCTTTCTGACAACAAATCCGTCTTTAATCTTCATGTTCTCCGCCTCCGCTTCTTATCAATATTATATAGAAGTGTAGCCATACAGATATATTATGCACTATAGTTCCCTTTTTGTCAAGGAGATTTTATTAAAAAAGATATTTACACCATGCCCGCGATATGATACAATACACGTATACAGAAAATTTCGCACGAACGGAGGCGACAAAATGGATTTCCGTCCCGATCTGGACGCGCACCTCGCCGCAAAGAAGCGGCAGTACGCCAGACAGAAAAAGCGCGCCAGAACCATCCTCATCACCCTGCTTTGTATCACGATCGCGGCAGTTTGGGCATTGATCATTGCCGTAGCCGTCCGCCTTTCGGACAGCGTGGAGCTCCCCGAGCTGCCTTCCCTGCCCGAGATCACCACCGCCCCTGCCGTTACGGCGCCGCCCGTGACCGAGCCCCCCGTCACCGTGGCAACGGCTCCGCCCGATACCGTCCCCGTGACGCTGGATCGCTCGATGGTCACAAAGGGCAGTCTCATCCTCGTGTCGGCAATGCTCGACCGCGCCTACGACTTTTCCGAAAGCGACCGTTTTGTACCGCTCTACGGCAATAAATCGAACAGCTACCGCATCTCCTCGACCGCGCTGACCGTCCATCCCGACACGCTTGCCGCACTCAACGAAATGTTTGACGCCTACAAGGCGGAAACGGGCAACCGTGACTACCAGATCACGCAGGCAAGCCGCACCCTTGAGGAGCAACAGTCGATCTACGACAGTTACCAAGAAACCTACGGCGCCGAGCAAGGCGCCCTGCTTGCGGCAAAGCCCGGCTACAGCGAGCACCACGCAGGCTATGCACTCGACATGAACGTATACACCTCCGCAGGTGTGAGTTATTCGCTCGGCACCGCCTCACTGGAGAACCCCATCTACGGTTGGATCTACGACCATGCCGCCGAATACGGCTTTGTCCAGCGCTACCCCGAAGGCAAGACCGCGGTAACGGGCATCACGAACGAGCCCTGGCACTTCCGCTACGTCGGCCGCGGCCACGCCGCCTACATGGCAGAGCACGAACTCGTGCTGGAGGAATACGTCGGCGCACTCTACGGCTACTCGCAGGCAGATCCGCTCACATTTTCCTACGGCGACGTGCACTACAGCGTCTTTTTCGTTCCGTTTGACGCGGAGACCGAGACAGTGGAGCTCTTTCTGCCGAAGGATGCCGTCTACACCCTCTCCGGGGACAACGCAGACGGCGTTTTCGTCACTCTGGAACAATGACGGCAAAGAAACGACTGCTCCGCGTGCTGGTGCTTGCGGGAGGGATCCTTTTGACCGGTCTGCTGTATGCCGTCGCCGTCCGGCGGCTCGGCTTTGGCATCCCCTGCCTGTACAAGACCTTTTTCCGTCTCGACTGCCCCACGTGCGGCATTACACATATGTTTTTCGCACTCGGTCGCCTCGACCTTGCCGCGGCGTTTGCATATAACCCCGTGGTCCTTTGCCTGCTTCCGCTTTGGTGCGCGGTCTGCATCCGCCTTGCCTGCCTGTATGTGCAAAGCGGACGGGTACGGTTTGAAAAATGGATGCTTGCCACCCTGCTTTTCTCGGTGCTTGCCCTCTTTTTCTACGGGATCCTCCGAAATTTTATGTAAATTTGATTTTCATGCAAAAAACAGGAGAAAACTCTTTTTTTCTCCTGTTTTCTTTTGTTTTCTCCCTCATTTGATTTTGACAAAGAAAAAAAGGAATGTTATGATGAATAGTAATAAAAGGAAACTTTTTTCTCAAGGAGTGTGATTTTCCAAATGGACGCGGGCAGTATATTAGCTTACATATTGCTCATTTTCGGCGGTGCGTATTTCGCCAGCGCCGAAAGCTCGTATGCCCGAGCGAATAAGATCCGACTGAAGAATGCGGCGGAAGGCGGCAGTAAAAAAGCAAAGCGTGCATTGCAGATTACCAACAATTTCGACAAGGCGCTCACGACCATCCTGATCGGCAACAACATCATGCACCTGACCTGTTCCGCTTTGGCAACGGTTATTTTCGTAGATCAGCTGGGAATCGAAAATCCCATGATCTCCACGCTTGTAACTACCGCTATCGTATTTCTTTTCAGCGAAATGATCCCCAAGAGCTTTGCCAACGCCAACAGCGAAAAAGTGGCACTCGCGTATTCGGGGTCTCTTTCGTTTCTGATGAAGATCTTTACGCCCGTGGCTTTTTTGTTTGTCAAGATCAGCGATCTGTTTTCCAAGCTCTTCGGCGGCGGACAGGATGAACGCATGACCGAGGAGGAGTTGGAGACCATCATCGACACAGTCGAGGAGAGCGGTACGCTTGACGAAGAGCAGGCGGATATTCTGCAAGGTGCTGTCGAGTTCACCAAAACACCCGTCGAGGACGTTATGACCATGCGCGAGGACATCGTTGGCTTTGACATCCATGATGCATCCGAAACGGTGCTGGAGCTTGTCAAGACCACCGGCTTTTCGCGTTTGCTCGTTTATGACGGCGACGTAGATCATATCGTGGGTGTACTGCCCGTGCGCGAATATCTGCGCGCACATCTGCGCCGCGGCGGTGTTAACCTGCGCCGCGTGATCATGCCCGCAAAATTTGCTTCCCCCGATACCCCGATCGACGACCTCTTTAACGAAATGAGTGTCGGCAAGCAACAGTTCCTCGTCGTGCGCGAAGGCGATACCACAGTCGGCATTGCCACCATTGAGGACTTCCTTGAGGAGATCGTCGGCGAGATCTGGGACGAGTACGACGAGTACGATGAGAACTTCATCAAGCTCGGCGGCAACTATTTCGAGATCTCTCCCAAGATGAAGGTGCGCGAGGCTCTGCTCCGCATGGGTGCGGACGTAATGCCCGCGCCCGATGTGCAGAAAAAAACGCTGGAGGCATGGCTTCGTGCCAACGTCGAGGGCGAGCTTTGCGAGAAAGAGGGCTTTGTCTTTAAGCGCCTTGCCGTCATGGCGGGCGAACTGGAGGACGGCAGCACCCTCTCCTCGGTCATTATCCGCCTTTGCGACAGCGAAGAGGAAGCAAAGGAGGAGTTTGAGGCATGAGTTACATTCTGATTGTGATCCTGATCTGCTTCTCCGCATTTTTCTCGGGCACCGAGATCGCATATACCTCGGTCAACCGCGTGCGTCTGCGCAGGATGGCGGAGGACGGCAGCCGCGTTGCGACGCTTGCCGTCCGGCTTGCCGACCGCTTTGAGAAGCCGCTGACCGCCATTCTCATCGGCAACAATTTCGTAAACATCGGCGCATCCGCCGTTTCCACCACCATTGCACTCGGCCTTGCAAAAAGCATGCAGGGTGCAGCGGCAAAATCTCTGATGGTCTCTGCCGCAACGGCGATCATCACCATTCTGATCCTCATTTTCGGCGAGATCGTACCCAAGGTCCTCTGCAAGCAGAATTCCGAGCGCATGGTGTGCATCTGTGCCTACCCGCTTGCCTTTTTCACTATTGTTTTCTTCCCCATTACGCTGATCGTATCGCTGATCCTGAAGCTCGGTGCACTGATCTGGGGCAAGGAAGAGACCACCGTGACCGAGGAGGAGCTCGCCTCCATCATCGAAACGGCAGAGGAGGACGGCGGTATTGACGAGGAAAAAAGCGATCTGCTCCAGAGCGCGCTCGAATTCAACGATATCTCCATTGTCGAGATCTTCACCCACCGCAAGGATCTGATCGCGCTGGACGTGGACGCAAGCCCCGCGGAAAACCTCCGCATCATCAACGCATCCCGCTACAGCCGTTTGCCCGTTTACAAAGGCTCGATCGACACCATCGTCGGCATCCTGAACATCAACCATTTCTACAAGAAATACGCAGAAGACGCGAATATCACCGTCCGAGACGTCATGCTCCCGCCCTCCTTTATGCACGGCACGGTCAAACTGCCGACGGCACTGGAGGAAATGCGTGAAAAGCAGATCCAGATGGTGGTCGTTCTCGATGAGTACGGAGGCACCTACGGCATCGTAACCATGGAGGATATCTTAGAGCAGATCGTCGGCGATATCTGGGATGAAAGCGACGAGATCATACATGAGATCACGAAAAACGAGGACGGCACCTTCCACGTGCTCGGTGACATGAACGTATACGACATGTTCGACGAACTGGACGTGGACGACCGCGACTTTATCTCCGACTGTAACACGGTCGGCGGCTGGTGCGTCGAGGTTTTGGAGCAGAATCCCGAGGTCGGCATGGCGTTTGATTACAAGCACCTGCACATCGAGATCGCCGAGGTGGACGACAACCACGTAGAAACGGTCACCGTTACCGTAAACGAGATCGAAGAAGAAACCGAAGAATAAAAGAAAGCGTTCCCGTAAATCGGGAACGCTTTCTTCGCGGATGTGGTGAATTTTAAGGAAAATCCACCACGTCCCAAACCCTTTGTTTTGATCAAAACAAGAACTGTGCGAGCAAGCCGAAGATCTCTTCCTTGCTCTTATCGGGTGCCATGGAGAGGATCTTTTTGATGCGGTAGCTGATCGTGTTTTCTGCGATGAACAACTTTGCCGCGATCTTGGAGTAGCTCTCCTTGTTGAGCACTTCGCGCAGGATCCGCACGTCCAGCTTGTCGCAGACGGAAAGCAGACGCTCCACGAGGATGACCTTTTCCACGTCCGCGTCGGTAAAGAACGTTGGATCGGATGCCGCGGGCAGAACAGGTGCCTTATGCTCCAGACGAATGTCCGCGCGCTCGTAATTGTCGCCGAAGATATCACACTGCAAAAGCATCGACAGCGAGGAGATGGTGGGATTGGATTGCAGCATACGGTAGGCACTGATCGAAAGCTTGCCCGCCTCAAAGCTGCGGATCTGTGCGATCGCGAGATTTTTGACCTCGAGATTGGAGAGCATCGTGTCGCCGAAAGTGGCAATGCGGATGTCATCGGGAATACGGTAGCCGAGATCCATCAGGCGGCGCATCAGCACGACGGCGGAAATATCATTGGCGCAGAGCACCGAATCGTACTTTGCGATCCCCGCAAGAAGCTGGTCGCACGTCGCCTTCATGGTGCCGTTATAGTTGTACACGTCCTCCTCGCGGCCGCCACACTGCAAGAAGTTTGTCATCTTCTGCATATCGGTCGAGCTCTGACGGTTTCCCGCAAAGAACGCGGTGTGTGCACAGCCGTGATTTTGCAGATACTTCATCAGCTTTTGCGAGGCATCGTCATAGTCCATCGTGATAAAGGACGCATAGGGGAATACCTTTTGATAATTGGCAATAGAAAGCACGATCGGGCGGATGCCGTGTGCGTACAGCAGGCGCATATAATGCGAGGACCATGCCAGTGAGGAGCCGAGCACGATGACGTGCGTATCGCTAAAACCTTCCTCAAAAATAAACTTTTCGTCGGTATGGATGACCAGCGGCATGTTCTTACGCTTAGCTTGGGAAGTAATGCCACGGATATAATGTGAGCACCAATGTGAGTCCTTGAACGATGCTTCTACGATGATATGCATATGCTCCCCCCTTGCTTCCATAGTTTTTTATATTATACCACGAACCTTGCAAAAAGGTCAACCCATAAAAAAAGATCCGAACGGATGCTTTTTTTGAACAGGATGAAAAAAGGTGAAAAATCTTTGTTCAAAACGCAAAAAGTTGCGTTTTTTGATACATGAATTGCAATTTGTATCTTTTTTTGCATTGCAAGACGCATTTTTTTGTGATATATTGATATTTGGAAAACTATTAAACCGAAAGGGGAATTTTATTTTGAAAAAGATCGTAAGCCTGCTTTTGGCACTCGTGATGCTCGCATCCGTCCTGGTCGCCTGCGGCGACGGGGAGACCGACGTGACGACAGTGCCCACCAACAACGTAGAGGTCACCGAGGACGCGACCGAAACGCTCGACATCCCGCTGACCGCGGACTACGGACAGTACGAGTTCCGTATCCTCTCTGCGGGCAACCAGGCATTCAACGACTTCCAGTTTGAAGAGGAGTCCACCCTGCCGCTGGACAACGCGCAGTACAAGCGCAAGATCAAGGTCGAGGAGGACTACAACGTCAAGATCACCCAGGACATCCAGCAGAAGTATTCGAGCGGCGGCGGTCCCGGCTTCCTCGCTGTCAGCCAGCAGGTCAACACCGGCGACTGCAACTACGACCTCTGCCTCGTCGCAGGCTATGACGTATCGGTGCTTGCATACGGCGGCTACCTGTACGATATGAACTCGATCAAGGACATCGACCTTTCCAAGTCCTGGTGGGACCAGAACGCGACCGAGAGCCTTTCTGTCAAGGACGTTGTGTTCTTCACCACGGGTGACATCACCGTTTCCGACAACCGTACCGCGTTCTGCCTGCTCTTCAACAAGATGCTGCTGAACGACTACAACCTGGAGAGCCCCTACGACCTCGTACACGACGGTGAGTGGACCATTGAGAACTTCGGCAAGCTTGTCAAGTCGGTCTCCGAGGACCTCAACCAGGACGGCATCTACGACAACAACGACCGCTACGGCCTGATGGTCTGGGACGACTCCATGGTCGGCATCGTCAATGCCGCAGGTGAGCGTTGCTGTACCATCAATGAAAACGGCGAGATCGAGCTGACCTTCTACAACGAGAACACCCTCGCGGCTCTGGAGCAGTATGCGGCGATCGCTTATGACAAGCAGCATGCCATTACCTACCAGCGCGACAAGTCGATCAGCGGTCTCGATATGTGGAAGAACAATCAGGGTCTCTTCTGGACCACGCTCGTACATCAGCTCCCCAACATCCGCGAAATGGAGAGCGACTTCGGTATTCTGCCCTACCCGAAGCTGAACGCAGAGCAGGACAACTACTACACCTGCATCGCACCCTACAACTCGCAGTTCCTCTGCGTACCGCTGGTACAGGATGACGTAGATCGCACCGGTGTCATCACCGAGGCGCTCGCATACTACGGTCAGAAAGTCGTTCTTCCCGCACTCTATGACGTAACGCTGGTCGGTCAGTCCACCCGCGACGCAGAGAGTGAGCCGATGCTCGACATTATCTTCGACAACCTCGTTTACGATATCGGTTACTACTATCAGGTCGGTCCGTACAACAAGCAGTTGATCGTACAGGTCCGCAACTTCAACACCAACTTCACCTCGATGTATGATACCTACAAGAATGCGGCCGGCATGTCGCTCAAGGTCATCAACCAGTTCTACGCCGAGGCTGTTGCAGAGTGGCAGTAAGTACATAAAAAAAGCACCCGAAAGGGTGCTTTTTTATTACAAAGAAAGCGGGTTATTCTTCCGTTTGGTGCAATACCAAACGAACATAGAAAACAGAAGGAGATTGTGTGCGATCATGCATCCCCACGCCGAAACAAGCGTACCTGCAAAAAAGGTGATGCAAAGGTAGGTGCCGAGGATGCGGACACCCCACATACCGAGAATGTTGAACACGAATGGGCTTTTTGTTTTTCCAACGCCCTGCAACATGCCTTCAAGGATGAGGGATACGCCGTAGAACGGCTCGGTCACCGCCACCATGCGCAGTACCACGGTGCCGAGCGCGATGACCGCCGTGTCCTTGTTGAACAGCGACATCATCGCGGGCGCAAACGCAAACAGCAGTCCACCCGAGAGAAGCATCAGCAAAATCTCCACCCACAGGATCGTCGTGGCGTAGTCGCGCATCTTTGCTCTGTCCCGCGCGCCGAGGGCGTTGCCCGCAAGCGTTGCCGCCGCAGTCTGCATGCCGTATCCGGGAATGTAGAACGCCGATTCCACCGTGTTGGCAATGGTGTGCGCCGCGGTCGCGACCTCGCCGAGCGAGTTGATCATGGACGCGAACACGACGTACCCGAGCGAGGTACCGAAGCGCTGCAGCATGTTCGGCAGAGCGATCTGCATGCAGGGGCGCAGGATCGCAGTGTCGGGCGTGATCGACTCCCCGCGCGGCGAAAGCTCGGGGTGTCGGAACAATGCCACAGTGATGAGAATACCGCCGAGCGCAAAAGCGATCGCACTCGCAAGTGCCGCACCGATGACGCCGAGCCCCGCGCCGGGGCAGACAAAGGTGCGATCAAACAGCGTAAGTGGGCGCGTTTCGTAAATGAGAAAGAAATTGAGCGCCACGTTTGTCAGATTGACGGCAAAACCGACCAGCATCGGCGTGCGCGTGTCTCCTGCGGCGCGGAGGACCGTGCCGAACACGAGGATCGCGGCGCGAAAAAGCATGGGCGTGTAGAGGATGAAAAAGTACTTTGCCGCCACCGTGCGAATGGGGGCATCCACCTGCATCCAGACGGGGATCATAGGAGACACGGCAAGCGTCAGTGCCGTGAAAAACAGACCGATGATCAGCGTGCAGAGCACCGCTTGCGCCGCGGCACGCCGCGCCACGGTCTTTTGGCCCGCACCGTAGGCTTGTGCAATCACCGAAAGAAAGCCGATCGAAAGCGCCGAAACGGTGCCGTTGACCAACCAGCCGATAGTGGTGGTCGCACCGACCGCCGCCGTAGCGGAGGTGCCAAGCGCACCGACCATGGCGGTGTCGATATACTGCACTGCCGTGGCAAGCAACTGCTCCAGCATCGTGGGGCCCGCCAGTGCAAGGATCAGCGGAAGTGTATAAAGCTTTGGTTTTGGAAAGGTCATAGCTCCCTCGCGAAAAAAAGTATCATGGATATTATACAGGATTTGGTGAAAAAAGGCAAGTGATCAATCCCCAGGCGCGCCTGCGGGCGGAGCGGTGGTCGGCTCTGACTGCCACCGGCAGTCATCCACCCCCGACCCTTCGAATCTTGCCGCGAAAACCAAAAAAGCAGTACCCTCAGGGTACTGCTTTTTTGGCGCGCCTGGCAGGATTCGAACCTGCGACCTACCGGTTCGTAGCCGGGCACTCTATCCACTGAGCTACAAGCGCATTGTGCCGGTTATTACCGACTTATATATATTATCACGCAAAAAGCAGTTTGTCAACTGTTTTTTTCATTTTTTTCAAAAAACCTTTTGCTCCTTGCATTGCAATTTTCTCTACAGTGTTGTATAATGAAGAAAAACAACTGTAGCGAGGAATCTATGAGAGCCAGAAAGAAAAAACACGGTGAGGAACGCTTACACGCTGCCGCCGCCGTTTTATGCGAGGATAGATCGGTCACGATGGCAGACGCCAATGCCCCTTTTGCGGCGGTACGCCCCCTGCATTTAGAGATCGGCTGTGGCAAAGGCAAGTTCTCCTGTGAGATGTCTGCCCTGCATCCCGACGTCAACTTTTACGCCATGGAGCGCGTATCCGACGTAATGGTCACCGCCGCCGAAAAAGCATTGGAAACGGCAGAGAGCCGCCCCGACAACCTGCGGTTCATCGTGGGAGACGCGCGCGAGCTCGTCGAATGGTTTGCGCCCCACACCTTTGACTGCATCTATCTCAATTTCAGCGACCCGTGGCCGAAAAAGGGCTACTACAAACGGCGCCTGACCTACCGCGGCTTCCTCGAGATCTACAAAGGTCTGCTTAAAGAGGGCGGCGTCCTTCGCCTCAAGACCGATAACGTTCAGCTCTTTGACTTTTCGCTCGAAGAGTTTGCGGCAATGGGCATGACCGTACACAAAATGAGCCGCGACCTGCATCACTCCGAATACAACGACGGCAACGTCATGACCGAGTATGAGACCAACTTCTCCTCGCAGGGCATGCCGATCCATTTTGCAGAGGTGTCTTTTTAATATGAACAATCTCCCTACAAGCAAAAAGCCGATCCCGATGAAAAAGTGGATCGCAGGCGCCGTGCTGATCCTGCTTGTCGCGTTTGTCGTGTATGCGATCACCCACGCGATCGACAAGTACAAGGAGGAGCAGTATCTGGCAAATTACGGACAGGCGGCGATCACCGTAGGCGAATATACGGTGAACTACGATCTGTACCGCTACTTCTATCTCAACTACCGCGACGAGCTGAAAGCGGAATACACCGATGCCACGGGTAACGTGCAGACCGCCGCGCTTGACGCAGAGATCCGCTCGCGCGTTGCCGAGGCAGTCTGCGGTCTGTACGGCGCAGTCTCGCTTGCCGACGATTACGGCATCACCCCCTCCGACGGAGACGTGCGTGCCGCCGCGCTTGAGTACGTGGAGGCAATCAAGGCATACCATCAGCAAAACAAGCTCGACTACAAGGATGAGCTTGCCGCAAACTATATGACCGAGGAGATCTTCGTCTTTCTCATGAGCATCGACTCGCTGGAAGACAAGCTGTTTGCCACACTGGTTTCGGACGGCGGTGCGATCGAGGATAACGACGAAAAACTGCTTGCCATTCTCGCGGGGGACGATTTTGTCCGCGCCAAGCAGATCTTTATCGAAAACGATAAGGGTGAAACGGTCGAAGACAACCGCGCCAAAGCCGAGGAGGCACTTGCCGCGTACCTGGACGGTGAAAAATTCGACACCCTCATCGGTCAATATTCCGAGGACTTTTCCATGCCAAGCGGCGGCTATTATTTCACCTATATGGAAATGATAGAGCCGTTTGAGGAGGCGGCGTTTGCGCTGGAGGACGGCGAGATCTCACCCGTTGTCGAAAGTGCGGACGGCTTCCACCTGATCCTGCGCCTGCCCAAGGACGAAGCATATCTACAGGAAAATTTTGAGGATCTGAAGGCGCAATACCAGACCTCCGCGTTCTATCGCATGATCGACGCGCGCGGCGCGTCCCTGCGTGCGACCGAAACCGCCTACGTGCGCGGACTTTCCTATGAGGAGATCCACTGATGCCGATCTATAAGCGTTATAATACACGAAAGCGGCATATTCCGCGCGCGGTTTGGGTATCCGCCGCCGTGATCCTGACCGTCTTTCTTCTGACCGTCATCCTCGGGTATTCCCTCGGCAAGCGCGCCGAGGGGGCAGAAAGCCATCTGCCCGCCGAGACGGGGACGCCCACCCACAGCGACACGATCGACCCGCTTGTGGAGCGCGTAATGCGTGCCGAGTACGTCGCGCCCGAGAAGATTGCGAAATTTCAAAGCGACGATCCCTTTGCCTACGCCTCCACGTGGATCTACAGGGACGGCAGTGCCGCTTTTGCAACCGAGGTAGAGCGCGCACTGGGCAAGGACGTTAAAAAACTGCCGAGCACCGATTCCTTTGCGATCGAAGCGGGGACAAGCGGCATGTTTGCCGTCCGCTCGCTCTACGCCGAGGAAAATGTGCGTGAGATACTGCTCGCATATGAAAGAGCCTTGCTTGCAGAGTATGCCGCCTCCCCTTTGCGGGAGCTCGTGCTCGTTTTCGAGCGCATGGATCTCAGCCTGATGGAGGATGCGTTTGCCCTCGCCGACACCCTACCGCAAAAGCCCGTGCTTTGCCTGCCCTACGCCTTTCTCGGCGAGGAGCTCGCCCCGCGCTTCTTTACCGAGGCGACCGAACGCGGCTACACGCTGGCACTGATGGCAAACAAGCAAACGCGAAAGACCTTTGCCGAGGACATCGAGGACTACGCCTTCTTCTTTACGCGCTATCAACTGCGCCTGCTACTGGAGGGAAAGGATGCTTCGCTCCTCGACATCATGCACGAAAAAAACCTGTTAAGTTATCAATTCATTTCCCCGAGGGAGGAGTAAGAATGCCTTTGCTCATCACGGATGACGGCGGCAATCTTGTATACAAAAGCCGCACGTTCCCTAAAAACGGCGCGGCTTTTTCTGTTGCCAAAGAAGAACCGCTCGTTTCTGCCGACGGACATGCCGCCGTTTGCAAGGACATAACGGTGGACGGACGCATGTATCATTTTTACATAGCGTCGGAAGAAATGCAGATCCCGCACGGCATGCAATACAGCACCATGCTCGACCACCTGTTTTCCGTAAAACAGGCGGCAGATGAAGAACCAAGGTGCATCGACCTTGCGGACCTGCCACGACTGTTTTTCCATACGTACGAAAAAGCACTGCGTGGGGACGGGATCCAACTCGAACTTCGCAAACTAAGCGTGCCCGCCGTGGTCAACGTGCGTCCGAATTCGCTGTTGCTCCTGCTTGCGCTGATGGTACGGCTTTGCGCAATGCGCGGCAAGCACGTCTGCCTGTCCGCGACAGTGACAGCGGAGGGTGCCGCCGTCTTTGCCGATGCAAAGATCGGCAAAGGCAGAAAGACCGCCATCCCCACGGTGCTGACCGCGCTGTTGTACGAACTTGCCGCGGCCGCAGGCTTTCAAGCCGAGTACCGCGAGAAAAACGGTACTGCCACGTGGTCGCTCACGCTCTGCCCGCCCGACATCGGGCTCTACGGCTTCAAGACCGCTCCGCTTACAGGCTATCGGATAAATTGCGAGCTCTATGCCGCAGTTTTGCTCACGTGAGGTCGGTTTCCGACCATCCCTCTTGCAGGCGCGGAGGATCTGTGCTATACTGAAAAAAACGAAAAAAGGAGACTGCCATGCGCGAACAAGAGCTTTACAAGGCACTACCGACATTGCTTGTGCCTTGGTACAATGCAAATAAACGGGATCTGCCTTGGCGGGAGAACCGCGACCCCTATCGTGTCTGGCTCTCCGAGATCATGCTGCAACAGACGCGCGTGGAAGCCGTGCGTGACCGCTATCTGCTCTTTCTCGCCACCCTGCCGACCGTGACCGACCTTGCGGCGGCACCCGAGGAGGTACTGCTTAAGCTCTGGGAGGGACTCGGCTACTACAGCCGTGCACGAAATCTGCACAAGGCGGCAAAAGTCGTCGCCAAATTAGGCGGCATCTTCCCCACCGAAGTCGCAGACCTGCGAAAGCTCCCCGGTGTCGGCGAATACACAGCGGGCGCGATCGCATCCATCTGCTACGGTACACCGATCGCCGCCGTGGACGGCAACGTACTGCGCGTGGTCTCCCGCGTGCTGGCAAGCGACAAGCCGATCGACGATCCCGCCGTAAAGGCAGACATCACGAAAAATCTGACCGCCGTATATCCGCAGGGCGCATGCGGCGCGTTTACGCAAAGCTTTATGGACCTCGGTAGCGGCATCTGCACACCGCGCTCTCCGCACTGCGAGGCATGCCCCTTGCAGAGTATCTGCCGAGCGCACGCGAAGGGCATTGCCGAGCGTCTGCCCGTAAAAGCCCCCAAAAAGCCCAAACGCGAGGAAAAGCTCACGCTCTTTCTGCTGGAATGCGACGGTGCCTATGCCATTGAAAAACGCACACAAAAGGGCGTTTTGCAGGGGCTTTGGCAGTTGCCGAACGTAGCGGGGGCGCTCACCCCCACCGAGGCACTGCAAGCCGCCGAGGCAATGGGCGTTGGCATGGCCACGCCTATGCGCGAACTGCACCGCGAGCATATTTTCACCCATATCCGCTGGGAGATGACCTGCTATCACCTGCGTTGTATCACGCAGAGCGGCAATTTTATATGGGCATCCGAAAAAGAACTTTCCGACACCTATGCGCTCCCCACCGCTTTTCGCAAATTCTTGGAAGAATAAATCGCGGTTGAACACGTAGCGTTCAAACTATATGATTTGCCCTGACGGGCATGATTTGGAGCCTGCGGCTCCATGAATGGACGGCTTTGCCGTCATGATTTGCTCGCAAAGCGAGCATTATGGAAAAAAGTCGCCCATAGGCGACTTTTCATCCTGCATGTCGGG
>JAZQHV010000045.1:0-4159 GCA_045540755.1 Eubacteriales bacterium
GCTGACTGAGGGAGGGAAAAAGTAAGAAATTCCATGGATCTCTCCCTCCGACACGCTACGCGCGCCACCTCCCTCGTCTGAGGGAGGCGAAGAAAAAGCTCCAGTTTACTCACCGTTAAATTCCCAATTTACCTTTCCCGAAAGGAGGCTGCACATGAAGGTTTTCTCTATCACGTGGTATGAAAAACTGCGAAAACTGGATTACATCGTGCTTTTTGCCGTGCTGGCGCTGAACTGCACGGGGTTACTCACGCTCGCGGGCGCGGCAAACGACTTTGGCGTGCGCTATTTTTACGTGCAGCTTGTCGCATCCCTGCTCGGACTGATCGCGATGGCGGTCGTCTCCACCGTGGATTACGAAACCGTCGCCGACAAATTCTCGGTACCCCTGTTTGCCGTCAGCGCTCTGGCGCTCGCCGTCACGCTTGTGCTCGGCACCGACAACGGAAGCGGTAACCGCAATTGGATCGAGATTCCCGGCTTTCCCGTCAACATTCAGCCCTCGGAATTCGTCAAGGTGCTCTACATCATCACCTTTGCAAAGCATCTTTCCCTCGTCAAGGACAAGATCAACCGTCCCGGGACGCTCCTGAAACTCGGCGCGCACGCAGGCACGATCATCGGCTTTGTCCTTTTGCAGGGCGACCTCGGCTCGGCGCTCGTGTATATGTTCTTCACGGTCGCCATGCTGTACGCCGCAGGTCTCAGCATCTGGTATTTCCTCGCCGCAGGCGCCTCCGTCGCGCTTGCCGCGCCCTTTTTGTGGAGTATTCTGAAGCCTTATCAGCAACAGCGTATCCTCGTGGGCTTCTGGCCCGAGACCGACCCGCAGGACAAGGGCTTTCAGGCACTCATGAGCCGCAATGCCATTGCGGCGGGCGGCTTTTTCGGCACGGGATTTTCGGGCGGCACCGAGTATAAAAAGGTGCCCTACGCGCACACCGACTTTATCTTTGCCATCACGGCGGAAAAGTTCGGCTTTTTCGGTGCGTTTTTCGTGATCGCCATGCTCACGGTGCTCGTGGTACGCGCACTCATCCTCGCATACAAGATGCGCGGAAGCTACGCCTGCTATATGTGCGTCGGCGTCGCGGCGGTCATCGTTGCACAGTCGCTCGAAAACATCGGTATGTGCCTTGCCAAGCTCCCCGTCATCGGCATCACTCTGCCGTTTATGAGCTACGGCGGTTCCTCTATGCTTGCGTCCTATCTGCTGATCGGCGTGCTCCAGAGCATCAACGCTCATCGCGGAAAATACTTCTTCGAACGGCAAAAGAAATAAGGCAGTGCAAAAAGCACTGCCTTTTTCGTTTGCCTTAAAACTCGTAGTCCATGCAGGTGCGGGACTTCACCACACTGCGAACGTAGTTTGCCGCCGCAACGTGCTCGGGATGCACCTTGTAGCCGTCGTAAGCCTCGGGGCTCTCCAGCGTGCTGTCGAGCATGAGGTCTACGTTCGAGGAATCCATCGGATTTACGATGATCTCGAGGTGCTTAAGACCGGGAACGACGCCGACAAGCGCCTCCAGTTCAGCCTTGATCTTCTTTGCCGCCGCGCACTTTTCGTCCGCAGTCATCTCGTCCTTGAAGGACCAGAGCAATACGTGTCTTACCATGATGTTGTTCTCCTTTGTATTGTAAAAATGAAACTTGAGATGCTCGATAATTTATAGTTTGAAAAGTTGTTTGGGAAAGGAGCCAATCCCTCAGTCAGCTATCGCTGACAGCTCCCTTTACACAAGGGAGCCTTGGTTTCATCGCATTTTAGCCTCCCTTGTGTAAAGGGAGGTGGCGCCGTTAGGCGACGGAAGGATTGGTCTATACCCAACTATCTCCCCCTTCAAATTCCCAATTTGTCTTTCTTTTACACATTCAGTATCACAGGAATGATCATCGGCTTGCGGTGGGTGCGCTGGTAGAGGTACTTCGCCAGTGCGTCGCGCACGTTGTTCTTGAGCTCGCTCCAGTCGCTTCTGCCCATAAACAGGCTTTGCTCGATCGTATCGCGTGCAAGCGTGCGTGCCGCCTCCATGAGTTCCTCGCTTTCGCGCACGTAGACGAAGCCGCGCGAAATAATGTCGGGACCGGTGACGATAAAGCCGCCGTCGGGATCGACCGCCGCCACCACGATGATCACGCCGTCCTGCGACAGATGCTTGCGGTCGCGGAGCACGATGTTGCCGACGTCGCCGACGCCGATGCCGTCGATCAGCACCTTGCCTGCGGGCACGGTGCCGCTAAAACGCGCGCCGTCCTGTCCGATCTCCAGCACCTTGCCGATCTCGGAGAGGAAGATGTTCTCGCTTGCCATGCCCATTTCCATTGCCAGATGTCTGTGTGCGTCCAGATGGCGAAGCTCGCCGTGTACGGGCAGGAAATACTTCGGGCGGGTGAGCGCGTGCATCAGCTTGAGCTCTTCACGGCAGGCGTGACCCGAAACGTGTACGTCAGTCTCGGGGTCGTGGATGACGTTGACGCCGGAGGCGATCAGCGCGTTGATGATCTTGCCAACGCTCTTTTCGTTACCGGGGATCGCGGTCGCACTGATGACGACGAGATCCTTCTTGCCAAGGGTCATACGGTCGTGTGCACCGAAGGCAAGGCGGTAGAGCGCGCTCATCGGCTCGCCCTGACTGCCTGTGGTGATCAGCGTGACCTTGTTTTCGGGATAGCGGTTTACGTCCTTGATGTCAATGAGCACGCCATCCGGCACTTGCATATAGCCGAGCTCGCTTGCCGCTTCGATGATGTTCACCATGCTTCTGCCCAGCACCGCGACCTTGCGGCCGCGCTCGGCGGAGAGGGAAATGATCTGCTGTACGCGGTGTACGTTGGACGAGAAGGTCGCAATGACGATACGCATGTCGCTGTAGCGGTCAAAGATGGTCGCAAGCGACCGTCCGACCTTGCGCTCGGACGGGGTAAAGCCGGGGCGCTCGGCGTTGGTGGACTCGCACATCAGGAGCAGAACGCCCTCGTTGCCGATCTCGCCGATGCGGGTAATGTCCATCATGTTGCCGTCTACGGGGGTAGTGTCGAGCTTGAAATCACCCGTGTGGAAAAGGATGCCGAGCGGTGTGCGGATGGCGATCGCGCATGCGTCTGCGATCGAATGGTTTACGTGGATGAACTCGGCTTCGAGCGCTCCGAGCTTTATGCGGTCGCCCGCCTCAACCGCGTGCAGACGCGGCTTTTCGGGGAGACGGTGCTCGGCAAGCTTGCGCTCCACGATGCCCACGGTCAGCTTTGTGCCGTAGATGTCGGGATTGATGGTGCGCAGTGCGTAGGGCAACGAGCCGATGTGGTCCTCGTGCCCGTGGGTGAGAAGGATGCCGCGGATGCGGTCCTTGTTTTTTTCGAGGTAAGTAATGTCGGGGGTGACGAGGTCGATGCCCAGCATGTCCTCGTCGGGAAAGGCAACGCCGCAGTCGATGACGATGATGTCGTCCTCGTACTCGATCATGGTGATGTTCTTGCCGATCTCGTGCAGACCGCCGAGCGAGGCGATCCTGATCTTCGAGGTGATGATCGGCTTTTTCGGGCTCTTACGCTTCGAGCGCTTTGCCTTGGGGGGCGTGTACGCCGCCTTTTCCGTCTTTTCCGCTTTGGGGGCGGGCGTTGCCGTCGGTTTCGGCTTTTCCGCCTTTTTTGCCTTTGGCTTTTTCGGCTCAGCGGACGCAGACACGGGTGTCTTCACCTCTGCTGTCGCCTCTGCGGGCTTTGCCTTTTTGCGACGGCGGTACTGCGGCTTCTTCGGCGTTATGTCGGTTGCCGCGGGGGTATTCTTTTTGTTTTCTGCCATAAAATCTCCTTATTATATTTGCATGGAAAAAAAGCCGACTCTCTTCGGCTGTAATGTAATTTCGGCTTGGAGTGACACCGCAAAAACGCACAGGCGGGCACTTTACGCGCATTGTAACGAACACATTTACTATTATAGTATACACCATGTACACAAAAAATGCAAGATAAAAGCGACAGAGAGGAAAATTGGAATTTATCTCACTTGAAAATGCTTGCATTTTCAAGTGGTTTAGGGGCGTTCGCTCGCGCCGCACTCAACCGTGCGCGCCCCTGTAAGGAGTAAAAAGGTCGGCACGTGTCCGCCCTTTTTACAAATTATTTTTTCGCGAACAACATCTTCAAAAGCCTTATTTTA
>JAZQHV010000046.1:0-10760 GCA_045540755.1 Eubacteriales bacterium
GAAAAACCCCTCATCACCCGCTTCGCGGGAGCTTCCCCCCGGGGGGAAGCTGTTGGTGCGCTGTATTACCTTCCCCCTCGGGGGAAGGTGGCGGCGAAGCCGTCGGATGAGGGGATCAAAGCCAAACTAACTCCCCTTCAAATTCCCAATTTATCGCTTTTATACAGGAGGATACATATGAAAAAAACGTTGCTGATCTTTCTTTTTGCGGCGGCATTGCTGCTTGGGGCTTCGGCGCTTACCGAGGACGGTTACACATACGCAATCGAGGACGGCTGTGCGACAGTGACCGCCTACACGGGCGGTGATACCGTGGTTACGGTACCCGAAACGCTCGGCGGCTGTCCCGTTACCGCCATCGGGGCAAAGGCGTTTTATCGGGCGTCGGTGACCCGGGTCACCTTGCCGCAGAGCGTGACGTTTATCGGGGAGCGCGCCTTTGCAGAGTGCACGTCGCTCACCGCATTTGCATTTCCCGAAGTGATCGAGGATATGGGCGGGGATGTCTTTAACGGCTGTACGAGCCTTGTGACTGTGACCATGCCGTCGACGATGTATTACATCCCCGACCGTACCTTTTTCGGCTGCAGTGCGCTGAATTCCGGCTCGATGTGGATGCCAAGCGGAGTGCTTTCCATCGGCGAGGAGGCGTTCCTTGGCTGTGCCTCCATGACCGCCATGCACATCCGCGACTGCACGTCGATCGTCGAGGATCGCGCCTTTGCCGACTGCGACGAGCTGTTTCTGGTGAGCGTGGATGCAGAGTCGCTGTTCTTTGGTGCGGACGTGTTTGCCGCCTCGCCTAAGGTACGCCTGCTTTGCTACCGCGGCTCCAAGGTGGCGACGTATGCCGAGACAAACGGCATCGACTACGTTTTCATTACCTGCTCCGAGCACGGGGAGAGCGAAACGGTCACCGTTCTGCCGACCGAGACCGAGGATGGCGTGTATATCACGCGCTGTAAGGAATGCTACTTTGAATTTTCGCGTGAGCCGATGCCCGAGACGGACTTTCTGTATTCGCTGAAGGACGGGGAAGCGACCGTTACGAAATACGTCGGCAGCGACACGGAGGTGACCGTGCCCGCCGTGATCCACGGATACCCCGTCGTTTCTATCGGAAAGGAGGCGTTTTGCGGCAGTAAGATCGCGTACTTGACGGTGGAAAGCGGCGTGCGCAGGATCGAGGCGCAGGCGTTCGCCTATTGCAGAAGGCTTTGCGATATTGATCTTCCCGAAACGCTTTTATACATCGGAGACGAGGCGTTTGCGTATTCGTTTACCGATACGTTTTGTGAGATCCGCCTGCCAAGCAGCGTGACCGAGATGGGCGACAGCGTGTTTGCCTGCTGTGAACGCCTGACAAGCGTGGATATGCCCGACAGCCTTACTGCGCTTGGTAACAGCACCTTTTACGCCTGCAACAATCTTCGCATCGTCATCCTTCCCGAGGGGTTAGCCGAGATTCCCACAGGCACGTTCTACGCCTCTCGCATGGGGCTGGAGATGCTCTATATTCCGAAAAGTGTAAAGAGCATCGGCGAGAATGCTTTCTGGCAGGGCGACACGCTCGGCGTCGTACTTTACACCGTCTGCTACGGTGGCAGTGCCGAGGATTTCCTCGACATTACTTTTGCCGAGGGCAACACCAATCTGATCAACCACGATATCGTCTTCGGCGCCTCGGCGTACTCCTTTGACACGCGCGGCGGTGAGCCGATGGAGCCATACTTTGCCACGGAGCCGTTCTCTGTACTTCCCACGCCCGTGCGCGAGGGTAGCGCGTTCGTCGGGTGGTACGCCACCGCCGACCTTTCGGGTGAGAGATTGACCGCGCCGCTCGATCCGAAGAGCAGTGTCACGCTGTATGCAAAATGGGCGACCACGCCTGCCGAAAAGATGGACCTCAGCGGTGACGGCGCACTCAGTGTTTCCGATGTATTGCTTGCCCTTCGCGGTGCGCTGAACGGCGACGTTCCCGTCACGCGCGACGTCAGCGGAGACGGACAGTTTACCCTGATCGACATCCTCCGTATCCTGCGTGCGATCACAGAATAGGATGTGCGATATTGCCAAAGGAAAAAAGGACACCTCGGTGTCCTTTTTTCTATGCTTTATTTTAGGGAAGAATTGACTTTATTTTAGTCTTGTGCTATAGTGAATATAACATTTTGCTATATGCAAAGGAGAAGACTTATGAAGAGATACGGTAAACTTTTGACGATCGTTCTGGCTGCACTGTTGCTTTGTAGTTTTACGATCTCGGTTTCGGCGGCGGACGAATATGCTGAAGCCGCGACGAGCGTTGCCGCTTTGCAGCTGCACGTGCCCGACGAGGACGGTATTCCCGCGCTTGGCAAAATAGCGCAGAAGTACCAGATTGCGGTACTGTTTGCAGAAGCCATGACGGGAAAGAATAATCTTTCGTTCTGGAATACCCCTGCCGCCAGTGAAGTCTATGTGGACGTTCCTGCGTATGGCGGCGCTGTGGATTACATGGCAAAGCGCGGTATTCTCACGGGAGAGGGGACAGAATACGGCTATACGGACACCGTATCTTTTCAGGAACTGCTGGCGGTAGCCGTCCGTGTGCTCGGCTATGAGGCTGAGGGGATGGTATATCCGCAGGATTACATTTTTGCAGCAGAAAGACTGGGACTTGCGGATAATATTATAACAACCTCTTACACCAAAGCGGTCACCTTTGGCGAGACGATGCAGCTTGTTTGGAATATGCTCTGCACTGAGGTCGCCGTATACGATTCGATTTCGGGCGCATTGCTGTATCCCGGTGAAATGGGCTCGATGGGCGACCTGGGTATGCATGTGGAACGCATGACACTGTTGGAGGAGAACGGCTTTGCTTTCGATAGGATGAATGCTATCCTTACAGAGTTTATTGCGGCGGATGCGGCGGATGCCGAGTCGGTAGACGTGGTTGTGCTGGACTGTGGCATTGAGATCATCGCAGCGGATCTCGGTATCACGGCGGACACGCCTAAGATCACCTATCTTGGTCTGCCTGTTTCGCTGTATATCGACTGCATGGCAGAGGATTTTGAATATCTGTATTATAACGGCGAGGCATCGATCGTTTTCCATGCTTTTGAGGAGTATACAACGGTTTCCAATCTCGGTCATGCGGGCAATATCCGCTTGGATGTAGAACAGAACGACGGAACCCTTTTCCTCGGCGAAGATGCATTTGAGCTTTCTTCCACCGATGTTGAGATCCGCACATTCAGTGAGGACGGTTGGGTATACAATGCGGATGCAAACAGCATTCTCAGACAGTTCTCCTATAACGTCGGTTATCTCGAGGAATTCACCCATACCTACTGTCAGATGGCATATCGCGCGTATGAAGCATGGTTCTGGGATGATATGACCGGAATCGAGGAGCAGCGTACGTTTTTGCAGATCCTGTATACGCCCTACGAGTTCGGCCAGTACATCGTGCGTGAGCTCCCCTCCGCCTACACGGGAAAGGATGAGAGCTTTACCATTCTCGGTCAGTATGAGCCCGGCTATGTGAGCATTGATGACGAATGCACCGATTTTGCCGAGTATTTTGTTGGCTCTTTCTATGATGTAACAACCTCTAAGGTTTCCAAAATGAAGGGCGAGGCTGCTATGACGGTCACAGTAGAGGGCGAAGCGGCAGAAAGCGGCGATTTCGTATTCTACACGTATAACCCGCTGGACAACGTGCTCACCATCGCGGAAAACTGGGGCAAGGTGCAGACCGGTCGATTGACGGGATGCAGTGCGGCGCGCAAAACGGTGAAGATCGACGGCGTGAATTACACGGTCGGCTTTAACGGTTATATGCCGCTGGTTGAATATGATCAGGATGCTATACGTAACATCATTGATAACTTGGAGATCGGCGTGGACAACGTGCGCTTTGTGGCAAAGGATAATGCGATTGCGTATTATGCTCCCCATGCACAGGTAGCAACGGTACCGCAGTACGGTTTTGCGGTCGTATCGTTTGATGCGGAGTTGATGGCATCCCTGCTCGGTATGACCGAGACGAAGTATGCCAATGCGCTGACAGACGGCCTCTATGTAAAAGACGGCTACGTGCTTGCCGCCGTTCTCAACACCGAAAACGGAAAATGGCATCTCGGATATATCGAGGGATATGCATTGAATTACGATCCCGAGGAATGTGCGTTTATCGACGTGGTTGATGTTGCTACCATGGCGGGCAACGTAGAGATATTCGGTAGTGCGTTTGTAAATGCAGAGCAGTATGAAATCGCCAAGGCGGCGCTTACCGGTAGCGCGTTGCAGGCTGTCGTCTCCTTTGAAAACGGCGCATATACGCTTGCGAACGTTGACACCGAAGATTTTGACGGATACTATCTTGTTGATCGGTGGGAAAGTACAAACGGACTTTCGTTCAATAGCTTAGGCAGAACCAATGCGATCAAGGCAACCTCGGATGTGGACGTGGATGCTGCCCGCGTGTCTACCACGGCAGATACGGTTATCGTTGCGATCGGCGCGGATTCGATTGAAGTTCGCACCGGCGTGCAGACGGCGGCGAACAGCCTCGATTACGAAGCAACTTTCTTTGCTGCAAGCGATGTGCTGATCGTGCTGACGACCGAGTATGCTATTGACGGTTGGGGCGCCGCGTACAAGACTGAGCCTTCTACGCCTCCTTCGGAGGATACGACAACCGAGCCTGAAGTAACAATCACGCCTGTGGTAATCCATGATCCTTTTGCAATCGTTTCCACAGATGTGGAGATAATGGCTGCATTGTTGGATATCACGGAGGCAAAGTACGAAAGTGTGTTGGTGGACGGTTTCTACCTGACGGACGATTATGTAACTGTGGCGATGCTGGATACCGAAAAGGGCGAATGGGGCATCGGCTACGTGGATGCGGTTGCACTGGAATATGATGCAGAAGAGGGAGAGTTCATCGACCTCGTTGACGTAGCAACCATGGCACGCTATACCGAAATTACTTCTAATATCAACAATGCGGACAAATACGCGGCAGCGAAAGCGTTGCTGACGGAAAACGCATTGCTCATGGTCGTTTCTGCAGAGAACGGCGTATACACGCTCGCTTCTATCGATGTTACCGACGGCGAGAATCTCCTTGTTGACCGTTATGCATCCGAGGGCGGATTGACCTTTGATGCGGACGGCAAGACCAATGCGATCAAGGCGACGGCGGATGTCGACGTTGCTGCCGCAAGTGTAGCCACCACGGCGGACACGGTGCTTGTTGCGATCGGCGCAGATTCCATCGAGGTTCGCACCGGTGTACAGTCACCGAAAAGAAGCCTTGATCTGTATGATGCAACGTTTTTCTCTGCGGATTCCTCTTTGATTGTTTTCACTACGGCATCATATGTCACGGGCTGGGGTGCCGGTTCCGATGCTATGCAGGATACCTGCTATCTTGTACTTCCCGAGTACAGCTTTGAGTACAGTGTAGGAGAAAACGAGGACGAGTATACGCTTGTCATTGAGGGATTGCTGGATCTCAGAGACTTTACTGTGGCAGAACCGATCGTGCTTGTCGATACCTTTGATGTAATTGCAGATCTGGCAGATGCACTTGAGTTCGGCGCAGTAGTCACATTGATTGACGGTGAATTTGCAGTTTCCCATATGGATCCCGCAGAAGCAATGGCAATGCTTCGGGCGGACGACGATTGGGTCCCTGCGGAAGTAGTAGAATTTATTGACGGCGAGTCGATCACGGTCAAGAGTGGAGATACCGTAATCACCGAGGCTGCAATGCCGCTTGCCGGCTTGCAGGTACAGGTCGTCACTCTGGACTTTACCGGTATCAACTGGGAGCATTATGATTCCGAATATCTGTATGTTCCCGTAAACTACGAGGAAGGGGTTTATTCTGAAGTAGGAGCAGTTGAGATCTACGACGTCGAAACCGACAGTTATTACGAATATTTCCAGTATCCGCTGGATACCGAGGAACAGGACGTTCTGCTCTGCGAGCCGGTGACCGGCATATTCAGCCAGTTTGAAGCCGACATGGAGGGACGATCGGTATATGGCTGGATGGCGGCATATGAAGAATGGGAGTTTCTGTTCTTTCCCGAACTGTTTACCGTGGCTCGGTATAACGAAGACCTCGAGACGCTGGAACTTTGCGTATTGAAGATACTTGTTCCCCTGGAGGCGGAAACTTGTACTTTCGGCGATTGGGCACGCTATAATGCAAAGAGCCATGCACGCAGATGTTCCTGCGGCATGATCGAACTTGCAACGCATACATACGGTGAGTGGAAAGAAAGTGTTGCAGCCACGGCGGAGAGCACCGGCGTCAAGGTGCGTAGCTGTACCGTCTGCGGTGAAACGCAGTCGGCAGAGATCCCCGCACTGGATGTGACGGTCGTTACTGTGGATGCTCCGATGGGCAGAGTGGGTAGCACGGTCGATGTAGAGCTCTCTCTCCGCAATGGCAAGGGCTTTGGCGGCATGGAGTTTGTCTTTGGCTTTGATGCAGAGCTTCTCACGCTGACGGCTATTGAGATTTCCGATGACTTTAACGGCTTTACGGCAACGCCTGTGGAGATCGCCGCAGAAAGCGGCGCGATCGCATTCTGCTACGCAGATACGCAGAACCACATGGGTAGCGGCACTGTAGCTACGCTGACCTTCCTTATCCCCGAGGGCACTGCTGAGGGTACGACTGCGTTCACGCTCATGCATGAAGAAGATGCGGCATTCTACTATGACGGTACGAGCATGGTTGACCTGATTTTGGAGATCGAGGAAGACGTATTGCAGATCCGTGATTATATCCCCGGCGATGTCAATGGCGACGGCACCGTCTCTCTCCGCGATGCGGCAGTATTGCTGCAGTCGATCGCACGTTGGGACGTAGAAGTCCGCGAGATCGCGGCCGACGTCAACTGTGACGAAAAGATCAACATCCGAGATGTGGCTATGATCCTGCAGTATCTTACGGGGTGGGACGTCGTTTTGGGTGAAGCACCTGAAGAAACCGACTTGCTTGCATTGTTTGCGGCACAGGCAATGAACATCAAGGTCTCGAACGCGGAGACTACGCCCGGTGGCACCTTCTCTGTAGACGTTGCTATTGCGGACAACAGCGGCTTTGCGGGCTTGGATTTCTCGCTTTGCTTTGACAGATCAATGCTCACGCTTTTGTCTGTAGATCAGACGGATGCGCTGGATGCCTTTACCGTCACTCCCGTGGCAAATGCCAACGCAAAGGGCGAGATCGTTTTCTGCTACGTGGATCTTGCAAACCTTTCCGGCGACGGCAAGATCGCAACACTTACCTTTAAGGTGGATCCGTCTGCGGGAGGCAAAGATCTGCTTCTTGCTGTGATGCCTCCGCGTGATGCGTTCGGCATTTCGGGCACACAACTCGTAGATATTTTCGTCTTTACGGAGAACGGAACCGTAACGGTCACCGTACCGTTTGGCGACGTCAACAGTGACGGTACGATCGACGTGAAGGATGCACTTCTCGTTCTCAAGGCACTGCTGAACGATACCGCGCTTGCGGGCGGCGATGTCAATAACGACGGTAAGATCTCTTTGCTGGACGTTGTGCGTTTGCTTCGCATCATTACGGGCTAAAAAATAAGACGGCTTCCTGCGGGAAGCCGTCCTTTTTCTTATTTTTCTACTTTCATTACGGTGACAAAATTGCGGGTCTCGCCTGCGGCAATGCCGATGATGTTGACGTCACCCATTTTTTCGGGAGCTTGCGGTGCGGAGTTGATCCAGGTCTGCGGCTCGACGCAGAGGAAGTCGGCGTTGCCGCCGTTGTAGACCATCCAGTATTTAAAGGAGTCGTCCGCGTCATAAACTACGCTGTAGCCGCTCTCTGTATCGGTGAGGCGGAGCGCCGCGCCCTGCGGGCGGGAGAAGTGGCGGCTGATAAACTGTGCCGCGGGGGTGGCTTCGCCCTCCGACAGTGCTTTGTGAAAGTCGGGATCGGTCACGGTCTCCCAAGTCATGGAAAAGTCGGTCATGTCGCGGTCGTATTCCTCGCCGACAGGGAGGGTCATACGGATGTTTTCCACCTTGCCGCCCTTGACGAAGGGCATCTGGAAGGTGGTATGGAAGGCAAGACCGACGGGCATGGTGAGACCGCTGTTATTGGTGATCGAAACGGTCTGCGTGAGCCCGTTGTTGGTCAGATCATAGTGTACGGAGAGGGTAAATGCGTGCGGATAGGTGAGATAGGGAACCGCCTCAGTCGCTTGGTAAACGCAGGTGACGGTGCTTTCGGTCGTCTCGGTCACGGCAAACGGTGTTTCGTGCAGTGTTCCGTGGAGGAAACAGCCGGTCGCCTCTTCGTTGATCGGCAGAGTATACTTTCTGCCCTCATAGGTGAAGGTTCCGCCCTTGATCCGGTTCGGCGGGAAGAGCAAGGGTGTGCCGTAGAGGAAGGGATTGTCCGGTTCAAAGGTGTCGGGATCGTATGTACGCAGGGCGGAGATACCGCTCGGCGCATGGGTGAGCGAAATGCAGTTTGCGCCGCGTGCGGGGAGGATCTTTGCCTCGTATGCACCGTCGGGCGAGCGCAGGGTAATAATATCAGCCATGGTGATGTCTCCTTTTGGTTTCTACACCTATCATAGCAAAGTTTTTGCGCGGCGACAAGACTATTCTTGCAGAAATTTATACAAAACTATTGACATTTTTTTTCGCTTGCCGTATAATCGGTGTATAAATCTCATAAAGGAGAAAAGTATGTCTGCGATTTTTATGATGGCTATGATGATGTGCATGTGCATGATGATGCGCACACTTTGTCACGCCTGAAAATCTCACGGATAACTTTTTACTGTATGAATACAGCGGAAAGCCGAGAGGTTTTCCGCTTTTTTACTGAGGAGAACTGCCCATGATCGAACTTAGAAATGTGGCAAAAACCTATACGGGCGCGGCGGGCGACTTTACCGCGATCCGAAACATCAACCTGACGATCAACGACGGGGACGTGTTCGGCATCATCGGTCTGTCGGGCGCGGGCAAGTCCACACTTGTCCGTTGCATCAATCTGCTGGAGATGCCCACCGAGGGTGAGGTTATTTTTGAGGGACGCTCGATGACGAAGCTCCCGAAAAAGGAACTGCTTGTAGCAAGACAGAAGATCGGTATGATCTTTCAGGGCTTTAATCTGCTTTCTCAGCGCACGGCGCTCGGCAACATTCTGTATCCGCTGGAGATCGCAGGCGTGCCGAAGGCAAAGGCCGTGGCACGTGCCAAGGAACTGCTGGAGCTTGTAGGCCTTGCTGACAAGGAAAAGTCCTATCCCTCGCAGCTTTCGGGCGGACAGAAGCAGCGCGTTGCGATCGCGCGTGCGCTTGCCACCGAGCCGAAGGTACTGCTGTGCGACGAGGCGACCAGTGCCCTTGACCCCACTACCACTGTACAGATCCTCGATCTGCTCGGCGAGATCAACCGTACTCTCGGCGTCACCATTGTGGTCATCACGCACGAAATGCGTGTGGTGGAAAAGATCTGCAACCGCGTTGCCGTGATTGACGCCTCCGAGATCGTGGAGGAGGGATTGGTTTCGGACGTTTTTCAGCATCCGAAGACCGCCATTGCGCGCAAACTCATCATGCCGCAGAGCGGCGAGGGCATTGAAAGCGTGCTCGGTGACCGTTGCATCCGCATTACCTTTCACGGCAGTGAGACCGAGGAGCCGATGGTCTCCAATATGACCCTCGAGTGCCGCGCGACCGTGAACATCGTTTATGCAAACACCAAGACTCTCGACGGAAAGGCATACGGACAGATGGTCCTGCAACTTCCCGAGGATCCCAGTGCGCAGGCGCGTGTTTTAGAGTATCTGCGGCAACGGAATTTTTCCTATACGGAGGAGGTGCTTGCGAAATGAGTTGGGACCAGATCGTTTCTCTTTTGAGTAGCGGCGTTGTAGACACCCTCGTCGTTACGCTTGCCTCCACCCTGATCGCTTACGTCATCGGCGCACCGCTCGGCGTGGTCCTGTACGGTACAGCCAAGGGCAGTCTGTTCCCGAACGCGCCTGTCAACGCCGTACTCGGCGTTGTGGTCAACGTTCTGCGCTCGATCCCCTTTATCATCCTGCTCGTGCTGACACAGCCGGTTGCAAAGGCGATCGTCGGTACTAAGCTTGGAAACAGCGCTTTTATCGTGTATCTTGTCATTGCGGCGGCACCCTTTGTTGCCCGTATGATCGAGTCCTCGCTCCGCGAGGTGGACGGCGGTGTTATCGAGGCGGCCGAGGCAATGGGCTCGAACAACATGCAGATCATTCTAAAGGTGCTTATCCCCGAGGCGAAGCCCTCGTTGCTTGTCGGCTCGGCAATTGCCGTGACTACGATCCTCGGCTACACGCCTATGACCTATCTCGTCAGCGGCGGCGGCCTCGGTCAGCTCGCCATCCAGTACGGTCTCTACCGCTCGCAGGAGGAGATCATGTATTTGTCCTCCCTGCTCCTCATCGTGCTCGTGCAGATCTTGCAGGAGGTCATCAGCGCTGTCGCCAAGCGTACCGACAAGCGCATCCGAAACTGAAACCCTTATAAAATCTATATATTTAAGGAGAAACAACCATGAAAAGAATCATCGCACTCGCACTGGCGGCACTGCTGCTGTGCACCGCTTTCGTCGCTTGCGGCGAAAAGGACGCAAAGACCGTAACCGTAGCGGCTACCTCCGCTCCGCACGCCGAGATCCTCGAGCAGTGCAAGGACGCAATGGCAGCAAAGGGCTACACCCTTGAGATC
>JAZQHV010000047.1:0-7500 GCA_045540755.1 Eubacteriales bacterium
TCGCTGTTGGATAAGGTAACGCCTACGTTCAAGCTGACGGGCAACAACGGCGGAGACCACTCTGCTCTGACGTTCGAACTTCGCTACACGAACACGAGAGGCGATGAGATCGTTCATACGTATGCCGGCAACGACTGGGTAGACGGAGAGGACGGCAGACCGTGGATCGTGGTAGACGAGATTCCCGCGAAGGACTTCCGCGCAGTTATGACGCTGAGAGTATTCAAGAACTACGTAGACAAGGATAACGTAGGCGAGCAGGTAATGCAGACCTACACGCTGTCTGTAGGTGATTACTACTGCAACAGCAAGACGGGTAAGGATGACACGCCGGAGAAGAACACGGCGGCACTGTGCTCGGCAATGTACGAGTACTGGAACGCGGCAAACGCTTGCTTCTATTAATCCAACCAAAAAAGAGCACCTTCGGGTGCTCTTTTTTTGTGAAAAGTATTGACATTCCGGGAGAATCCTGCTATACTTGAATTGTATTTACTGTTAGATATTTGAAATTAGGAGGAATATTAACAATGAAATACACTGCACCTGTAGCAGAACTCGTTTCTCTCGAGACCGTATCCGTTATCCTGGCTTCCACTCCCGTGGATTGCCCCAACAACAACTCGATGGGCGACGAAGAGCTCTAAGAAAAACGAAAAAAAGAGGGAACATCCCTCTTTTTTTTCTCAAAACTATACTGATAGGAGAAAAGAAAATGAAAAAGATCCTGGCTTTGATTCTGAGCACCGTACTTCTTGCGGCAACCTTGTCGGTCTGCCTTTCCGCGATCACGTTTGTAGACGTGCCTGCGGATGCGTATTATGCAGAAGCGGCACAGCGCATGGCGGAAAAGGGTATTCTCACCGGTTACGGTGACGGTTATTATTACGGCGGACACAACGTGACCCGCGCGCAGATGGCGGTTGTTGCCTGCCGTGTGCTTGGCAAGGAGGCCGAGGCAAAGGCACTTGCGGGCAAGACCGATTTTAACGACGTGACCGATGCGCACGCCTGGGCGACCGGTTATATCAACTATGCAGTTGCCAACAAGATCTTTGTTGGTGACGGCGACGGCAATTTCCGCCCCGACGATAACGTGAAGTACGAAGAGGCTGTCAAGGTCATCGTCTGCGTACTGGGTCTCGATAAGGACGTTCAGATCGACCCGACCGACTGGTCTAAGGAATATATTGAGGCTGCGGAAAAGGCAAATCTTGTGCAGAAGCTTTCCGGTAAGAAGGGTGAGGCAATGCTGCGCAGTGACGTTGCCGTGCTTTGCGACGCATCCGTAACGGCACTGGAGAGCGCGGCAGAGACCGAGGCAACCACGACCACCAAGAAGGCAGCCGGCACGGTAGCGCCGGAAAAGCCTGCGGATCCTGAGCCGGAGGAGACCACCGAGGCAACCACCGCCGAGACCACCACTGAGACCACCACGGAAGCAACTACGACCGAAGCAACGACCGAAGCAACCACCGAGGCAACGACCGAGGCAACCACCAAGCGCCCGCCTCAGCTGGATAACAACTCGATGGGAGACGTAGAGCTTTAACGCAGGTTTCGTATGATTTGTAAGATTGCCGATTTTTATATAGAGATCCACCACCGGTATCCCCGTGTGGAAAACGAATGTCGAGACTATATTTGCGAGGCACCGCCGCGCATCGACTTTTCGGTCGCGGTAACGGAGGAGGAGCTTCTCCACGAGCGCGCGGAGTCCGAAAAGAACGGCGCCGGGCAGGGCTTTGGCATGGGATATCTCGAATTTCTCGCCGTGTATCGCAAGATCTGCGGCGAACTACTGCGGCGCGACGCCTTTATGATGCACGGCGCGGTCATTGAATACGAGGGCAGGGGATATCTGTTCACCGCCAAGAGCGGTACGGGCAAGACCACGCATATCCGTCTCTGGCAAAAGGTGTTCGGCGAGGACAAGGTAACGATCGTCAACGGCGACAAGCCCATCCTCCGCTTTATCGACGGCAGGGTCTATGCCTACGGCACGCCCTGGAACGGCAAGGAACGCTACGGAACCACGGGCAGGACCGAGCTCCACTGCGTTTGCTTTGTACACCGTGCCGTGCAGAACGGCATTGCAAGGCTTTCCGCCGACGACGCGGTCCCGCCGCTCTTTTCCCAGATCATGATTACCGATTCCGCAGACCTTGCGGCACAGCTTGAGCTTGTGGACCGTCTGGTGAACACGGTGTCGCTGTACGAATTGCACTGCAATCTGCAAGAGGATGCGGCGATCGTGGCATACCGCGGTATGCAGGAAACGGAAACGGCATAGGAGAATATATGAATATCATTCGTGATCAACTTCCGGTGGTGGCTACTCTGCTTGGCAAGCAAGAGGTTGACCCTGCGGGAGAATACCGCCGCATGACCTTTTGCAAGATCATGACTGTAGACGGGCAGAGGATCGTGTATCATTCGCTGACGGGCGCGATCGCCGAGATCTCTGCCGAGGAGGAAGCACTGCTTGCGGCAGAGACACTTTCCTTTACAGAGGCACTGTGCCCCCTGATCGAAAACTGGTTCCTTGTCAGGACCGACCACAACGATATGCAACTCGCCGACGAGTTTTTGGCGATGATGGAGCTGTTTGAAAAGAAGGATGGCTTCAAGACCTATACGATACTACCCACGATGGATTGCAATGCGCGTTGCTATTACTGTTACGAGCTTGGCAGACCGCGCATTTCCATGTCCGAGGCGACTGCGGACGACACGGTCACCTTTATCCGCAACACCTGCGCGGAGGGGAAGATCCGCTTGCGTTGGTTTGGCGGTGAGCCGCTGTACAACGTAGCGATCATGGATCGCATTTGCGACGGACTTCGCGCGGCGGGGATCGAGTTTCAATCCTCTATCACCACCAACGGCTATCTCTTTGATGAGGCAACTGTGCAAAAGGCGGTGGACGTCTGGCATCTGCAAAAAGCACAGATCACGCTCGACGGTACCGAGGAGATCTACAATCGCACCAAGGCATATATTTATAAGGATACGGGAAGTGCGTTCGTGCGCGTGACCGATAATATCGAGCGTCTGCTTTCGCACGGCATCCGCGTGTCGATCCGCATGAATATGAGCGAAAAGAACAAGGAGGATCTCTACCGCCTTGTAGAATGGCTTGCCGAGCGATATCGCGGTTGCAAGGGGCTTTCGGTCTATGCACATCTGCTGTTCGAAACCGATTTTGAAAAGGCAGATTCTACCGAGCGTATTCGCCTGGTGCAGGCAATGCGTGCGCTGGAAGCGCGTTGCGTAGAGCTTGGCCTTTCCGCAAAAAGAGTGCTTGGAAAGGAGATCCGCACCAATCATTGCATGGCAGATTCGGCGCGGGCGATCATCGTTCTGCCGAACGGAAAGCTCAGCAAGTGCGAGCACTTTACCGAGGACAATTTCGTCGGCGATATTTACAGCGGCGTGACCGACCTTGATAAGGTCGCGGAATTCCGCGAGCGGATCAATTCGCACGAGATGTGTGCGGGATGCTTTGTGTATCCGCACTGCATCCGCTTGAAAAAGTGCCCGTCCGCTCCTCTCGACTTCTGCCCGTTTGAATACAGGAGCATGGAGGAGGACGCACAGATCCAGCAGGCGAAAAACACCTATTTGCATGAAAAAAAGAAGGCTGAATAAGCCTTCTTTTTTGTTTATTTTTCTTCGCCGAGCATTTTTTCGAGGGAAGCGAGACGCACGCAGGCGGAAAGCGCCTGAATGCAGATCTCCAGCTCGTGGATCGCCGAATAGGTCGGCGCAAGACGCAGATTTGCGTCGCGCGGATCCTTGCCGTAGGGGTAGGTCGCGCCCGCGCCGGTCAGCACGCCGCCCGCCTGCTTCATCAGGCTCCAGATGCGCTTTGCGCAACCGTCCATGACGGTCAGGCTGATGAAGTAGCCGCCGTTCGGCTTGGTCCAGCTCGCAATGCCGAGACCGCCGAGCTCTGCCTCGAGCGTTTCGAGCACGATGTCGAACTTCGGGCGGATGATCTCCGCGTGGCGCTCCATCAGGTGGCGGACGTTTTCCGCACTGCCGAGGAAACGCACGTGGCGAAGCTGGTTGAGCTTGTCAAAGCCGATGGTCTGCACGCCGATCAGCTTTTTTGCTTGTGCCATGTTCGTGTCGCTGGCCGCCATCATGGCAATGCCCGCGCCGGGGAAGGTGATCTTGGAGGTCGAGGAAAAGTACAGCACGCGATCCTCGGTGCCGTAACGCTTGCCGAACTCAAAGACGTTGGCGAGCTTTTCTTCGGTGTAGATGTCGTGTACAAAGTAGGCATTATCCCAGATGATGCGGAAGTCGGGTGCCGCGCACTCCATCTTCATCAGTCTGCGGACGCTCTCGCGGTCGTAGGTGTAGCCGGTGGGGTTGGAGTACTTCGGCACGCAGATGAGACCGTGCACGTCGGGGTCCTTTGCCAGTTCCTCGATCTTTTCGATGTCGGGCTGACCGTTTTCAAGGTATTCGACCGTGAGCATCTCGATTCCGAGCGACTCCAGCATGGCAAAATGGCGGTCGTAGCCGGGGGCAGGGCAGATGAACTTGACCTTTTCATACTTGCACCACGGCTTTTCCGTGCCGGGCGCACCGTAGAGCATAAGGCGCGTGAGCGCGTCGTAGATCATGTTCAGAGAGGAGTTGCCGCCGACAAAGATATTCTCCGCGGGGATCTCGGTGAGGTCGGAGAAGAGCTTCTTCGCCTCGGGAATACCGTCGATGATACCGTAGTTACGGTAGTCAAAGCCGTTTTCGCCGATATAGTCGCCGTGCTCGCCCGTGAGGGCGGCCATCATGTCGTTGGAGAGGTCCAGCTGTTCGCCGAGCGGCTTTCCGCGCGAGAGGTCGAGCGAAAGCTTCAGCTTGCAGAGGCAGTCAAATTCGATTTGCGCGCGCTTGAATTGCTCGCGCTTTTCTTCTAAAGAAAGTTCAGCGTATTTCATGGATAAAAGTTGCTCCTTGTAATATCACTTACAAACGCAAGCGTCTGCGAGTGGTTGCAAACAATTTTTTATTATATAGGTTTGGATGTAATGAATTAAAACAGGGGAAATGACCGGCCACAGGCACGGTCAAAAGGCGACGGAACCGTAAGAAGATATTAGCGGACTGTTGGAGTCGCCTTAGAACCTTTCCGGGGGAGGTTCTCATAAATCGTATCTCTTAGAACTCAGCGCTACCCGTCGTTCTCGGGTATGCTTCTACGTCGCGGATGTTGGAAACGCCGGTGATGTACATGACCAGACGCTCAAAGCCGAGACCGAAGCCTGCGTGCTTGGTACCGCCAAAGCGGCGCAGGTCGAGGTACCACCAGTAGTCCTCTTCCTTCAGTCCGCAACGCTCCATTGCCGCGGTCAGGTAGTCGAGACGCTCCTCACGCTGGGAGCCGCCGATCAGCTCGCCGACGCCGGGCACCAGCATATCCATTGCCGCAACGGTCTTTCCGTCGTCGTTGAGGCGCATATAGAACGCCTTGATCTCCTTCGGGTAGTCGGTCACGAATACCGGCTTGCCGAAGATCTTTTCGGTGAGGTAACGCTCATGCTCGGTCTGCATGTCGATGCCCCAGGAAACGGGATATTCAAACTGTGCGCCGCTCTCCTCGAGGAGCTTGATCGCCTCGGTGTAGGAAACGCGGGCAAAATCATTCGAAACGAGGTTGTTGAGGCGGTCGAGCAGGGTGGGATCCACGCGCAGGTTGAAGAACTCCAGCTCCATTCGGCAGGTCTCCATCACGTGACGGACAACGTACTTGATCATGTCCTCGGCGATGTTCATGTCGTCCACGAGGTCGGCAAACGCCATCTCGGGCTCCATCATCCAGAACTCTGCCGCATGGCGCTGGGTATTCGAGCGCTCTGCGCGGAAGGTCGGACCGAAGGTGTAGATGTTGCCGAACGCCATAGCAAAGGTCTCGCCGTTGAGCTGACCCGAAACGGTCAGCGAGGTGGGCTTGCCGAAGAAGTCCTGGCTGTAATCGACCTTGCCGTCCTCGGTCATGGGAATGTTTTCGGGATCGAGCGTGGTCACGCGGAACATCTCACCCGCGCCCTCGCAGTCGGAGGTGGTGATGATGGGGGTGTTGACGTAGACAAAGCCGCGCTCGTTAAAGAACTTGTGGATCGCGAACGCGCACTCACTGCGGACGCGGAAGACTGCATTGTACAGGTTCGCGCGGGGACGCAGATGTGCGATGGTACGCAAAAATTCGGGGGAGTGGCGCTTTTTTTGCAGGGGATACTCGGGCGAGGATGCGCCCTCGATCTCGATGGACTCCGCCTTCAGCTCAAAGGGCTGTTTTGCCTCGGGCGTAAGCACCAGCGTGCCGGTCACAACGAATGCCGCACCGACGTTCTGCTTTGCGATCTCCTCATAGTTTGCAAGAATGCTTGCCTCGAAAACGACCTGCAGATTGCCGAAAGCACTGCCGTCGTTCAGTTCGATAAAGCCGAAGGCGTTGCTCGCACGGATGGAGCGCGCCCAGCCGCCTACCGTGATTCTTTGATCGGCAAACTGCTCTGCCGATGCATAAATACTCTTGATCGTTGTTCTTTGCATGGTTGTGTCCTCTTCTATGTGAACTTTTTTATACTAATAATCTATTATATACCGATAGAATGAAAAATGCAAACTATTTTTTCTTTTTTGCGTGCTTACAGAAAGAATTCATCGGACATTCTGTGCATTTGGGGCTTCGCGCGGTGCAAATGTCGCGTCCGAAGAGCACGATGCGGTGGCAAAAGTCGGATTGGATCGGCTTTTCGATGCATCCCGCCAGAATTTTTTCGATCTTTTCGGGGGTCTTTTCGCTTTCGGGGTAAAAACCGAGCCTGCCGCAGATGCGGATGCAGTGTGTGTCGGTCACGATGTTCGGCTCGCCGAATACGTCGCCGAGCATCAGGTTTGCGATCTTGCGTCCCACGCCGGGCAGGGCAAGCAATTCATCCATGGTGCGCGGCACCTCGCCGTTATGCTGCGTGACAAGGATGTTTGCGGTCTCGAGGATGCTTTTTGCCTTGGTCTTGTACAGCCCGCAGGGGTGCACGATGTTTTCAAGGGCGGTAAGGTCTGCCGCCGCAAGGTCGCGCAGTGTCGGGTAGACGCGGAACAGCTCTTTGGAAACCACGTTCACGCGCGCGTCGGTACACTGCGCCGAGAGCCGCGCCATGACGAGTAGTTTCCACGCCTCTCCCTCGTATTCGAGGGAGCAGACGGCATCGGGGTAGAGCGCTTCCAGCGCCTCCGCCGCGAGCGCTCCAAGTTGTTTGTTGGTCATAGGAGTATGTTATGGGAAAACTTTTTATAAAAAGTTTTCCCAAACCCTTTCAAAAATTTTTGAAAATGAGAAAGATAAATTATAGTTTACAGCGCGTCTCCGACTGCCTACGCGCTGTAAACTCATGTTCCGACGCGCGCAGTCCTCGCCTCGATGGCTGAACGCCATCGATTTTGGTAAAATACGGCGAGTCCGTTTTCTTCGGTTCAGACTGC
>JAZQHV010000048.1:0-10996 GCA_045540755.1 Eubacteriales bacterium
CGCCTCCAGTACACTGGTGGCAACGATCGCCGCAAGGTCATCACCTTCGCGGATAATGGGGCAGCGGATACCTCTCGATACCGTGCCGACTTTTCTTTCGTTGTTTGCCATATTTTAGCACCCGATTTCTTTACAAATTACTTTATAATTTTATACGAAATTGCATTTCCCGTCAATAGATGAGAGATAAAAATTTTTCAAAAATTCAAAAAATTTTTTGTGTAAAAAAGAAAAAGCAGACAAACGTAGTGTTTGTCTGCTTTGAAATTTTATACCTTACAGCAAATTGATAAACAATCCTGCAACGACGGTACGGTTTTGGAAGAAGAGATGCTGTGCGTTCTTGGTATCGTACCAGTCGGTCAGCGGCACACGGTTCTGCGTCTCGTTGATCATGTTGACGATGCTTTCGCAGACAGCATCAAAGTACACCTTGTCGTCATAGATGCAGGTAGACCACATCAGCCAGTCGATCTTGGTGTAATCGCGGCGTACGTCGAGCGGCACACCGTAACGGTTCATCTTTTGCTTGTAGATCTCGATCTCCGCCTTCTTGACTGCATCGGAGAAAAGGTTGAAGCCAAGCAGATTGTCCCAAACCATGTTGTACTTCAGGCTCCAGCCCTCAGCATTGTCAAAGACGAGGCGGGATGCGCCGTGATCTGCCTTTGCGTCGATCTCCCACCGTGCGGCATAGTCCTTAGCGATCGCCATATAGCTGTCATCGCCGGAGAGCCAAGCGTATGCGGCGATGCCGAGGATCGCCTTGAGCGAGAGGTTACAGTTGTGGTTGAGATGACCTGCAAAGTCGTCGGTGCAGAGCTGATCACCAGGATCGTAGCCGAACTCGACGAGATACTTGGTCCACTGCAACATCAACTCGCAATTTTCGGTAAAGAGCGCGGGCACACTGCCGGTGTACTTGGCAACAGCCGCAAGGCAAAGCAGCATATTGCCGCATTCCTCAACGGGCATCTGCTTGGAAAGACGCTTTTCGCGCGTGTTGAAGCGCTGGCCGACCATGCCGTAGACCTGCCCGTTTGCCAACGGATACTGGCCGACGTCGTGGGGTGTGAACGCAAACTCCCAAGCATCCGACTTTGCATAGCGGATGATGGGGCGAAGCATACCGAGCACCAGCTCGGGATTGTACTTTAAGAACAGCGGGATCGAGGGGTAGGTCACGTCGAGCGTGCCGATACAGCCGTTCGACTCACACTCCTTGGAGAGGAAGATAATGTCACCGTTCTCATCACGGACGAGCTTGTGTGCCGCGATCGCCTGACGATATGCCAGAGCCAGGATATTCTGATAATCCTCGCCGAATTTCTCTGCCTCCGCCATCAGCTCTGCGTCGAACTTGTCGCACATCGCCTTGATCTCGTCGTACTCGGCAACTGCCGCCTTGACCATGTCGCCAAAGCTTTCGAAATGCGCGGTGTAGTACTCGTCCAGCTGGGTGCCGAAATACTCGATCGGCTTGATCTCATCGTAAGCAACCACGATCACGCCCTGCATTGCCGTGCGCTTGGTAGCAAGATACGCGCCGTCGCTGAAAGGATTTGCGGGCGCGTTGATCGCCATGGTATTGATCGCACCGCCGCCCGTAACGGTGGCAACGAATGCGTTCTGATCGCAAAGATGGAGATAACCCCAATCGATCTCGGTAAGGTCGCCCGACTGCGTCAGCGGACTCTGTACGGTGTTGCCACAGCAAAGCGAATAACCCGTTCTGCGGAAAGCGACCGTCTGACGGCGACTGCGCACACAGCAACGGCTGCTGATACCGAATACGAACTCGATATAGTCCTCGTCGGAGCACTTTCTCTCAATGTCGTATGCAATGTAGCTTGCGGGACGGGTAAGAATATCGAGACGGTCAAGGAGCAGAGGCGTTGTAAAGGTCAGCGTGACCTTAGCAATGTCGTTTTCAAAGGTGTATACGGTAGACAGCGGCGAGACCTGCATGCCCGACTGATACATTCTTCTTCTGTGCTGAACAAAATCCTGATCGGTGGTGCACATAGAGTGGTAGGTACCGTTGACGTACATGCCGATGAGCAGGGGATTCGGGACCTCGGTCCAGTTTTTGGTACACTCGTCATTCAGGTGATCCGCACAGGACCAGATCGAGAAAAACGGGTCTACAGTCACAAGCGGCACTGCCGCGGGTCTGATCTTTTTTGCCATGATGGAAACCTCCAATAGTTCATTGTTTTCCTACGTACAGTATGCCAAAATCCACCGGATTTGTCAAGGAATTACAGGCAACTTCTCCCACGTTCAAAACATTTTTTCTTTCTTCACATTTTCTTTCATATTTCTATTGACTTTAACGCATTAAAGTGGTAATATGTTAGCAAACGAAAAATAAAGGAGGGTTTCCTTATGGTAAACCTGCATTCCGAATCCATTGACCGTTTATTTGAAGTCATCCTCAGTCTGAAGACGACCGAAGAGTGCTATGCCTTTTTCGAGGACATCTGCACCATCAAGGAGCTACAGGACATGGCACAGCGCATGGACGTTGCCGTTCTGCTGGACGAGGGCATGAATTACCAGAAGATCTCACAACAGGTCAACGTGAGCACAGCAACCATCAGCCGCGTGAGCAAATGCCTCAATTACGGTAGCGGCGGGTACAGAGTGGCCATTGAAAAATTGAAGAAAAAATGAACACGGTTTTAAAATATGAAGAGCAAGCCGTCTTTACCCTGCGCTCGCTGTATGCGAAATACGGCTATACGCAGTACAAGATGAGCAAATTTGAAGAATACGACCTGTACGTCCGTAATAAAGACTTTCTGATCTCGGACAGTGTCATCACCTTTACCGATACGAGCGGCAAACTGATGGCACTCAAGCCCGACGTTACCCTGTCCATCCTGAAGAACGGCAAAGATATGCCCGGTTGCGTGCAGAAGGTATACTATAATGAAAACGTCTACCGCGTTTCGGGCAGTACGCACTCCTTCAAGGAGATCATGCAGGTGGGGCTGGAATGCATCGGTGATATCGATCGTTACTGTCTTTATGAAACGCTGATGCTGGCGGCAAAAAGCCTGCTTTCGGTCTCCGAGAACGCCGTGTTGGATATCTCACACCTCGGCATCCTTGGCGCGGTACTGGACAGTCTTTCCGTACCCGCCGAAAAGCGGAATGCGATCCTACGTTGCATCGGTGAAAAGAATATGCACGAGCTCGGCGCACTGGCACAGTCCGCAGGCATTTGCGAAAGCGATACCGAAATACTGAAACAGTTCGTTTCCCTGTACGGCACGCCAAGCGAAGTGCTTCCCAAGCTCTGCACACTGCTTGCAGGCAAGGTAGATGCAGACCTGCTCGGCGAATTTGCTTCCCTGCTGGAAGCACTTGCAAAGAGCGACTTTTGCGACATTCTGCGCGTAGATTTTTCGGTCGTACACGACATCCGCTACTACAACGGCATCGTGTTTAAGGGCTTTATCGAAGGGATCCCCACGGGCGTGCTTTCGGGCGGTCAGTATGACCGACTACTCGCCAAAATGGGCAGAAAAGCAGGGGCGATCGGCTTTGCCGTGTATCTGGATCTGCTCGAACGCATGCAAAAGCCCGAAAAGAAATACGATGCAGACGTGCTTCTGCTCTACGGCGCAGATACCGACCTTGCGGTACTCCGGGACACAGTGGACAAGCTCACCGCCGAAGGCAAGAGCGTTTTGGCGCAGAAGTGTATACCCGAAAAGGGTAGTTTCCGCGAAATTCTGCGCCTTTCGGAAAGCGGGGTGACGGTATGAAGATGCTGAACGTTGCCCTGCCCAAGGGTCGCCTTGGCGAGAAGGTATACGACATGTTCGAAAAGGCGGGCTTCCCCTGCCCCTCCATCAAAGAGCCAAACCGCAAGCTGATCTTTGAGAACGCCGAAGTCGGCGTGCGCTATTTCTGGGTAAAACCGTCCGACGTTGCGATCTACGTAGAGCGCGGCGCGGCTGACATCGGCGTTTGCGGCAAAGATATTCTGCTGGAGTATTCCCCCGACGTGTACGAGCTCTACGACCTCGACATCGGCAAGTGTCGCATGGCAGTCGCCGCAAAGAACGACTTTACCGATGACCCCGAGCGCACGCTCAAGGTCGCGACGAAGTTTACGCATATCGCAAAAAACTACTACGATTCGCTCGGTCGCGATATCGACATCATCCACTTAAACGGCTCGATCGAGATCGCCCCGATCTTGGGGCTCTCCGATGTCATCGTCGACATTGTGGAAACAGGAACGACTTTAAAAGAAAACAACCTTTCGGTGGTGGAAACCATCGTGCCGATCAGCGCAAGGCTGATCGCCAACAAAGCAAGCTTTAAGTTTAAGAGCGAACAGATCGAAAGCATCGTCCGCTCTATGGAGAACCAAAAATGATCAGAATTCTGAAATACGGCGAGGTGGAAAGCAAGGACATTTTCGCCCGCGCCGTACCCGAAGTAGACGTTGCCTCCGTTGTCGCCGATATCATTGCAAACGTGCGCGAAAACGGAGACGCGGCACTGTATGCATACTGCAAAAAGTTTGACGGTGCCGACCTTGCGTCGCTCACCGTCAGTGAAAGCGAGATCGACGAGGCGTTCCGCGCCGTCGAGCCGCAGTTTGTTGAGATCTTGCAGAAAGCGGCGGCAAACATCCGCAAATTTCACGAGCGCCAGGTGCGCAACAGCTTTATCCTCAACGATGAAAACGGCGTGGTGATCGGACAAAAGGTCATCCCCGTCGACCGCGCGGGCCTGTACGTCCCCGGTGGCACGGCGGCGTACCCCTCCACCGTGCTGATGGACGCGATCCCCGCAAAGATCGCGGGCGTGCGCGAGGTCGTGATGGTCACACCTCCCGGCAAGGACGGTAAAGTCAATCCCGTCATCCTTGCCGCGGCAAAGATCGCCGGCATCGACCGCATTTTCAAGGTCGGCGGGGCGCAAGCGGTCGCCGCACTTGCCTACGGTACCGAGAGCGTACCGAAGGTGGACAAGATCGTCGGCCCCGGCAATGCCTACGTCGCCGAGGCAAAAAAGCAGGTCTATGGCGTCGTATCCATCGACATGATCGCGGGTCCGAGCGAGATCCTCATCGTTGCGGACGGCAAGACCGATCCCCGCCATGCGGCGGCAGACCTCCTCTCGCAGGCGGAGCATGATAAAATGGCAAGTGCTGTGCTCGTCACCGACTCGGCAGAGTTTGCAAAGGCGGTACAGGCAGAGTTGGAAAAGCAGATCCCGCAGCTTTCGCGTTCCGAGATTGCCCGTGTCTCCATCGACAACTGCGGCAAGATCATCGTTGCCGACACGCTGGATGCCGCCATTGAGATTGCCAACGAGATCGCACCCGAGCACCTCGAACTGCTGGTAGACAACCCGTTTGACTACCTCGATTCCATCCGGCATGCAGGCTCTATCTTTATGGGGCGCAACTGTCCCGAGGCTCTTGGTGACTACTTTGCAGGTCCCAACCATACCCTGCCCACCAGCGGCACGGCAAAGTTCTCCAGTCCCCTCTCCGTAGACGATTTCGTCAAAAAGACGCAGTACACCTACTACACACGCGATGCACTTGCCAGAGTGGCAAAGGACGTTGCGTTCTTTGCCACCAAGGAGGGGCTGACCGCGCATGCCAAGAGTGCGATCATCCGCACGGAGGCAGACAAATGAGCCGCTTTTTCAGCGACAAATACAAGTCGCTCGTTCCCTATACCCCCGGCGAACAGCCGAAGGATATGCAGTACATCAAGCTGAATACCAACGAGTCGCCCTTCCCACCGTCCGTCAAGGCGATGGAGGAAGCGGCAAAGGCGGCAAAGCAATTGCACCTTTACCCCGATCCCGAGTGTTCTCTGCTCCATGAAAAACTTGCCGCGCTGTACGGCGTAGATAAAACATGCGTGCTTGCCGGCAACGGCTCGGACGAGAGCTTGAACTTTGCTTTTATGGCGTTCTGCGACGAAACGCATCCCGCCATTTTTCCCGACATCACCTACGGTTTTTACAAGGTATTTGCCGAGATCAACAACGTCCCCTACACCGAAGTGCCGCTGAAAGAGGATTTCTCCATAGACATCCGCGACTATTTCGGCACGGGCAAGACGGCCTTTATCGCCAATCCCAACGCCCCCACGGGCATTGCACTTTCCTTGGATCAGATCGAGGCGATCGTGAAAAACAATCCCGAAAACGTCGTCGTGATTGACGAGGCATACGTGGATTTCGGTGCGGAAAGTGCCGTATCGCTGACAAAAAAGTACGACAATCTTCTGGTGACGCAGACCTTTTCCAAATCCCGCTCCATGGCGGGTGCACGCCTTGGTGTTGCTATCGGAAACGCGGCGTTGATCGGAGATCTCAACACCGTCAAATACTCCACAAACCCCTATAACATCAACCGCATGACGATGGCGGCGGGACTCGGCGTGCTTGCCGATGAGGCATATACCCGCGCCAATTGCCGTACCGTGATGGAAAATCGCGCGTATGCGGCAAAGCGCATGCAGGACATGGGCTTTGCCATGACCGACTCGCAAACGAACTTTCTGTTTGCAAAGCATGCAAAGATCGGCGGCAAGGCACTGTACACGCATTTGCGCGAGCGCGGCATTTTAGTACGCCACTTTGACAAGCCGCGCCTCAGAGACTACAACCGCATCACCGTCGGCTCGCACGCACAGATGGTGACCCTGTGCGACACTTTGGAGCAAATTCTGAAGGAGAATGAACCATGAGACAAGCTAAGATCGGACGCGTGACCGCAGAGACCTCCATTTCGCTTTCCCTGACGTTGGATGGCAAAGGTGAGAGTAACATCCATAGCGGTTGCGGCTTCCTCGACCATATGCTGACCCTGTTTGCAAGACACGGCGGCTTTGACCTTGACCTCACCTGCAAAGGCGACACCGAGGTCGATTACCACCACACCGCCGAAGATATCGGAATCTGCCTCGGACAGGCGTTTGCCAAAGCACTCGGCGACAAGAAGGGCATCTTCCGCTACGGCTCTATGCTGCTTCCCATGGACGAATCGCTGATCCTGACCGCCGTTGATCTTTCGGGCAGAGCCGGTCTTTACTATGCGGCGGATATTCCTGCGCCGAAAGTAGGCAATTTCGATACCGAGCTTTGCGAAGAGTTCTGGCAGGCATTTGTCCGCAATGCGGCTTGCACCCTGCATATCCGTAAAGTAGCGGGCACAAACTCCCACCATATTATCGAGGGCATCTTCAAATCGGCGGCACGCAGCCTCAAGGCGGCGGTCGCCATCGACGAAAAGAATGCAGACGCAGTTCCCTCCACGAAAGGGGTACTTTGATGATCGCAATCGTGGACTACGGCGTCGGCAACCTCTTTTCTGTCCAATGCTCGCTTGATGCCATCGGCGCCGAAACCGTGGTGACCTCCGACAAAGCGGTACTGGAAGCCGCCGATCGCATTTTGCTCCCCGGCGTGGGCGCCTTCGGCGACGCGGCGGCAAAGCTACGGGCAAGCGGACTTGGCGACGTAGTCGTTGCCGAAGCCCAAAAGGGAAAACCCGTCCTCGGCATCTGCCTTGGCATGCAATTATTGTTTGAAAAAAGCTATGAATACGGCGAGCATGAGGGACTTGGGCTGATCCCGGGTGCGATCCGCCCGATCGCGGACGTGATCCCTGCGGGGCTCAAGATCCCGCACATCGGCTGGAACGCGCTGACGCTGACGCAAAAGGACAGCCCCATTTTCAAATACGTGCAGGACGGCGACTGTGTGTACTTTGTACACTCCTACTATGCCGCAACCGATGCAAAATACGTCGCCGCAACTGCCGAATACGGTGCGACGATCACCGTAGCGGCGGCATACGGCAACGTTTACGGCTGTCAGTTTCATCCCGAAAAAAGCGGCAAGGTGGGACTGAATATTTTACGAGCATTTAACGAGGTCAACTAACCATGTATATTTTCCCCGCCATCGACTTGTATGATGGCAAAGCAGTCCGTCTGTACAAAGGCGACTACAACCAAATGACGGTATACAGCGACTGCCCATCGGAGGTGGCAAAAGCCTTCGAAGCGGCGGGCGCAAAGCATCTGCATATCGTAGACCTTGCAGGCGCGCGCGACGGTACAACGCCGAACCTCGACACCGTCTGTGCTTTAAAAGAAAACTCTTCTCTCTTTTGTGAGATCGGCGGCGGCATCCGCAATATGGAGGTGGTTGACCGCTACATCGGCGCAGGCCTTGACCGCGTGATCCTCGGCACGGCGGCGGTGACCGATCCCGCCTTTGCCGAAACGGCGGCAAAGAAATACGGCGAAAAAATCGCCGTCGGCGTAGACCTGAAGGACGGCTTTGTTGCCGTCAAAGGCTGGACGGAAAAGTCAAACGAGACCGCGTTTGATTTCTGCAAAAAGATGCAGAATATCGGCATCACAACGCTGATCTGCACCGATATTTCAAAGGACGGCGCCATGCAGGGCACCAATGTTGCACTTTATAAAGCCCTCTCCGAGGAACTGCACATGCAGATCATCGCCTCGGGCGGCGTATCGTCGATCGAGGACGTGCGCGCGCTCCGCGCACTCGGCATCTACGGCGCGATCATCGGCAAAGCCTACTACACGGGCGCGCTCGACTTAAAAGAAGCCGTGGAGGTAGCAAAATGATCACAAAAAGAATCATCCCCTGCCTCGATGTCAAGCACGGCAGAGTCGTCAAGGGTACGAACTTCACGGGACTCGCAGACGTATCCTCCCCCGTAGAGCTTGCAAAGTATTACAGCGCGGGCGGCGCGGACGAGCTGGTGTTTTATGACATTGCGGCATCTGCGGAACAACGCGGCCTGTTTGCCGACATTCTGATCGAAACTGCCAAAAACGTCTTTATCCCCCTGACCGTGGGAGGCGGCATCAACACACTGGAAGACTTTGACCGTGTGCTGAAATGCGGTGCCGACAAGGTCAGCGTCAACTCGGGTGCCATCAAGAATCCCAACCTTGTTTACGAGGCGGCAAAGCGATACGGTAACCAGTGTGTCGTGCTCTCTGCCGACGTCAAGCGCGTGGACGGCGCGTTCCGCGTGTTTGCCAAGGGCGGCAGAGAGAATACGGGACTTGACGCCATCGAATGGATCCGCCGCTGTGTCGGAAACGGCGCGGGTGAGGTCGTGCTCAATTCCATCGACACCGACGGTGTCAAGGGTGGCTTTGACCTTGAAATGCTTGCCGCAGTCTGCGACGTTGTAAACGTCCCCGTGATCGCCTCGGGTGGCGCGGGCAAGATCGAACATTTTATCACGCTGTTTGAAACGCTCCCCAAGGTGGACGCAGGGCTTGCCGCATCCATCTTCCACTTCGGCGAAGTAAAGATCGGCGACCTGAAAGACGCAATGGTTGCCGCAGGCATCCCCACAAGAAAGGAATCACCATGCTGAACATTGATGAACTGAAATTTGACGAAAAAGGACTGATCCCCGCCATTGTCAAGGACGCCGTTTCAGGCAGAGTGCTGACACTGGCATACATGAACAAGGAGAGCCTCAAGATCTCGATGGAGAAAGGCTTAACCTGCTTCTGGAGCCGTTCCAGACAGGAGTTATGGCTCAAAGGCGAGACCAGCGGCAACTACCAGCACATCGTTTCCATCACCGCCGACTGTGACAAGGACGCTCTGCTCGTTTCGGTCGAGCCGGACGGCCCCGCCTGCCACAAGGGTACCTTCTCCTGCTTTGAAAACCCACTTTGGCAGAGTGAGGACAAGCAGGATTTCTCTCTCGAAACCTTGATGCAAATGCTTGTCGGCAGAAAAAAAGAGAAAAAGGAAGGCTCCTACACCACCTATCTCTTTGAAAAGGGGCTGGACAAGATCCTGAAAAAAGTGGGCGAGGAGAGCACCGAGGTCATCATCGCGGCAAAGGCACAGGACAAAAAGGAGACCATCTACGAGATCGCCGACCTCACCTATCACATCATGGTGCTGATGATCGAGGCGGGTATCTCCCTCGAAGACATCCACCGCGAACTGGCAAGCCGCCACGTGATCGACCACAAGGTCAAGCAGGAGAAAATGACGAAATGATCCTGCAGGACTTACATACACACACCACCTACTGCGACGGCAAAAACACGCCCGAAGAGATGGTGCTTGCCGCCATCGAAAAGGGGCTTTCCCGCATCGGCTTTTCGGGGCATTGCTACACGTTTTTTGACGAACGGTACTGCATGTCCATTCCGAACGTGATAAAGTATATGGCAGAGATCAACGTCCTGAAAGAAAAATACCGCGGCAAGATCGAGATCCGTTGCGGCGTGGAGCAGGACTACTACTCCAACTTCTCGCGCATGGGCTTTGACTACGTCATCGGCTCGGTGCATTACGTCAAGGTCGGCGAGGAATATATTCCCGTGGATGAGAGCGCCGAGATTTTGACCGCGGCGGCGGAAAAACATTTTGGCGGCGACATATATGCCCTCGCGGAAGAATACTTCCGCACGGTGGGCGACGTGCTTGCCAAAACGGGCGGCGACATCATCGGGCATTTCGACCTGATCTCCAAATTCAATGAGGGAGGACGGATGTTTGACGAAAACCATCCGCGCTACGTCAAGGCGTATACCGAGGCCATCGACCGCCTGCTCCCCTATGAAAAACCGTTTGAGATCAACACGGGTGCGATCGCGCGCGGGTACCGCACGCATCCCTACCCTTCGAAAGCACAGATCAAGTACATTGCCGAAAACGGCGGCAGTTTTATGCTCACAGGCGACACCCACGCCGCAGAGAATCTCTGCTACGAGCATGAAAAGTGGTATAAAATCTACAAGAGTCAAGTCGAAAAATAGACTTGACTCTTTTCTTTACACAAAACGATAAATTGGAATTTAACGGTGAGTAAACTGGAGCTTTTTCTTCGCCTCCCTCAGACGAGGGAGGTGGCGCGCGTAGCGTGTCGGAGGGAGAGATCCATGGAATTTCTTACTTTTTCCCTCCCTCAGTCAGCTGACGCTGACAG
>JAZQHV010000049.1:0-56404 GCA_045540755.1 Eubacteriales bacterium
CAGTCAGCTAACGCTGACAGCTCCCTTTACACAAGGGAGCCTTGGTTTGATCGTATTTTAGCCTCCCTTGTGTAAAGGGAGGTGGCGCCGACAGGCGACGGAAGGATTGGTCTATACCAAACTAACTCCCTTTCAAATTCCAATTTATCTTTCTTCTCCTTCCCTTTTTTGGTATAATAATTGTGACCGACTCTTTTTTTCTGCGACTATATAGGTGAACGGAGGGATTTCATGGACGACGAAAAAATCATTGTGCTATATCAACAGCGGAAAGAAAACGCCGTACACGAGACCAAACACAAATACGGACGCTACTGCTATTCCATCGCGCTGAACGTCCTCGGCGTACATGAAGATGCCGAGGAGTGCGAAAACGACACCTATCTTGCCGCGTGGAACAGCATTCCTCCCGCGAAGCCGCGCGTCCTTTCGGTCTTTCTCGGCACGATCACGCGCAGATTGGCGCTGGATAAATGGCGTCGCCGAACCGCCGAGAAGCGCGGCGGCGGTGAAAACGCCGTTTCCCTTCAGGAACTGGAGGAATGCATACCCGACGGGCATTCGATCGCGGAGGAGCTTGCGACGGAGTCCCTTGCGCAAAGCATTTCCGCATTTTTGCGCACGCTTTCCGAGACGGAATGCAACGTATTCCTGCGCCGCTATTGGCACTGTGAAAGCATCGACGGTATCTGCCGCCACTACGGCTTTGGCAAAAGCAAAGTCAAAATGATGCTGTCACGCACGCGGCAAAAATTACGCGCATATCTCGAAAAGGAGGAGATTTTTATATGAGATCCGACAAATTACAGGACGCGATCGGCATGGTGGATGCCGATCTGGTCGAAAGAACAGAAAAGACCAAGATGTACAAGCTGAGGTGGACGGCGGCAGTTGCGGCGGTGCTCGTCATCGCCGTGGTCGTGGGACTCTACTTCGGCAAGGGAAGTCCGCTTGCCATGGAGGTGACTGCACTCGCTGAGGCGGTCTACCCCGAAATGGCACCCTACCCCGCAGGCGAAGCGCTCCCGGGCTTTGAAGACCGATATGCGGCATGGAATGACAGTAAAAAAGCACTGCGGGAGTTCCGCGGTGCCGGCAAAGATCTGGATGCCTTTTTCGCCGCTACCATTGCCGAGTTTCTCGCAGACAGCGAAAGCAAAAACCTCGTATATTCCCCTTTGAACGTCTACATGGCACTTGCCATGCTTGCCGAGACGACCGAGGGCGAAAGCCGCGCACAGATCCTTTCCCTGCTCGGCACAGACTCGATCGAAGCCCTGCGCACGCAGGCGCATGCGGTCTGGAATGCAAACTACTCGGATGACGGAGCGGTCACCAGCATTCTCGCGAGCTCCCTTTGGCTAAACGAAAGCGTCGCTTTCCGCAAGGAAACGCTTGACACGCTGGCAAAAAACTACTATGCCTCCTCCTTCCGGGGCAATATGGGGGATGCCGCCTTCGCCGATGCCATGCAAGCATGGATAAACGAGCAGACCGGCGGGCTCCTTAAAGAATACGTCTCCGACATCGAGCTGACCCCCAATACGGTCATGGCTCTTATTTCCACCATCTATTTTCAGGCAAAATGGGAGAATGAGTTTAACGAGAGATATACCGAAGAAAAGACCTTCCGTGCGGCAAGCGGCGACGTCCCTTGCGACTTCATGCACAGCACCGACGTGTACGGCTCCTACTTCTGGGGTGAAAAATTCGGTGCCTCGCGCATCCGTCTGGAGCACAGCGGAGCTATGTGGTTCCTGCTTCCCGATGAAGGTGTAAGCATCGAGGAGCTGCTCTGCGACGAGCAGGCGCTCGACTTTATGTGTGCAAACGGCAGTTGGGAAAACCAAAAAACGCTGCGCATCAACTTCTCCGTTCCAAAGTTTGACGTCAAATCCAGAATTGATCTCGCTGCGGGACTGCAAAACCTCGGCGTTACCGATTGCTTTGGCGCAGACACCGCAGATTTTTCGCCGCTCGTGACCAAAGAGCAACCGATCTGGCTTGACAAGGTCGAGCACGGCGCACGTGTCAAGATCGACGAGGAGGGCGTGACCGCCGCCGCATACACCGTCATGATGATGGCAGGTGCAGCCATGCCGCCCGAGGACGAAATGGACTTTACCCTCGACCGCCCCTTCCTCTTTGTCATCACGGGCACCGACGGTCTGCCGCTGTTCGTGGGCGCAGTCAATCAGCCGTAAGGATACGGGTGCCCCCTTTCTTAAAAAGAAAGTGCCAAAGAATAACCGAAAAAGGGATATGCATAAACGAATGCATATACCTTTTTTCAAAGAGGTTTGGAGAGTGTGAGAACCTTTCCGGGGGAGGTTCTCACGTCTTATTTATCATTCCCCGCAGAGCCGCAAGGGCATCCGAAAGCCCGCCGACCTCGTCGATCAGCCCGCATTCGACCGCCTCGCGCCCGTCGATGATCGTACCGACATCGTTGGCGAGCTCGCTTGTATTGTTCATCATGTTGCGGAAATGCTGCTCGTCCACGTGCGAATGCGAACAGATAAAATGAATGATCCGATCCTGCATTTTGTCAAAGTAATAAAAGGTCTGGGGTACGCCAATGATCGTGCCCGTAGTACGCACGGGATGGAGCGTCATGGTCGCGCTCGGCACGATGAAGCTTTTTTTGCCACAAACGGCAAGCGGCACGCCGATCGAATGTCCGCCGCCGAGCACCAGCGTGACCGTGGGCTTGGACATCGAGGCGATCAACTCGGCAATGGCAAGCCCCGCCTCCACGTCACCGCCCATCGTGTTGAGCAGAAGCAAAAGTCCCTCGATCTCTTTGTTCTCCTCCACCGCGCAGATCAAAGGAATGATGTGCTCGTACTTGGTCGCCTTTTGCGTGGAATCCAGCACGAAATGCCCCTCGATCTGCCCGATAATGGACATGCAATGAATGCCGCCCGCCGTGACCGCTCCGTCTTTTTCCTCGCCGCCGTTTTCCTCTTTTTCCTTGACTTCTTCCGTCATTTTTCTCTCCTTTGTGCAAAATTCTAAAATATATTGAAAGTTTGCACCAAAATATTCACAATTAAACATTTACAAAAGGAAAAGTTTGTGATACAATTAACACTGTATGAGTATGCAAAAAACTATTTACATAAGGAGAACAATCATGGCAGAGAAATTTTTGGTTGAAACTTCCGCAAGACACGTACACCTCTCCGAGGCAGACATCGAGACCCTGTTCGGTAAGGGCTACACCCTCACCCACAAGAAGGATCTGAGCCAGCCCGGTCAGTACGCATGCGAAGAGCGCGTAACGCTCGTTGGCCCCAAGAAGCCCATCGCAAACGTTATCATCCTCGGTCCTGCAAGAAACGCTACACAGGTTGAGCTTTCTTTCACTGACGCTCGTACCCTCGGTGTAAGCGCACCCGTCCGTGAGAGCGGCGACGTTGCAGGCAGTGCAGCTTGCAAGCTCGTTGGTCCTGCAGGTGAGGTTGAACTTACCGAAGGCGTGATCGTTGCAAAGAGACACATTCACATGACTCCCGCCGATGCCGAAAAGTTCGGCGTTGCCGACAAGGAAGTTGTAAGTGTCAAGCTCGATTCCAACGGCAGAAGCACCGTTTTCGGCGACGTAGTCGTTCGCGTAAACCCGAACTTTGCACTGGCAATGCATATCGACACCGATGAGGCAAATGCGGCCGCAGCATTCGGTGAGTTCTACGGTGAGATCGTAAAATAAGTAATGAAAAAGATCAAACTGGTCTTTCAGGGAGACAGCATTACCGATGCGGGCAGAGACAAGCGGAATTACCACGATCTCGGTCCCGGGTATCCGAAATTCGCCGCCGAGCACATGACGGCGGCACTCCCCGATGTCGAATTTGAATTTCTCAACTTCGGCATTGGCGGCAATCGCACGGATCAGCTGTTCGACCGCATCTATCCGGACGGGATCGCCTTTGATCCCGACGTGATCTCGATTCTGATCGGCATCAACGACATCTGGCATCGCTACGGTGCCGCCCGCGTTGCTACGACCGATGCACAGATCGAGCTGAACTATCGGTCGATCCTGGAATACATCCGCAGAGAAACCCACGCCAAGATCGTCATACTATCCCCTTATCTGCTCGACAAAGAGCCTTACGAGGGAATGCGTGCCGACCTTGCCCGTGTTCTCCCCATCATTGAACAGCTCGCCAAAGAGTACGCTGACGTTTACATCCCTCTCGACAAGCATTTTGCAGAGGCGCTGAAAACACAGCCCTCTCCGCTCTACTACTCGGCGGACGGCGTGCACCCCAACGAAAACGGCAGAGCGTTTATCGGCAAGCTTTACGCCGATGCGGTCACGCCGCTTCTCAAAAGCTTATAATTTTATCAAAGGAGATACAACAATGAGCAAAGAATTTTCTTGTGAATACGCCATGAGCACCGAAGTTGCGCACATGGGCTGTGTTACCAAGGGCTGCGATCACGGTCCCGCTCCCATTCCGGAAGAGGGTAAGTGGATCCAGTCGAAGCAGATCACCGATATTTCCGGTTACACCCACGGTATCGGCTGGTGTGCACCCCAGCAGGGCGGATGCAAGCTGTCCCTGAACGTGAAGAACGGTATCATCGAGGAAGCACTCGTTGAGACCATCGGCTGCTCGGGCATGACCCACTCCGCAGCAATGGCAGCAGAGATCCTCCCCGGCAAGACCCTGCTTGAGGCACTCAATACCGACCTCGTTTGCGATGCGATCAACACTGCTATGCGCGAACTGTTCCTCCAGATCGTATACGGCCGCACCCAGTCCGCTTTCTCCGAGGGCGGTCTCGTCATCGGCGCAGGTATGGAAGACCTCGGCAAGGGCGCTCGTTCCATGGTTGGTACCATGTACGGCACCAAGGCTAAGGGCGTTCGTTACCTCGAGATGACCGAGGGCTACTGCACCAGAATGGCTCTCGATGCAAACAATGAAGTTATCGGCTACGAGTTCGTTTCTCTCGGCAAGATGACCGACCTCATCAAGAAGGGCGTTGAGCCGAACGAAGCATACAAGCAGTCTATGGGCACGTACGGCCGCTTCGCTGACGCGGTCAAGTACATCGACCCGAGACACGAATAATTGAAGGAGGGAAAACGTAATGGCAAAATTTGAAGGTTATGAAAGACGCGAGGCGAAGATCCTCGCCGCTCTGAAAGAATACGGCATTTCCTCCATCGATGAGTGCAAGGAAATCTGTGCGGCTAAGGGCATCGACCCCTACAAGATCGTAGAGGAGACCCAGCCGATCGCATTTGAGAACGCAAAGTGGGCTTACACCGTAGGCGCCGCTATCGCAATCAAGAAGGGCTGCACCAAGGCTGCTGATGCCGCTGCCGCTATCGGTATCGGTCTGCAGAGCTTCTGCATCCCCGGCTCCGTTGCTGAAAACCGCAAGGTTGGTCTCGGCCACGGCAACCTCGGCAAGATGCTCCTCTCCGAGGAGACCGAGTGCTTCTGCTTCCTCGCAGGTCACGAGTCCTTCGCAGCTGCAGAGGGCGCGATCAAGATCGCTCTGAACGCAAACAAGGTTCGTTCCAAGGACCTCCGCGTTATCCTGAACGGTCTCGGCAAGGATGCCGCTTACATCATCTCCCGTATCAACGGCTTCACCTATGTTGAAACCAAGTTTGACCCCGCTACCGAGGAAGTTTCCGTTGTAAGAGAAGTTCCCTTCTCCGACGGCCCCCGTGCAAAGGTTAAGTGCTACGGTTCCGACAACGTTCCGGAAGGCGTTGCGATCATGCGCAAGGAGAATGTCGGCGTTTCCATCACCGGTAACTCCACCAACCCCACCCGTTTCCAGCATCCCGTTGCAGGCACCTACAAGAAGTGGTGCAATGAGAACGGCGTGAACTACTTCTCCGTTGCATCGGGCGGCGGTACCGGACGTACCCTGCACCCCGATAACATGGCGGCAGGCCCCGCTTCCTACGGCATGACCGACACTATGGGTCGTATGCACTCTGATGCGCAGTTCGCTGGTTCTTCCTCCGTTCCCGCACACGTAGAAATGATGGGTCTCATCGGCGCAGGTAACAACCCCATGGTTGGTATGACTGTTGCAGTTGCAGTTGCTATCGAAGAGGCTTGCAAGTAATAGTAAAATAAAGGTTTCAGACCGTTTTTTAAGACTTCCGGATCTCGGTTCGGAAGTCTTTTTTTCTTAATTTTCGCGAGCGCTGCTTTGCGCGGCGAAAATCCTTTGTATCAAAGTTGACAAAAAATATCAAGACATCCATTTACTACGCGATTGAGTTTATGCTATGATAGTATTGTAAAAAAACGTGCAGGAGGCATAGACATGTCAGTATCCAGTGCGAACCCGGGAAAAATGAAGATCGCTTGCATCCAGATGAATACAAAGCTCGGCTGTACCGAGGAAAATTTTGCGCACGCAGAAGCTCTGATCTGCGAAGCGGCCAAAAGCGAACCGGACGTGATCGTGTTGCCGGAAACATGGAATACGGGATTTATTCCCAAAGAGAATCTCCGTGAATTATGTTGTCATGACGGCGATACCGCTAAGGCGCACATCGGCGCATTGGCAAAAAAATACGGTGTAAACATCGTTGCGGGTTCGGTCTCCAATCTGCGCGGAGAAAAAACGTACAACACCGCATTGATCTTCGACCGAAACGGAGCATGCGTTGCCGAATACGATAAGATCCATCTGGTCGTTCCCACGCACGAGGCAGATTACTTCACCCCCGGCGACCGCCCGTGTACCTTTACGCTGGACGGCGTAAAGTGCGGCATTATCATCTGCAACGATCTGCGCTTTCCCGAGCTTGCGAGAAAACTTACGCTGTCGGGGATCGACGTTCTTTTCATGGTAGCGCAATGGCCGAAAGGAAGCGTATACCGCTTACGTCCGCTGACGCTGGCAAGGGCGATCGAGAACCAGATCTTCTTCGTCTGCTGCAACGCTTGTGCCGAAGTATACGGTACGGGCGGCAACTCCGCGATCATCGACCCCTACGGCAAGCCTGTCGCGCTTGCAGGAGAAACCGAAATGATCCTGACGGCAGAATGCGATCTTGGGCTGATCGCGCAGATCCGCAAGGGCGTATCCGCACTGCAAGAAAGACGCCCCGAGCTGTATTAAACACAAAAAAGGACGGTTCTGCATGCCATTGGACACGCAGAACCGTCCCGTTTATTTATTACATTCTTTTGATCTCTTCGATGAGCCTTGAGATGATGTTCTCTTCCCCGATCTTTTCGACGACTTCGCCTTTTTTGATGAGGACGGCTTCGCCTTTGCCGCCGGCGATGCCGATGTCGGCTTCGCGTGCTTCTCCGGGACCGTTGACCACGCATCCCATCAGCGCGACCTTGATCTCCTTTCCAAGGAGGTCTTCTTTTTTTGCCGCTTCCTCAAACTCGCGGACCAGCGAGATCAGGTCGATCTTCGTTCTGCCGCAGGTCGGGCAAGAAACGATATTCATACGGCGCTTGGTATCAAGATCCAACGCGGCGAGAATGTCATGGGCTGCGGCAACTTCTTCGACGGGGTCATCCGTAAGCGAAACGCGGAGCGTATCGCCGATGCCGCGCAGCAGCGTGCCGCCAATGCCTATCGAGCCCTTGATAAGCCCCATTTTGCCGCCGCCCGCCTCGGTAACACCGATGTGGATCGGATAATCACAGCGTACAGCAAGCAGTTCGTTTGCCGCCGTCATGGCGAACACGTCCGAGGACTTGACCGAAAGCACAATATCGGTAAAATCAAACTGCTCCAGCAAGGATGCATGGTACATGGCGCTTTCGGCAAGCGCCTCAGCGGTGGGGCCGCCGTATTTGCCTAAAATCGTCTTTTCCAGCGAGCCGCCGTTGACACCGATGCGGATCGGGATGCCGTGCGTGCGGCAAGCATCCGCCACCTGCTTGACACGGCTTTCATCTCCGATATTGCCGGGGTTGATGCGGATCTTATCCACGCCGCACTTGACACATTCCAGCGCGATGCGGTAGTCAAAATGGATATCCGCAACGAGCGGCACTTTGATGCCCTGCTCTTTCAGATACGCAAAGGTCTTTGCGCTTTCGACCGTGGGGGCGGTAATGCGCACGATGTCACAGCCTGCCGCCTCCAACGCCTGCACCTGCTTTAAGGTGGCGGCGCGGTCAAGCGTGTCGGTATTGGTCATGGATTGCACCGCGATCGGATGCTTGCCGCCGATGGCAAGTCTGCCGATGCGGACGGTACGCGAGCCGCGGCGCGTCATGTTGTAATTTGTTAACATAGTCGTATCCTTATCCAAACAGCTTTATAACGTCCTTGAAAGTGACGAGCACCATAAGGCCAAGCAGAAGCACGATGCCGATAAAATGCACCGCGCCCTCAAACTTTTGCGGCACCTTGCGACGAAAGAGCATCTCAAACAGAATAAACACAAGTCTGCCGCCGTCCAGTGCGGGAAACGGCAAGAGATTAAACACACCGAGGTTGACCGTGAGCACGCAGATCAGATAAAAGAAGCTGTACGCGCCCGTACTTGCCGCCGTGCCGATCGCCTCGGTCACACCGACAGGGCCGCTGACCGAATCGACCGGAACACGCCCGCCGATGAGATCAAAAAGTGAATCCCAGATCATACGCACGGTAGAAACCGCGTGAAACCAAGTGTGTTTCAGCACCTTGCCAACCGTTTTTTCGGCAATGGCGATGCCAAAGTCCAGTTGACCGAAGAGCATGCCCTCGGACACCGCCGTCGGAAAGACCACACCTGCAAGCGTCAGCTTTTCTCCGTCGCGGAGCACGGTCACGTCCACTGGCTGATAGCCCTCGTGCAGAACGGCATAGCGCAGTTCGGAATAGGTATGCACGCGCGTGTCGCCAACGGAAAGGATCTCATCACCAACCTTGAGCCACGCGTCCGAGGTAGCCTCCTCGGCGAAGACCGTGACCACGGTGGTACCGATACTGCCCGCAGAGACGAGTCCGAAGGAGATCAGAAGCCCAAGCAACAGATTCATCACGGCGCCTGCCGCAACGATGATAAAGCGCTTCCACGCCGCCTTCTCGGAGAAGGAATCGCTTCCGCTCTCCTCCTCATCCTCCCCCTTCATCGACACGTAGCCGCCAAAGGGGACAAGGCGCAGATTGTATGCGGTCCCGTTTTTGCCCTTCCAGCCGAAGAGACGGGGACCCATGCCGAGCGAGAACTCATACACCGTAACGCCAAAGGCGCGCGCGGTGAGAAAATGGCCCAGCTCATGAATGACGATCATCGTACCGAACGCAAGGATCGCCAGAATGATATACCAGATAACTGTCAATGTATTCCCTTTCCGAATTTCGAGGCGATCCAAGCGCGCACTTCTCTGTCCGCGTCAAAGACGTCCTCAACGGTAAATTTCTGTTTATTGGCAAACGCCTCCATCGCCTCACCGACGACCTCGGCGATCTCGTAAAACGCGATCTTGTCCGCAAGGAAGAGCGCGACCGCCACCTCGTTTGCAGAGCTCATGACCGCAGGGAGCAATCCGCCCGTTTCAACCGCTTGAAAAGCAAGGTCGAGCAAACGGAAGGTCTTGCGGTCGGGCTCCTTAAAGGTGAGCGTACCGACCTTGAAGATATCGAGCGGCTCGATGACCGCCGCCGTGCGATGCGGATAGGTGAGTGCAAACTGCACGCACTCCCGCATGTCGGGATGGCTCATCTGCGCGATTACGGCGTTATCAATATATTCCACCGCGCTGTGGATTATACTCTCGCGGTGCACGACGACCTGCACCTGCGACGGAGCGACGTCAAAGAGGCGCACCGCCTCGATGACCTCAAGCCCTTTATTCATCAATGTGGCACTGTCTATGGTGATCTTGGCTCCCATCGTCCACGTAGGATGCTTCAAGGCATCTGCGCGGGTAACTTTTTTAAGCTCGCCGGCGGTATAGCCAAAAAACGGACCGCCCGATGCCGTGAGCCAAAGGCGCTTGACCTCCTCTTTTTTGCCTGCATGCAGACATTGAAAAATCGCGCTGTGCTCGCTGTCCACGGGAATCAGCTCGGCACCGTTTTTACGCACCACGTCTTTGACGAGTTCGCCCGCCGCAACCAAAGATTCCTTATTGGCAATAGCAATACGCATACCGCGCTTTGCCGCCGCAAGCGTGGGAGCAAGGCCTGCAAGACCGAGAATGGAGTTGACCGCCGTTTTGGACGTTGCCGTGCCGATCACTTCAAGGATACCATCCGTACCGGAAAGCACCTTTGTGTCAGTGTCGGCAACGCGCACGGCAAGCTCCTTTGCCGCATTCGCATCCGCCATGGCGACTATACGCGGCTGAAACTCGCGGATCTGTTCCTCTAAAAGGACGGCGTTTTTGCCGCCCGTGAGTGCCTCCACGGGGATATTGTGTGCCCTTGCAACGTCAGGCGCCTGTGTGCCCACAGAGCCGCTCGAACCAAGGACGATGATAGATTCGTTTTTCATAATCATTTAAAAATCGTTGAATTGGAAAACAGCAAAAACATGATCGGCGCAACCGCGATCACGCTGTCGAAACGGTCAAGTATACCGCCGTGCCCGGGGAACAAATGCCCGTAGTCCTTGACGTCGCGCTCGCGCTTGATGAAGGAGGCGATCAGGTCGCCGATCTGTGAAACGATGGACAGCGCAACGCCGCAAAGGAAGAGTAGAAGAATGTGCGGTCTGCCCGCCTCGTAAATATGCGCATAGAGCATGCCGCAGCCGACAAACGACGCCGCAGAGATGAGCGTGCCGCCGATAGCGCCCTCCACCGTCTTTTTAGGACTGACGGCGGGGATCAACTTGTGTCTGCCAAAGAGCATGCCCGAAAAATAGGCAAAAATATCGGTTGCGAATGCAACGATAAAGATCATCACGAGCAAAAAGAGCCCGTGCTCAAGATCGCGCGCACCGACAAGGCAGGCAAACCCGCAGAGGATGTACACCGTGGAAACGACTGCCTTTGCCGCGTCGGCAAAGAGTATTCTACCCTTTGAAAACATGGCGCATGCAAGAATATACAACGTGTAGATATAGAAAACGGCAAACAAAAGCAGTCCGTCCTCCGAAAACGCGCCCGAAAAGCGCGTAACGCTCGGCGCAAGTGCCGCCAACAGATAGGACGGCAGGGACAGCATTACATTCTTATGCAGTCCGAGGCAACGTAGCATCTCAAAAACGCCAATCACGCCAAGCAGTGCTACGACCAGCGGAAATACAAAGGTGTGCGAAAACCAGATGACGGGAACCGCAATCAGCGCAAGGCAGAGTCCCGTAAGGATCCTTGTCAGCATATCAAACTCCTCCGTAGCGGCGCTTTCTCGAATAGAAATCCGCAACGATCTTGTCAATTTCAGCGGGGGAAAGGTCAGGCCAGAGGGTATCGGTAAAATAGAATTCGGCATACGCCGCCTGCCAGAGCAAGAAGTTGGACAGGCGGATATCGCCGCCCGTGCGCACGATAAGATCGGGATCGGGACAATGCGCGGTATACATCGCCGCCGCCACGTCCTCCTCAGTGACCTTAGTCTTCCCCTTGGCGATCAACGTTTCGCAGGCGTGTGCAATCTCGGCACGCGCACCGTAGTTGAGCGCGATGTTGAGGACAAGCTCCTTGTCTGCGGAGACTGCCTCGGCATTTTGGATCTTCGCCTGCGTTTCGGGCGGGAAGATGCTCATATCGCCGAGAAAGTGCAGTTGGATGTTATTTTCATCCACCATGGCGACCGCGTCGGCAATGTAGTCATCCAGTAGCTTCATGATCGCATTGACCTCGTTTTCGGGGCGCTTCCAGTTCTCGGTGGAAAAGGCGTAGACCGTGATGATCTTTACACCAAGGTCGCCGCAGTAACGGATAACCTTTTTGAAATTTGCCGCACCGCTGACGTGCCCCGCCTCGCGCGGCATCGAGCGTTTTTTCGCCCATCGACCGTTTCCGTCCATGATAAAGGCAACGTGACGGAGGCGCTCGTCCACAGTGACCGTTTCTTTCTTTTTCTTAAAAAACATAGTGTCTCCAAAATGCAAAATATGAGCCGGAGAATATTCCTCCGGCTCACAGAATCAGATTGCCATGATTTCCTTGTTCTTTTCTGCGCCGATAACGTCGACCTGCTTGATGTACTTATCGGTCAGGTCCTGTACCTGCTTGTCGGCCGCCTTGAGATCGTCCTCGGTCAGCTCGCCGTTCTTTTTCATATCCTTCGCCTTGTCGTTGGCATCGCGGCGAACGTTGCGGATCGCAACCTTAGCCTCCTCTGCCATTTTTGCGACCTGCTTGGTCAGCTCCTTACGGCGCTCCTCAGTAGGCTGGGGGAATGCAAGGCGGATCACCTTACCGTCGTTCTGGGGGGTGATACCGACGTCAGAGGCGAGAATTGCCTTTTCAATGTCCTTAACAGTGGTAGCATCCCAGGGGGAGACCACCAGCGTACGGGGATCGGGCCCCTGAATAGCCGCCATCTGCGAGATCGGTGTGGGCGTGCCCCAGTAATCTACCATAACGCGGGAAAGAACCTCGGGGTTTGCCTTGCCGGCGCGGACAGTGTTAAGATTCGACTTGAGAGAGTCGAGCGTTTTATTCATTTTCGCTTCAAATTCTTTGGTATCAAATGCCATGATTATATCTTCCTTTCGAAATTATTTTACGATAGTGCCGATCTCTTCGCCCATAACGGCGCGATAGATGTTTTCAGGATCATCCAGACCGAATACAAGGATCGGAATGTGATTGTCCATGCAGAAGGAGGTCGCCGTGGAATCCATTGCCGCAAGTCCGCGGGAAAGGATCTCCTGGTAGGTGATCTCGTCGATCTTGGTCGCGGTCGCATCCTTGCGCGGGTCGGCGGTGTATACACCGTCAATGTTCTTGGCAAGCAGGACTACGTCTGCATTGATCTCTGCCGCACGGAGCACTGCCGCCGTATCGGTAGAGAAATACGGGGAGCCGAGACCGCATCCGAAGATGGTAACTCTTCCCTTTTCCAGATGGCGGACAGCGCGGTTGCGGATGTACGGCTCTGCCATTGCATTCATCTCGATCGCGGTCAGTACACGGGTGGTAACGCCTGCGCGCTCAAACGCATCCTGCAATGCCAGCGAGTTGATGACCGTTGCAAGCATACCCATGTGGTCTGCGCGCACACGGTCCATATTGACGCCTTGACGGCCTCTCCAAATGTTGCCCGCACCGACGACGACGCCGATCTCTACACCCGTATCTACACACTTTTTAACAACGGCTGCGATCTCGTCGATAAAGCCGTGATTGTAAATGCCGTCTACATCCTTTGCAAGTGCTTCGCCCGAAAGTTTGAGGAGCACGCGCTTGAATTTCGGCTGATTCTGCTCTGCCATTGAAGTTCTCCTAAATCCTATTTTCTTCTATTTTATACGATAATACGGAAAAAGTAAACTGTTTTTTAAGAAAAAATTTATACTTTTAAAAAAACAGAGCCGTCTTTGTAAAAGTCGGCTCTTTCAAGCGGAATACAAAGTCACCGAGAAGTGCCTTCACTTTTTGCAAAGAAAGAGAAATATGATATAAGTTAAAAGGAGTTTTGCAAAATGCAAAACTCCTTTTTGTCTTTGTCCGAATCCGACTCTTTCGAGTCGTTTTTTCTTTATTCGTTTTCCTTACGCTTACGTATTGCCAACAAAACCACAGGAATCAGTACGCCAAGGAAGTTTCCAAAGATCTCCAGCGCCGCAAGCATGAGCATCCGAAACGAAAACGTCCCCGATGCCGCCATGTGGAAAATATCGGTCACGGCAAAGGAAAATCCGCAGATCTCAATAGCCGCAAACGACAGGATCGCAATAAAGCAACCCGCAAAGCCGCCCGAAACGCGGTTGTACCCGTGCGTAGCCGTGTAGACCAGAAGGCCGCCGAGCATCGACTGTAGTACCACTGCCACAAGCCCCTCGGACATTTCGGCAGCCGCATCATACAAAACGGGAACATTCGAAGCGAACAAAAATGCAATGCCGCAGAGTACAGCGCCGATCACGTTGCCGATGATACAGATCGCAAGCTTGCCGATGCGCCTCTCCAGATCGCGGTTCGCGCGCATAAGATCCGACGTTTTCATCGTGAACAGGGACATATCAAAGATCATAACGATCAGAATACCAAGGCCGCCAAGCAGAGCGGAAGGAATACCGCCGCCCGCCGCAAGGCTGACCGCACCGCCGAGCGCGATCGCAAAACCGGCGAGGATCGCAGAGATCAGATGTTTAACAATTCTCATTTTCTTTTCCTTTCTTCGACAGAATCCAACAAAAATATAATACCACACTTCTCCCGCTTTTTCAAGAGTTAAACAAATCTTAAAAAATTTTCTATTGGTTTTTAAAGTTTTTTCTGTTATCCTGTAGATGTAAGGATTTTTCGGAGGAAATTATGTATAACGTTTTGATCTGTGATGATGAAAAAGACATCGTTTCGGCGTTGGAGATCTACCTTGGCGCCGAAGGATATACCACCTTTGCCGCCTACACAGGCAAGCAGGCGCTCGACCTGCTCCAAAATGAGGAGATCCATCTGTGCCTGCTCGACATTATGATGCCGGAGATGGATGGCATCGCAGCGCTCGCCGCCATCCGTGAGCAAAGCAACGTTCCCGTCATCCTGCTGACTGCAAAAAGCGAGGATGCCGACAAGGTGCTTGGGCTCAACGTTGGTGCCGACGACTACGTGACAAAGCCGTTCAACCCTGCCGAGGTCGTGGCGCGCGTGCGCTCCCAGCTTCGCCGCTACGTACAACTCGGTGGCAAAAAAGAGGAGACCGGAGCCACGGTGCTGAGAGTCGGCGGTATCACACTGGACGACCGTGCCAAAGCAGTCACATTGGACGGCATTGCCGTCTCTCTTACGCCGACTGAATACGAGATTCTGAAACTGCTTATGCAAAACGAGGGTGAAGTCTTTTCCCCGAAAGAGATCTACCGCCGCGTTTGGAAAGACTCGCCCTACGGTGCTGAGGGCACCGTGGCGGTACACATCCGGCATCTGCGCGAAAAACTTGAGATCAACCCTGCCGAGCCCCGCTACCTCAAGGTCGTTTGGGCGCACGGCTATAAAATAGAAGGAGGAAATCATGCGTAAAAGTACGTTCTGCAAAACACTCGCCATTCTGCTCTCGGTATTGTTGCTCTGTTCCACAATACTCTTTGCCGCGGCGACGGCTTTTGTCGGCATTGCGGGCGCATACACGGGCGGATACGCACAGTCGGCAGAGGAGATCCGCAAGGAAGCGCTTCGTGCCTATGCCTGGGACGTGTGGCAACACCGCCGTGACGGTCAGCCGCTTGCCGACCGCTATGCCGAGAATAATTTTTACTACACTGTCAGCGTAAACGGTGTGCGCGACAGCCAAAGCAACTTCGAAAAGCAACCGTTTACGAGGAGCACGACGGTATCACAGCGTGCAGGCGACCTCATCTGCGTAGAGCTTTACGAAAAAGAGACGCATGTGCATACCGATATGCTTTCCGTCGTTGCATACCTGCTCGACACCGCCTATGCACTGCGCTTTGCCGCGCCGATCATTGCCGTAGTCTCCTTTCTCGTGTGGGTATCCATGCTGATCTTCCTTTTCTGCGCGGCAGGGCACCGCAAGGGAACGGATACCCCAATACTGAACCGTATCGACCGCGTACCATTCGACCTGTACACCGCCATCTGCGCCGCGATCGTGACCGCCGTTTCCGTCTGCGGCCTTCTGCTTTCGGAAATGCTGATGTACAACTTCTATTACAGCGTTGCGGAGACGCTGTTCGTGCTCGCGGTGAGCGGTGTTGGCATCCTCGTCTGCTGTATCACCGTGTACCTGATCCTGCTTGGCTACCTGCTCAGCTTTGCTACACGTGTGAAGGTCGGCGGACTTCTCCGCCACACGGTATGCGCACGCATCCTCCGTTTTGCATGGCGCGGAGTCCGCGCCATCTTCCGCAATCTTTGGAAACTTGTGTGCTCCATCCCGCTCCTTTGGAAGACCTGGCTGATCCTTGTCGGCATTTCCGCAATCGAGCTGATCCTTCTGCTTTGCAATCTTTATGAAGGAGACAACCTCCTCGGTCTTTGGCTCACCGAAAAGGTCCTGCTCTTCCCCGCTGTTCTTTATGCCGCCATGATGCTCCGCAAACTCAAACAAGGCGGCGAGGCGATCGCGGCAGGCGACCTTGACCAAAAGATCGACACAAAGTATATGCCCGCCGATTTCGGCGCCTTCGGTGAAACGCTCAATCACATTGGTGACGGACTCAGCCATGCAGTGGACGAACGATTGAAAAGTGAGCGCATGAAGACCGAGCTCATCACCAACGTTTCGCACGATATCAAAACGCCGCTCACCTCCATCGTCAATTACGTAGACCTTTTGAAAAAGGAGGAGCACGCAAGCGAGACCGTGCGCGGATACATCGAGGTGCTCGACCGTCAGAGCACAAGGCTGAAAAAGCTGACCGACGATCTTGTGGAGGCATCCAAGGCGGCAACGGGCGCGATCCCCATCCAAAAGGAACGTTTTGAGATCGGCGTTCTGCTGGAGCAATCGCTTGGCGAATACGCCGAACGGATGGCGGAATGCCGCCTGACCCCCGTGGTATCCGTTCCCGAAACACCGATTGCCATTTTAGCAGACGGCAAACGGCTTTGGCGTGTGTTCGACAATTTGCTGTCCAACGTCTGCAAGTACGCACAGGCGGAAACGCGCGTGTATATCACGCTTGAGAAACGTGAAGAGCGCGTCTCTATCACCTTCCGCAATATCTCGCGCGATCCTTTGAGCATTTCGGGCGAGGAGCTTGCCGAGCGCTTTGTACGCGGCGATGCCTCCCGCAATACCGAGGGCTCGGGGCTCGGGCTATCCATTGCCCGCAGTCTCACCGAGCTGATGGGCGGCACCCTCACCCTAACCGTGGACGGCGACCTCTTCAAAGCCGAAGTGGAATTTCCCGTTGTACAATAAAGAAAAGGCACTGAAACAGTGCCTTTTCTTTATTGTACCTTATATCCTTCTTTTTCGATCACTTTACGCAAGGTCTTTTCCGAAACCTCGGCGCTGAGATGCACAAGCACGGTTCCCTTTTTGTGGTCGGCAACCGCCTCGGCGACCGCAGGCAGTGCTTCGAGCGCCTTTTTGACCGTCGCTTCACAATGCTGGCACATCATGCCCTCTACTTGCAGTGTCTTCTCGGTCAGCGTAAGAGAACCCGCCGCAGAGCGCGTCGGCTTGAAGAGGTTCAGACGGAGCGCATTTGTCACCACGCAAAAGCTTGAAAGGCTCATCGCCGCCGCGCCAAACATGGGATCCATCGTAAGACCGAACAGACCCGCCGCAAGCGGAATGCCCACTACGTTATAGCAAAACGCCCAGAAGAGGTTCTCACGGACGTTGCGAAGCGTCTTGCGGCTGAGACGGATCGCCGAAACCGCATCCATAAGGCTGCTATGCATCAACACGACGTCCGCGGCATCAATAGCAACGTCCGCACCCGCGCCGATGGCGATACCGATGTCCGCACCCGTCAGCGCGGGAGCATCATTGATACCGTCTCCGATCATAGCGACCTTGCCGTGTGTGGCAAGGCGTTTCACAGTTTCCGCCTTCTCACTCGGCAGTACACCCGCAATGACCTCGTCCACGCCGACCTTGTCGGCAATGGCGCGCGCCGTGCGCTCGTTATCACCCGTCAGCATGACGGTACGGATGCCGAGTGCGCGCAGGTGCGCGATCGCCTCGGCGCTGTCCGCCTTGACGGTATCCGCTACCGCGATCATACCGAGATACACACCGTCCAGTGCAAAAAGGAGCGGCGTTTTGCCCTCGGCGGCAAGGCGGTCGGCGGTCGCGTGCGTGCCGTCGGGCAGAGCCGCCACCGCTTCCATGTACGCAAGACTGCCACCGACAAGCATTTTGTCTGCAAGTCTTGCCGAAAGTCCCTTGCCCGCAAGGGCGGTAAACTCGGCAGTTTCCGACAGATCCATGCCGTCTGCCTTCCGCAGGATCGCGCGTGCAAGCGGATGTTCACTCTTGCTTTCCAGCGTTGCCGCGAGTGTCAGCAATTCCGCCTCGGAAACACCATACGGCAGAATATCCGTCACACTCGGCTCACCACGTGTAACCGTACCGGTTTTGTCGAGCGCCACAGTCCGTATCTTACCTGTTTCCTCTAACGACGTCGCCGTTTTGAAAAGGATACCGAGCTTTGCGCCGACGCCGCTTGCCACCATAATGGCAACAGGCGTAGCAAGACCGAGCGCGCAGGGACAGCTGATGACCAACACCGAGATCGCGCGTGCAAGCGCAAAGCCCACCGTTTCACCAACCAGCATCCACGCAAAGAAAGTCACAAGCGCGATACCCATGACCGTAGGCACGAAAATTCCCGAAACCTTGTCGGCAAGCTTGGCTACAGGCGCCTTGGTCGCCGCCGCATCGCTCACCATCTGTATAATGCCCGAAAATGTGGTATCCTCACCGACGTGCGTCGCCGTGCAGGTGAGAAAGCCCGACTTATTGATCGTGGCGGCAAATACGCGGTCACCGGTCGCCTTATCTACAGGCAGACTCTCTCCCGTCAGCGCCGATTCATCCACTGCTCCGCCGCCATCCGTCACGGTACCGTCTACAGGGATCGCCTCGCCGGGGCGCACCACGAAGATATCGCCCACGCATACTTCGCCCACGGGCAGTGTGACTTCCTTGCCGTCCCGCAGGATCGTTGCCACCTTCGGCGCCATACGCGCAAGGCTCCGAAGTGCGTCGGTCGTCTTTCCTTTAGCGCGCGCCTCCAGCATCTTGCCTACGGTGATGAGTGTCAGAATCACCGCCGCAGACTCAAAATACAGCCCGTGCAAGGCGTGCATCGCCGCGTCGGCAGTCTGCTTTGTCATCAGAAACAAAACGACCGTGCTATAGCCAAATGCCGCCGCAGAACCGAGTGCCACAAGTGTGTCCATATTCGGCGCGCGGTGCAAAAGCCCGCTGACACCACTGACAAAAAACTTTTTATTGACGACCACCACAAGGATCGCAAGCAACATCTGTGCCATGCCCACGGCAAGCGGATTCCCCGTAAAAAACGGCGGTAAGGGCCATCCCCACATCACGTGTCCCATCGAAACATACATCAGGACGGCAAGGAAACCTACCGAAGTCCAAAGGCGACGCAAAAGACGCGGCGTTTCGGTATCGGTCGTCTCCTCGGTGCTCGGCTTTTTTGCCCCCTTACGGGAGACGCCGTAGCCCGCGGCGGTGACCGCCGCAACGATCTCCCCCTCGGTGGCACTTCCCTCCACCGTCATCGAATTTGTGAGCAGGTTGACCGAGCACGCGGTCACGCCCGAAAGGGCGTTCACCGCCTTTTCCACACGGGCACTGCAGGCGGCACAGCTCATGCCCGTTACGTTATATTTTTCCATCGTTACCTCATCAGCTTTCGCAAAATGTCAAGTAGTTCGTCCGTTTTTTCGTCCCTGCCCGCGCGGATGTCGTCCGCAACGCAGGTGCGGATATGGCTGTTCAGCAATTCGCGGTTAAAAGCGTCCAACGCCGCCGCGACCGCACTGCTCTGCGTAAGGATATCCACGCAGTAGGCATCGCTCTCCAGCATGCCGCGCAGTCCGCGGATCTGTCCCTCAATGCGGGAAAGGCGGTTGCAAAGGCTTTTATACTCTTTTTCGTCGCGCTTTTTGGTTTGTACGTGACAACAATTTCCCATAGAGATCACCTCATACATATTATATACCCCCCAGGGGTATTTGTCAAGTATCAACAGTTGACAAATACGGGCAAAATGGGGTATCATAATACTATCAATCTTCAGGAGCAAAATATGTCCGAACAATTTTCACGCACAGAAATGCTGATCGGTGCAGAAGCCGTCAAAAAACTGCAAGAATCGCGCGTTGCCGTTTTCGGCATCGGCGGCGTGGGCAGTTGCGTTGTCGAGGCGCTTGCACGTGCAGGTGTCGGCGCGATCGACCTTGTCGACAGCGACAATGTCAGCGAAAGCAATATCAACCGCCAGATCATCGCCCTACATTCCACGGTCGGCCGTCCCAAGGTGGTCGCCGCCGCCGAACGCATCCGCGATATCCAGCCGCACTGCAAGATCACCTGCCATAACTGCTTTGTCCTGCCCGAGAACATAAAAGATTTCGACTTTACCGTCTACGATTACGTCGTGGATGCGATCGATACCGTTTCCGCCAAGATCGCACTCGCCGTTACGGGCGAACGGCTGGGCGTACCCGTCATCAGCTCTATGGGCACGGGCAACAAGCTCGACCCCACGAAATTCGCCGTAGCGGATATCTATAAAACCTCGGTCTGCCCCTTGGCTCGTGTCATGCGTACCGAACTCAAAAAGCGCGGCGTAAAAAAGCTGAAGGTGCTCTACTCTACCGAGATGCCCGTCAAGGTGGAAACCGTCAGCGAGGAGCATCGCCGCGCTATTCCCGCAAGCATTTCGTTTGTCCCCTCGGTTGCGGGACTCATCATCGCAGGAGAAGTTATCAAGGATCTGATCAAATGAAGCCTACCGTAAACTGCAAAGAATATGAAAGCGCGGTGAGCGTTGCCGAGATGCGCGCCGCCGATGCCTATACCATTCAAAACTTCGTTCCGTCGAAGGAACTCATGTATCGCGCCGCCATGGGACTGTTCCATGCCGCCACGTGGGAGGGCAAGCGAATCGCCATCATCACGGGCAGCGGCAACAACGGCGGCGACGGCTACGCGCTTGCCGCCATCCTCGCCGAGCGCGGCATCTACCCTACCCTCTACCGCGTGAGTGAAAAATTCTCCGAGGACGGCGCGTATTACTATGACAAAGCCGTTGCCCTTTCGGTCGCCGACCGCCGCTTTGACGAAAGCTGTCACCTCGACGGCTACGATATCGTGGTCGATTGCCTGCTCGGCACCGGCTTTTCGGGAGCGCCGCAAGGACTCTACGCCCGCGCCATTGAAATGATCAACAAAAGCGGCGCCTTCGTCCTCTCCGCAGACATCAACAGCGGCATGAACGGCGATACGGGCGAGGCGATCCTCGCCGTAAAAAGCGACCGCACCGTTTCCATCGGCTTTTACAAAAAAGGTATATTCCTCGGCGACGCTCCGAACCTTGTCGGCGACCTTGTAAACGTCGACATCGGCATCAAACACATATAAAAAGACGGCAACGCCGTCTTTTTTTAATCTTCAAAATATAGCAAGAATGTTATTGCGCCGAAACGCCAAGGGCTTATAGAATAAAAGTACAAAGGGGGCAACGAATATGTTTGATTTTACCGTGACCGACGACCGTGCAGTGCTCGCACACTACAGCGATGAGAATCGCATTTGGCAAGGAATCCCTTCCATTGAATATACAAAGGGCGGCAAGACCTATCTTTGCTTTTATTCGGGCAACGTGAAAGAAACGGTCGGCAACTACGTTTTGCTGTACCGCTCTTCGAACGGCGACGATTTCGGCGAACCGATTGCCGCAGTACTGCCCTGTGACGGCTACCGTTGCTACGATCCCTGCCTGTGGGTCGATCCTACGGGACGGCTGTGGTTTACGTGGGCGCAATCGCCCGAAAAGGGGCAATATGCCGCGATCTGTGACGACCCCGATGCCGAGGCTCCTGTTTTTGGCGAACCCTTTTATATCGGCAACGACGTTATGATGAACAAGCCGACCGTGCTTTCCACAGGGGATTGGCTGTTCCCCGTCGCCGTATGGGCACGCTTTGCGGCGGCAGACGGCTCCGTGCAAACAGGTTCCTTTGCCTATGCAAGCTGTGACCTCGGCAAGACCTTTGAAAACCGCGGCTTTTCGGACGTAGACAGACGTACCTGCGACGAGCACATGTTTGTGGAGCACGGCGACCGCGTGACCGTATACGTGCGTACCTCCTACGGAATCGCAACCGCACATTCCTATGACGGAGGACACCATTGGAGCGGCGACGAATGCTTTATGAAAGGGCCGAGCTCCCGATTCTTTATCCGCCGCATGCCCTCGGGCAGACTGTTGCTGATCTATCACGATGAAACGACGCAACGCAACAACCTCACCGCTTTTCTCTCGGAGGATGAGGGGAAAAGCTGGAAGTACAAGCTACTGCTGGACGAGCGTATCGGCGTTTCCTACCCCGATGCGACCGTATCCGAGGACGGCACGATCCGCCTCACCTACGACCGTGAACGCGGTTGCTTCCGGAAGTCGCTCGCCGAGGCGCTTTCGGCGGCGCGGGAGATCCTGACCGCAAAGATCACCGAAGCCGATATTATGGCAGGCAAACTTGTGACCGAAGGCAGTTATCTCGGTCGCGTTGTCAACAAATTGACCGTGTACAGCGGCGAAGATCCAAACCCTTACAAGGAAGCAGACCGTTTCTCTGCGGCAGAGTTTGCGGCACATCTCATTGCCACGCACGAAAAAGCGGACATCCCCACCGTTCTGTTTGAAAAGCAGGGTATCCGTTGCGACAAACTGCACCACGTGGACGTCGAAAAGTTGGACGCGCTTTTGCAGGAATTTGACGCAAAGGAAACGGCAGACGCTTCCCTGTTGACGCAGATCGTTACCGAAATGCGTACTGCGTCTGAAGAAACGGTGTCGGCAGAGCCCATCGTTTCCGAAATCATCCGCTGGATCGGCAACAACCTTGCGCTCGAATTCTCCCAGCAAAGCATCGCCGCGCAGTTCGGCATCAGTAAATTCTACCTTGCCCACCTCTTTAAAAAGGAGACGGGTCTCGGCGTGATCCAATTCGCAGGCGAACGTCGCATCGCTACGGCGAAGCAGTTGCTTTGCAATACCAAGCAAAGCATTGCAGACATCGCCGCGGCATGCGGCTTTAGCCCCAGCTACTTCTCGGAGACCTTTAAGTCCCACGTAGGAATATCACCGAGCGAATACAGAAATCTGCATAGTAAAGGAGAATAAACATGAAAAGAATCTTTTCTCTGGTCCTTACGACGGTATTGCTTTTTTCCATGACAACGCTTTGGGTAACTGCCGAAGCTTTGGAAGTATCGCTTAACACGCTCGCAAGCGTGACCGCGAACGTCGGAAACTTTGACACCATCGAAGCGGGCGACAAGGTTTTTGCCAACCGAACCTATACGTTCGGAGAGAATATCCCCACATACCTTGTCGGTAGGACCTATCTAAGAACCAACCTTGCAGACGCGGTCAGTGCAACTGCCGTGACCGACGGTTACGTATACGTGCTTACACAGGTGGACGGAACGAGCGATTCGCAGGAAGCGACACTCATAGAGAGCGGCTTTACCAAGATAGATACGATCGCGTCAGCAACACTCTGGGCGTCACACAAATACGAAGTGGCGGTCATGGCGAAAGCAGTCAAGGCAGGCGATACGATTGCTTTTAGCAAATGGGGAATTCTTATTGCAGATTTTGCAATAAACGATCTCGCTTCGGTGGCATCTGCAAACGGAAGTTTTTCCACGGTGGCAAATGGAAGCGTCATTTTCTCAAACCGCAGCTATGCGTTCGGCAATATTCCGAACGTACTTACAGGTCTTCCCTATCTGCAAACGGGTATCTCCTCCGACGTGCTTGCTACCGTAACGGCAAGCGGGTCCGTATACGTGCTTACGCAGGTGGACGGAACGAGCAATTCGCAGGAGGCCGCGCTCGCAGAAAACGGATTTACCAAAGTCGCTACGCTTGGTGCAGGACTGCTTTGGTCGGCGCACAAATACGAGGTCGCCGTGATGAAAAAAGAGGTTACGGAGGGCGAAACGGTCTCCTACAGCTACTGGGGTCTGCTGATCGCAAACGAGGCTACGAAAGACTTTACGCTGGACACGCTTGCTACCCTTATGCCTGCTTATGAAACGTACGGAACGGTTGCCGCGGGCGAGCAGATCTTTACCGACCGCACTACGCACCTTTTTGCAGGAACCGTTCCGGAATACCTCCTCGGTAAAAGCTATATCGCAAGTAGCATCGACGAAGGCGGAACTTTCTCCGTCACCGCAGACGGGTGGGTATATATCATCACGCCCGTTGCGGAAAAAGCCAACTCGCTTGTATCCGACCTCACAGCTATCGGCTTTGAGACGGTAGCGGCAATCGATGCCAAAGTTCTTGCAACAACGATATCCGAAGCACTTGTACTGATGGGGAAAGAGGTCAAGGCAGGCGAAACCGTCACGATCGGCAGATGGGGCATCGTTGTGGCAGAGGTAGACAAAAACTACGTTGTAAGCGGCCTTCCGCTTACGCCTCCCACGATCATTTACAATCCCACCGAGGGGGAATATATCGACGGCAACCGCCTGTGGCAGGGTATTCCGAGCATGACCAAGGATACACAAAGCGGCAGGCTGTGGGCGACGTGGTATGCAGGCGGTGAAGGCGAGGGCGCGTATAATTTTGCCCTGCTCTATACCAGCACAGACGACGGCAAGAACTGGAAGGGACCCGTGCTTGCGATTGACCACGCCTATCCCGTTCGCGTTTTCGACCCAAATCTATGGATCGACCCCGACGGCCGCATGTGGATGTTCTGGTCACAGAGCCGTTTCCACAAGGATGGCGTATACGGCACGTGGATGATGTACACCGACAACCCCGAAAGTGAAAATCCCACGTGGAGCACACCCGTGCGTGTTGCAAACGGTATCGCCATGAATGATCCTATCGTGCTTACAAACGGTGACTGGCTCCTTCCCACGGCGATCTGGGCGTATGAAAGCACCGTGGAGGAGATGGCAAAGGAAACCAATTCCAACGTCTATCTTTCCAAGGATAAGGGCATGACGTGGGAATATCTCGGTAGCGTACAAAGTTACGAGGGTAGCCGTAACTGCGATGAAAACATGGTCATCGAGCAGGCAGACGGTTCACTCCGTATGCTGATCCGCACAGGGCTCGGCATTGAAGAAAGCTATTCCTACGACGGCGGCGCTACGTGGACCGGCGCTACCGATGCAGACATCACAAACGTCGTTTCAAGATTCTATATCACAAGACTGTCTTCGGGCAATCAGCTACTTGTGTACAACGACCCGCCCGCAGACGGCAAAGCGCGCTCACACATGACGGCAGCGCTCTCCACGGACGACGGAAAAACATGGAGCCACAAACTGGTGATCGACGTACGAAGCGGCACTTCCTACCCCGATGCTGTAGAAGATGCGGACGGTAATATCTATATCATTTATGACCATACCCGTACGGCACACGGTCAGATCATGATGGCAAAGATCACCGAAGCGGATATTATTGCAGGCAAACTTGTCAGCGAAACGTCGAAACTGCGGGTACAGGTCAACAACAACACCCTGCTTGACCAAAGCGGGGACGGCATTTTCGACATATCGGACGTATTGACCGTGATCAAAGCGATCCTCAACGACACCGAACTCGATGCCGATATCAACGGCGACGGCAAGCTGTCTTTTCTCGACGTGTTGAAATTTCTCAAGCAGATCGTCCTGTAAGATAACAAAAGCACCAAGTTCTTTTTGAACTTGGTGCTTTCCCTTTATTTCAGCATATCTTCGATCTTGCTTGCGGCTTCGCCGAGGTAGCTGTCCTCGCAAAGCTCGATGGCGCCCTTGTCGCAGAGTGCGGCGAGACGGTAGTCGATCGGCAGTTTGCCGAGCACGTCGTAGCCGTGCTCCTTGGCGGTCTCCTCAATGTGGCTCTTGCCAAACACTTCGAGGTGCTTGCCGCAGTCGGGGCAGATTGCGTAACTCATGTTCTCCACGAGGCCGAGCACGCGGATATTCATGAGGTCTGCCATGTTGGCGGCCTTCTTGACGATCATCGAGACAAGCTCCTGCGGGGAGCTGACGATGACGATACCGTCAAGCGGCAGGCTCTGGAACACGGTGAGCGGAACGTCGCCCGTTCCGGGAGGCATATCCACGAACATATAGTCTACCTCGTTCCAGACAACGTCGGTCCAGAACTGCTTGACCGTACCTGCGATCACGGGACCGCGCCATACGACGGGCTGGGTCTCCTCCTCAAGCAGGAGGTTGATGGACATGACCTCGATGCCGGTCTTGGTCATGACGGGGAAAATACCGTCGGGACCGCCCTCTGCACGCTGGTGCAAGCCGAACGCCCGCGGGATCGAGGGACCTGTGATGTCCGCGTCAAGGATCGCGGTCTTATAGCCGCGGCGGCTCATCTCTACTGCAAGCAGCGAGGTGACGAGCGACTTACCTACGCCGCCCTTACCGCTGACAACGCCGATGACCTTTTTGACGTTGCTGAGTTTGTTTTGCGGCTCGATGAGCGACTGCGGATTCTTCTTAGAAGGGCAATCCGCGCCGCAGGTCGAGCAATCATGTGTGCAATTCTCTGCCATGATAATTCTCCTTTTATGATAAAAAATTTACATGCAATCAATAACGAGTTTTTCGCCGTCGTGGTCAACACGTGCGCTCGTGATGCGCATATTGTAGCTTGCGATGATCTTTTCGGCAAGCGCATCCTCCACGTGTGTCTGGATATAGCGGCGCATATTGCGCGCACCGAACTTCTGCGAGAAGGACTGCTCTGCGATATAGGCCGCCGCCGCATCGGTATAGGTGAGCGTGATCGACTTTGCCTTGAGTGCCTCGGCAAGCTGTGCAAGCATGATCTTGGCGATCGCGGCAAAATCGTTTTTATCGAGCGAACGGAAGGTAATGACTTCATCCACGCGGTTGATAAACTCGGGACGCAGGAAGGAAAGGAGTGCCTTTTCGGTCTTTTCCTTGGCAACTGTGCCCGCCTCGGTCGAGAAGCCGGAGATCGCCGAGGAAACGTCCGAACCTGCATTGGTGGTCATAACAATGAGCGTGTTCTCAAAGTTGACCTCCTTGCCGTGTGCATCGGTGATGCGACCGTCATCCAGCACCTGCAACAGGATATTGAGCACGTCGGGATGTGCCTTTTCGATCTCGTCAAAGAGCACGACGCTGTAGGGACGGCGTCGGATCTTTTCGGTAAGCTGTCCCGCCTCGTCGTAGCCGACGTAGCCGGGAGGCGCACCGATGATCTTGGAAACGCTGTGTTTCTCCATGAACTCGGACATATCGAGTCGGATAAGCGTTTCGGGCGAGGAGAACAGGTCGTTTGCAAGCGTTTTGACGAGCTCGGTCTTACCCACACCCGTCGGCCCTGCAAAGATAAAGGATACGGGCTTACGCTTGTAGGAAACACCTGCGCGGTTGCGCTTGATCGCACGTGCGACCGCGTCCACTGCCTCATCCTGACCGATGATCTTTTCCTTCATGCGGTCGGCAAGGCGGTCGATACGGAAGAACTCGTTTTCGGTGATCTCGGTGGCGGGAACGCCTGTCCAGATCTCGATCACGCGCGCAAGATCCTCTGCGGTCAGCTCCACCGACTCGCACACGGGTGCGATCTCGGCAAGGCGCTCACTGATGCGTGCCTCCTTGACGCGGACGTCGGCAAGCTGACGGTATTTTTCCTGCATATCGTCCATTTCCTGCTCAGGCGCACTTTCGACCATGGCGCGCTCCTTCTGCACCGCCTTCAGCTCATCGTCCAGCGTCAGACGCTCGTTGAGCTCCTTGGTGGAGAGTGCGCGATAGGACGCCGCCTCGTCGAGGAGGTCGATCGCCTTATCGGGCAGATAACGATCGGTGATATAGCGCTCGGACAGTGTGACTGTGAGCGCAAGGATATTCTCGGGGATGCGGATATTGTGGAAGGTCTCGTAATAGTGCTTGATACCGCCGAGGATCTCAATGCTCTCGGCAACCGAGGGTTCGTTTACGATCACGGGCTGGAAGCGGCGTTCCAGAGCGGAGTCCTTTTCGATATACTTGCGGTACTCGTTGAGCGTGGTCGCGCCGATCACGCGGATCTCACCGCGGGAAAGCGCAGGCTTCAAAATGTTTGCCGCGTTCATGCTTCCCTCGGCATCGCCCGCACCGACGATACTGTGTACCTCGTCAATAACGAGAATGATGTTGCCGGCCTCCTTGACCTCGCGAATAAGGCCGAGGATGCGCGACTCAAACTGGCCGCGGAACTGCGTACCCGCGACAAGCGCGGTCAGGTCGAGCAGATGGATTTCGCAATTCTTGAGTTTATACGGAACTTCGCCACTGACGATGCGCTGTGCAAGCGCCTCGGCAATGGCAGTCTTACCGACACCGGGCTCGCCGATGAGACAAGGATTGTTCTTTTGACGGCGGCAGAGGATCTGAATCACGCGCGCAAGCTCGCGGTCGCGACCAATGATACGGTCGAGCTCACCGTTCTTCGCACGCGCGGTCACATTCTTGCAGTAGGCGTCGAGGAACTTGCGTTTCTCGTCCTTTTTCGACTGTGCCTTGCCGCCCTGCGCGCCCTTCTGCTTTGCGCCGTCTCCGCCGAGGCCGCTGTCGCGCAAGATCTTGCCGAAATCCACAGCGGGAGCACCGCCGTCGTTTACCGACGGCTCGTCGCTTTCCTCGCGCGGGATCATCTCCTGCATATATTCCTCGGCATCCTCGGTCATACGCTCAAAATCCTCGTTCGAGATGCCCATTTTCTTCAAAATATCGTCGATCGGCTTGATGCCGAGCTCCTTGGCACACTTTAAACAGATGCCCTCGTTCTTCGACTCGCCGTTTTCGAGTCGGGTAATAAACACCACAGCCATACGCTTGTGGCATCTTGCACACATTTCCATGTAAGGTTCCTTTCCAAAAGGGATATTATTGTTTCGATTGACTCTCTGTGTATTCGCGGACGTACTGGATCAGCGCCACGATCGCAAAGCAAAGCATCACGCCGCAGATCGCACCCGTCCAAAGGATGCGCACGCTCTCCTCGGCGTACTGCAATCCGACAAGTCCCGCCACAGAGGCATAAAACACGCATACGGCAAGTTTGCCCCAAAAACTGCTTTTGACCACAACGCTCTGCTTGCGGAATACGACCACCGCACCCACCAGCATGAGCAGTTCCTTGGTAATATAGGTGATCACCAGCCACAGCGGGATGATCGCCTTAGCATACAAACAGATGAGTGCCACGCACTGCATCGTCTTGTCCGCCACGGGGTCGAGGATCTTGCCGACGTTACTGATCCAGTGATTGCGACGGGCAAGCCAACCGTCCAGCACGTCGGTCGCACCTGCGACGAAAAAGATGCATACCGCCATCCAGATATGCTCGGGATAGTCGAGGAAAAATACATATGCAAACAGCGGTACCAAACAAAGTCGAATCACCGAAAGAATATTCGGAATAAATCTCTTTTGCATTTTCATTCGCCTCCGAAATCAGGATTTACCAAGGGCTAATGGACAAGAAGAATCTTGCAATATACGTTCCGTTTGCCACGTCGCCAAATGCAAAATCGGGCGAGGTGGATGCATACAAGCTACAGACTGTCGCCGCAAACTTGGACAGCACGATGCCGAGGATCGCCGCCTCCAGAACGCCGAACAGGAAGCCGAGAAAGCGGTTGGCACCGCGCAGTACGGGCAGATCGGCGATCTTGTCCAGCAATACGCCCACCAGACGTAACAGGATCAAACCGCCAAAGAAGATGGCGGAAAAGGCAAGCGTGTTGGCGGCAGAGGTCGCAATAAATACCGCCAGCCTTTCACCAAGCTCGGTGAAGGTCTCGCCGCCCACGTCCATGCTCTTCACCGCATCCTCCAAGAACGCGGCAAGGTCGATGTTGCAAAGCTCCACCAGCGAGATCACCTTTTCGGGGAGTTTTGCCGCAAGCGCAGCAAAGTCCAAGGAATCGCCGATCGCGGTGACCACCTGATCAAACAGCCCCTCAATATGCGGCGCAAGCGCATCGTACAAAAAAGCATCGTAAAAGTAACTGCCAAGCTGCTTATGAAAGCAGACGGCAAGCACCACCGCGGCCACCGTGGTGCAAAGTTTGAACACCGTGCGGATCAGTCCGCGCCGCCATGCACCGATCACGGTCGCCAGAAGGATGACCGCAAGGATAAGATCAATTGCCAGATACATACGTTCTCCTTTTATCCGATCGGGAAGATCGAAGCATAGTCGTTCATACAAACGATCACATTGTTTTTATCCTGTCGGAGAAGCCTGCGCCCGCCCGCGGGGATCTCGGTCTCGCGCGTCCCCTCTCCGTCCGATATGCATAGGTTGCCGTCGTACAGAACACAAATCCGTTTGCCGCAAAGTGCGATACCTTGCGCCCCCTTTGAAGCGGGGTGCATCACGGTATCACCGTTTGCAAAATAGGCGTTTGCACTGTAGCCTCCGCCCATGGCATTATCATCCAGCAGTACCGCGACACCGTCCTCGGTGGCATCTGCGTGTAAAACGTCCGACGTACCGAAGGAATATACCGCAGTCTCCTCACCCTCGCCGTCAAAGAAGACGAGCGAGCGGTCGGTCAGCAGGTAATAGCCTTTTTTCAGCGATCCGCTTTTCAGGATCAAGCCGCTCTCACGGTGTGTACTTTCGATATCCTCAGCGCCGACCGTGTACAGAGAAAAATCGGTACAAAGGGCGGCATTTTCGGCAAGCAGCTCGCAAAACCAAAGCCTACCGTCACCGAGAAAGCCAATGGTATACACGTCGCCGCTACGCGTCAGGCTCGCCACCTTTTTAAAGTTGCGGTCGTACACGCGGATCTCATAACTGCCGACCTTGTTCTCGGTCAGAATGGCGAAATCGCCGTTGTCCGAGGCGGCCGCCGCCAGCACGGGAGTATCCAGCGTCTCGTCGTATACACGGCTGATGGAGTTATATACGTAAAAACTGTTGCCGCCGCTGTCATAGGCGATCATATACTTTGCCGAGCCCGTAAGCACCGGCGCACGAAAATGTACCTCGTCAAGAAATGACCGACTGCCGAGCGCACGGTGAAACGCGATCCCCTCCGAGGAACCGACCGCAAGGTCGCCGCGGAAGAACAGATACACGTTGGTCTCGTTTGCCTTGTAGTAAACGGTATCGCCCGAAAGCGAGGTGTGCCCCGCCGTGTCCATATCACGAAGCAGATACCGCAGATTGTCGTAGGTGATACCGCCGCGGTATGCCCACAGGATCAGGATCGCGCAGATAACCGCAAACAGCAGAGTGATATACTTTGCGGCACGCAGCTTGCGACTGATGCGCGCGTAATAGGGATTCTCGGTTGTGACCGCTTCGCCAAGCTGTTTCATTGCGCTTCTCCTTTCCTTAATTTGCGGGATACGTAACTTTATTTAAATACAGACCGTCGGACGGCGCGGTGATACCCGCTTTTTTTCGGTCCTTTGCCTCTATGATCTCTTCCATTTCCGCAGGTGTCAGCTTGCCTGCCGCCGCCTGCATAAGTGTGCCGACGATAATGCGCACCATATTATAGAGGAAGCCATTCGCCGCCACGCGGACGTAGAGCATATCGTCTTCACGGGTAACGTTACAATAGTACACTGTGCGCTCGGTGTCCTCGATCTTGGAGCCCGCCGCCATAAAGGAGGCAAAATACCTGGTGCCGACCAGCTTTTCGGCGCAAGCATTCATACGCTCGACTGCGTCAGGCAGTACGCGCCCCGTGTAGTGCCATACCCTGCCGTAAAGGAAGGGGTCGGCAACGGGCGCAAGATGCACCTTATAAAGGTATTCCTTCGATTCCACGTCGTACCGCGGGTGAAACTCGTCGGGAACGACCGTGGCGGACTTGACCGCGAGGTCACAGGGCAAAAACGGGGCAAACGCCGTGGGGAGACGATCTACCGGGATGCGATTTGCCCCCTTCGGCAGTTCCACCGTCGCGGCAAAATCATTGGCATGCACACCGCTGTCCGTGCGGCTACAGCCCGTGATACTGCACTTCTTGCCAAACAGGCTTTCCGCCGCCTCGGTCAGGGTGTTCTGCACCGTGCGTACGCCCGGCTGAAACTGCCAGCCGCAAAAATCGGTGCCGAGATATTGCAGTCTGAGTAAGATCTTCATGTCAGATACTGATATACGGTAAATAAATGTTGCACAGGAAAATTCCTGCCGTGTACAAAGCGGCGAGAACGACCAAAAGCAGGTCGCAACCGCCGTAGCGAAGCATCTTCAGCTTGGTGCGTCCCTCTCCCCCACGGTAACAACGGCATTCCATGGCGATCGCAAGGTCGTCTGCACGCTTGAACGCCGAAACGAACAAGGGGATCAGGATCGGAATGAGCGCCTTCGCCTTGGCAATAAGCCCGCCGCTTTCAAAGTCGGCGCCACGTGCCTTTTGCGCGTCCATGATCTTGTCCGTCTCCTCAATCAGAGTCGGGATAAAGCGCATGGCAATGGTCATCATCATGGCAAAATCGTGCACGGGAACCTTGAGCTTTTTCAGCGGGTTCAAGAGGCTCTCGATAGCATCGGTCAACGCCAGTGGCGTCGTCGTATAGGTCAGCGTTACGCTGATACCCACGACCAGAAGAATGATACGGAGTGCCATAAAGAAAGCAAACAGAACGCCCTCAAGATAGATGTGAATGAATCTCCATTCCCAAAGGAGCGTTTCTCCCTGCGTCCAGAACACGTTGAGGATGCAGGTAAAGAGAATAATAAACAGCAAGGGCTTGATCGAGCGTAGCACGACCCGTAGCGGCACGCCGCTGACCAGCACCATTACTAAGGTAAAAAGCAGTACAAAACCGAATGCCGCCGCGCTCTTGGCAAAGAAGAGCAAGAAAATATACAGCAGCGAAAAAAGGAGCTTCGCACGCGGATCGGCGCGATGCAGCACCGAGTTTCCGGTAAAATACTGACCGAGGGTGATATCCTTGATCATGTGCGGTCACCTCCAAGCAATGCGGCAACCGCCGCCTTGGCATCCGCCACCGTGTAGATCCTCGGCGAAAGCGGCATGCCCCCTTCGCGGAGCTTGGCTACGATGCGGGTGATCTCGGGAACGTTCAGCCCGATCTGCATCAGGCGCTCGGACGCGCCGAACACTTCTTCTTTCGTACCGTCCATATAGATCTCGCCGTCGTTCATCACCACAAGGCGGTCACAATACTCCGCCATGTCCTCCATGCTGTGGCTGACCACGATGACCGTAGCGCCGCTCTCACGGCGGTAACGTGCGAGTCCTTCAAAGATATCCTCGCGCCCCTTGGGGTCAAGCCCTGCGGCGGGTTCGTCCAGCACGAGCACCTCGGGTTGCATCGCCATCACGCCCGCAATCGCGGCGCGGCGCTTCTGTCCGCCCGAAAGTTCAAAGGGAGACTTATCCAGCATGTCAAGCGGGAATCCCGCAAAGGTAGCCGCCGCCTCCACGCGGCGTGCGATCTCCTCAGCCGAAAGCCCCATGTTGCGGGGACCGTACGCGATATCGGCGCGCACCGTCTCGTCAAAGAGCTGATACTCGGGATATTGCATGACCAGTCCCACGCGAAAGCGCACGCCCGAGATCTCCTTCGGCTTTTCCCAAATGTCCTTACCCGAAAGCAGAATCTTGCCGCTGTCGGGACGAAGCAGACCGTTGAGCATACGGAGCAACGTGGATTTGCCACAACCCGTGTGTCCGATCAGCCCCGTCATGCTTCCCTGTTCAATTTTCAGATGGATATGGGCGAGCGCCTCATGCGCACTCGGTGTTCCCTTATCGTATGTGTAGCATACATCCGAAAGTTCCAGAATCGTCATTGTTTTTCCTTGTATTTTTTCAAAATCAGTTCGGCACAGCCGTCGATGTCGATCGGCGTTTCGCCAAGATCCAAGCCGTCGACTGCCAGCTCGTGTAAAAGTTCACGCCCCTGCGGAACGTCAAGCCCCACGCGGCGGAGTGCCTCTACGTCGCGGAAGACCTCGCTCGGCACACCGTCGCGATAGATCTCGCCGTCGTTGACCACGAGAATGCGGTCTGCCATGACCGCCTCATCCATGTAGTGTGTGATGTGCAGTACCGTCATACCAAAATCCTCGTTCAGGCGGCGAATGGTACGCATGACCTCGGCGCGACCGTGCGGATCGAGCATCGCTGTCGATTCGTCAAACACGATGCACTTCGGCATCATGGCGATCACGCCCGCGATTGCCACACGCTGCTTCTGCCCACCCGAAAGTCGGTGTGGCTGACTGTCACGCAGCTCATACATCCCGACCGTGCGCAGTGCATCGTCCACACGCATACGCATCTCCTCACGCGGAATGCCGAGGTTTTCGGGTCCGAAGGCAACGTCCTCCTCTACCACCGTAGCAACCAGTTGGTTGTCGGGGTTCTGAAAGACCATGCCGACCTCACGGCGTACCGCAAACACCTCGTCCTCGCTCATATCCGCCGTGATGGAATGCCCCGCCACGGTGAGCGAACCACTCGTAGGCGTGAGGATCACGTTGATCAGCTTGGCAAGCGTCGATTTACCGGAGCCGTTGTGCCCGAGAACCGCCACGTACTCGCCGCGGTCAATGCGAAAGGATACCCCTTTCAGCGCCTCGGTGCTGTCCCCGTCCTCATCGGTGTAAGTATAGGATACGTTGTCAGCAAGAATAAAAGCTTCTGCCATTGTTTTTTCCCTTTATCAATCGAATTCATAGCGCATGCTTGCGCCGCAGGGCAGATACGCGCCACTCGTCTTTACAGGCAGAGCGATTTCCATCGCCTCACCGTGTCCGCCGCGCTTTGCGCCGATGCGGATATCTGCGATATATTGCATGGAAAGCGGCGAAAGCCCCGTCGTATAAGAGCTGAGCAGGAAGAAGAGCGGTTTGTCCGAGAGCACCTTTTCGGTCAGGGTGATAAACTCGTCGATACTGTCCTCGATCTTCCAGACCTCGCCGGTGGGTCCGCGCCCATAGGAGGGCGGATCCATAATGATGCCGTCGTAGGTATTGCCGGGGCGGATCTCACGCTCGACAAACTTTTTGCAATCGTCCACGATGTAGCGGATCGGCGCGTCCGCGAGCCCCGAAAGGCGTGCGTTTTCTTTCGCTTGCTGTACCATGCCCTTTGCCGCATCCACGTGGCAGACCGATGCGCCTGCGGCGGCCGCCGCGACTGTCGCGCCGCCCGTATAGGCAAAGAGGTTCAGTACCTTGATAGGACGCCCCGCATTTTTGATCAAATCGGAAAACCAATCCCAGTTGGTCGCCTGCTCCGGGAACAGTCCCGTATGCTTAAAGCCCATCGGCTTAATCAGGAATTTCAGATCACGGTAGCCGATCGTCCAGTTTTCCGGAACGCGGCTTTCCTGCCATGCACCACCGCCACTGCGCGAACGCTTGTAGGAGGCATCGGCTTTCTTCCAAAGCGGAGAACGCGCCGCACCCTTCCAGATGACCTGCGGATCGGGACGAATGAGGGTGTAGTCTCCCCAACGTTCCAGTCGCTCGCCGTCGGTCGTGTCGATAAGTTCATAGTCTTTCCAATTATCACTGATCCACATGGTGTCTCTCCGTTATTTGTTGAAATATCCCGCCATACGCGAGTAGGCGCTGTGCCCATGGCACATTGCGATTGCAAGAGCATCCGCCGTATCGTCCGGCTTTGGCGGCTTCGGCAGTCCAAGCATCGTGGTCACCATCTGGATGACCTGATTCTTCTCGGCGCGACCGTATCCGACCACCGCCTGTTTGACCTGTAAAGGAGTGTATTCGCCGATCCGCAGCCCGTGTTGCTTTGCCGCAAGGAGGATGATCCCACGCGCCTCCGCCACCACGATGCCCGTGGTCTGGTTGGTGTTGAAGAACAGTTCCTCAATTGCCAGATGCTCGGGGGTATACTTTTCGATCAGGAGATTTATGCCGTTGTAGATCTTCTCCAACCGCTCCACCGTATCGGTGTGCGCCTCGGTACGGATCGCGCCGTACCCTAACGTGCGAAAACGGTTGTTTTCAAACTCGACCACGCCCCATCCGACGATGGCATACCCCGGGTCGATCCCAAGAATCCGCATCCGGCCCCCTCCTTTGCATAACTTATCTATGATATCATAGTATTATACCACATATATACAGAATAGTCAAAGCTTTTCATCAACTTTTCACCGAAGAAATTGCAAAATTTACACCGTATCCCCGCTTGACTTTTTTGAAAGATTTGTATATAATAGTATGGTCGATGCATTGACATACCACGCGCCTGCTTTGGGCTTTGCGCGCGAGTGCTGCCGGTGGCAGATGCAACGAGTGCGTAAAGGCGTAGCCGAGGATGTCGCCGCGATCATCCTGCTCTTTCGCATAGACTAAAACTGAATACTTGTTATCGGGATGTAGCGCAGTTGGTAGCGCGCCTGCTTTGGGAGCGTGCCTAGCACGAATTGCCGTGATTTCACGAAAGTCCCGAAAAGCCTTTACTTATGCGGACTTTCGGCACTTTATAAAAACGCAAAACAGCGTGGAATTTGCGTTTGACCACAGTTTGTCCCACTTCCACGCAAAAACTCAAAAAATTGAATAGATATCCGGGTGTGGCGCAGCTGGGAGCGCGGGTGGTTTGGGACCATCAGGCCGCAGGTTCGATCCCTGTCACTCGGACCACGAAAATGACCTAAAGCAGAGATTTATTCTCCACTTTAGGTCATTTTTTATTACTATTCAGGCACTTTCTTCCCACTTTTAGAAAACTCGCGATTTTTTGACCACAGTTTTTGACCATTTTTACATTGTCAAGTAAAAATTATTTTTACTTGACAATACGCATCGTAAAATTCTTTTTCTTCGTTTACTGCGGGGCAGCTTTTTGATGGTGGCTATTATAAGCCGCCTTTTTTGAGTGAATTTTGTTGTATATTGCTTTTTTCTGGCTTTTATAATATAATAATATTGTAATATCGGATATTGAAAAGGAAGGAATAAAAGTATGAAAGAAATAGCTAATTTGCAACTAGGGTTCTCGGATGCACAAAATTATATGCAACGCGGAAACAAGCAAATGCTTTCTAGTATATTTGTTAAAAATTCATATTTGGATGATTTGCTCCAATCAAATACTTATTTTTTAATCGGTGAAAAAGGAACCGGAAAAACTGCTTACGCCGCATTTTTAAGTAATGGCGAATATCGTGGCAATAAATCTTTGCTTAAATTCATCAATGGAACCGACTACGAAAAGTTCTTTGAATTGAAGAAAAACAAACACATCGACATAAGTGGATATGTCGACATTTGGAAAACTATTATTTTGCTATTACTAGCAAAAAGTATTACTGATGATGATAAGGTTGTTTCAATTTTCAACAAAAATAGCCTTGATAAATTAATGAGTGCGATTGATGAATATTACAACAGAGCGTTTTCTCCCGAAATTGTCAATGCATTAAAAATTGTAGACAAAAGTGATGTTGCCGCAAAACTTGTATCTCAATTTGCTGAAGTTGGCGGTAGTGCAGCCACAACTTATGAGTTTTCTGAACAACGTTTGCAAATGAATCTATATTACATTTGTCAACAGTTTTCAAATTGTTTAGGAAGTTTAAAACTAACAAAAAACATCACCTTATATATTGATGGTATCGATGTTAGACCAAGTCAAATTCCTTATGTTGAGTATCTTGAATGTATCAAAGGCTTAGCAACCGCGTGCTGGACACTCAATACTGAGTTGTTTGCAAATGTTCGTGATTCAAAAGGTCAACTCAAAGTTGTCCTTTTGCTTCGCCCAGATATATTCAACTCGCTTAATCTTCAAAACGCAACAAACAAATTAGCTGATAATTCGGTTTATTTAGAGTGGAGAACAACCTATACAGAATACCCCTCATCTAATCTTTACAAAATGGCAAATAAACTTTTGGCATATGACCAAAGAGAAGAATATGAGGAGGACATTTGGGAACAATATTTTGATTGGAAATTAGATTCATCCAACAAAGATGTAAGAACTCATGATACCGCTTTTATGGAATTCTTGAAAATTTCTTTAAGCCGCCCTAGAGATATTCAACGCATTTTAAAATTACAACAAGACCTTATGAAGAGGCGCGGATTAGGCCAACAAAAGAAGTTTTCTTATGATGTATACCATAGCGATGAATTTCAAAACCAGTATTCCGAATATTTCTTAAGTTCTTTAAAAGATCAACTTTCATTTTACTATTCAGAAGAAGATTACACCCATTTTAAAAAATTCTTTGATTTTTTCCCCGATCCTCAATTTACCTTCAATCAATATCAAGAGATTTACCAAAAATATATTGACTATATATTAAACAATGCCACAGATATTCCGCGGTTTGTTGAAGACCCTAAAACCTTTCTTCAATTGTTATACGATAGCAATGTAATTGCTGCTATAGAGGATACCGGAAAGTATTTTCATTTTTCCTACCGAGAAAAAAGTCCTACAAATATTTCACCCGAAGTTCTTTATAACGAAAACATCTCATATCGTTTCCATTATGGCTTATACAAAAAAGCTCGCATGGGAAGATACGACTAACGTACTATTTCTTTCAAACCATAATAAGACACTAAAGAGGGCGCCTTAGTCGGCGCCCTCTTTTAATTTTGACTTCTCTTCCGCGATCTCTGCTTTAACTCTTTCGATCATCTCGGCGAGTTTGATTTCGCACTGTTCCTTTGTTTCGGTGTAGACGTTAAATTTCTTGCGTTTACCGTTCGGCAGCCTTGGGAAGAAGCTGCCCTCCCAGAGGTTGTCGTTAATCTGATACAGGCATCCCGTTCCACTTTTGCGTATCTTTCTCGGGGTCGGCTCGGGATGGGGCTCTGTGGGCGCACACGGGGCGTTTACGGGCGGTTTTGCCGCATCCTCGGGTGTTTGCTCTACCACGGGCATCTGCGCGTTTGTACCGCCGATTTTGCGGTCGATGCTTATCGCCGCCTGCATCTGCATCGTATCGGTCATATGGCTGTAGATATCAAGCGTGGTCGCCGCTGACACGAGACCAATGGTTGCCGACAGTGTTTTCACGTCCATGCCGTTTTCCAGTGCCATCGTAGCGAAGGTGTGACGCAGATCGTGAAACCGCACGTGCTTGCATCCTGCTCTTTTGAGCAGGATCGACAGGATATCGCCGACGGACGTGGGATACCTCGGTACGTCGGGATTTTGCGGCGACGGGAACATCCAGCGCGAGTTCACCGTTTCTTTATATTTTCTCAACACCTCCACCAGCGACGGCGGCAGTACCACCGTGCGGATTGAACTTTTAGTCTTGGGTGTAGATATTTCAATTTTTCCGTTCACGGCACACGCCTGGCGAACGATTTGTAGCTCGCCCGTTTGGAAGTTGAGATCTTCCCATTGCAGTCCCATCAGTTCTCCTCGGCGCATGCCTGTCCCTAGCTCCAGTAGGAACAGCTCGTAGTATCCGTCCTCTTTGGCTTGGGTGAGGAATCGCTGTAGTTCGTCCTTTGTCAGCACCTGCATCTCACGCGCTTTCTTGGGCGGTAATTTACACCCGATTGCAGGATTGACCCGTATCAGTCCTTCGGCAACCGCTTTTTCAAGTGCCATGCGACAGCTTGCGTGGCAAGCACGCACCATGCGGTCAGATAAACCGGGACCGTATTTCTCAACGTACTGCTTTCGCCCGTTTCGTTTCAGCCGTGCGTAGAACTGTTGCAGATCGTTCTGCGTCAGTTTGTTCAGCGGTATCTTGCCGATGTCGGGGATGATGTGGTCGTAGATTCGGTTTTCGTAATTCGCCTGCGTCAGCGGTCGGATGGCAGGCTTGGAGTAGTTCTCGTACCAAAACTCAATCCAATCGCCGAACAGCATATCCGGCTTGCAACGTGTGCTCGGCGGTCGGTATTCCTCTTTCAGCTTTTCAAGCTTCTCGGCACACTCAGTCTTGGTGTGAGCGAGGACGTTTTTGGTGATCGGCAGTCCTTTGTCATCGTAGCCGACCACCACTCTGCCTTCCCACCGTCCGTCACCTCGTTGTCTAAGCGTACCTTTCCCGTTTGCTCGTCTCTTTGCCATTTATCTCACTCCTTTATGATCAAGTCTTCTATGAATCCACCGACGATGCCTGATGCTCGCTTTTGCATATCGGTTGTCACGTGGGTGTAGGTGTCCAGCGTGAAGCTGGCGTTGGTATGCCCTAGGATTCGGGACAGCGTTTTTACGTCCATGCCGTTCTCCAACGCCATGGTTGCGAAGGTGTGGCGCAGATCGTGGAAGCGTATCAGCGGTAGTCCCGCTTGCTTCAGCAAGGTTTTCATACGGTTGTAGGGATACTCGGGATGCATCGCCTCCTCGGGCCTGTAGATGTTCGGGAAGATCCATTCGCTTATCGCCGTTTTCTTTCGCTCCCGCAGTACCTCTGCCGTGCTCGGCGGCAAGAGGATGTTGCGCATTCCCGTTTCAGTTTTGGTATCGCCCCAGGTCACTCCGCCGCCTTTCTTTCTCTTTACCGTCCGCGAGATCTTGAGCCGTCCCGTGGCTTCATCGAAGTCCGACCAACGCAGTCCGCAGATCTCACCGAGGCGAAGTCCCGTGGTCAACTCGGTATAGAAGAAGTCGCGCCACACCTCATCCTGCATCGCGATGTGCATAAACTTTTCCAGCTGTGCTTCAGTGAGTATCTGCTTGGGTGCGTAATTGTTTTTCGGGATGGTGGTGCCGTCGGTGGGGTTCTTGACGATGAGCCGTTCCCTCACCGCCGCGTCCATCGCTTCGTGGAGCATCATGTGAACACTGCGCACCGTACTGTCGGCGAGCTCGTGTCCGCGAAGAGGATGCGCCTTACGCCGACCGTTCTTTTTAATCTTATTATACATTCTCTGCACGTCGGCGGTGGTAATGAACGCCACCGGCTTATCCCCGAGGCAAGGTCTCACGTGCATGCGGATGAGCGAAGCGTAATTGTCCCAGGTGCTCTCGCGGATGGTGAAGATCATATACTCGCCCAGCCATCGGTCGAGCCATTCGCCGAGAGTCATCTTGCTGTCCTCGGTCAGCTCCACGCCGCGGTAGTCCTCAATGCGCTGATGCAGTTTTTCAAGGGTTTCCTTTTGCGTCTTGCCGTAGACGTAGCGGAAGATCGGCTTACCGTCGCTCTTGTGACCGACGGTGATACGCCCTTCCCACTGACCGCGCTTCTTCCGTCGAACCATTCCGTCGCCCGCAGGCCGTTTCTTCGGCATCAGCACCACCTTTCTTTCAGCACAACACTATACCATAACTTTTTTACAAGTCCAGAGAGAATCGGAAGAAAGAAATTAATTTTCGTCATTCGTCCTCCTCATCCTCAGCGAACTTCGGATCCATCAGTGCCGCGTAATCGATCTTTCCCTTGAGCTTGTAGACGTGACCTTCCGCCTTCTTGCGATAAAACACGCAAAGTCCAGAGAGAATCGAAAGGAAAGAGGAACCGCACACATTTTGGTACGATTCCTCTTTGCGTTATTCGATTTCCGTATTCATCACTTCAATGATGATCCTGGCGCCGAGCGTAAACCCTTGAACGAACGCCTCCCGCTCCGCGATGCCGTACATCTCGTTGGTACATTCGGTGAACTTTTCGAGGATCTCCTTCTCTTCGTCGTTCAGCCGTTTCTGCAGATCCTCTTCGTGCCTGACGATGTAACCGAGTAGTTCCGAATACTTGCTCCCTTTCTTGAAGTCCCTCTCACAAGGTGAGATATTGCCGTACCATAATTCTTCAAGGATTCCCATCGCCGTCCTCCTTTGTGCCGAGCGCGTCCTGAATAATTACCGCTATCAGTATCTTTCCGAACACCTTGATCTCGTTCTCCTCATCGCCGAATCGATAGTCGCCGATCCGTTTGATTGCCAAGCCGATGTACTCGGGCTTGATGTTCGGAAATAGCCGCCTCAGCTCCTCCGCCCCGATAATGAGAGAGCGGCCCCGCCTCGGGAAATCCCGATTCAGAACCGCTCTGTTTTGGTTATTTGCTTGTTTCTTCCGTGTCATATGCACTACCTCCTTTTCGTGGTAGCACACACAATATCACAGAAAAGTTCGGAAGTCCAGAGAGAAAATCAATAAGAATTAAAAATTCTCTTCAATATCATCAAAATATTTAATGCCATTTTTACAGTTAAAAAAGCTATCAATCCTACTATGATTTTTTCACCAAGTTCAGCAAGAGGAGTTAGTGCTGCAAAAACAACTACGCCTATTATTACCATTGCATAAACTATATCAACCGTAATTGACACAAACGTTTCTTTTGCCACCTCTTCTTCCTTCTTGCTTTTCAAAACCCTATCTATTAGCAAGGCCAAGAATGATAAAGGAAGTGTGACAATAATAGAGAAAACAGTTATTATCGTATCTGCATTGCTGATAATCTTTACAAGAGGCAAATTGAGTGCAACTATAATTCCAATCACAATAGGAAATACTATGAATGTGAGCATGTCTAACCAGTAATATTTACCATTACGGTCATCTTTATATACCTTAAATTGTTCAACTATGATTTTTAGAACGCTTGCTTTCCTTGATATTAAAATTGATATCAAAAATAGCACCACACATATTATTTGCCAATATTTCATTTTAATCACCCATTTCTTGCATAAAGGATAATGCATACTTATCAGAAATATCACGAATGCTTGTTTCTAACACAGAACCATCGGCATGAAGCTCTAATTGTTCCGTTATATCATATTCAGCAATTAGCCCTGTGAATTCGCTTAGACTTATTCTTCTTCTGACTTTTCCAAATTTTAATGTTAGTTTTGCATCTTCGAAATCGCTTGGGAAATCATCCTTAATTAAAACTTCTTTGAGTTCGTCTATGGACGGTTCTTTGCGCGTTAAGTTTATAAACCACTCTTTGATTCCATGCGCTCTCGGAGCATTAAGTGAAATTATCGTTTCTTGTTCGATTTTTTTACGAGGCTTTTCTTTTGTGTTGTCTGCTTTGTCTGAATATTCCTCGGAATAAGTTGTAATCAAACTGATTTTTTCAGGAATATACTTTTTCCGATCTTCAAACATTTCGTCTGATAATAGAATGTCAAAATGTGCAATTAGTCCTTTTGTTGATAGAAAATCATTGAATATATTATAAAACGCTGTCTTACATCCACTTTGACCATAACGATGAAATACAAAGGTGTTAGTATTTTTCCCAATATAGAATAAAACATTATGATTATAAACTGCCGAGTTATCTTCGCCATTAAACGCACTAACATTATTCGTTTTATGATTGATAACTGAAAAGTTTTCGAAAGATCTGCCTGCATCAGGTTGAATATGAATCCTTGTGATGTCACCCTCCAAAAGAGCTTTACTTGCATTTTGGCGCAACATAATTGCTCTTCTGGTATATGTATCTATTCTGCATTGCTTAATATATACAAAAAATTCGACAAGCAATTTTTCCAAATCAATAGGATGCGGATTACTTTCTGAAAAATATAACAAATCATCCGTCCCATACTTTTTACATATTTTGCATCTATATGCTGTTATAGATTGGGTAATATTTTTCATAATAATAAATATCTCCTTGTTATATTAAAATCCCATCACAATGATCAACCTCATGCTGAATAATCTGTGCCGTCCAGCCGGTGTAGGTCTTGATGCGGGTTTGCATTTCCAAGGTCTGATACTTGACCTTAATAGATTTATAGCGTTTGCACGGACACGGACCGCCGAGAAGCGACAGGCATCCTTCCTCGGTATCGTATGCGCCATCTTTTTTAATAATCTCGGGATTGAGCATCACCCTATATGTAGGGGCTCGTCCGCTCTCGTCGAGAAAGGCGATGATACGCTTGCGCACACCGATCATATTCGCAGCCATACCGACACAAATCTCCTTGTGCGCCATCAGCGTATCAAGCAAATCCTGCGCGACCTGCAGATCTTCTTTCGTTGCGACCTCCGACTTCCCTGCAAGGAAGATGGGATCGTGCATTACTTCTCTAATCATTTGCTTTACCCCGCAGAACGCCTTAATCGCCTCATCAATAAACTCGGCTATACCTTCTCCATACATGTCAATGTTTTTCTTAAAACGCTCGGTTTCAACGCATATTTAAGTTTTGCCTATTCTTCATATATTGCTTTGGTCGCCTATACACTTAATCGACATTAACTTTTGATATAATTCGGGATTGTTTATAACAATAATTTTCAACTCGTTAACCGCCCGAGTCACTATTTGATATAACATTCCCTTCAAGCTGTAATAATTTGTTCTCACAGCAAGTCTGTTGTTCTCTCCATATCTAAAATTAGAATCCATTGCAAATACGACCTTGTCAAATTCCTGACCAATTACACCATGAGCTTTCTGTTCGCAAAGACAGGACAGAGAATCCACTGGCTCAGAAGAATATTGAGACGGCGTAAAAGTTATAGCCTTCCACTCTCCCGAACAATCCAGATAGTTCAAATAGTTTTGAGCATCTTGCACACTACTAAAATACTCTATCGTAATATCTTCATAATCCAGATTATCTTTGCTACTACCGATACTCATCATGTTATGAATAAACGAAGCCATCTTTTTATTTGTCCTAATCTTGGTGGTCAGCTTTCGCACTTGAGATGTGTTTTGTGGATAAACCTCCATCAAATAAGCATGGATATCCCTTGTTTCATTATCTTTAAGATATTGCTTTGTGTCATAAGAAAACAATACTGAAATTTTTCGTTCAGCTACATATTGAACTAACGCATCCAATTGATGTTTTCTTATACGATGAGCTTCGTCTACAACAATTAAATCGGGATTCTCTATAACCGAATCAAGTTCAGCCGTTCTGAGAACACTCACGCATTTAATATTCCAACCATGATTTTTATTTAGCTCCAATTGACCTTCATTCAACGTAGCACAATGCAGAACTAAAACTGATTTTCCGCATTCTTGATACGTTTTCGCAATGTCATATGTAAGCAATGTCTTTCCGGTACCTGCATCGGCAGATATACAGAAAAACAAATACTCATCGTTATCTATCGAGGTCAATATCTCCTTCTTTTTCTTTGCTTGGTCTGGCGTTAGGAAATATTCACCAGACATAAAACGATCCACCTTGTTGAAAGGAGAAACAAGATAATTAGAAGGCTTGAAAAGCTTGTCCGGATCTAAGTCAAAATCCACATTTTGATTTACGAGCACATCAACTAAATGTTGGGGTTCGATACTTTCTACACAATTGTTTTCAGCATCGTAACAATAGATTCCATCATCCTCAATATACGTATATATCTTTAACGGCTTTTCAAGAAATTTAAGATAATAATGCTGTTTATGCATTTGAGTAATGATTGTTTCAATTTTGTTTTCTTCAGGGAGCTTGCTTTTCAATTCTATATTAACAATATAGTCCGTTCCAAAACGGAGCAAATCAAACTCGTTAGCTATTTGAAGTATCGAAAAGCCAACATAATATCCATCAAGAATTCGAAATGGAGCTGGCATATCTGCAGATAACAAGTCACACAGCTTTCTCAAAGATACAACCTCATTCTTTTTCAGAAGCAATTTTGATTTATCTATCTTTATTCGCCCTTCGTGATGCGCCGCATGAGTTTGACAAACAGAAGGTAAATACTGCGGTTTCATATGCCTCACCCCATTTCATAGTGTTTTTATTTCACAGTCTTAATATATTCTCTCAAATACTTATACGGGAACGGTATAACCGTTAGCTGCCCATTCTTAACAAACGAAACACTCATAAGCGGCAACAATTGCTCAAAGAAGTCGGGAGCATCCTTATATCTAACAATTCGTCGAATATTTGTTGAATGACTAATGCTACTACGCATTCCCTCTCCTATTTCGCCTACGAAATAATATGTATCACCGTTTTGTTCAAAGCATTTGATATCCAAGCACGATGTTAACAATTCATCTCGTTTATTTCTGCCACGGAGTTTGTTGTTGCCTTCCAATAGTTCCGCATCAATTGCAAACAGTTCCGGAAGAGTTATCCAGTCAGTTCCCTTTATGATATTAATTTTGCCGTTGGAATTTTTCAAAACGCCTTGGACATCTTCAGATTTCGCCTTAGCATTCTCAAAAATCTCCACACACTCATGGTACTGATCCATATCGAAAATGTCCAACTTGGATTCTGTAAAAGTAAAACTGCCATCCGGCTTGATACTCATAAAGAAGTATCTATTTGCTCCGCCATCACATTTTGCACATCCAAAGCAAAATTCTTCTTGATAACCAAGTGCATTCCAGTCGAACAACGTTACTTGACCGCGCAAAAGATCCTTTTTGATAAGTAATTCATGTACGATTGTGGATATAGCAAATTCGCTCTTTCCAGAAAAATCTTCAAATGTTATGTGCTGAATAGCTACACCTTCATGCTTTTGCTTGTAAGGATCTTCCATATCTTCATAATAAGCTGCATTGTGAATAACGCATATATTCAAAGCTTCCTTGGAAACTCGCTTACCAACTGTTGCTTTTGCTCCATATTTTACAAGAAGCGTTTCTGCTACCTCATGGCAAAATCTATTTGAGTACTCGTCACCTATCTGATCAACTATCTTGATACTTTGCGCGGAAAGCATCTCTTGGATTGCTTTCTGATTCTCTCGCTGAACTCTTCTCGAATAATCGAGCGCTATATATTCTTTGATTGTATCAAACTCAATTGATGCTATTCCTGCAAATTCCATATTAAAGTTGGATACAACGGAAGCAAGCATACCTACCTTGCTTTTACGATATCTTCTTATGTCCTGAAGGTCAATAAACGGTATATCTGTTTTTTTACCATTAAGCTGACGCATGATAAAAGCAGGCTCATCATCGTCCTTCAGTTTTCTTCTTAGTGTGCTTTTTCGAGAAAATACGTACTTGGGATATTCCTCGAATTTTCTTGCACTAAAGGTTATTTTCTTCCTAAGCAACTCCGAAGTGAAGGTGTGCATAGACAGACAAAGCTTCATGTCTTGTGTAACCCGCAACTCTAAACATGGAACTTGCCAAATGATAATTTTCTCCGATTTTTTATCATGGCGCAACCATTCGTTATGGAAGCAATAAAAGTGTCCTGTAAGATTGTTGCATTTCAAAAACTCGGATTTTTGACTACTCATGCTATTCAACAAAAGCTGAAGAATTTCGCTTTCTTTGAGCAAGGACACATCCTCTTTTGAAAACGTAATTTTTTTGCCGTCCTCGTGTGAATCAAAGGTTCGCTTCAATGCATTAAAATTGCCATCGTTACGATCCATCATCACAAGAAAAGTGTTTCCTCTTTCAAACAGAACCGCGCGAACCGAATCATTCAAGAAGGGGGCATCGATTATATATGCTCCATTCTTGAAATACTTATCGTCAGTTCTCACACGAAAGACATCATACTTATCATTCAAAGCCGCTATATCCACCTTGAAAATAACTTGATTTGTTCTAATCGGCGAATTCATTTATACACCTCTTTATCATATCCAATGCTTTATGTATGGGTTGATTAGGATTAGTTGGATCTATCAACGAAGGGATTTGCACGACTGTTATATCTCCATAATTTGTCCTAATTGGCTCGACAAATTGCTCAGATACTACGTTAATAACAATAATACATTTTGCATTACAAGTATCTGCTTTCGCCTTGATTTTTTTGAGCATTTCCTCATTACCAAATCTTGTGCTCTCATGCCAATTCTTAAAGTCAATGAAAATATCAGTGTTTTCAATCTTATAATCGAACAATTCAAACACTTCGGGATCTTCGATTTCTGTCAAATTCAGCCCTAAATAGCTCCAAAGCAAAAATCTTCCGGCCATCTCGCCCAAAGCTCCCTTGTAAATGTTATTAAACAACGGAGGAGAAAGAATAAAATCATTATAATCGAATGTGGTTGCCCAGCCCTTGCGCTTGAAAAAGTTTTGGAGACTTTGATTTTTCATCAAAAGATCCAGCTTGGATGTAGACGATGACACTTCGTATGGATACTCTTTTGTTTTTTCGAAACTAACAAGAACTTTATTGTAATCGGACTCCTGATTATAAAAAATTGTGTTTAGTGGTTTCGGCAATCTCACATACGTATTGTGTGCCATAAAGCTGCGACTTTTTTCTGACAAGGATAGTGTTGGATGCTGCAACGAATACTCTCTGAGCGTCTTCCACTGTAACATGCGAGATTCAGTCCAATCTTCGCGCAAAATGTTATTGATCATCTTGTTTACGCGAACAGACAACAACGACGCCTCATCCGCCAAATCTCCACTGGAATAAGCTTTGCACTGCTCTTTTATATGAGAAAGTAATGCCCTAAACTCAGGGTTCAAAAGTCTGTTGCCGTCATCGATATCAAAATCAATGCTTTCGGAAATACGGTAATCCGCAAAAACATAAACTGTTTTTTTCTTTTGATTGGTTCTACAAATACGACCAATTGCCTGAATTATTGTACGAGTAGACATCAAAACAACACTTTTGATACCATACACCGACTTAGCTTCATCCCAATATGGATGTCCGGTCAAAAAAGTTTTAAATGCCCTTTTTACGTGTTTGCGCGTTTCTTGTGCCGAAAGTTCAGCAGATTCTTGCAAAAATTCCACATAATAAAGGTACTTTACGAAGTCCTCATCTGAAAGATTTTCGCTCAAATTCACAAAGATATTCGTAGGCTTGTCCAAATAGATCGCATCAAAATCCTTTTCGCCTCTCGATCCTCGATCATTGCTACTTGCCAAATGATCTATTAAATTCTGAGGGATACCATACTGCAGATTTTGCCCTGCTCCTATGGTTTGATACACAGAAATAACGAACAGTTTTTCACCATGTTGCAGCCTATCAATGATTTGCTCTTTGTTTATGTCAAACTCTTCGCCGTCTAACAAGCAGATAGTGGTTTTATCAAATTTTTCTCCTCTCTCTTTATGGATATACTTAAATATTTCATAGAGAATATCCATATCAAGATACATATCGCCCGGACGAGGATGCTTAGTTAACACGCACAGAAAAGACTGAATGTCGTCGTGACACACAAATTGCTTATATGCCATAGCAATTCTAAAATATCTTTCTTTGTTGTAATTATTCTTTTCTTGGCTCAGTGCTCTCTCTACTTTATCGAAAATATGTTGTGCAAGTTCAGTGTCGCTGAAAACACCTTCCCATATTTTTTCGTGGTAGACTTCTCCTAAGAGTTGAACATTGACAGTTATATCCTTATATCCGGAAATTGATTTTTCGAATTCAGTTCTAAGTCTGCTCCTATCAGATTCCTTAACAACATCATATCTGGTTTGCATTTTTGCTTGCAAATACTTATGATCAAAGTTTCCGACAACAGTTGGAATGGATGCGGTCGCGGATATTCCTACTACCTTAGCCTTTTCACAAAATCTCAACAGGATTTTTTCAGGTGTCACCTGAAAAGAATACATCATGATTTTCGATTGCATATCATGTGCATAATCATCTTCAAACGCATAATACCGGAAACCGTTTTCATAAAACGACAAATCAAAATCTGCATTTTCTATATCGCCCTTCGGCTTGTGCGAAGAAATAAGAATTTGTGAAGTTATGTAGTCAATATGCTTGTCGCTTAGACGGAATTCGGCCAAAACTGAACGAATTGCGGATTCCAATGAAAACTCATCTTCTCCCGGGTTTCTTTGTTCTTCTCTGTGCTGCATATAGTTATATGCAAGCATATTTATACCGCCTGAAAAATATTTGATAAACCCTCTTAGTTTACCGAGCATCACTTGGATATTTCCATCTTCGCTACTTGGCTTCTCTGAAGAAAACTGTATCGCATTTATTCTCTCCGAAGGATCACTTACGGTTGTAATATAGGATTTATTCCCATCCAAAATCGCATGAAATTGATGATCTTGGAACAAAAAGTTGCGCGATTCAGCATCTTCGTTGCTTACTGTCTTGTGGCTGAATTGCAGCGAATACTGGCTATGAATAGCATCTGCTTTTTCTCGTATATTGTCAACGATAAACTCGAGATTCGAGTGTTTATAATTATTTATTGCCTGCCGCTCTGTCCATTTTTCAGACGGTACGGTCATCGCTTTAGGAAATTCAATGGTGTGCAAGACGGAATAGATATCGTTAAACAGTTCTATGTAGTCGATTTTCTCCCTCAATCCGTTGGAAATAATATTTCTCAATATCGTTTCCTTGGTAGCATCAAACTCGTCGATAAAAATGACAGCATTATCGATTATCTTTGAATTATAAAACATATACGACGGTTCTACAATCGTGGCATTTCTCGCAAGAAATTTATCCATGCTCATGAATATAATTTGCTTATCGCTCGTAAATACAGCCGGATACAACTCACCCAGCCACCGCCACTTTTCATCCGTCTTTATTGCATAAATGCGATCTTTTACAGTTTTGAATTCACGCGCCAAAATTGCCTGCACATATCGTCTAAATGCAGGTTCGGATCTTCCCATCAAGTTTTCTTTGATGCTCGCAGCATAAGGTCTCAAACCTTTTCTGTCCACATTCTTTTGAGATTCTCTTAGGAAGCGAACATCATTTCTCATCATTTTGAACTCGTCTGTTTTTCTAATTTCGATGGGAATCCTTTTTTCGAGTTCTTCAGTTAGATATTGAATTACACAATCTGCATTTGAGTCTATAAAAAGGAACTTTCCCTTGAATTCTTCTAAATGTCCACCTTCCCTGAAGTGTTTCTCTAAATCTTCTTTTGGAAGATTCTTTTTCAAGGTAGTTACAAAGAAGAATTTGCGTTCAGCATTTGCTTCTTCCAGAGATGCCTCATATATGTATTTCAACACATTATAGGTCTTTCCAAAACCTGTAGGCATATCAAGCAACAAAAGCCCATTTTCAATTCCGTTAGAACAATAGTCCTTTATAGCTGTATACATAAATTCTCCTTTTTTCGTTTTAGAATCGTCTTGTGATTTCTTTTAATATTTCTTCGTCTGCCGGGCAGAAGTCGAAGTTTGGGATTTCGCTTGGAGTGATCCATTGGATATCGTTATGCTCTAGCTTCTGCGGTTTGCCCTCAGCGATAGTGGCATTAAACAGCGTTAGATGTACCTTTAAATCGGGATATTCGTGGATGACATCCATAAACGCGTCGCCAATGGAGAGGACCACAGCAAGCTCTTCCTGACACTCACGAATGAGCGCCTGCTGTTTCGTTTCGCCTGGTTCAACCTTGCCGCCAGCAAACTCCCACAGTAATCCTCTTGCTTTGATTGCAGGGCGTTGGCAGATCATAAATCTGTCGTTATCCCATATAAGAGCCGCTACCACTTCTACCATATTCACACATCAATTCCTATCACGTATATTGGCACCTGAATTGCACTTCGAATATAAGGTAAATATCTGACAACTTTTTCAAATGTCAGAGACCCTTCCCATTTAAGTCCGTACTTATTCTTTAGCTCTTTTTGGAAAGCTGCAGTAGTAGTTATGTATACACCAAAATCAATAGTATCGAGATTTGAAAAAGAAGCGACCTGAAATTTTAACAAATCGATTCCAATAAAAGAAGAGTGACCAAATTGCACTTCTACACCTATACGATCTTTAAGAAAATCGAACTTAGCATAAGCGTCATCTTCTTTTTCAAACACTGGCGGTTGTGTTTGCCAACCGCGTTTTTCAAACTCACAGTTTAATATTTTATTGAATTCTGGACGAGACAAAACAGACAAGTCCTTTGTTGAACGATATATTATATCTTCCAACTCGTTTTTAGTTTGTATTTTCCCGTTAAATACTTGCTCCGCGAACCTGTAAGAATACTTTTTCAGTCTAACACTCATTTGCTTTTACTCCTATTTTTTATTTTATCCTACCACCAGTTTATTCGTCTTCTTCAGATACTTCGCCGGGATAGGTTCATCCAACTTCCATGTGATATTCATAGGCCTGGAGCCATTATGTGACACATAATTTGCTGTACCAAGATAGGTGTACGGTGCAGTATTCCCGTATACATCGTTCATAAATTCACGCACAAACAAAAGTACCTTGCTGCCGTTTTTGCGATGATTGATGTATCGCTGACCAACTTTACCTTCTGCGTTGGTCGCGCTCTGGCTCTGCCAATGGAACAGTGTTTCGTTAATGGAATAATCCTTATACATTGTTGTCGGTGAGTAATCTTTATCAGACTTGTTAAGCGTAATAAAGAACACATCAATTCCTTTTTCGGGAAGCCACTTTACACCTTCACGAACAGTATTAGGTTTCATGAAGTCCATCGCCACAAGCAACTGGTCACGAGTATAGGTACAATGCAAATCCAACGGACAATCAAAACCAAGATTCACCGGCGCATCGATAAAGTCGATGTGATTATAGTTGTATTCAAGCAATGCAATCAATTCCGAAAGCATCACAGGACTATCCGAAAGTGCACGGAAGTTTTCAAGCACCTCGTCTCCATCCCAATCCTCAATCGCCTTGCCCCAAACGGTAATATAAAACATCTGTAACATGCGTTTTTCCAGATCGGAAAGCTTTGCAAAGTCGAGCTTATCAATGTCCTTCAGAACACGCAGCACAAATATAATCCAACGCCTTGAATCCACCAAAGCAAAGCGACCAAGCGCCTTTGACAAGACCTCTTCTATCGGTTCCTCAAAATTATCGATCATATCTGCACGCGCACATAGGCGTGAGAACGAATCAAACTTATAGATTGACCGAGGATCAATTCTATAGTGATCAAGAAAGCTCTCAAGAGTAAGCTTCAGACCAGTATCCTCTTCAAAAGTTGCAATACGTGCAACAAGTCCCGAGCTGTTTCCGTAAGACGCGCGAATGTTATCAAGAATATATCTTGCCGCTTTCTTTTCAAGCTGAATATAGCACCCCTTGGGAAGTGAAACGAAACCGTCTTTGATTTCACGGGTTACACCACGTGTTGCGTTGGGAAGAAGCGACGCAAACTTATCTTCAAAATTATATTTTTTATTTGCCTGGCCGATGAAATCGAGAACGGTCAGGCATTCTTTATCCTCGGATAAACGCAGACCACGTCCAAGCTGCTGCAAGAATACCGTCAGAGACTCGGTCGGGCGCAAAAACAGAACAGTGTTGACTTCAGGGATGTCCACACCTTCGTTATAGATATCAACGACGAAAATGAAGCGTACTTCACCCTTTACTAATCGTGCTTTGGCCTCTTTTCGTTCTTCATCCGGCGAATGCCCGGTCAAGAACATTGACGGGATTCCACGCTCATTGAAATAATTCGACATGAACTCTGCATGTTCAATAGTTACGCAGAAGCCGAGGCCTTTTACATCGTCGATATCGGTTACATATTTAAGTAACGAAGAAACCACCAAATCGGCGCGACGATTTGCCAACATACCGCTCAGCGTATAAATGCGAGAAAGCTCTCCCTTATCGTAACCACCGGCTGCCCACTTCAAATTGTCAAGGTCGATATTGTCGGTAACGCCGAAATATTGGAACGGACAAAGGAGTTTACGATCGATGGCTTCAGGCAAACGGATCTCGGCAGCAATTCGGTTATTGAAGTATGGCAAAATGCTCTTGCCATCCATACGTTCAGGTGTTGCCGTCAAACCGAGGAGGATCTGCGGTTTGTAATATGAAAGCAGTTTTTGATATGTAGGAGCTGCTGCATGGTGAAACTCGTCCACAATAATGTAGTCGTAAAACTCCGGCGTTGTCTTTTCGGTAAACGCCTGCGAGTTGAAGGTTTGAATTGAGATAAAAAGATTATCAATACTCTCAGGTTTATAGCTACCCACAAACATCTCACCGAAATTAGCATCCTTCAATACAGCGCGGAAAGTGTACATACTCTGTTTGAGAATTTCCTCGCGGTGCGCCACAAACAGCAGACGGCAAGGCTTATCCGGATTTTGCTTGCGGAAGCGTTTGTAATCAAGCGCAGAGATAACCGTTTTGCCCGTACCAGTCGCCGCAACAACGAGATTACGATTATAACCACGCACCTTACGTTCTGCTTCCAGCTTATCGAGGATTTCCTGTTGATAGGAATACGGAGCGATGTCTATTGTGTACACTTCGGCATTGTTGCTGTCAAAGTATTTCTCCGCCTTCAGAGCGCGAGCGAGGCGCTCCTTTTGTTCCTCGTTGTAGTATTCAAATTCGTTGGAATTCCAATAACTTTCGAAGGTTGCTGCGATTTTATCGATGGTTTCCGGGAGGTCCTTTTTCGTTACCTTTACGTTCCATTCAAGGCCACTTGAGATGGCTGCATTGGAAAGGTTAGACGAGCCAACGTAAGCAGTGGTAAATCCGGTGTCACGATAGAAAACATACGTCTTTGCATGAAGACGAGTACGTTTGGTATCGTAGCTGACTTTGATTTTGGTATTCGGGAGCTTGCGTAATTCTTCAATCGCCTTTACGTCAGTTGCGCCCATATAGGACGTTGTAATGATACGAAGTTCGCCGCCGTTCTGGGTAAACGTGGTAAGTTCGTCCATTATTAGACGTAGACCACTCCACTTGATAAAGGACACCAGCATATCAATGCGGTTACAGGATACAATCTCTTTCTTGAGCTCAGTGTACATCTGAGGTTCGTGGATTGCGCCTGTAAACAACGAGCTTTGTGCAATAGAAGTTTCGGGCCGGATAATCTGCGCCTTTTCATCAAGCGCAAGGATGCTGTTCTTCTTATCAAAAAGCGCCAAGAGCTGCTCAGCACGTTCCGCAACCGACATTTCGTCAAAGCCGTTTTCTTTAGTTTCGTTGATGATAGTAGAAATAATGCGGTTGGCAAGCGCCACCTGAGAGTTTACATCTCCGCCATTGTCGATAACATTATCAAGACCTTGTTCAACGACCTCTGCGATGTACTTTGCGAGCACTTTGGATGCTTCTGCACTATCAATAGGCGCAGTTGTAGAGAGCTTGTCCGTAGTGGCAAGCTCTGTTTCTAGCCCCTTATTGATTATTCGCTCATAAAGTCCATCGTGTAACATATTACTAAGCGCCTTTCCTCTCATTTATCAAATCCGCGATTTCGTCTGCAATTTCTTCCACGGTAAAATCTGTAGTGCTTCGTGCAAGTTTATCAGCAAGAGAAGGACTATAGTTGATCACTTCTCGTTTAGTGACATTATGCCAAATCGGCAGCATCGTTTGCTCTCCATTAACGGCTTTTGTAATTAAACCGTCAAGTTCATAGTTAGTCCATCCTTTACTTATGAAATCTCGAGAAATCACAATAATTCCAAAATTGCTGTTTGCAATGCCTTTATCGATCTTTCTACGTAGACTATCACCGATTTTCAATTCGAATTCATCATACCATACAGATAAGCCATTTTTTCTTAAAGCCTCTGCAAGCGGGCGCGCCACCTCTTCTTTGTCTTCGGATGCATGTGAAATGAAAACATCGTACTCTTTATCATAGTCATCGTATAGGAACGAACTGACCTCGTCATATTCTGAACCCAGATACAGGGACGGCATAGTAGATAATGACTGTGCTGACATCGAGCGAAGTTTATTTTGATATGACTTAGCTTTACGTTCAATACTTTTTAATTCACGCACAGCCTGATTGGCTTTCCGCTCAAATTGGTTGCTTGCAGATCTTAATTTACTCACTTGACTATTGAACCTTGCCATATTCGGCTTTTTATAAGACGGCATAACATTTACCTTTCTATAATTACTTGATTACTAATTATTGGATGATCTCAACTATATCATCCATCTTACACTCAAGCGCTGTGCAGATTTTCACGAGGACATCACTTGACACAACAGCGCCGTCTTTTCCCATCTTGGTGATGGTGGCGATGCTGATGCCGGCTTTTTCGGCGAGTTCTTTCTTTTTCATATCACGGTCGATCAGAAGTTTAAACAATTTCTTATAGCTTGCAGCCATTGTATTACACCTCATACGCAGTTATAATTTTGGCATTTTACCATTGTCGTCATTATACCACATCTCGTCTCGAATATCAACAGTTTTCGTCATAGAAATACTGCGATTTCAGCATTTGTCGGTTTTTCGCCACAAACTATAGTGGTGCGCATTGCAGAACGCTTTTTCTTTGTTTACTGCGGGGCAAGGGTTGACTCGGGTGCAGATTTGTCGGGGTGTTTGAATATCTATCTCCGGATTGGCAAGAATAGTTAATAGTAAACAAACGGAGGTAATAAAATGTTCAAACACGAAAAGATGCTTTTTCATCCCGTAGAGGTGGAGAGACCTAATCCGCAGTATGCGGCGCTTTTGCAGGAACAGCTCGGCGGCGGTAACGGCGAACTGAAGGCGGCGATGCAGTATATGTCCCAGAGCTTTCGGATCAAAGACCCCGAGATCAAGGATCTGTTCCTTGACATTGCGGCTGAGGAGCTGGGGCACATGGAGATGGTGGCGCAGACCATCAACCTCTTAAACGGTCACGACGTGGATGCCGCAAAGGTGCCCTGCGGCGAGATCCAATCCCACGTTCTGCTTGGTCTTAATCCGGGACTTATCAACGCTTCGGGTTATTCCTGGACGGCAGATTACGTGACTGTTACGGGCGATCTGTGTGCCGACCTGCTCAGCAACATCGCATCCGAACAGCGCGCGAAGGTAGTTT
>JAZQHV010000050.1:0-47162 GCA_045540755.1 Eubacteriales bacterium
GAGACGTCTTTTTTTATTATTTTGTCAGGGTCGCGGTAGAGGTTGCACCGTCCCATGCAACGGTCGCGCCGAGGTTTTCGGCAACGAAGCGCACAAGTCGGAGGGCCAAGCGGTCTTAGGAAGACAAAATATCTCTCCAACTCCTTGGCTCACAGAACGACATGGCTACGATCCGACTTGCAGAGACGTCTTTTTTTATTATTTTGTCAGGGTCGCGGTAGAGGTTGCACCGTCCCATGCAACGGTCGCGCCGAGGTTTTCGGCAACGAAGCGCACGGGCAGATAAGTACGACTCTTTTCGATGAATGCGGGAGAGTCAAGCGTAACCTCCGCACCGTTGACCTTGGCGGTGGACGCACCGATCTTGATCTCCAGCTTGGTGGAGTCCGTGGTAACGGTTACGGTAGAGGTTGCACCGTCCCAGCCGACAACGGCGCCGAGTGCCTCGGCTACAAAGCGGACGGGGAGCATGGTGCGACTGTTGCGGATCACGGGCGCGGCATCCAGCGGGAAGTCGGCATTGTTGATATAGCCGACCGAGGCGCCGATCGTGAGCGAAACTGTTTTTGCCTTACCTGCCACCGTATTGATATTTACAAAGTTTGAGAGTTTTTCACGGATGGGCTGCGGGTTTACCGAGCAGGTGTAGACCGTACTCATCGGTGCGGGCTTGCCCGAGCCGTCGCCGACCCAGATGCCCTTTGCATCACTGCTGTAAACAGGCTCTGCAAATGCATAGCGGATATCGTTTGCATCCTTGCCGATGTATGCATGGTAAACGACCCACTTTTTGCCGTCGTCATCGGTGATATAACAGCCGTGACCATTGCCGTTGATCTCATCCGAGCGGAGGAAGAACGGCTCGGGATTCTTGACCCAGTTGTTCGGATCCTTGGGATCGCCGCCCTGATACTTCAGGTACATCAGGCAGTAATATTCCGTCCAGTAGCCCGATCCGGAGTAGACAACGTAGATGTCGCCCTCGTTGCCGTAGAATGCGGTGGAGCACTCAACGACCTCGGGATGCGTGGAGGTCGCGCCGCCTCTCTCCCACTGGGTGGTGGGGCGACAGATCTCCACGGGATTTGCGATCGTCCAGGGGTTGATGATATCGCAGATCATGATCTTCTGATAGAAATAGTAATCGGGAGTACCAATGGTATCTCTGCCGACGGAGGTAACAAAGGTGAGATATGCCTTGCCGTTTATACGGAGGATCGAGGAGCCGCCGCAGCTTTCCTTGACATTATAGTCGGTGCCGGGGAACTCCAGCTTCTGTGGGATATTGACCTCGCCCGTAACGGGATTGACCCATTCACCTTGCAGGTCGTTCGGATCCTTTGCTTTCAGCACGAACGCGCGGATGCCCGAGAAGTTGGTGACCGTTTCGGACTGACCGCCGATAAACAGATACCAGCCACCGAGTCCCTCGCCGCCCGCCTCTTCATCGGTGAGGTGGTGGATCTCGGGAGACCAGAGGTCCTTGGAGAAATCGTAGCCGCTCGGCGGCGCGTAGATGACCGTGCTGACACCGTGTGCAAGGTCGCCGAGGTTGGCAGCCTTCCACAGACGGATCTCTCTGCCACCGGTCTTGGTCATGTAGTACATGCCCTCGTGGCGGAATACCCACGGGTCTGCCGCACTTTGGAGGTAGTTGGTAAACTGATAGGTGCCGGTGAGCTTTGCATCGAGGTCGATGTTGTCGCCGACGTTCAGTGTGCCGGTATAGCCGTCACAATCAGGACCGAGGATATCGGTCATGTGCGAGAAGTCGCCGCCGTAGAGGTTGACGGTGAACTTGCCGGTGATGGTTGCCACCGTCTTGAAGCCCTGCGCGCGGATCGCGTTGTAGATACGGCCGCCGTTGACGGTGATATTTACATCCACATTGTACTTTGCATCTGCATGGGTGGACTCTACGCCGTAAATGCCTGCATAGAGAGTACCGCCATTGACGGTGAGGTTTGCCGTGCCGTCATGGGTGCGGCCTGCGGTAGAAGTAGAAGACATGTATACGTAGCCGTGGAATTCACCGCCGTTGATGATCACGTTCGAGGTAACGCCCTTGGGGTTACCGCCCGAGTTGCCGAGGCGGACTCTCTGCCAGATGCCGCCGTTTACGGTAACGGTACCCGAGAGGTTTTCTGCGTTCAGTTTGTTGCCCGCAACGATGCAGGGATAGGTGGTAACGGTACCCTCGTAGCTGCCGACAGTATCCGCGCCGAAAGTAACGTCATAGTAACCGCAGAAGATCGCAGCGTTGTTGCCCTGCGAAACGATCGCAACGTGATCCACGTCGGTGTCGCCGCCGAGGTGGAAGCTTGTCTTCAGCACGATGCGTGCACCCTGTGCACGGTAGTCCACGCCGTCGTGGAGCGAAGTGATCGTAACCTTGCCGCTGTAGTTTGCCGCCTGCGTAAAGGTTGCGCTGCTCGAGGTGAACTCGCCGACAATGACCATGGTGCCGCCGCTTGCAAGAAGCTTGAAGCCCTCCTCGGGCGAGGTGGGTGCACTTGCGGAAACGCCACTGCCCGTACCGCCATCCTTGACAAAGACAACACGCTCTGCGGTTTCGGTAAAGAGTGCCGCCGCATCGCCGAGGCTCTCGGCGGTCTTGCCGTCACCGAGCGTGAGCGTACCCTTTGCGGTAACGCTTTCCACAGCAGTCGCGCCGATCTTACCGCCGTAGTACATGAGCATAAGCGTATCGGTCACGCCGCGGAAGGTGAGCTTGGTGATCTCGCCGCCGCTTACGTTGACGGTGACGTTTTTCACGGTGGTCGCCGCGGTCTCGAGAGATGTGATCTTGCCCGCATGTACCTCCACGTTCAGCGCATCCGTGCCGCCAACGACGGAATCCACGGTTGCACCGTCCACAAGCACGTCGCCTGCCGCGGTGATCTTACCGTAGCTACCTGCCGCGAGTGCGGCAGAGCCGATGATATTGAATTTGGAAGTGACCTTCGCATCCGCGGCTACGGCAAGCTTGCCGCCCGCCGCGTTGATGGACGCATTGCCCGCGAGGGTAATTTCGGAGAATTCGGTCTCGCCCGAAAGGGTATAACTGCCGTACATCGTCAAAGCAACGTCCGCGTTCTTACCCACAACGGTGATCTTTTTGCCGTGTGCAGGCTCGGTAAAGTCCTTGACGGCAATGCTTTCCAGCAAGCAGATTCTGCCGCCCGAGATGCCCACCTTGGCGATCGCCTCGGAAAAAGAGGTCGGTGTCTGCTCGGTGGCACCGTTCCCCTTGCCCGCCGCGCTGACGTATACGGTGGTACGGTTTTCCACGGCATCAAACGCCGCGCCAAGCACAGCGATCTCGCTTTCGGAATAGAAATTTGCATCGTAGTATAGGGTCTTCTTTTTGTTGGCGTCCTCTTCTAACTTGCGGACCTCCTCGTTATAGCAGGAGAGGTCGAGCGTGCCGACCTTGGTGCCCGCAAGGGTGATGTGCGCCTCGCCGACGACGTTACGCACCTGCAATTCGCCGATCTCGCCGCCGCTGAGAACAGCGGTTGCATTTCCGTTCAGCCTGCGGGAAACGTCACCCGCAACGCCGAGCTGTGCCACGGTACCGCCGGTCATGGTGATGACCGCGCTACCGGAGGAATGTGCCGTGTGCGAGCCGCCGTAAACGATCTCGAAGTTGCCGCCCTTGATGTCTACGTAATGCGTGCCCGTAAAGGTCTTGTGCGCCGAGGTCTTACCGTCCGCTTCCTTGCCGCGCTCACGCGAGCCGGCGATCACCAGATAGTAGTCGCCGCTTTCAAAGGAGAGATGCGTGTCCTGCCCCACGTCGGTCATGTCGTTGGTCGGCTGACGCCAACCGCCGTACACGTATATGCCCTTTCCCACATCCGTCAGCTTGTTGAATACCATGCCCTCACCAAAGGACAGCGGATGATAGTTCGCTATAAACGCAATCGAGCTGGTGAAATCAAAAGCGATATTCTCGAAGTGCATCGGCCCGTCCAGACAGAACCGCTTGGATTTGCCCATGATGATCTTGGCACCCTCTGCACCGTAATCCTTTTCTGCGTCTCTGGAAGTGACCACAACCAGGTTTTCGTGCGGTGCGATCGGGTCGTTGATGCCGTTTGTGAGCTTATACTCGCCCACGATAACGATCGCAGCCGTTCCCTCCTCCTTGGCGGCTCTGCGGTATGCGGAGGAAAAGGTCTTGACCGCCGAATCCGCGCTCATACCGTCGTTTTTATCCGAGCCGTTTGTGCCGTCTACGTAATAATATGCGGTATACTCCTCTGCCGAGACGGCAAAGGCAAGAACCGACACCGCAAGTGCCGCAAAAAGCAAAAACAGTATCATCCTGTACAAATTTGTTTTCTTTTGCATAAAATCCTCCCTGCTTTCGGAGCAAAAAAGGCGAAAATCACGTTCATTTTCGGCTTTTTTTCTCGAAAATCCAAAACCGAAACGGTTTTCTTGCTATTTTCAATATACAGTATTGCAGGTGGCTTGTAAATGTCACACGCGAAACCGTTTATAAATTCCGAAACGGATTTTTATACTCCGCGATATTTTTTGTCTATTTTGATACAATAGTTAAAAAAGGAAGCCGAAGCTTCCTTTTATTCCGCAAAATCGGTATAGATGCCGCTGACACCCATAGCACGCAGAGAATCCTGCGTAGCGGTGTCGTTGACGGTGTGTACAAACAGTGGCACGCCCGCGCGGACGAATTCCGAGGCAAAGGCAGGATCAACCAAAGTAACGTCGGCAGTGACGGCAAGCAAGCCGTGCGTTTTGGCAAACGCGGCATTCTTTTTCGCATCCGCCTTGTCCTCATACGTGGGCAAGCGGTAGAGCGTGAGAATGATGTTGGCATACCCCATCGCACGCACGGGGGCATACTCCTCGTAGTCGTAGATCTGCGGGAGCAAGCGCGGCACGATCTCGGGGTGCTTTTCGGCGATCTGCCGCAGGACGTTTACGTTATCCTCCTTGATATCGGTGATGATATAGGCATCGGGATGCGTATTCAGCCACAAAACAAGCGTGTCCAGCGTAACGGCGGTGTATTCGTTAAAGATCCTTACACCCGCAAATTCCTCTGCCGTGATGGGGGTCTCGGTGAGCGCGTTGGAGTAGAACATCGACCAGTCGTGCAAGCAGACGGGGATGCCATCGCTCGACAGGACAAAGTCCATTTCGATAAACCGACGGCCGAGGCTGTAAGAGCGATTCAGTGCCTCAAGCGAATTGGAGCCGACGTAGCCGCCGATCGCGCCGCCCGCGTGGATGATCTTTTCGGGCAAAGACGGCAGTGTCACCTTGTCAAAGCCCTGTGTGCGGAAGGACAGCATAGACATGCGGACGTCGTTGTCGTACAGATAAGAGCCGTAGCGCGCAAGCTCGGAAAAATACAGAATGGTACGACCGTCGATATTGAAGCTTTCCACGGCACTACCGTCGAGGTAGGTGACGATATCGGTAAAAAGCACGGGAGAAAGCGGCGTACCGATCGGCTTTTTCTCCGCTTCGGACATGGGCGCAGGGGAAACCGCCTTGTCCGCGCGGCGCTCCACCGTAAGCGAGCGCGTCTCGCCGCACCATTCGACCGCAAAGCCGTAGTCGGCGAGATCCTCGGCAACAACGCCGAGTCTGCCGCCGATATTGTAAGCGGGGATCTCATAGCCGTCTATGAAAGCGCGGATGTCCGTGGCAAGCACGTAGTCCACGACCTCACCGACGCGCAACGCCGCCGCCGCGAGTGTCAGCAGGGCGCAAAGTGCCATGAGCAGGGTGCTAAAAATCAGATGTTTTGCTCTTTTCATATCCATCGTAAAGGAAATTCTTTCTGTAGTAATAGGAAACACGGTCAAAGGTCTGCTTTTCCGTCTCGGCATATGCGTCGGTACGGTGTACAACGGGATACTGTTCGGCAAGTGCCGAGGTATACTGCATGTACGCATTTCCCTTGTAGCCGCAGAGTGCAAAGACCTTGTTCATAAGGAAAGCGACGGAGATCGTCTCACCCTCTCCCGAAAAATCGTTGCCCGTGACCGCCTTTGCGGCATCGTTGGCAAGGATAAGATAGCGGGTACCGTAGTAGTTGAGGAAGCCCTGCTCGGTCGAAACGTCCATGTTGATGCCGTAGTCGGCATACACACTGCCGTTGTTACCCATCCAGGGCTTGTGATCACCGAAGAATACGAGCACGAGCGGCTCCTCAGTGGCAAGCATCTCCTGCGCAAAGGTGTACAGAACGTCGGTCGTTTCCTTCTGGCTGTTGAGGTAGTTGTTGAGGATCGCCTCCGATGCCGCGGGCACGCCGGGGTTTGCCACGTACGGCTCGGTAAAGTAGCGGGTCTCGTCCTCGTAGGGACCGTGTCCCTGATAAGTGATGCTGAAGCTGAAATAGGGCTTTGAGCGGTCACGGGTCTCATATACCTCCCGCATCAGGGGGAACAGGCGCGCATCATAGGTGATGTCGCCGCCCGTGATCGGCTTGTAGTAATTCTCGCTGAAGAAATAGTTTTCAAAGCCGAGCTTTTTATTGATGTTCTCACGGTTGTAAAACCACGCATAGCAGGGGTGCGAGCCCTCGACCGTGTAGCCGTTTTTGCGCAGATACCACACGTAGGAATTGCTGTTCGAAATGAAGTTGTCGAGGCGGCTGTACGGAAGTCCCGTCAAAAACTGCCGCTCGCTGATACGAGTGTCGCCGGCAAAAATATCGGTGACGAGCGTGCCGCTGTAGCCCATTGCCTCCAGCTCGCGGTACTTGCCGTAAACGTCGTTTACAAAGGTCAGCTCCTCCATGCGGGATAGGTCGTTGTACGCCTCCAGCATAACGGCAACGATATTGACCGCCTTTTCTTTGGGGATCGTCCCTTCTTCATACTGTGCGAGCACTGCCGCCGCTTCGTCGGCATCGTAGCCCTCGGGTGCGGGGTGGAACGCGCTCGGCACGGTATACAAAAACGGGTACACAAAGCCCTTGGAGACATACACCTGCGTGTCCGACCACGGATTGATGAGCGCGCTATTGGCAGTCTTTTCGTTGTAATACAGCTCCGAGGTGTAGGTGGGGACAAGCGCGCCGCACGCCACACAGAGCAGGATCGCCGCCGTCATACGTGGCAGTAAACGGCGAAAACGCCCACGAAAGAGCAGGAGCGAAAGCAATGCACCGATACCGAAAAGGATAAAATAGGACACCATGTGCCCATCCACGAAAAGCTCGTAGGTCTCAAGCATCTTACCCGACTCGGTCACAAGCGTGAGGTCCTCGGCAAGAAGCGCGTCACCGCGGAAAGACATCTTGTAATAGTGTACAAGCGTCAGCCCCACGGTGATAAGGTGCGTGCCGATAAACGACCAGAACGCACGGTTGAAAAGCAGATATAAAAGGAGGGAAAGTGCGATCGGCGGCAAAAGATTGAGCACCGTGATGTACGGATTCGCAAAGTAGGAGCGGAGCATCTCTTCGCCAAAACTTCCCGCCGCAAAATACAAGCTGCAAACGCCCGCCGTGACGCCGCCAACGAGAGAAAACGCAAGCGCAAGCAGTACGCGCCACCATGCAGTACGGTTTCTTGCCATATCCTTCCTCCTTTTACAAAATAGACCCGCACGCGGGAAGCATGCGGGTGTGTAGATCAAGGTGTTTACTCTTCCCAGTTATGATATACTTCGCTGACGTCCTCGTTGTCCTCGAGGTTGTCGAGCAGGTTCTGCATACGCTTGAGATCGTCCTCGCTCTCGAGCGTGATGTAGTTCTGTGGGATCATATCCTCTTCCGCAGACAGGATCGCATAGCCTGCGCCCTCCAGTGCGTCTCTGACGGCATAGAGATCACTCGGTACGGTGTAGATCTCAAAGCACTCGTCCTCGGTGGCAAAATCCTCTGCGCCTGCCTCGAGTGCAGTCTCCATCAGCTTGTCCTCGTCGATGGCGTCGGTCTTTTCAATGATGATCACGCCCTTTTCCTCAAAGAGGTAGCTGACGCAACCGTTCTGACCGAGACCTGCGCCGTATTTGTCAAACGCATGGCGTACTTCACCTGCGGTACGGTTGCGGTTGTCGGTCGCCGCCTTGACGATGACTGCAACGCCGCTCGGACCGTAGCCCTCGTAGGTGATCTCGTCGTATACAACGGTGTTGTCACCCGAAAACTTCTTGATGATGCGGTCGATATTGTCGTTCGGCACGTTGTTTGCCTTTGCCTTCTGGATCAGGTCGCGCAGCTTCGAGTTGGAAACGGGGTCTGCGCCGCCCTCACGGATGGCGATCGCCATCTCCTTGCCGATCTTGGTGAATACCTTCGCCTTCTGCGCGTCGGTCTTCTCCTTCTTGTGCATTATGTTTTTCCATTTAGAATGTCCGGACATGATTGTTTCTCCTTTGTTTATTTGTCAGACCCTTTTAAGGAAAGGGTCCGACACCCCTAAACCTTTTTGTAAAAATGTATATATGTAGCCACGGCTACACATATAATATCCCACAGTTTTTCTTTTGTTCACTTCAGATCAATGATATGTATTCGCCTTGGGGCGAATACGGGGTGCGACGGAACATAAAGTAAAAAGTAGTAGATAGTTGGAGTCGCACTTTTCTTTTTTAAGAAAGTACGCTCCCGTATTATATCTTCTCGGGCGTGCCGACGCAGATCAGTGCAAGGGCGTTTCCGAGAATGTTTTTGGTTGCATTGACGAGGCAGAGTCTGGTCGCGCGGGACTCCTCGTCCTCGCAGTTTAAGATCTGGCACTCGTGATAGAACCGGTTGAACGCCGCGCACAGATCGAGAATATAGCGTGTCACGGTAGACGGCTCGTAGTCTGCGATCGCGCTGTTCACCTTTTCGGGGAAGCGAAGCAATACCTTGACAAGCTCGCTTTCCTCATCGGTCGTGATCTTGGCGGTCACGGAAGCAGGCTCTCCTGCACGGCGCAGGATACTACAGGTACGCGCGTAGGTGTACTGCGCATAGGGACCGGTGTTACCGTCAAAGGACAATGCGTCCTCCATGATGAAGTTAATATCCTTGATACGGCCGTTCGACAGGTAGTGGAACACGATGGCACCAACGCCGACCGCCTGTGCAACCTCTTCCTTGTTTTCAAGGTTCGGATTCTTTTCCTCGATGATGCCGAGCGACTTTTCGATCGCAGTGGCAAACAGATCCTTGAGCAGTACGACGTTACCCGTTCGGGTCGCAAGCTTTGCACCGTCGATCGAAACGGTACCGTAGGGCACGTGTACAAGCCGGTCTGCCCAGGTATAGCCCATCAGCTCCATGACCTTGAACCACTGTGCAAAGTGGAGCGACTGACCCGCACTCGTCACGTAGATGCACTTGTCAAAGTCGTAGGTGTTCTTTCTGTACACCGCCGCGGAAATATCGCGCGTGGGGTACAGCGTGGAGCCGTCGCGCTTCAGAATCAGGCAAGGCGGCATACCGTATTCTTCAAGGTCAACGATAGATGCACCGTCGTCGATCTTGAGAAGTCCTGCGGCACGGATCTTTTCGACCTCTGCCGCCATCTTATCGGTATAAAAGCTCTCGCCGTTGTAGCTGTCAAAGGTGATGCCAAGCTGCTTATAGGTCTTTTGATACTCGCGCAAGGAGATCTCAATGAACCATTTCCAAAGTGCAAGGTTTTCCTCGTCGCCGTCCTCCAGTTTCTTGAACTCGGCGCGCGCCTTGTCGTTGAGGGACTCGTCCTTCTCTGCCTCGGCATGGAACTTGACGTACAGTGCAACCAGCTCGTCGATCTCGTCGCGCTCGATCTTATCGCGGTCGCCCCACAGACGGTACGCGGTGATCAGCTTACCGAACTGGGTGCCCCAGTCGCCGAGGTGATTGATGCCGATACAGGAGTAGCCGACAAACTCATGCAGTTTTTTGAGCGAATGGCCGATCACGGTGGTGCCGAGATGACCGATATGGAAAGGCTTTGCAACGTTCGGCGAGGAGTAGTCGAGCACGACCGTTTTGCCTTTGCCTTCCTCCGACGAGCCGTAGGGCTTGTCTGCAAACACTGCCTTGTCGATAACGTAGGCAGCAAGGTATTCTTTATTTAAGAACAGATTGAGGTAACCGCCCATAGCGTCCACCTTCGTCACTGCCGAACAGGTGAATGCCGCCGCAAGGTCAGCAGCGATTGCAGGAGGAGCCTTGCGCAGTACGCGGCTGAGCTTGAAGCAGGGGAACGCGAGGTCGCCCATCTCCGGATTCGGAGGGTACTCCAGCGATTCCAGCACCGTCTGCAGGTCTACCTGACCGCCCGCCGCGGTCACAAGTGCTTCCGCTATCTGTTTTTTGATCTCGATCATTTTTCAAAATCCTCTCAAGATATACTTTAACTAATATATTATATACTACTGCGATCCATTTTTCAAGTGTTTTCGGCAAGAAGAAAAAAGAAGCACCGTTTCCAAGGAAACGGTGCCCCTTTTGTGCCTTACGGCACGGAGAAAAGATCATGCAAAATGCATGTTAATATTATTTTAACACAACAAAAAGCATTTTTCAATGCACAAAACGATGTATTTTTTATATATTTTGACACAATCCTCATATAACAGGCTTAATCATGATTTGCCGCAGGCAGATCGCTTTGATTTTTGCCTGCGGCAAAAATCCACCTTTTCTCTTCACTTTTCACTCTTCTCTCTTCACGCAAAAAAGCACCCTTTCGGGTGCTTTTTATCAATATCTCGAATCGGGATCGACGGTCTCGTCGCGCATCACGCGCTTTGCGTCCTCGATCGCTTTATAAAGCAAAGTGTTGGACAGGTAGAATTCGCCCTCGCCGTTAACCGTGTAGAAGACACGGCGGTCGGTGTAGGGGTAGAACTTATATGTGCGGACGTTGCCACTGCGGGTGGTAACGGTCAGGGTGAGCAACAGATTGCTTTCATCGGCGGTGAGCGCCGCGAGATCCTCGTCGGAAAGATCCACTGCGCCGTCCTGCGTAATCGTGAGCAGTACCTTCCAGAGCTGACGGAAGTTCTTCATCTCGGGGGAATGTCCCGTCTCGCGCTCGGTCACGGTGAGGCTGTCGTTGTCCTTGCCGCGAAGCTCAAAGGTCACAAACAGATCGCTCGTCTCAAAGCGGAGCGAGGAAACGTTCATGATATTGACCTGGAAAATATTTGCGCTGACCCACTTGTCGAGATCCCACGTAAGGAAATCGAGCATGATCGCCTCCATGCGGGCAATGATGCCAAAGGTCGCGGAGGCAACGTAGTGGTAGTACGCGCCGCTCTCGTCCTGCTTGCGCTCGCTGATGGAAAGCATGTTCGGCACGGTGCCGCTGACGTTGCCGTCATCGTCGAGCACGACGTTTTCAAAATAGAGCGAGTAGGCGGGCGAAAGCAGACCGTAGGACGCAAGCGTCTCCTCATCAAGGTCGATCGCCACCGTTTCACTGCCCTTGAAATCGCAAAACAGGGTGAGCACGTCATCGTAATACTCACCGGCATAATACTCGCCGGGGTGCGTGAGCTGATGCACGCTCATCGCGGCAAGTTCGCTACGCTTGTCGGGATTGAGGTAGTTTGCCGCGAGGAACAGCTCCTCTCCATGTAACAGCGTAAAGTTCTGTACAAGGTAGTAGGTGTTCATCTGCGAGGGGTAGGCAAGCAACGGACGCACAAGGTATTCCACACTGCCGAGCAGATCGCGCTCGATCGTGTTGTCCAGAATGTAAATAGCGTCGCGTCCCTCAAAGCGGGCGTAATAGCCCTTGCCATCGAGTGCACGGTCACCGATGTAGACGGTGTAGCGCTTGCCCGCGGTAGTGCGGAGCACGAAATACGCCTTGTAATTTCCGTCACCCAGTCCGTATTTGCCGTAATCGGCGGCATCAATGGACGAGGAGAAGGTAGAAAGCGTGTAGCCTGCGTTGACGATCATCTGGATGAGTTTTTCCTGGTCGAGCAGGAGATGCTCATAGCCGTCAATGACAAGCGACTTGTCCTTGCGGACGATACGGTATTCCCCGTTTTCGTTCTTGACGTACAGACTGTCCACATCCTCAGACTTGACGTAGTCAAACATCTGGATGCGCCCCATCGTGCCCTCCACCTCACCGGGGAGCAGTTCCACGGTGGTTACGGCGGTCGCCTCGGGATCCTCCGGCTCGGGGAGGATGACCAGCGCGTAGACAAGCCCAAGGATCACACAAAGCACCAGCAGTACGCAGGTGATGATCAGGCGGTTTCTCATCTGTACTTTCTCCTTGTCGTAATGACGATGCCGATCGCCGCAGTCAAGAGCGGAATGACGGTGACAAGCAGAACGGTGTCCCGCGTTGCATCCGCCACGGTCATATCCTCGATCTCGGTGACCGCAAACTCCTTAAACTCGATGTTTGCGGGTACCTTTTCACGACCCATCACGCGGAGCGCGTAGTAAAGGATATCCTCGTTTGCGTAGGTATTGGACTCGAGGTAGTCGGCGGTGGTGAAATAGCGCGTGCCTGCCGCAAGCACGTAGGACTCAAAGGTCTCGTTGTTGCGGGTGTTTAAGTCGCGGGTGATGGTCATAAGGTTGTAGTCGCCCGCAGTATCGGTAGTCTCGCCGTTCGCCTTGACCGATGCCTCGGAGGAGGACATCAGCACGGCGGAAAGCTCGCGGTATGCGTTGTTGCCGCCGTAGGTATAGGTGTTGGTCGCCGCCATGTTCTCATCGCGGCCTGCCACAAACAGATCCGAAACGATGATGGGCGATGCGTTTTTCACGATAGTCTTGGGCGGCGTTGCAAGGCTGCTGATATCCTTGTGTACGCTTGCCGCAAGGGTGCCTGCGGGATAGGTGGATACAAGTGCCGTACCGTCGGTGGTCAGCGAGTTTGCAAGGTCGTGCACCACGCCGTCGCCAAAGGTCACGCCCCACTCGTAGAGGTACTCCTCCAGATTCTTGAGGTACTCGGTCTCGGGTGCCTTGAACACCATCATCGTACCGTTGTTCTCGAGGAACTCGTCGATCTTGGCGATCTCGGAAACGGCGGTCTTATCGTGCAGATTGTAGCCTGCGAAATCCCAAAGGGGATCGTTGATGATGAGCAGGCGGCAATCGCTTGTGATCTCGTCCTTGGTAAGATCAATGGTCTTCGGCTCATAGCCCGCCTTGACGAGCGTGTTGATAAATGCGGAATCGACCGCTTCGCCGTGCCCCGTCGTAAAGTAGGCAACGGGGGTCTCGTCTGCGGTGACGGACAGGCATGCAGAGGCAAAGACCTCCTCGCCGTTGTATGCCCAGACCTCACCCGAATTGGTATCGGTGACGAAGAATGCCTCTGCCTTGTATACACGGTACTCGGAGGGCTTTTCGTCTGCGGCACGCTTGGTCGGATCGCCCTTTTCCACGATGATACTGGTGGTAGAGATGGTGTCCGCCTCATTGTAGAGGTAAGGCTTGAGCAGTTGAGGATCGAGCTTGGAGTTGACGTAACGCACGTGGATGTTGTCAAACTCCTTTTCCATTTCAAGCGCGGTCTGCTGAATGTAGCGCATCGAGGAGGATGCCTCGATATAGTCGGGATCGTGGCAGAAAGTGATGGTGATCTCGCCCTCTGCGGCGCCGATGACCTCCTTTGCTGTGTCGGACAGCGTCCAGAGCGAGGCATCGGTCAGGTCGATGAACAGCGAATGACGCATGGCAAGCAAGGAGAACGCCGCGTTCACCAGCATCACGAGCACGATGACTACCGCGGTGAATGCGGCAGAGGTCGCGGAATATTTTGCGTTTCTTCTCTTTAAGATATTCATATCCGCACCTCCTTACGCGCCGTATCTGCGACGCTCATAGAGGCGGCAGGTAACAAACAAAAAGACAAAGCACACCGAAACGTAGTAAAGTGTAGCCGCAAAGTCAAAGAAGCCGTTGGTGAAATTGGTGTAGCGGCTGAGAATGGAGAACCAGTCCAGCACAAAGCGGACGGGATACCACGGGATGAAGGAATTGAGCATGCCGATACCGAGCATAGCAAGCAGGATGCCAAAGGTGCCGATCGCCGCCGCAAGCTGGTTTTCGGTAAGCGCAGAGACGAACATACCGATGGCGATAAAAGCCGCACCGACAAGGGTGATGGCGAGAATGTTGCCAAAGATGATGCCGCCCTCGGGATCGCTGTACTTGAACAGCGTAAGGTAGGAGATCGAGGTGAGCAGTACCGAGCCGAAAAACACGGTGAACGCCGCAAAAAACTTTGCCGCGACCATACCGCCGATCGAGACGGGCGCGGTCAGAAGCAATTGCTCGGTCTTCAGCTTACGCTCCTCGGCAAACAGCTTCATAGTCAGCACGGGAAGCGCGATCATGAGGATAAAGAGCATGACCGTGAAATAAGCCGAAACGTCATTGGTGTAGGAAAGCAACGTGGTCATCGAAAAAGCCACGGCGCTGAGCGCCACGATGACCGCCAAAAATACGTAGCCGACTGCGCTCGTGAAGTAGGAGCGCAATTCTCTTTTATAGATCGCAAACATTTACGCATCCTCCTTGTCTACGAGTTTGATAAAGATGTCCTCAAGGCTCATGCCGATTGCCTCCAGCCCCATCAGCGGCCAGTGCTTTTCAGCAAGTGCATAGAAAAGTGCCTTGCGGATGTCAATTCCGCTTTTTGCCTCAATGGCAAAGGCAACAGAGTCGCCTTCACGCTCGGCGAGCGTGTCGCAAGCGACCACGCCGGGCAAAGTCCGAAGCAGTGCAAGCACCTCGGTCTGCGGACCGCAGATGAGTGCCTTGTAACGGCGGTTGTCCTGAATGAACTGATTGATCTCCTCGGTCTTGCCGTCGGCAACGATGCGGCCGTGATCAATGATGATCATGCGGTCGCAGACCGCCTGCGCCTCCGAGAGGATATGCGTGGAAAGGATGACCGTATGGTCGCGTCCGAGCGTGCGGATAAGGTTGCGCACCTCGATGATCTGCTTGGGGTCAAGGCCGATCGTCGGCTCGTCGAGAATGATGAGCGGCGGATTGCCGACCAGTGCCGAAGCAATGCCTACACGCTGTTTATAACCCTTGGAAAGGTTGCGGATCACGCGACCGCGCACGTCCGAGATCTTGACGACCTCGCAGATCTCGGCGAGATGCTCTGCGCGCGGCAAAGTGCATTTGCGAAGCTCGTATACAAAATTCAGGTACTCGTCGACCGTCATTTCCATGTAGAGCGGTGGCTGTTCGGGCAGATAGCCGATCTTTTTCTTCGCCTCGGTGGGGTTTTCGAGAATTTCGATCCCGTCCACGTACACCTTGCCCACGTTCGAGGAAAGGTAGCCCGTCACGATGTTCATCGTGGTGGATTTACCCGCGCCGTTCGGTCCGAGAAAGCCGACGACCTCCCCTTTGGCGACCGAAAAGCTGACACCGGCAAGCGCCGTCGCGCCGCCGTATTTTTTTACCAAGTTTTCGACCTTCAGCATCGTAAAACTCCTTTAAACGTAAAAGTTAACATCTTATTATATCATGTCGGAACGGCAAAAGCAATATTTCCCGCGTGAATGTTTTGTGAGATTTAGCTCCTTGGATTTTCAAGCAACATACATTCCGGCGTATCGCTCTGCCGCAGTATAAAAAGTGCAAAGAAAAAAATACGGTCGTTTTTGAACGTCTTACCAAAGAAAAAATGCATGAATATGCAGTTTCTCGGCTTTTTTTCGTCCGTCCCCACAAAAACGCACTGGTAAAATTTGTACACTCCGCCTAAAAGTTTGTAGGATTGCCCAAAAAACGCGAAAAGTGGTTCCTTTTTGGGGCTATGCATGGTATTCTTTGGGTGAACGAACCTCGCAAGAGGTAAGACCCCTTTGAAAAATGTCCGTTTTCGGCGGCTGTGCTCATTTGTACGCGCGGGGCGGGCAGGAGGAAACAATGTGAATACCGACGGGATCCTGCTGAACAAGGAAATACCGGACGAGCTTGCCTGCAAGCTCGAAAACGCACGCGCCGAGGTTTGCGAAGAGAACGAGAAAATACTCTTTGCGATCGTCGGCGATTTGACTTTAGGCGCAAAATACGGAACCGAGATCTTTGCCGTCACCGCGGCGCGATCCTTTACCGTGCGTGCCGACGGCACCGTGGCGCAAAGCACCTTGCATACGGATGCCCCCAAGGCGTCCGTCAAGCGTATGTACGGCAACGCACGCTTGATCCTTTCGGATGCAGATGGCAAGGAAAAGACCGTTTTCCGCTTTACCTACGCAGTCGCCTCGCTCTGCGAAACTGCGGCGGATTACATCGAGCGGATCGCGGCGGGTGACGACGCCGAGCGCGCATACGACGCGGTAGTCGCCAGCTATGAAAAGGCAATGCGCATCTGCCCCAAGTGCGGCCGTCAACTCCTCCATGCGGGCGCGGACTGCATCCACTGCCAGTCCAAGCGACGTATCCTCGGCAAGTTGCTCGTGTACGCCAAGCCCGAGCTACCCAATCTGATTTTGTGCATGTTCCTTTCGCTTGCGGCAACGGGGCTTTCTATGCTGCTTCCGATGCTGACAAGCACCCTTGTAGACGACGTCATCCCGCACAACGACATGGACCTGCTCGTGCGCGTGATCGCATTTTTGCTCGGCGCATACCTCTTACAGCTTTTGCTCGGTCTGATCCGCAGCTTCCGTCTGCGTGTCAGCGCCACCAACATCGTGACCTACCTGCGCAACAGCCTGTTTGAAAAAACGCAAAAGCTGAGCATGCGCTTTTACGATAAGACCACGACAGGCTCGGTCATCAATCGCGTCAACGGCGACTCCAATACGCTGGAGCAGTTCATGGTGCGCCTTTCGCAGGAAGTGGTCGTGCAGCTCTTTACGCTGATCGGCATTGTAGTCATCATGGTCGCCAAAAGCTGGCGGCTCGCGATCGTAACGCTCGCACCGATCCCCTTTATCGTCATCGGCACACATATTTTCGGCAAAAAAATCATGCCCTTTCACCGCAAGGCATGGCGCCGCTGGTCAGCAGTGGTCTCTAACCTTACCGATACTCTCCCCGGTGTGCGCGTGGTCAAGTCCTTCTCCGCGGAGGACCGCGCCAGCAACGCCTTCAACGGCTACACGGGCAAATGGCTGGACACCGCGCACCGCTCGGCGCGCATCACCACCGCGTTCCCCAATATCGTAAACTTCTTCGTGCACTGCGGACAGCTCCTCATCTGGTGCATCGGCGGTGCGTGGGTCATTCTGACCAATCTGCAAGGCGGCGATCCCGCCCTCACCGAGGTCACCCTCGAACTTGCGGGCGGTAAAGTCACGCTCGGTACGCTTGTTGCCTTTATCTCCTATGCCTCGATGTTCTATGCACCGGTCAATTTCTTCGCCAACTTCAACGACTCCTATCAGGCGGCACTCGCCTCGGCTGAGCGCGTGCTCGACATCCTTGACGCCGAGGAGGAGCCCGACCGCGGAAAGGGCAACTGCCCCGAGATCCGCGGCAAGATCGAGTTCAAGAACGTCAACTTCTCCTATGACCGCTCCAAGATGACCTTGCAGGATATCAACCTGACCATCGAGGAAGGCGACATCGTCGGCATCGTCGGTACGACCGGCTCCGGCAAGTCCACGCTCGTCAACCTCCTGATGCGCTTTTACGACGACTACGAAGGCAAGATCCTCGTGGACGGCGTAGACATCCGCAAGATCGACCTCTCCTACTTCCGCCGCCAGATCGGCTACGTGCAACAGGAATCCATGATGTTCCGCAACACGGTGTACAACAATATCGCCTTCAGCCGCCCCAACGCCACCCCCGAAGAGGTCTTTGCGGCGGCAGATATCGCCAATGCGCACGAGTTCATCGCGCGCCTGCCCGACGGATACGATACCATGCTCGGCGAGCGCGGCGTCGGTCTCTCGGGCGGCGAGCGGCAACGTGTTTCTATCGCACGTACCGTGCTGATGAATCCGAGCCTGCTCATCTTCGACGAGGCGACCGCCTCGGTAGACTCCGAGACCGAAAGCCTGATCCAAGGCGCGATCGAGGCGCTCATCCGCGGCCGCACCACCATCATGATCGCACACCGCCTCTCCACCCTCCGCAAAGCAAACAAGATCATCGTGCTCGATAAGGGCAAGATCCTCGAAATGGGTACGCCCGAGGAACTGCTTGCCAAGAAAGGCAAGTATTACAAGCTTGTGCAGATCCAGACCATGGCAGAAAAGGCCGAGGCGGAAAAGAAGGAAGAGAGGTTCGAGTAATGGCACGCAATATTTTGGACGGCGGTGTGACCTTTACCCACCGCGATATGACCCTTGTAGACATGCATCTGAACGGCGAAACGACCGAATCGCTCACGCCCCGACGCCTCTTTCCGACCAACGACCGTGAGCATTATATCTCCCTGCTCGACGAAAGCGGGCACGAGGTCGCCATCCTGCGAAGCCTCGACGGGCTGGACGCAGAAAGTGCCGCCGTGATACAAAACGCGCTTTCGGAATACTACATTATCCCCGAAATCACCGCCGTACTCGCCATTGATGAAAAGGGCGGAAGCGACCGTTGGACGGTCATGACCGACCGCGGCGAGTGTAGCTTCCAGATCAAGTCCCGCATTACCGACGTAAAACCGATGGACGACGGGCGCATCCTCTTCCGAGACAGCAGTGATAACCGCTACGAGATCCGCGACTGGCGCGCACTGGACCCCCGCAGTCGTCGCCTGCTGAACGCATATACGTAATGGATATGAAATGCGAGTACCTTTTTAGGAAAGGTACTCGCGCTCCCCAAACCTTTTCAAAAAAAGGAATATATGTAGCCACAAACAAAGCGATAAATTATAGTTTGAAGGGGAGCAAACCCCTCATCCGTCGCTAACGCGACACCGTCTCGCTGCGGCTCGGTCACGCCGCGGCTCAGACAGTCCCCCGGACTGTCATTCACTACCGCGTCGCCGCTTCGCTACCCCGAGGGGGAAGGTATTACAGCGCACGAATAGCTTCCCCCTGGGGGGAAGCTCCCGCGGAGCGGGTGATGAGGGGTTCTTTGCCAAACAACTTCCAATTTATATCTCTACAGCGCAAAAAAAAGAGAAGCCTTTCGGCTTCTCTTTTTATTTGCGATTAGTCCCAAGACTTGTTCTCTACGATTGCGGACCAAGTCTCGTTGATACCGTCAGCCTGGCGGGTGAAGGTGTGCGAGTTGGTAGCCTCGAGAACGATGAAGTAGAACCAGTCGTTCTCCTTCATATCGATCCACATACGGGTATTTGCATGCAGACCTTCCTTGTTGACACTGCGGGAAAGGACGCGGTTGATGATGGTCATAACCTCTGCACGGGTGATGGGGTTCTCCGGCTTAAAGGTGTTGTCCGGGTAACCTGCGATCCAACCTGCGGTGGTTGCCTTCTGGATATAGGACTTCGCCCAGTGACCGTCAATGTCGGTGAAGGCGGTGTCGTTCTCGGTGTAAAGCTGTGCGAAGCGGGTCGCCATGGTAGCGAACTCTGCACGGGTGATGTTTGCACCGGGACGGAAGGTGCCGTCCGGATAACCTGCAACAAACTTGCCGTTTGCCATGGTGGAGATCGCCGTGTTGGACCATCTCTCGGGAGCAACGTCGCTGAAGGTGTTGGTCTTTACGCGGAGCTCGTCACGAACCTCGTCACGGAGCAGACGGTAGAAGATCATTGCGACCTCTTCGCGGGTGATGTTGTTGTCGGGACGAACGGTCTCATCGGGATAACCGATAACGTATGCCCAGTGATGCTCGGTGTCCAGTGTTGTGCTCTTGCGGTGACCGTACAGAACCATGTCCTTGTTGACGTAGAGCTTGTCGCCGACCTTCTGGGTCATGGCGCTGTCGGTGTACCAACCGTCAAACTCGTAGCCCTGCTTCTTGCCGTCGGGAAGGTCGGTAGCCTGTACGTAGCCCTTCGGAACGACCATGGGGTCGTACTCGTCGGTCTTGCCGTCTACGTTAAAGGTAATGGTGAACTCATCGGGAGTGGTTACGACGCTACCCGTGCCGCCCGGAGCTTTTCTGTACAGCTGTACGCGCTCCTCTGCGGTGTAGAAGTGAACGTCGTCGTTTGCCTCGTCGCTCAGACCCATCTTAAAGCTGGTGTAGCCGTCGAGCTTGCCCTTAACGGTCTTGGTGCCGGTAAACTTGCCGGTCGAAACGCCGTTTACGGTAAAGGTCAGCTCATCCAGATACGTAAGATTGTTCTCATCCTTTACGCCGTCATAGAGAGCCTGCTCCATGATACCGTCGGTACCGTCGTTGTCTGCATCCTTCACAGCAAGCTTAATGATCAGCGTGCCACCGTTCAGCGTTCTCTCGGTCTCTTCGAACAGGGTCGATGCGCTTGCATTGAAGCCGGTCATTGCCTTGTCGTTTGCCGTGTAAGCCGCGGGAACAGTGAAGGTCTCCGGGAAGGTGATGGTTACGGTAAAGGTACCGGTAACGGGCCACTGGTTGAACTTTGCGGCAAAGTACTCTTCACGGGCAGCATCGCCGTTTGCGAGATCCTCGATCAGCGACTCACCGTATTCATACCATGCCTTGATGGTGTTACGGATGGTGCTGGTTTCGAGCGTTACGGTAAAGTCTACCGTGCCCTCCTGGTCTGCCTCGGTCATGGTCAGCTTGGTGTTCTCCCAATCTGCGGCAGAGCCGGTCAGACGGACGCCCATTTCGCCGGGGACGAGAACCTCAGATGCGGGGATCATCTCCGCAGCGAAAGCGCACGGAACGAGAACAAGTACCATGAGGACTGCAAGTGCGAGTGTCAAAATCTTTTTCATAGTCGTTCTTCCTTTGCAATATATTTTAATTTTATTTTTATTTTTTATTTTTCCAAATGCCCGCCGTACTCGTTGTACAGCTCTGCAAGCTTCAGGTTTTTCTGCTCGGCGTAGGTCTTGCGGATCTCGTCCACGATCGCGGTGGAAAGCCCTTGCTTTTTCAGGATATCGGCAAGCTCGGTCAGGAGCACCTCCATCTTAGCATCGCAGTCGTCCTCAAGCTTGTTGCCGACGGGGATCATCTTTTCCACGATCTTCATCTTACCCGCAAGCGTTTTCTGCTCCTTGGGCAGATCAATGTACATCTGCTTTGTGTCCTTGATCAGCTTGTCGATCTCGTTGAGGTAGGTCGCACGGAGCAGGTAGATCTCCGCAATGATCTCCTCCTGACGGCGCATAACAGCCGCAAGGTCAAGGGGCTCGGTCGTCGCCGTGGTCACCGCCGTAGTAGCAACGGGTTCCTTCGGTTTCGCCGTGGTCACCGCAGACGGTTGCACGAGATCCGGAGCCTCGGTCGTCTCGGGCACCTCCGTTGTTTCGGGCACCGCAGTCGTTTCGGGCACCGCAGTCGTCGCAGGAGCGAGCGTTTCACCGCGGATAAGCGCAAGCGCATCCTCATAGGTCAGCGCACCGCTTGCAAGCAGCGCGCGCTCCTCTTCGGTGAGGTCACGCATCGTCACCTCGGGGATCAACTCGTTTAAAAGCTCGTTTGTCTTTTTGTCATTTTCCGCTTTCGCCGACTGCACAGCCTCAGGCGGCGTGGTCAGAATGTAGCGTCCGAGAGAGATCCACCGACGCACTAAAAACAGTGCCGTGCCGATCAGCAAAAGCAGGACAAGCAGGATGCAAAGTACCACTCTGCCCCGTTTCTTCGGCTTTTTCTCAATCGGTTCCATAGAATTCTCTCCTTTGCAATCCGCACCAAAGTATGAAAATAGGTACAGTAGTGCAATATAAATACATTATATTCTTTTTGTTTCCGATTGTCAACCGTTTTGCGCAGAGAAATCTATAAAAAAACCGCCAAAAACAGGCGGTTTTTATCATTTTGCATGGCTACGGCGGTATTCATCGGGCGAAACACCCTCTTTTTTTTTGAACAGCGAGGAAAAATGCTGGGAACTCGAAAAGTTGAGGATATCCGAGATCTCCGCGATGGAATACATATTTTCCTCCAGCATCGAGCGCGCCGCCTGCATCTTGCGTTGCAGGATGTATTGCTTGGGCGTATAGCCGTACTTTTCACTGAAAATACTGATGATATACGACTTGTTGAGGAAAAAGTGTTGCGCAATGTCGTCGAGCGAAACGTTATAGGAAAGTCCCGAATCGATGTAATCCTTGATGCGTTCTGCCGTGGAAACCGTTGCCCGCTGTACCCTGCGGTACTCGGTCGCCGCCGTGATGATGAGGTCGCACATCAGCTTTGCACACTCGGTCATCGTTTCGTCCGCGTTGTCCACGTCGGCGTTGCGGACCAGCTCCCCGATGCGCTCAAAGATCGGCTCGGTCGAGGAATTCGGCACCACGATGGCACCGTCGGTCAATCCGTAGGCGTTGACGAGTCCATCCAGCAATCTACCGCCCGCATTGATCCAGATCTTGGAATAGGGATCATCCTTATCGGAGTAGTAATAATGCGAATGCAGGCGATTGAGGAAATAAAAATCCCCCTCGCCGACGGTATACTTTTTGCCGTCGCACTCGATATGTCCCTTGCCGCCGCGGACGTATTCAAAAACGTAGATGCTGCCCGTATCGGTCTTTTCGCGCGTGCGTTCCACAAGGTATTCTGCGCAGGGCAGATTTTCACCGGCGCTTTCGATAAAGAACACGTCGTTCTTTTTGTAGTCGGTGCCTGCGCGATATAAGAAGCTGACAATGCCGTGTACAATTCTGGACATGATCATCACCTACACTTTTTATACATTACAAGTCCATTATAGTGCCATTTTCCTTTATTGTCAATATAAAAAGTGTAAAAATACAAAAGAGCCCTGCGGCCGCAGGGCTCTTTTTGCGTTATTTGCTCAGCATCATTCTGTCATTGGCAAAGTGTCCGCCCGAATACTCCCCGAATTTCTTAAGCAGATCCGGAACGGTGAGTGCCTTCTTCTCCTCACCCGAAACGTCGTAAATGATCTTGCCATCCATCATCATGATCAGACGATTGCCGTAGGTGATGGCGTCATTCATGTTATGGGTGATCATCAGCGTGGTGAGCTTGCTTTCGCGGATGATCTTGTCGGTCGCCTCCAGCACGAGAGCGGCAGTCTTGGGGTCAAGCGCGGCGGTATGCTCGTCGAGCAGTAACAGTTTCGGACGCTTGAGGGTCGCCATCAGCAGTGTAAGCACCTGACGCTGACCGCCCGAAAGCAGGCCGACCTTGGCAGTGATACGGCTTTCGAGGCCGAGGCCGAATTCGGCGAGCATCTCGACGTACTGTGCACGTTCCTTTTTCGTAATGCCCCAGCCGAGACCGCGACGGTTTCCGCGGCGCAGTGCCAGTGCAAGATTTTCGTCAATACCCATGCTTGCCGCCGTACCCGTCATCGGGTCCTGGAAGACTCTACCAAGGAATTTAGCGCGCTTGTGCTCGGGATAGCGGGTGATATCGTGACCGTCGATGGTGACGGTACCCTCGTCTACGGGCAACGTGCCCGAGACCATATTCAGCAGGGTGGATTTGCCCGCGCCGTTGCCGCCGATTATGGTAACGAAGTCACCGTCATTCAGCGAAAGCGAAACGTCATTGAGTGCGACACGCTCGTTTACGGTGCCGGGATAGAAGGTTTTCGAGACGTTTTTGAGTTCCAGCATCGTTTACGCCTCCTTTTTCGCCTTTTTGGGCGCATTCTTCTTGAGATTCGGTGCCGACAGGAACGCCGCAACGATCACGGCGGAGATCAGCTTCAAGAAGTTGGTATCCAGACCGATATTGATAACGACGCGCTTGATCAGCGAGTATACAAGTGAGCCGATGACGACAAAGATAAGCTTAACGGCAAAGTTTGATCCCTTTTTGAAGATCGCGCTGTGCAACACCTCTCCGATGACGACCGAGGCAAGACCGATAACGATCGCGCCCGCGCCGAAGGTGATGTTGGAGCCACCCGTGTACTGGGAAAGCAGACCGCCCGCCAGGGCAACGAAGCCGTTGGACAGCATCAGACCGAACACGGTGGCAAAATTGGTGTTAATGCCCTGCGCGCGCGCCATCTTGGAGTTTGCACCCGTTGCGCGGAGAGAACAACCAAATTCGGTTCCGAAGAACCAGTACAGCAACGCAATGATTGCAGCCACAAAAACAAAACCGACGATCATTGCCGAAACCTTATCGCGCGAGGAAACGATCAGCGGGAATTTGGACACGCTGGCATACGCCGTCGGCGACATGGGGATCGGAGACTTGGTGCCCGTAGGCTCGAGAAAGCCCTCCAGACCCATAACGATCATGTTGATGGTATACAGCGAGAACTGCGAAAGAATACCGGCGAGGATCGCGGGAATCTTCAACACAGTGTGGAAAAAGCCGGTGAGCGCACCCGCAAGCATGCCCGCGATAAAGGCAATGAACACGGCGAGAAGCGGGCTTACGCCGTACAGGATGCAAATGGTGGTGACCGCGCATCCGGTAACGATAGAGGCATCGACCGTCAGGTCTGCCACGTCGAGTATTTTATACGTAATAAACACACCGAGGGCGAAAATTCCGTAGAACAGACCCTCTGCGGCAACGCCGGGCATACTGCCGAGCATTGATGTCAAAAAATTCATAAATTCTCCTTAACACACAAAAATTCATAAGGGGCGACCGCCCCTTATGAATCTATGTATACGGTTGTTTTTACTGGATGGGAGCGATGCCCATTTCCTGCATGACCTCTTCGTTCTGGACAAGGGTCAGCTCGTCCGCCGTGAAGACCTTGATCGGCATTTCTGCGGGGTTTGCACCGTTTACAAGGATCTCGTATGCCATAAGGCCGGCCTCATAACCAACGTCAAAGTAGTTGATGCTGTAGGAAGCAACGCCGCCCGCCAGGCACATGGATGCCTCGCCGCAAACGACCGGAACGCCTGCAGGAACTGCCGCATTCTTGATAACCTCCATGTTGGCCGCTACCAGATTGTCGGTGGGCTCATAGAGGACCTGATTGTCCTTGACAGCGGTCTCTACAACAGCGATCAGCTCGTTGACGTCAGCAACTGCATAACCGGTAACGGTATAGCCTGCCGCCTCGAAAACGCCCTTAGCCTCTTCATACTGCAACTTGGAGTTGTCCTCGGCGGAGCAGTAGATGATACCTACGTTCTTTGCCTCGGGAGCGAGGGTCTTGACCAGTTCCATCTGGTTGGAGACTGCGTTCATATCGGATGCACCGGTCACGTTGCCGCCGGGAGCGTCGTTGGAAGCAACGAGCTCAGAAGCTGCATAGTCGGTAACCGAGGTGCCGACGATCGGAATGGTTGCAGTCGCTTCCTTTGCTGCCTGAACAGCAGGAGTAGCGTTTGCCATGATCAGGTCGACCTTGTTGGTAACGAACTTATCCGCGATGGTCGAGCAGGTCATCGCATCGCCAGAAGCGTTCTGATAATCGAAGGTAACTTTGTCACCGAGCTTGTCTACGAGTGCTGCCTTGAAGCCGTTCGTGGCCTGGTCAAGTGCATCGTGCTGTACGAGCTGTACGATACCGACGGTATACGTGCCGTCATCGGCGGTCTCGCCGCAGCCGGTGAATGCAAGCATAGAACATGCGAGCAAGGCGGATAAAAGGATCGCTGTGAGTTTCTTCATTATACTACACCTCTTTGGAAATATTTCCCCCTGTCGTGATATGTGCACGGGCAGAAGTGAGAGCAAATAGTATTGCTATGCCCCCAATTATACTTTACCGTAATAAAGTTGTCAATAGAAAAAAGTGATTTTTATAGAAAAAATGCAGTATTTTCCCGTTGTTTATTCGAATTGGTGCATAAATATCCGTTTTGAATAAATAAAGAAGCCCTTTTGGAGGGCTTCTTTGCAAAATACAGAGTCAGAACTTGCAGACCGTCTCGGCGTAACGGACAGCCTCCATGGCATCCTTTCCGTAGAAATCGGCGCCGATGCTATCCGCGTACTCCTTCGTGAGCACGGCACCGCCAACCATCACGCGGCAATGCGGCGCACGTTCGCGGAGCAGGCGGATCGTCTCCTCCATCGCCGGCACGGTGGTGGTCATGAGCGCGGAAAGACCGACCAATTGCGCGTTCGCACGCACGGCGGCGTCGGCAATCGTCTCGGGCAAAACGTCTTTGCCAAGGTCAGTGACGGCAAAGCCGTAATTTTCGAGCAACTGGGCGACGATGTTCTTGCCGATATCGTGGATGTCTCCCTTGACGGTGGCAAGCAGAACGGTTCCCTTGTCGGCAGCCGTCTTTTCCATGCGGGCGCGGAGCGTTTCAAACGCAGCCTTTGCCGCCTCTGCCGCCATCAGCAGCTGCGGCAGATAGACCGTTCCCTTTTCAAAGCCGACACCCACGGTGTCGAGGGCGGGCACGATCTCGCTGTGGATGATCTCCAGCGGTGTCTTGACCGAAAGCAAGCCTTCGGCAAGTGCCGCCGCCTGCTCGCGGCGTCCCTTGACAACTGCCTTTTGCAGCTCGGAGGCGTAGGTCTCCTCGGCTGCGGCGGGCGCGGCGGTGACCGCTTCCGCCTTCGGCAGTGCCGATGCGTATCCGATATAGCCGCCACAGGCGCAGTCAAAGCCCGCAAGGGCGAGATATGCGTGGTAGGCGTTCTGCATCTCGGTCGAATAGGGATTCATGATCGCGGCAGAAAGCCCCTGCCCCATTGCCAGTGTAAAGAAGGCACCGTTGACCACGTCTCGGGCAGGCAGTCCGAAAGAAACATTGGAAACACCGAGCGAAACGAGGCAGCCGCGCTCGCGGAGCATCCGCACGGCGCGGAGCGTCTCCTTTGCGGCGTTGTCATCCGCGCTGACGGTGAGCGCAAGCGGGTCAAAAAGCAGATCCTTTTTGCCGATGCCGTACCGCTCCGCCTCGGCGAGAATGCGCTCGGCGATCGCCACGCGCCCCTCGGCAGTGGCGGGGATGCCGCTTTCATCAAGGGTGAGGGCGACGACCATACCGCCGTACTTTTTCGCAAGCGGGAAAACGGCCGCCATGCTCTCCGCCTTGCCGTTTACCGAATTGAGCAGCGCCTTGCCGTTGTAACGGCGGAGCGCAGCCTCCATAGCGGCGGCGTCGGCGGTATCGATCTGCAGCGGCAGTGCCGTGACTGCCTGCAGCTCGGTAACGGCGGCGGTCAGCAGCTCTGCCTCGTCGATCTCGGGCAGACCGACGTTGACGTCGAGAATGTGTACCCCCTTCTCCTCCTCAGCAATGCCCTCGCGCAGAATGTAGTCGATATCGTGCGCGCGCAGTGCCTCCTTGAAGCGTTTTTTTCCCGTAGGATTGATGCGCTCTCCGATCAGAAGCGGCTTTTCGCCGAAGGTGACCGCATGGGTATAGGAGGAGACGGCGGAGATCTCTTTTTCGGTGACGGGGACGGGTGTGATCTGCGCCGTTGCTTTGACGGTTTCTGCGATATACGCGGGTGCCGTGCCGCAGCAGCCGCCCGCGATGCGTACACCCTTTTTCACGAGCGTAGCCACCTCGGCGGCAAAGGCATCGGGCGAAACATCGTAGACGGTCTTGCCGTCCACGACCTTGGGAAGTCCCGCATTGGGCTTGAGCAGCACGGGAAGCGAGGACCGTGCGATATACTGCTCCACCACGGGAGCAAGTGCCTTCGGGCCGAGCGAGCAGTTGACGCCGATGGCGTCTACGCCCATGCCCTCCAGCAGTGCGACCATCGCCGCGGGATCTGCGCCGGTCATCAACTTGCCGTCTGCGCCGTAGGCATTGGAAACAAAAATGGGCAGATCGCAGTTCTCCTTAGCGGCAAGCACCGCCGCCTTGGTCTCGTAGCTGTCATTCATCGTCTCGATCATCACAAGATCCGCGCCGTACTTTGCGCCAAGGCGCACCGTCACGGCAAAGGCGGCAACCGCGTCCTCAAAGTCGAGGTCGCCGTACGGCTTCAGCATCCTGCCCGTCGGACCGATGTCGAGTGCCACCCATTTCGGTTGCGTACCGCTGCTTTCGGCGGCGGCACGGCGCGCGTTTTCGATGGCAGCGCGCACGATCTCCTCGAGCGCCGCAGGCGAAAACTGCAGCGCATTCGCGCCGAAGGTGTTGGTGTTGACCACGTTACTGCCCGCATCGTAATACGCCTTGTGCAGGCGGGTAATGACCTCGGGATGCGTAAGATTCCAGTCCTCGGGCAGTTCCCCGGGGCAAAGTCCCTCTGCCTGCAACAGCGTGCCCATGCCGCCGTCAAGATAGAGGATATTTTCTTTTAAAAAGTCTAAAATGTTCATTTTTTAATTCCTAAAATAGCAGTGACGCTCTTTTGCGGCGTCATCAGCAGATTGTCACCAAGGCTGACTCCGATTCGTCGCGGACAGTCCAGTGCGGAGAAAATATCACGCTGCACCGCAAGCGGCAGGTCGCCGTAGCCGGGCGAAAAGCGCGGGGCAGTTGCCTTCTGCGTGGCGCAAAAGGCATCGCAAAGGCTCTCGATGCGCTCGTTGCCGATGGCTTCAAACAAAAGTGCCTTTGCGGGAGAGGTACGCGAATAGCGCGCGATCAGGCGATCCATGCCGAGTCCTACGGTCGCGCAGAACACAACGGCGGCATCGCAGCCGGCAAGATTCCTTAGCAGATCGTTTGAGGGGACCTCGGCAAAGCCGAGGTGGATCGACCGCTCCTCACGGAGAAACGGATACTCGTCATAGCAGACCTTGTAGCAAAGCGCATCGCCAAGTTCGGCAAGACATTCGTCCAGCAGCGCGGCAAGCTCGGGGGATTCCTCTTTGACACCCGCATAGCGGAGGATCTCGCGGCGGCGGATCGGCGGCGGCGCAAATTCCTCTGTACGGATCATTTCAGGATCTCCGAAAGATTTGAAAGGATCTTGGCCGCAACGTCAGGCTTGTTCATGGAATAGACATGCACGTTCTTCACGCCATTTGCAAACAGATCGATGATCTGGTCGGTGGCGTAGGCGATACCCGCCTGCTTCATCGCGGCGGGATCTGCGCCGAACTTGTCCACAAGGCTCTTGAAGCGCTGGGGCATAAAGGAGCCGGAAAGCTTGATAGCGCGATCAACCTGCGTGCCGCTGGTGATGGGCATAATGCCGGGAACCACGGGTACGGTGATGCCCGCTTCACGGATCTTATATAAAAAATTGTAGAGAAGATTGTTGTCAAAAAGCATCTGCGTGGTGAGGAAGTCGCAGCCCGCGTCCACCTTTTCCCTGAGGTAGCGGATATCCTCTGCCTGTGTGGCACTCTCGGGATGCACCTCGGGATAGCATGCGCCGCCGATGCAAAAATCCGCGCCGCTTTCGCGCAGCTCGCGCACAAGGTCAACCGCGTTGCGGTAATCCCATTCGCTGCGGTCGCTGTTCACAAGTTCGGGAGTGAGGTCGCCGCGCAACGCCATGACATTTTCAATACCCGTAGCGCGCATATCGGCAATGCGTGCGGCAACCGTCTCCTTGGTAGAAGAAACGCAGGTCAGGTGCGCCAGCGTCGGCACGCCGTAGGTCTGCTTGATGTTTTTTGCGATTTCAAGAGTGTAGCGACTGGTGCCGCCGCCTGCGCCGTAGGTCACGCTCATAAACGCGGGGCGCAACGCCGCGATCTCCTCGGTCGCGTGCTTTACAGTGTCAAAGGCGGTATCCGTCTTTGGCGGAAAGACCTCAAAGGAAAGGGAGAACTTATCTTGTTTAAAAAGCTCGGTCAGTTTCATCGCAATACCGCCTTATGAAAATTTTGTGGTTATTATAGCACAATTGCAAACAAAAGGCAACGGGAAATTACAGGTTAAACGCCAATCAAACTTTGTAGGGGCGACCGGTAGTCGCCCGCGTGGCGATATAGCGACCTGCAGTCGCATTATAATCGCCCCTACGGTTTGGAACACTACACGTTCAAACTCCAATTTATCACTCATGCAAAAAGCACCCTTTTGGGTGCTTTTTCTGTAATTACAGTGCTTTAACAATAGCTTCGGTGTCTAATGCGTGTCCGTCTGCCTACGGTTGTTAACTTGCGGTTCCCACGCATTTCGTCCTCGTCTTACGACGAGTACCTGCTACTGCGGTGCAGACTGCGTTTCAAAAACTTTTGTTTTCGTTTTACAGTGCTTTAACAATAGCTTCGGTGTCTTTGGCGATCACCAATTCCTCGTTGGTGGGGATCATGAACACCTTGACCTTGGAGCCTGCCTTGGTCAGCTCGGTAGCCTCGCCGTAGCGACCTGCATTCTTCTCGGTATCAAAGTCGATGCCCATGAATGCGAGACCCTCGCAAACGCGAGCACGCATGTTGCTGTCGTTCTCACCGATGCCTGCGGTGAATACGATCGCATCCAGACCGCCCATTGCCGCGGTATACGCGCCGATGAACTTCTGGATCTCGTATACAACGATGTCCAGAGCGAGCTGTGCGCGGTGGTTGCCTTCCTTCGCTGCGTTTGCAACGTCGCGGCAGTCGGAGGAAATACCCGAAACGCCGAGGAAGCCGCACTTCTTGTTCATGTAGTTGTTCATCTCATCGGGAGTCATGCCGGTCTTATCCATGACAAAGGGAACGATCGCGGGGTCGATATCGCCGCAGCGCGTGCCCATTTCAATACCTGCAAGGGGCGTAAAGCCCATGGAGGTGTCGAGGATCTTGCCGTCCTTGACAGCCGAGATGGAGGAACCGTTGCCGAGGTGGCAGGTTACGATCTTGGTGCCCTCTGCGCCGCCGAGCAGCTTTGCGCACTCGCCTGCAACGTAGCGATGCGAGGTGCCGTGTGCACCGTAACGGCGGATGGCATACTTCTGGCACAGATCGTATTCGAGCGGATATGTATATGCGTACTCGGGCATGGTTGCCGTGTGGAACGCGGTGTCAAATACGAGAACCTGAGGCGTGCCGGGCATAGCCTCGGTGCAGCCCTGAATGCCCATGATGTGCGCAGGGGTGTGCAGAGGCGCAAGGTCGCGGCAGAGCTCGAGCTTTGCCATGACCTCATCGGTAACGAGCACCGACTCGGAGAAGTACGCGCCGCCATGGACCACGCGGTGACCGACTGCCTCGATCTCTGCCATGTCCTTTACACTGCCGTACTCTGCGCTGGTCAGCGCATCAATGACGATCTTGGTGGCAACCGTGTGGTTTGCCATCTCGATCTCTTTCTCGTAGACCGCGCCGGTCTCGAGGTTTGTGTGCTTGATCTTGCCGTCGATACCGATTCTCTCACAAAGGCCCTTTGCCTTGACCACGCCTGCGGTGGTGTCGAAGAGCTGATACTTCAGCGAGCTGGAGCCGGCATTTACAACGAGTACATTCATGGAAAATACCTCCAAAACTTATAATTATTTTTTAACTATAATATTATACACCTTATTTTTACGAATTTCAACAAAAAAGGCAAAATTTGTGATATACTATAAAAAAACGAGGAGGAGAAATCATGCACGTCGCAATTATAGCCGAATACAACCCGTTCCACGACGGACACGCTTACCAGATCGAACAGGTGCGGAACGCCTTTGGCAAAGAAGCATGCATCACCGTGATCCTCGGGGGTATCTTTTCCCAGCGCGGTGCGCCCTATATCGCGCCGCCCTACGTGCGTGCGGAGGCGGCGATCGCCTGCGGTGCAGACCTTGTTTTGGAGCTCCCTTTTCCCTTTTCCTGTGCACCTGCGGGTATCTTTGCCCGTGCAGGCGTAGAGATCGCCGTAAAGATCGGTGCGGACGTCCTCGCCTTCGGCAGTGAGTGTGGAGACCTCGACGCGCTCATCACCAAGCGCCGTCGCTTAGACAGCGACGAATTCCGCGAGGCTCTTGCCGCGGCAAAGGATGAAACGGTCAGCAAAACGCGGCTCTATACCCGCGTATATGAAGAAGTATACGGCGAGGAAGCACCCAAAATGCCAAACGACATCCTCGCCATCGAATATCTGCGCGCCATCGAGCAAAGCGGCGCCGCGCTCCGCCCCTACACCGTCCTGCGCAAAGGGGACTACAAGAGCGGCGCGGGCGGTTTTGCCTCAGCAAGTGTGCTACGCGATGCCTATGCCGCGCATGGGCTCAATGCTCTACAGGGCGGCATGCCCGAGGCGGCATATGCCGTACTGGAGTCGGCCCAAAAGGAGGGACTCCTCGCCCCCGATTACGAAAAACTCGCAGGCGCGGTGCTTTTGAAGTTTGCCGAAAGCAGGAGCGACGTTGCCTTTGCGGGCGGTGGACTTTCCGGGCATATCGCCAAAGCGGCAAAGAACGCAAAGAGCATCGCTTCACTACTCGATGCGGCGGCGACCGCACGCTACACCGATGCCGAGATCGCGCGGTGTATCCTCTATACCTTGCTCGGCGTGCGCGCCGAGGATATGGATGCCCCCGTGCTATACACGCGCGTGCTTGCCATGGGAGAGCGCGGCCGCGCCGCTTTGGCAGAAAAGCATGCTATCGAGATCCTGACCAAGCCCTCCGCCGTACAAAAGCTTTCTGCGACGGCGCGGGCACAGTACGTAAAGACCTTCTACGCCGAGCGTGCCTACGCGATCACGCTGTCGGGCGATTACGACCATCTGAAGCAAACACCGAGGATACTATGACAGAATATATCACCTATACATTCCTAGGCTATCTCGCCCTCGTCAATCTGATCGCCGCCTGCGTGGTAGTCTACGACAAATCCATCAGCAAACTGCCGCGCGGCTCCATCCGCCGCATCCCCGAAAAGGTATTCGTGCGCTTTTCGATGGTCGGCGGCGGGCTCGGCACCCTGCTCACCATGTTTCTCATCCGCCACAAGACCAAGGAGCATATGGGTCTGCTTGCCAAGATCACTCTGTTCACCACCCTGTGGTGCATCGCCATTCTGTGGGCGGTAAAATAAAAAAGCGGAACATCAACAAAGCAGACGAATAAATAAAAATTTATCGAATGGACAAAACAAACTGCGAATCCAAATAGTTTTTGAAGAAGGTACATACGAATAATGGAATACCCCATATCTCTTTATTACGATACAGAGGTCGTTGACATAAAGACATTAGATTTGTGTCGTGGAGATGATGATTATAGAAAAGTACATATTGTTGACGATGGACATCGTAAACTCGTAATAAAACATCTATCGAATACATTTAGCAACAGGCACAGAATCGAGGGTTGGTTTGCCTTGATGAATGAATATCGCAAAATCGGTCTGTATTGTCCTACCGTTCTTCCTAACCTCAATGGTGAACTGCTTCATTGTGATACAAAAGACGGACGAGATTACTATACTTATGCTGAAGAGTATTCTATTTACGAAACCGCCGAACACATCGAAAAAGACAAGTATAAGGATGCACAAGGGCACGATTGCTTCACACCTGATGTTATGAGGTCTTTGGGGAAGATTGCATCTGCAAAATTGGATATGTTGGATTGGGCTTCTGCCTATTGCTTGCTGGAACCCTTTTGCGCTCCCGATACTACCGATGAAGCAACTGAATGTGCAGTTGCTTTTGTAAATTATGTGCGCAATAACATCCCGGCATATTTGTCAAGGGCTGAGGCGCTTTTAAGTCTGTTTTATAAAAGGCAAGATGATTTGAAAAAGGTATATTACTCGTTACCCACATCGTGTTTTCAAGCCGATTTGAATGATAGTAATATTCTTCTTGACAGTGATAACAATTTCGTAGGATTGATTGATTTTAATTTGTGTGGCAAAGAGCCTATACTGAATTACGCTGTACGAGAAGCTCTTTGGGGTATTTCGGATACCCGACTCATTGGCGAGAAGGGCAGCAGATTGTACTTTTACGATGAGGAATTAGACAATCTTAGAATGAACTTGTTTTTGGAGAATATAGGTTATATTCAAGAAACATACAGCTTTAGTTCTTCTGAAAAAACTGCTTTTCCAATTCTATTCCGCTATGTAAATTCATTTTGGTGGTTCCATTTAGACGAAATCAAGCTGATAAAAGAAGATGAGAATAGAATAAATCAACTTTTTGATTGGTTGGAACGCCAAATGACACGAGAAGATATCCTTTTACCGTAAGTAAATTTGACATTTGAAAAACCCAATATCAATTTATCGAGAAACGTATAGATTGATAAACGCCTCCCTTGTGTAAAGGGAGGTGGCACGCGGTAGCGTGACGGAGGGATTGTAATGCAGAGAAAACATAATAAAGACATTGTTCCGACCGCAAAAATGCTGCGAAAGAATATGACTAAAGAAGAAAAATGCCTTTGGTATGATTTCCTGCGCACATATCCTGTCCGGTTTTCTCGTCAAAAGGTTCTTGGCAGGTATATCGCAGATTTTTACTGCGCAACAGCAAAGCTTGTTATTGAGCTTGACGGTTCAGGACATTATACGGAAAAAGGAAAGCAGTACGATGAAGAAAGAACCGCTTTTCTTGAAGAATACGGATTGACAGTTATCAGAATACCAAATACAGAAATACGTAAGAACTTTCGAGGTGTTTGTGAATATATTGATCACATCGTGGAACAATCCCTCAGTCAGCTTCGCTGACAGCTCCCTTTACACAAGGGAGCCTTTTTTATGTTCATCTTTGCCTTGTCATTTTCCCGACAAGAACTACATTTGTAGCCACAAATAACGCAAAATACGGCATACCTCTTTCGAGACATGCCGTATTTCTAAAAGTTGTCCATTAGGGGACAACCCTATTCCCTTCGCTTTTTTGCGCTTCCGTAAAAAGGGGCAAACATGCACCGACCTTTTTACTCCTTACAGGGGCGACTGCGGTGAGCGCCCTTTAGGTCGTCAGGCATCGGAGATTCCTTTTGTGCTGCGGGTGCACGCCCCTCCACCGCTTCAGAATGCTTGCGTTTTGAAGTGATCTATTCTACGTAAAACTCATCCATGGTGTCGAGGCACAGACAGCCGAGCGGCAAGCCGTATGCAGCTCCGCAGTCGATGGCGATGTGATTGTTCAGCTTGAAGATCTTTCCCTTAGAGCCGGGATGGATCTCCACGGTGGGCTTGTGCCCCGTCACAAGGATCTTATCCTTAAAATACGGGCGCGCATAGTCGGGCGAAACGGTGGTCAGCTCCTCGATGTCATACTCCTCCAGATCGCGCGACTCCGAGAAGTTATCGAGTCCCGCATGCACGAGTACGTACGTCTTGCCGCCGACCTCGATCTCCTCATAGGGCATGAACTCCTCGAAGTATTCGAGCAGCCACTCGCGATCCTCCTTGTCGAGCGCGAGAAAGGCGCGTACGCTCTCCTGTCCGCCATTCTTTCCCCACGCCATAAAATCCTGCATGGTCACGGGATCGAAGGCGGCGACCTTCTCCATCGAGGCATCTGCACCGAGCTTTTGCAGTAGCGGCAATGCCATTACCTCGTGCTCGCCGAGAATGGGGTAGACGTTCGGACGCGCGCACATGTCGAGCAGGATCTGAAATCCCCCCTCGCCGTAATCGATCACGTCACCGAGCACGAACAAAACGTCGCGGTCCTCGTCAAAATTGATCTTCTCCAGCATGGCGGTATAGCGGTCGAAATCACCGTGTATATCTGCAATCACATAAGTCATCGTGATGTTCCTCCTTGTTTTTTTGACACCCTATTGTAGCACAATATCGGGTCGAAAACAAGCGCAGAACGGCGATTTCCGAAAAAAAGTGAGCGGAAAATTCCGCTCACTTTTCAGTTTAGCAGTTCTTGTAGCGCAAGGAGCACGTCCGAGACGGAAAGAGACAGGTCACCGTTCATGTCAGCGCAGGCGACGTCAAAGTCTACTTCCGTAAGGATCGCACGCAGAATGCGCAGTGCATCGAGCAGCGAGAGCTGCCCGTCGCCATCGGTGTCGCCGTAGGTAACGAGCGGCACGGCGGAAAGCACGATCGCCTCCGCATCCGTCACGGGAAGCGTTACGGTATATTCGCCGTCCTTTTCCTGCACGGTCACGGGCGCAAGGAATGCGCCGCGCGCCGCGTAAGCGTATTCCGCCACAGGCAAGGTCTCCGCAGTGTACGGTAAGAGCGCATCGGTCACGCTTGCCGCACGGGTGCGGCAAAGCAACGTGAATGCATTTTCGCCCGCACGTGCCGCCATGCGGTCATACATCTCGCCCGAAAGCGTGGGAGCAAACAGCATGCGGACGTCCTCGGTCTCGCCGCAGACGTAACAGCGTCGTGCTGTACCCGTTTCACTCTTCATAAAAAGCGACCAAAGGTGTGCCCCCTCAGCATGGTAGTCGGTTACGCGGGTAGTGATGCTCTGCGCCCCCTGATATGCCGCAGGCGTGCCGAAATCGGGATAAGTGACCGTTTTGTCGCCGATCGTCTTCTGCACGAAGGAATACCGCTTTGCATAGGTCTCGCGCTCTGCCCACCAGGTCGAGCCCGAAGGCACGGTCGTGGAGTGATTGGCGTGATAGAACATCCAGTGGTTGCCCTCCATGTCTTTGACAAAGGAGCCGTGACCCGTGCCGTAGATGCCGTTGCCCGACTCAAAGAGAGGCGTCGGACTCTTGTACCAATGCGCGGGGTTCAGCGGATCGTCCCCGATCAGGGTGAGCGCACCGTAGCAATAGTAGCGCGACCACGAGCCGCTTGCCGAATAGATGATATGCGTAGTGCCGCCCTCCTGCAGGATCTGCGGCCCCTCGTTGATTTTGGGACTGCCTCCGCGTGTCTCCCACGCATACTCGGGTTTAGACAGCCGCACGCGCGCGCCCGAGACCGTCCACGGATCGCTCATCGGCGCAATGTAGATATCCTGCGCCACGTTGGTAGTGCCCTCCCAGCCCGACCAGATGAAATAGAGCTTGCCGCCAAGCACCATCACGGTGCCGTCGATCGCCCAATGGTCGTCGGGCGAGGTGATCTTGCCGAGCATCTCGTAGTCGCTCATCGGATCTTCCGGATCGGTGGCACGCAGAACGTACATGCGATGGTTGTAGTTATCCCCGTCATCGGCCGCGAAATAGATATACCAGCCCGCGTTCTCCGCACCGACGGTCTCCGCATCGAAATAATGGAGCTCGGGTGCCCAATACTCCTTTTTCGCCATGGCGATATCGGTCATATCGGGGGTAAACACCCTGCGGAACTGCGTGGAAAGCGTGCCGAAGGGGATATTGCCGTGTACGGCAACGCCGATGCCCGCCGAGGAGAAGCAGTAATAGTACAGCCCGTCCTTTTGGATCACGTACGGGTCTGCCTTGTCGCCGATGGGGTTGAGGAACTGCACTTTCTCGGTCTCCGCCGCGGCAGGTCCCGTAACGGTGGTATGCGTTGCAAAGCCCGCCGTGCGATCGAGCGAAAGCACCGTGGGATCATAACGAAGCAGTACCTGTCCCGCCATGCCGTAGCCGACCGTGTAATCCGCAAAGGTGCCGCCCGTGATCTCCACGGTGGCATCGCCGAGCGGCGGGTAGGTGAGGCAGATCGCGGAAAGATCGCTTTGTGCCAGGCGGAAGCGCTTTTGGAAGTTGCCGCCCGTGATGCGGACAAGCACGTCTGCCGTGTAATCGGCATCGGGCTTCCACGCCGTGGTAGCGTCGATCGTGCCGAGACGGCCGACGGCAACCAGCGTGCCCGCAAACTCGCCGCCGCTGATCTCTACGTACAGTCTGCCGCCAAGCACGTTCATGCCCGACGCCTCCAACACGGACGAGTGGGTAAAGCTGCCGCCGCGGATGATCACAGCGAGATCCCCCGTAAGATGCGAGAGCACCTCCGCCTTCGTATTGCGGCGGTTGCCGCCGTACACCTTTGCGAACGTACCGCTGCAGACGTACACGGCGCAGTCGCGGTCGATCTCGGTCACGTCTGCCGCAGGGGAGTCGTATCCGCCGACAATGACGGGGTAGATGAAGTCCTCCGTGCCCGTACCGTTGGTCACGGTGATGCCGTAGCCAAAGCCGAGGTTGTGAAAGCCGCCTGCGATCGAGCTGTTGGATCTTATCGCGGAAATGTGAACGTTTTCGAAGAAGGTGTCGCTTGCATACTGCGTTTTCTCATTCAGCACAAGCTTTGCACCGCTCTCACGGTAGTCCGTGCCGCCGTACACGGAGGTGTACAGCACCGCGCCGCCCGCCGCGGGAACAGGACCCGCGATAAACGGCACTTCGCCCGTAACAACGACCGTGCCGCCCGCCGCCGCAAGCGCCTCGTAAGCGCGTGCAAGCGTGGCAAAGGGTGCCGCCGACGTGCCCGCGTTTGCATCGTTTCCGTCGGCACCCGCGACAAAGCATACCGCATCGCTACCCGCAAGAAAGTGCTCCTGTGCAAGCACGGGCAATGCAAAGCACAGGCAGAATGCTATTATAAATATGAACGTTTTTTTCATCATGCTCTCCTCGCAATTTATAATAATATGGTAACAAATTGCCCCGTGTTTGTCAACTCTGCAAAATGTGTGTTCTTTTGTATTCGGTTTGACAACTCTTTTGGGATATGCTACACTAAAAGCAACAATATACAGGAGTTCTTTATGAAAAAGCTATTCTTTTCCATATTGCTTTGCGTTTTGTTACTCTGCTCCGCAGTCGCCGCCGAGCCGCAGTACGGCTACTATGACCGCGATGCGGACGGTCTTGTGACAGTCTCGGATACGCTCTCCGCGCTCCGCAGTTTTCTGCGCGGCGAAGAGGGCTTCTCCCTGTTGCGCGCGGTGCAGACCACAAGCGCCGCCGTTACGGGTAAAGCGCTGAACGCAACCGTCTGCACCGTAGACACCGCCGCAAAGACCGTGACTTTTTCCACCACGGCGGGCGACGGGATCGTTGCCTCCTTTGCCGCGCTCGGTCTGGACGACACCGCCGATGCCGCCACGCTGGACAGCCTCCCCGCCATTCTGACCGTGCAAAAGCCGCACAGCGCTGACGCAACCGTCTACGCCGCAAGGCTTTCTGCCCGTCTGCCCGCAAACGGTGCAAACGACCGCCCCCTCTCCATTAAAATGCTGAATACAAAAAGCGAAGAGGGTAGCCACGTCAAGGACGATTTTCTCACCGCTTCGATGGAATCGAGTTTTCGCGACACGGTCGTACTCTCAACAGAGACCATGGGACACTTCCGTTTTAACAATATGTGGTATCCGCGCATAAAAAAACTGCGCGAGGATCTGTACATTCTCTTTTTCATGAGCGGGCAGGTCGGACCGCATCTGTACTGGTCGCTCTCCAAGGACTGCGTGACCTGGGACACCCCCGAGGTACTGTACAACGCCAATCTGCACCACTTTACCCATACCGATGGGCCGCTGGTCGGCACCGACCATGAAAAGGACGCCCTCTATGGCTGTAACGCCGACGCTCTGGTCTTAGACAACGGGGATATCCTATGCGTATACTACATCCGCCCGTCGCACGGCTATGACGAAAACTACGCCCCCTACTGGGATATGAACGGGATCTACCTTACGCGCGGCACGCTGAACGAAAACGATAAGGTCGTCTGGAGCGCACCGAAGCGCATTTACACGGGTCCCGGTTGGGAGCCGTACATCTGGCAACGCGCCGACGGTGTTCTCGAGGTATACTGGTCCGGTACCGCGCCGTACATGACAAAGTACGGCTACGACACCACCATCCGCTCAGCCGGCGTGCTGATGGTGCAGTCCTTTGACGGCGGAGAGACGTGGGTGCCCGACGTGCAACCGGGCGACCAAAACTACTACATGGCAACACGGGTGATGAACGCCTACCTCGGCACGCGCGTACATCCGCTGCAAAAGGAACTGGGCGCCCTGCCCTATTTCGGCGGTCAAATGCCCGCCGTGTGCCGACTGGTCAACGGCAAAACGCTTCTCGCCACAGAGATCCGCTCGCTGGCTCTGCAATTCACCATTGAAACCGACGTTTCGGATGCCAACGGCGTGTGGAAGAGCCTGGGATTTTCCGAGGCATCGCCGAATTGCGATCTTGCCGACAACTTTTCGGGCGTTTCCCCCTACCTTGTGCGCTTCCCGTCGGGCGAAGTCCTGCTGAACTACTGTCGCGGAGTGAAATATCGCTACCGCATGATGGATGCCGAGGGACAGACGCATGAGCCGACCGAAAACGCCGTTTTTGCAAATGACAACGGCTTTTGGGGCTCGAGCACGATGCTCTCGGGACACGAGGTCATCAATGCCAACCAGAAAAAAGTGACCGATGCCTCCGGCACGGTCACGGCAAGCAACCTTGTGCTGAACCGTTCCTATCTTAACCACCGCATCAATGCGCAGAAATTCGCCGTGCTCGTGGACGGCTATACCGATGATTGGGCAAACAATACAGATGCGCTCTTCGTCGGCAGCGAAACGCAGGCACAGCTTGCCGTGCAGGTCGCGCACGATAAGGACAACGTCTACTTCCTGCTCTCCCGTCTCGACGAGGCGCTGACCGACGGCGACAGCGTTTCCCTTGTGCTGAACGGCTCCGTCACCGTGGCGATCGGCACGGACGGCGGCTACACCGTCGGCGCATACAGCGGAGACGGCGTTTCCGTCCGCCATGCGGAAGGCGTGCTGACCGAGCTTGCCATTCCGAAGAAGGTGCTCGGCTTGCAGACGGCAGACTCCTTTACGCTGGCACCTGCGCTGATCAACAAGGACGGCGACAGCTTGGTCACCGACAAACTCACCCACGCTGATACCCCCGCGCGGCATCCGCGCGTCGTACTCCAATAAACCGAGGAGGACCCCATGAAAAAGTTACTTCTTCTTATACTGCTTTGCCTTGCGCTCACCGTAGCGGCAACAGCAGTTCCCTACGGATACCACGATCCAAACCTCGACGGCATCGTGGACATCTCCGATGCGCTCACCCTATTGCATGATCTGTTGCAGGATCGGGACACCGACATCGGTCTTTTGCGCGTACTGCAGACCCTGCGGTGCTCCGTCGCGGGTGAAACAGTGACCGCCACGGTCGCCTCGGTGGATGCCGAAAGCGGAGCCGTGACCCTTTCCACGCCGCGCGGCGACGGCATTGTCGCCTCCCTCGCGGAGCTTGGCATTACGGACGCGGACACCGATGCGCTCGACAGCAGCGTGCTGACCGTAACGCTCTTTGACGGCAAAGTTTGCGCCGCCAAGCACGGTGTGCGTGCCGCACGCCCCGAAACGGCGGAGAACCGTCCCCTTTCCATCAAGGTGCTGAACACAAAAAGCGAAGAGGGCAGCCACGCAGAGGACGATTTCCGCACGTCCTCGGTCGAGGTCAACTACCGCGAAACGGTGGATCTCACCAAGGAAGACCACCACCGCTACCGCCTTGCCTTTTACCCGCGCATCAAAAAGGTCAAGGACGACCTCTATATTCTCGCGCACCACGTCAACACCCTCGGCGCGCACACCTATATCGCCACAAGCGAGGACAGCATCCACTGGAACGCGCCGACCATTATGTTCCAGAACAACACCGAGGACAAGGTCATCACCTACACGGACGGACCGCTTGCAGGCACGACCGACCGCCTTGTCGGCGTGAACCCCGATGCCTGCGTACTCCAAAACGGCGAGATCCTCTACGTCTTCGCCGTGCGTCCAAATCACGGATACCACGACTACCCCGACTATAGCGGCATCTACCTTATGCGCGGCACGGTCGGCGAGGACAACACCATCACGTGGAGCGATTACGAGCAGATCACCGTTGGACAGGTGTGGGAGCCGTTTATCTGGCAACGTGCCGACGGGCAGGTAGAGATCTACTGGTCGAATCCCGCGCCCTATATGACACGCTACGGCTACGACTACAACATCCGCTCGGCGGGCGTGTCGATGATCTCCTCCACCGACAACGGACACACGTGGTCACCGAGCATCGAGGAGGGCAAGGAAAGCGGCTATATTTTCCACCGTGTATACAACGAGTACATCGGCGATTCCTACGGTCAAAACAAAGAGGGAGGGCGCTTGCACGCACTGCTCCCCTACTTTGCGGGACAGATGCCCGCCGTCACGAGACTCTACGACGGACGTTCCCTGCTCGGCGCGGAGGTGCGTCAGCTCGATCAGACGTTTGACTTCTCCTTTGCAACGAGCGAGGTAGGCGGCGATTGGGCTTCTCTTGCGCTGACAGAGGACGGCCCCGACACCGCGCATAAGAGCGTTTTTGACGCGGCAGGTCCCTACCTTGCCACCTTCCCCTCCGGCGAGGTCTACCTGACCTACCACTGGGCAGGCAAGCAGTATTACAAAATGGGCGACCCCAAGGGTACCGCCTTTACAAACGAGCGGTACATTGCCGTACCGGGTGCCGGCGGCATGTGGGGCTCGAGCGAGCTTGTCGGTTCTCACGAGATCATCTCCGCAGGACAGCTCGAGACCGCCGTTACCACAACGGATACGGAAACGGGCGAGACGACCACGACCTATGAGTACGGCATCGAGCTCGTCCACTCCTATCTCAATCACCGCATCAATGCACAGAAATTCGCCGTGCTTGTGGATGGCTACACCGACGATTGGGCATACAACACCGACGCGCTCTTTGTCGGCAGTGAAACACAGGCGCAGATCGCCGTGCAGGTCGCACATGACAAGGACAACGTTTACTTCCTGCTCTCCCGCCTCGATGCCACCGCCGAGAACGGAGACAGCATCACATTGCTCTTGAACGGCTCGGTCACCGTAACCGTCGGCGCAGACGGAAGCTACACCGTCGGCACGCACAGCGGCACAGGCGTTGCCGTTTCCCACGAAGGCGTGGGCACGCTCATCGAGCTTGCAGTCCCCAAGGATGTGCTCGGGCTTGTCGGTAAAACCGCATTTACCCTTTGCCCCACGCTCACAGAAGTCGAGAATGGCAAAGCCGTGACCGACACCTTTGCAAATGCGGCAAGGACCGCATACCATCCCAAGGTAGTGCTGGAGTAAAAACAAAAACCTGCAAACGCATTGCGTTTGCAGGTTTTTTCTTTAAAATACGCTGTCGGTCTGGGGGGGCGGTGCCGCCACCGTGGGTGTCTGCGAAGCGGCAGGCGTTTTGCAGGAAAGGATGATCAGAAGCACGGTCGCTACAATGGAAGAACAGAAAGTACCGCCGAGCAAAATGCCGAGGAACCAGCCGATCGCGTTTTCTCTGCCGAAATTCTCACAGATGCGATAGAGTGCAATGTAAGAAAACACCGAGAACACGATAGAAGCGGCAAGCATCAGAAGTGCCGCGCCGAAAAAGAGCGGCGCCGCCGAAAGATCGTCTCCGCCTGCGAAAAGCACCATGTGCAATCCAAAGGCAAAGAAGTACAGAATCATCGTACCGAGGAAGATGCAATAGGTGATCAGCATCCGCTTGGCATGCTTTTTGGAATTGCTCACCTCGGCAAGCTTGCCGACCAGATACACGTCGGCAACGGGGATAAACGCCAGCCACGCACGGGGCACGCCCGTCTTTTTCGCCATACGGTAATACGCAATAGCATTGACAACGTATTGTGCAACGGCAAGCAACAACGCAATAGCGTAAAATGCAAGCAACAGCGTCATAACGCCTGCACCGAGTCCGAGCGCAAGCGCATCCTCCAGATCATAGTAATAATCGGGCATATAATATTCTCCCATACCGATCCCTCCTTTTTTCTTCATTATATCATAAAACGACAGGGAGTGCAACGGTCACGCAAAAATATTTTTTCTGTTTTTCGCAAAGTTTTTATTGACAAACGATAAAACCTATGCTATTCTGTAGGCGTAAAACCACCGAAAGGAAGATTTCACCATGAAAAAAGACCGCAGTGCGCTCCTCACCCTCGTTGCCCTCGGCATCCTCGGAGGACTTCTCGTTTTTCTTGCCTTCTACGCACCGAGACTGGCATACCTCTTTGTCGAGACCTTCGACCGCCCCGCGGCGATCGTCACACCGATCCTGACTACCTTTTATACCATCCTCCCCTTTGCGGCAGGCGTACTCGTCTGCATGTGGAAACTGCTTTGCAACATTCTTTCGGGCGAGGTGTTCCTCCCCGTAAACGTGACGCTACTGCGCGTGGTGGGCATTCTGCTCTTTTTTGCCACAGTCATTTTTGCCGTGGCAGGCTACTGGTATATGCCCTTTTACCTGCTTGCGGTCTGCGCGGCGTTCATCACGCTGATCGTGCGCGTGGTGAAAAACTGCTTTGCCGCCGCCGTCGTCCTCAAGGATGAGAACGACATGACGATATAAGGAGGCCGCTATGGAATATAACGTTCTCAGTCTTGTACTCGGGGGGCTTACGTGGATCGCGGCGATCCTTGCGATTCTTGCACGTACACGCCGCACCGCATACTTTCTTTCGGTCGGCAGTTTAGGGCTCTGCACATTCTCCCTGTTATCACAGTTTTGTGAGCTCCGCCGCCGTTGCGAAATGCACGATGCATCTGCCATTTACGATACCATTGACGCGATACTGCTCGCCGCCGCCGTCCTCGTCGGCGTAACGCTGCTTTTAAACGGCATCGCCGCTTTTCGCGCAGAAAGGAGCCACTGACTATGTCTATCCGAATCAATCTCGACGTGGAGATGGCAAAGGCCAAGATCTCCTCGGGCGCACTTGCCGAAAAAATCGGCATCACGCAGGCAAACCTCTCGATCTTAAAAACGGGCAAGGCAAAGGCGATCCGCTTTTCGACCCTGGAGGCGATCTGCGAGGTGCTCGGCTGTCAGCCCGGTGACATTCTCGAATACGTTGACGACGGAGGTACAAACGAATGACGAACAATCCGATTCCCGAAACCGCTGTTCCCGTGACCCCCGCACCCGAAAAGCGCTTTGCAAGCGTTTCCACGCGCGATTTCGTCTACCTTGCGATCGCCGCGGTGCTCTCTCTCTGCATCGGCAACGCCGTGTACGGCGGCGGCATGCAGGGCGGCTTTGCCATTGGCGCGGTCGCACTGCTCACAGCGGCACTCCTCTACCTCGGCAAAAATATGCGCGTGACCGTGCTATCGGTCGCTTCGCTCACCGCGTCCTACGCGATCCTCGCAAGTTTTCTTCTCTATGAAAACACCGCATTTTCCTTTTTCAAATTCAATTCTCTCTTTCTCGCGCTGGCGATCTTTTTCGTGAGCGCCTACGGCATCAAAGCGCCGAGCATGGACGATTTTCGCGCCCTCCTCGCGCCCTGCTACCTCTTTTTCGGCGAGACGGCGCGTGCCATGCCGCTCACGGCGCGCTCCTTTGGCAAAAAGAATGCCACCTTCGGCAAAAAGGTGGGCATGGTGCTGCTCGCGCTGATCCTCGCGCTTCCCCTGCTTGCCGTGCTGACTGTACTGCTGGCAAGCGCGGATCAGGCGTTCGAGGGTTTTGTCGAAAACATCGACTTTGACGCAAGCGAACTGATCGTCACCCTGACGCTCGGCATCGGCGTGCTGTTTTGCGTCTTTCCGCTCCTGTTTGCCATCCGCAAAAAGGAACTGCAAATGAAGGCATCCACGCACAAGCCCTACCTCTCCTGTTTGGACGGCACGATCGTTTCCACCGTGCTCTTTTCGGTCGCATTGCTCTATCTTGTGTTCCTCGTGACACAGCTTTCCTACCTCGTCGGCGGCTTTGCGGGGCTGCTCCCCGAAGATTACACCTACGCCGACTACGCGCGCCGCGGATTTTTCGAGATGTTCCTCATCTGCCTTCTCAACCTCGGCACCATCTTCGTCGCCGACGTGTTCGTCAAGCGCAAGGAGGGCAAGATCCCGCCCTTTACACGCGCGCTCGATCTCTTTATATGCCTGTTTTCGCTCTTCCTCATCGGAAGCGCGTTTGCAAAAATGTTCCTCTACATCCGCACCTACGGGCTGACCTTTTTGCGCCTCGGCACCTCGATCTTTATGGTGCTGCTTGCCGTGGTATTCGTTTCGCTCATCGTGCGGAGCTTTGCACCGCGCTTCCCCGCCATGCGCGTAGCGCTGGTGACCGCCTGCGCGCTGATGACCGTCTTTTCGCTCGTCGAGCCGGTCAAGATCATCGTGGATTACAATATGTATCGGTACTCTGTGGAGGCGGCAAACGGCAACACGGATGCCATTGACATCTACTATATCGCATATGACTGCGGCAGCTACGGCGTAAAAACGCTCACCGAGCTTACCGCCTCCCCCGACAAAGACCTCGCCGACCTCGCGGGGGAGCGACTCGACAACCTCCGCCGCCATGCGACCTACAAAGTCGGCGGCATAGACCTCCGCGGCGAATCCCTCTCGCATATGCAAGCATGCAAAGCGTTGGAAAAATATTATGCGGAGTGAGCATAGAGATAAACTATAGTTTGAATGGGAGCAAACCCCTCATCCGTCGCTAACGCGACACCTTCCCCCGAGGGGGAAGGTATTACAGCGCACGAATAGCTTCCCCCTCGGGGGAAGCTCCCGCGAAGCGGGTGATGAGGGGTTCTTTGCCAAACAACTTCCGATCCACGGAAAGGATACAACCATGCGCGGTAAAAAACCAACGTTTGACTGCAATCCGCTTGTCGTGATCCTGATTTTGCTTGCGGTATTCTATATTGTGCCGCCGATTTTGTTTGGGATCTCCTATGCTCTTGCAGAATGGCTTTCTTTGTGCTAAAATGGTCTTGGCGTTATGCCAAGACCATTTTTTCGGAGGACGGTATGGTATCACTTGGAAACAGTTGGGACGAGCTCTTAAAAGACGAATTTGCAAAGGAATACTACCAGAAGATCCGCGCATTTCTGAAGGCGGAATACGCCGACCCGCGCTTCCCCGTCTACCCCGACATGCACGACATCTTTAACGCCTTGAAGATCACCGATTACCACGCGGTCAAGGCGGTCATCCTCGGACAAGACCCCTATCATGGACCAAGGCAGGCGCACGGACTCTGTTTTTCGGTACAAAAGGGCGTGCAGGCGCCACCGTCCCTTGTGAATATCTTCAAGGAATATACCGCCGACCTCGGACTGCCGATGCCGACGACGGGCGACCTTACCCCGTGGGCGAAAAACGGCGTTCTCCTGCTCAACACAGTGCTGACCGTGCGCGGCGGTGCGGCGGCAAGCCACCGCGGCATGGGCTGGGAGATCTTTACCGACCGCATCATCGAACTGCTGAACAAGCGCGAGGAGCCCATCGTCTTTCTTCTGTGGGGCGGGTTTGCCAAGGCAAAGGCATCGCTGATCACCAACCCAAGACACCATATCTTAACAGCGGCGCATCCCTCGCCCCTTTCGGCGTATAACGGATTTTTCGGCTGCCGCCACTTCTCCAAGGCCAATCAGCTCCTGCCCGAGCCGATCGACTGGAGATTGGAATAACAAAAATGTGGGGAACGCTTTTGTAAAAGCGTTCCCCACACCCCTCGTAAAACTTTTGTGAAAAGAGAATTGGTATACCAATCCACTTTTATAAAATTTTTTGGAAAGGG
>JAZQHV010000051.1:0-9892 GCA_045540755.1 Eubacteriales bacterium
GTCCGCTGTTCCCGCAGGTAAGGGCCTTGGCGCTTCCCCTGGAGCTGCATGCGGTAAGGTTGTATTCTCTGCAGAGGATGCAAAGGAATGGGCAGCACGCGGCGAAAAGGTAGTTCTTGTACGTCTTGAGACCTCTCCCGAGGATATCGAGGGTATGAAGGCTGCACAGGGTATCCTGACCGTTCGCGGCGGTATGACCTCTCACGCAGCAGTTGTTGCTCGCGGTATGGGTAAGTGCTGTGTATCCGGCTGTGGCGAGATCAAGATGGACGAGGAGAACAAGAAGTTCGAGCTCGCAGGCAAGACCTACACCGAGGGCGACTTCATTTCGATCGACGGTTCCACCGGTAGAATCTACGACGGTATCATCCCCACCGTTGACGCTGAGATCTCCGGCAACTTCGGTACCATCATGGGCTGGGCTGATAAGTATCGCCAGCTGAAGGTCAGAACCAATGCTGATACTCCTACCGATGCAAAGAAGGCTCGTGAGCTTGGCGCTGAGGGTATCGGTCTTTGCCGTACCGAGCACATGTTCTTCGGCGAAGGCAGAATCGACGCATTCCGCGAAATGATCTGCTCCGAGACCGTTGAAGAGCGCGAGGTTGCTCTTGCAAAGATCCTTCCCATGCAGCAGGCTGACTTCGAGGCTCTCTACGAGGCTCTCGAGGGTACTCCCGTATGTATCCGTTTCCTGGATCCCCCGCTCCACGAGTTTGTTCCTACCGAAGAGGCTGACATTGCAGCACTTGCAAAGGCACAGGGTAAGAGCGTTGAGGCGATCAAGGCTATCATCGCTTCCCTCCACGAGTTCAACCCCATGATGGGTCACCGTGGTTGCCGTCTCGCAGTTACCTACCCCGAGATCGCAAAGATGCAGACCGCTGCAGTTATCCGCGCTGCTATTAACACCCAGAAGAAGCATGCTGACTGGAACGTTGTTCCGGAGATCATGATTCCTCTCGTAGGCGACGTTAAGGAGCTTAAGTTCGTTAAGAAGGTAGTTGTTGAGACCGCTGATGCAGAGATCGCAGCTGCAGGCGTAGAGCTCAAGTATGAGGTTGGTACCATGATCGAGATTCCTCGTGCATGCCTGACCGCAGATGAGATCGCTGCAAACGCTGACTTCTTCTGCTTCGGTACCAACGACCTTACGCAGATGACCTTCGGCTTCAGCCGTGACGATGCCGGTAAGTTCCTCAATGCTTACTATGACACCAAGATCTTCGAGAACGATCCTTTTGCAAAGCTTGACCAGACCGGTGTTGGTAAGCTGATGGATATGGCAATCACCATTGGTAAGCCCGCTAACCCCAACCTCCACGTTGGTATCTGCGGCGAGCACGGTGGTGACCCCACGTCCGTTGAGTTCTGCCACAAGATTGGCCTTGACTACGTTTCTTGCTCGCCCTTCCGTGTGCCGATCGCAAGACTCGCAGCAGCACAGGCAGCAATCTCCAACCCCAGAAAGTAATTCTTTCATAAATGAAAAAGCGTGTCGGTTCGCCGACACTCTTTTTATTCTATTTCACAAACCCAAAGAGCCGCTCAAACGAGCGGCTCTTTTTACAGTTATACGTTAAATCTGAATAATACAATATCGCCGTCGGCGACAACGTACTCCTTACCCTCACTGCGAACAAGGCCCTTGTCTTTTGCAGCTGCCATGCTTCCCTCTTTTACAAGGTCGTCAAACGCAACAACCTCTGCACGAATAAAGCCGCGCTCGAAGTCGCTGTGGATCTTGCCTGCTGCCTGCGGAGCCTTGGTGCCCTTGGTGATCGTCCAAGCACGAACCTCCTGCGGACCTGCGGTAAGGTAACTGATAAGACCAAGAAGCTTGTAGCTTGCGGCGATCAAACGGTCAAGACCGCTTTCCTCGATGCCGAGATCGTTCAGGAACGCTTTCTTTTCCTCTCCTTCAAGCTCGGAGATCTCTGCCTCGATGCCTGCGCATACGGAGAGAATTTCGGAATTCTCGGTAGCTGCAAATGCTGCCAGTTTTTGATAGCCTTCGTTGTCCGAAAGGTCGCCACCGAGCTCGTCCTCGCTGATATTTGCAACGTAGATAACAGGCTTGATGGTGAGGAGAGACGTGTCGCCGAGCATCTCAAGCTCATCCTCGGAAAGATCCATAGTTCTCGCACACTTGCCTTCTTCCAAGGTTGCTTTAATGCGTTCGAGCAGTTCCACTTCAACCGCAAGCGACTTGTCGCCCTTCATCGCCTTCTTGACGCGGTCGATACGGCGATCCAAAATCTCGATATCCGAGAAGATCAGCTCAAGATTGATAGTTTCAACGTCACGGATCGGATCAATTGCACCGTCTACGTGGATGATATTGTCATCCTCAAAACAACGGACAACATGTACGATCGCGTCTACCTCGCGGATGTGTGAAAGGAACTTGTTGCCAAGACCTTCGCCTTTAGAGGCACCGCGCACCAGACCTGCGATATCCACAAATTCGATTACGGCAGGCGTGTACTTTTCAGGGTTATACATTTCTGCAAGCACGTCCAGACGCTTGTCCGGAACGGTAACAATACCGACGTTCGGGTCGATCGTGCAGAAAGGATAGTTTGCAGACTGCGCGCCTGCATTCGTCAAAGCGTTAAAAAGCGTACTCTTGCCGACGTTCGGCAAACCAACGATGCCAAGCTTCATTACAGCACCTCATTGATAAAATTAGTTACTGAAAAGAAAAGGGACTGCATACGCAGTCCCTTGGTGCTCCTGCGGAGAATCGAACTCCGGACACCATGATTAAAAGTCATGTGCTCTACCGGCTGAGCTACAGGGGCGTTTTCAGCACTTAACTATAATAGCATAACCGAACGGCTTTGTCAACACTTTTTTCAAGGTTTTCCAAAATTCCCCGCCGCATAAAGCGGCGGGGTTCTTTTTAAATTCCATAGGTTGCAGAGCTGTTAAGTGCACTCTCGATTCTCAGAAGGCGGTTGTACTTCGCAACGCGCTCGCTACGACAAGGTGCACCCGATTTGATAAATGGCGCATTAGTGCCGACTGCAAGGTCGGCAATGGTTGTGTCCTCTGTCTCACCCGAGCGATGCGAAAGGATAAACCTGTATCCATCCAGCTTTGCACGGTCGATGACCTCCAACGTTTCTGTCAGTGTGCCGATCTGATTCGGCTTGATCAGGATGGCGTTTGCCGCACCTGCCGCAATTCCCTGCTTCAGGCGGCTTGTATTGGTGACAAAGAGGTCGTCGCCGACGAGCATTGTTTGTTTCCCGATCGCGGCGGTCAGACGTGCCCATCCTTCAAAATCCGTTTGATCAAGCCCATCCTCTATAGAATAAATAGGATACTTTTGTACAAGTGTCTCCCAGTAGTGGATCATTTCTTCTGTGGTCTTTGTTTCGCCGCGCTTGGGCAAACTGTATACGCCATCGCGGAACCATTCGCTTGTTGCGGCGTCCAGGGCGATCCGCACCGTATCTGTATCATATCCCGCTACTTCGATCGCTTCCAAAATCAATTCGATCGCCTCCTCGTCGCCGTTGAGACTTGGCGCAAAGCCTCCCTCGTCACCTACAGCGGTAGAAAGACGCTTTTTCTTTAAAAGCCCGCCGAGAGCGTGGTAGATCTCCGCACCAATGCGAAGTGCCTCCGAAAAACTCTCCGCGCCGATTGGCAGAATCATAAACTCTTGAATATCCACGTTGTTAGATGCATGTGCGCCGCCGTTGAGAATGTTCATCATCGGTGCAGGAAGATTGTGCGCGGTCGCGCCTCCAAGATACTTAAAGAGTGGTACGTGATAAGAATTTGCCGCCGCACGCGCCGCCGCAAGCGAGACTGCGAGGATCGCGTTTGCTCCGAGCACGGATTTATTCTCCGTGCCGTCCAACTCCCGTAAGATGCGGTCGATCTCACAGTGCTCGTATACCGAAACGCCCACGAGCGCCGAGGAAATCTTCTTTTGAATATTGCATACCGCCTCGAGCACGCCTTTACCGCCAAAACGCTTGCTTTTGCCGTCGCGCAGTTCGTGCGCCTCATATATACCCGTAGATGCACCCGATGGGACGCTTGCCACGCCCACGGTACCGTCGCTTAACATAACCGACGCCTCCACAGTTGGGTTTCCGCGCGAATCGAGGATCTCTCTGCCGCAAATTTTTAAAATACTGACCTTTCCCATATTGCCTCCTTGCGTTTGATAATTCTATTATTTGCAATTCTGTCGTAAACATTCCGTAAAAACGCATATACTGATAGAAAAAATATTCGAGGTGCAATATGACCATCCATACCGTCTCTGCGGGAGAAACCGTCCATTCGATCTCCGAACTTTACGGCGTACCCGAAAGCCGCATCGTCACCGATAATGCACTCGGTCCAACGTCCAAACTACTCCAAGGTCGCTCTTTGCTGATCAGCAAACCCCAAAGCACCTGTACGGTGCGCGGCGGCGATACTTTGCAAGGCATTGCCGAGAGGCACGGTGTCAGCCTGTTATCCCTGCTACAGAACAATCCACAACTATGTAGCGGTCGCATCCTGCCTTCACAGGTGCTGAGTATTGCCTTTGAAACGGAGTATGCTGAGCCGATCGTAGTATCTGCTTATACGGGAACTGCCTCTATAGCGCAGATTGAGGCTTGCCTGCCCTATATTACCTATCTACACGTTCAAAACGCTGTATTCCTGCAAAACGGCGAGGTATCTTTGTTAGAAAACGCCGCGCCGCTCGTTTCCTTGGCAACACGATACCACGCAGAATCAATTTTAACAGTTGATACTGCAGATCCCCTCGGTGACCGCAGTAGTCGAAAATTGACCGAACTCCTCACCTCTCCTGCTGCGACCGAGCGTTTTATCGGCAGCCTTACCTCTACTGCGGAAAAGAACGGCTTTCGAGGCGTTGAGGTGCAGTTTTTCTGCGCTGAAGACGGAGAGCGTGCACAGTTGAACGAACTTCTCATCGCGCTGGAGGGCGTTTGTAAGGAAAAAGGACTGCTATTATCGCTTCCCACACTCCCTGAAGCGGCAGAAGGCACACCGCTTGATCTCGGTGACCTTTCCCTGCTTTGGAGTTACGTCTGGGACAACACTACAGCGCGTTCTCCTGTGGCACCGCTCGACAGAATATACGATACACTTTCCGAACCGCATAGAAAACCATATCTCCACAAAACGCTCCTCGGGATCCCGACCTTTGCAATCGAATATGGGCAAAGCGGCAAGAAGATACTCAGCGTAGATACCCTCCCTGAACTGGGAACAGTGAAGTTTGACGCGGTAACGCAGACACCTTTTCTCGATCTTCCCGTAAGCCGTGATACGCGCGGGCACTTGCTTTGTTTTGAGGATGTGCGCTCGTATGCTGAAAAACTGGCATTGGTTGCGAAGTTTGGTCTTGGCGGTATCAATGTCATGTCCCTTTCCTATGATGCACCTGTATTCTGGAAACTTTTGAACCAAAGCTTTTCTATACGAAAATCAAGGTAAAACTGCCAAAAATATGCCGAAAATCCGCGGTTTTCGCACACCTTCGTTAAATATTTGATTTTTTGTAAAATACTATTGCAAATTTGACAAAATCGTGATATATTTTTATTTAGGAAAATTTGTTTTTCAATAGGATAACACAAAAAAATATATATATTTTTTAGGAGAAAAAACCATGACCAAGAACATTCACGTTACCAAGTGGATCGACGAAATGGCTGCTCTCACGCAGCCTGACAAGATCGTCTGGATCGACGGCTCTGAGGAGCAGGCAGAGGCTCTGCGCGCAGAGGCATGCTCTACCGGTGAGATGATCAAGCTCAACCAGGAAAAGCTCCCCAACTGCTATCTGCACAGAACCGCAGTCAACGACGTTGCACGTGTTGAGGGCAGAACCTTCATCTGCACTCCTACCAAGGAAGATGCAGGCAACATCAACAACTGGATGGAGCCGAATGAGTGCTATGCAAAGCTCTCCAAGCTTTATGCAGGCTCTATGAAGGGCAGAACCATGTACGTTATTCCCTACTCTATGGGTATCGTAGGCTCCGACTTTGCAAAGTACGGTATCGAGCTGACCGACTCGATCTACGTCGTTCTGAACATGCTTATCATGACCAGAGTCGGCAATAATGTTCTTGAGGCTCTCGGCGATGGCGCTGACTTCATTAAGGGTCTGCACGCCCGCGCTGATATTGACGAGGAGAACCGCTACATCTGCCACTTCCCGCAGGATAACACCATTTGGTCCATCAACTCCGGCTACGGCGGAAACGTTCTGCTCGGCAAGAAGTGCTTCGCTCTGCGTATCGCTTCCTACCTCGGCAGAAAAGAAGGCTGGATGGCTGAGCACATGCTTATCCTCGGCGTTCAGTATCCCAACGGCGATGTCAAGTACATCTCTGCGGCATTCCCGTCTGCTTGCGGTAAGACCAACCTTGCAATGCTCATTCCTCCGGCAGTATACCAGAACCTCGGTTACAAGGTATGGTGCGTAGGCGATGACATCGCTTGGCGCCGCGTCGGCAAGGATGGCAGACTTTGGGCTGTCAACCCCGAGAACGGCTTCTTCGGCGTAGCTCCCGGTACCAACGAGAAGTCCAACCCCAACGCACTCCACACCACTATGCGTGACACCATCTTCACCAACGTTGTTCACAACCTCGATGACAACACCGTTTGGTGGGAAGGTCTCGATAACAATCCTCCCACGAACGCAATTGACTGGAAGGGCAACAAGTGGGATTGCACCAAGTATGACAAGAAGGATAAGTCCACCTGTGGCGCTCATCCCAACTCCCGCTTCACCGCAATGGCTACCAACTGCCCCTGCATCTCTTCCGAGTTCAACAATCCCGCAGGCGTTCCGATCAGCGCGATCGTATTCGGCGGCCGCCGCGCAAAGACCGCTCCGCTGGTATACCAGTCGATGGGCTGGCAGCACGGTACCTTTGTTGGTTCGATCATGGCTTCCGAGACCACTGCTGCTGCAGCAGGCGCAGTCGGCGTAGTTCGCCGCGACCCGATGGCAATGCGTCCGTTCGTTGGTTACAACATGGGCGACTACTTCCAGCACTGGCTTGACATGGGCAAGAAGATCCCCAACGCTCCCAAGATCTTCAACGTTAACTGGTTCCGTACCGATGATGAAGGCAACTTCATCTGGCCCGGCTTCGGCGACAACATGCGCGTTCTCCTCTGGATCCTCGCTCGTTGCGCAGGCGAAGTTGACGCTGTTGAGACTGCAATCGGCTACGTTCCGAAGGCAGAGGACATCAACATTGAAGGTCTGGACGGCATCACCGTTGACACCATCAAGGAGCTGCTCACCGTTGACGTTGCTTCCTGGAAGGAAGACGTTGCAAACATCCGTGAGTTCTACGCACAGATCGGCGATCACGTTCCCGCAGAGCTCCACGAAGAGCTCGACGCTCTCGCAAAGAGACTCGGCTAATTGCATAACAAAAGGACGATGCATTTGCATCGTCCTTTTTATTATCGCATATACGAAGATACGCTGTGCATAACGTCGCCGACAGCGCCGATCGCCTTCCCTGCCGATTTCGCGATCTTTTTCTTTTTGGGGCGCATCATGCTCTTTGCCATCATGCCGACCGCCGTACCCACCATCATGCCCGCGATTGCCGCATTTTTAATGTTCATCATGTTCATAGCTTTCTTTTTCTGCATTGTATTTCTCCTCCGTGATTTTCTGCATATAGTTTCGACCAAAGCGGCAAAAAATATGAACGAAAACTTCTTCTATATTTGACACATCCATCTAAATATGATACAATCTTGCGTAGAGTACAAAACAAAGCGAGTGTTACCATGGTAATTTTAAGCACAACGGATCTGTCGCTCCATTTTGGCACGACCACGATTCTTGAAAATATTTCTTTTTCGATCAACGAGGGTGACCGACTTGGAATTATCGGTGTCAACGGTGCGGGTAAAACTTCCCTGTTCCGTCTGATCACGGGAGAATATATGGCCGACACGGGCGCAGTTTACGTTTCCAAGGGCAAAGAGATCGGGCTTCTTGCACAGAATGCCGATCTTAATGATGACATCAGTGGCGAGAGTGCCATCGAGCATATGTATCTTGCTTTTCCGAAGCTTCTTGCAATGGAATCGCGTCTGGAGGAGATCGCAAATGAACTTGCGAATCGCACGGACACCGATTCCCCGTCCTATATTCGCCTCACCGAGGAATTCAGCGAGCTTACGCACAAATTTAACGCGGACGGCGGACATTATTTCCGGGGCAAGTGCAAAAGCCTGCTTGAAAAAATGGGCTTTGATGAGCATATGCAGCAAATGCACATCTCCAAACTCAGCGGTGGCGAGCGCACACGCCTTGCGCTGGCGCGCCTCCTTGCGGCAGAGCCGGATATTCTGATGCTGGACGAGCCGACAAACCATCTCGACGTCGAGACCATCCAATGGCTTGAGACCTTCCTTGCAACCTATAAAAACACCGTAATGGTCATCTCCCATGACCGCTATTTTCTCGACCGCGTTACTACAAAAACGCTTCATATCGAGCGCCATGCCGCAAAACTCTATAACGGCAACTATACAAAGGCACAAAAACAACGCGAAGAAGACCGCGAAGCGGAGCTGAAAAAGTACAACCAGCAACAGAAAGAGATCGCTCGCGTTGAAGCCATGATCGAGCAGCAGCGCCGCTGGGGGCAGGAGCACAACTTTGTCACCATCCGTGCCAAAGAAAACTACATTAAACACATGGACAAGGTGGAAAAGCCCGCCGAGGCGCTGAAATCCATCCGACTGTCCTTCCAGAGCGCACCCGCAGGCGGCAATGATGTCATCATGGCAGAGGATCTTGCCAAGTCATTTGGTGAAAAGAAGATTTTTGAAAAAATATCCTTCCTCATTAAGCGCGGTGAACGTGTGTTCTTTGCAGGTCCCAACGGTTGTGGCAAGTCCACGCTGATGAAGGTACTGGTTGGTAAACTGCAACCCGATTCGGGATATGTCGAGCTCGGCGCGAATATCCATGCCGCCTACTATGATCAGGAAAACCAGAATCTTGACGAAAAGTCCACTGTGCTGGTCGAGCTTTGGAACGCATATCCGCATCTAACCGAATATAACATTCGCAGTACCCTTGCTCTGTTTTTGTTCGGCTATGAGGAAACGCAAAAACTTGTTTCCGATCTTAGCGGCGGTGAACGCGCAAGGCTCACTCTTGCCAAACTCATTCTATCCAAGGTGAATCTGCTCATCCTCGACGAGCCGACCAACCACTTGGATATCGAATCGCGCGAGGCGCTTGAAAATGCGCTTTCCGCGTTTGAGGGTACGATCGTCTGCGTTTCGCACGACCGTTACTTTATCGAAAAACTGGCGACCAAGATCATCGAGATCCTGCCGCCCGACTTCCCTGCCGCGACCTTTACCTTTACTCCCACGGCTGCAGATGAGAATGCATATGAAGCTTACCGCGTAAAGCGAGAGCTTATATTCTCGCCGGAGGCGGCTTTGGTTGCCGATGAAGCGCCCGTTCCCGTATCCAACAGCAAGGAGGACTATCTTCAAAAGAAAAAAGAGGCAGCCGACAAGCGTAAAAACGAGCGCCAGATGGCGGCTTGGCGTAAGGAGATGGAGGAACTTGAGGCAGAACTCGTCGCCGTTACGGACGAGCTTTACGGCGCTGCGGCAAGCGACTATATGCGCGCCGCTGAACTGGACGAGCGCAAAACGACTATTGAGGACAGACTCCTTCAGCTGTATGAACTGACGGAAGAATCATAACCACTGGTAAACCAGTGGTTTGCAAAACCCCTAGAAGGGGTTAGTACTGGCTTAGCCCCTAAAAGGGGCACTGAAAGTTCAGCACCGCATTACCATCACAGGCAGCCGCTCACGTGCGGCTGTCTTTTTTTGC
>JAZQHV010000052.1:0-5407 GCA_045540755.1 Eubacteriales bacterium
AGGACCTTTTAAGGAAAGGTCCCGACACCTCCAAACCTTTTTAAAAAAGAAATTGTTTGAAAGACGGGCGTGTACCGGCTTTCAAACTCCTTAAAGGGGCGCGCACGGTTGAGTGCGGCGCGAGCGAACGCCCCTCCCCACTTGAAAACGCTTGCGTTTTCAAGTGAGATAACTTCTAATTTGTCTCTTTGCGCCTATCACACATTTCCCTCTTGCAAAAGTCGGCATAAAGCGGTATAATGGTATAAGATTTTTCAAAATGTCTCACGGAAAATCCGTGAGACATTTTTTTGGACGAAAGGAGGGCATCATGGAAAACGTATCGCTCGTATCCCTGTATTCGGGTTCCAAAGGCAACTGCACCTATATCCGCTGTGGCGAGGACGAGATCCTCATCGACGCGGGGCGATCTCTACGCGCACTGATGAGTGCGCTTTCAAGCATCGGCGGCGACATTGCGCGCATCAAAGCAATTTTCATCACCCATGAGCACTCCGACCACGTGAGCGCGCTCGAAATGCTCTCCAAAAAATACCGCATACCGATCCACATTACCGAGGATTCTGCAAAAAAGGTACTGGCAACCACTACCTACGTCAAGGGCAACCTCGTTTGTCACCCGCCTCTCTACACCGAAACGGTCGGCGGTCTCACGGTGCGCTCCTTCCCTACACCGCATGACAGCGACATGAGCGTTGGTTACACCATCGAATTGCCAAGCGGCGAAAAGATCGGCTACGCGACCGACATCGGCTGTATCACAGACACCATCCGCGAAAATCTACTCGGCTCTTCGGCAGTCGTGCTGGAATCCAATCACGACGTCCGCATGCTGCGCGACGGTCCCTACCCCGCATGGTTAAAGGTGCGTATCGGCTCCAACCACGGGCATCTTTCCAACGCCGATTGCGCCGCCTTTCTCCCAGAGCTGATCGCCGGCGGCACCAAGGATATTCTGCTTGCGCATCTTTCCGAGGAAAACAACACCCCCCTCGCGGCGCTGACCTGTGCAAAATGTGCTTGCTGCGATGGCTTCCATATCTGCGTAGCAAGAGAAAGTGAACCGACAAAACTTTTATAATATGTTTAAAGTAACCATCATTTCCGTAGGCAATCTCAAAGAAAAATATTTTGCCGAAGCGGTCAACGAATACGAAAAGCGCATCTCTGCTTACGCGGAGATACGCGATATCAATCTAAAAGAAGAAAACCTCGACAACCTGCGCGAGGGCGACATTACCGCCGCACTGGAACGCGAAGGCACCGCTATTCTAAATGCCATGCCGCCACGTGCTTACAAGGTCGCTCTTTGCGTAGAGGGCAAGTCCCTCTCCAGCGAAAAGCTTGCCGAGCTTGTGGATAATGCCAAAAATACACAAGGCGAGATCGCCTTTGTCATCGGCTCCTCCCACGGCCTTGCACCCAAGGTCAAGGCAGCGTGCGACTACCGTCTTTCGGTCTCGGCGCTCACCTTTCCGCACAGACTCATGCGCGTGATCCTCACCGAAGCGATCTACCGCGCATTATCTATCTCAAACGGCGGAAAATATCACAAATGAATCACTGCAAAGGAGGTATAAGGTATGCAGCATACAGCAGACGTTGCCGTAGTCGGCGCGGGACACGCAGGCATCGAAGCCGCGCTTGCCTGTGCAAGACTCGGGCTTGATACGGTGCTGTTCACCATCAATCTCGATGCCATCGGCAACCTGCCCTGCAACCCGTCCATCGGCGGCAGCGGCAAGGGACACCTTGTATATGAGATCGACGCCCTCGGCGGCGAGATGGGACGCGCTGCCGACCTTGTCACCCTGCAAAGCCGCACGCTCAACCTCGGCAAAGGTGCGGCGGTACATTCCAAGCGTATACAGGCAGACCGCACCGCCTACCGCAACCTCATGAAGCACACGGTGGAGACCACCGAAAACCTCCGCCTTGTCCAGAGCGAGATCACCGCGATCGAAGCGGACGAAGCGGACGGCAAAAAGGTACTGCGCCGCGTCATTACCGCGCTTGGCGAAGTGTGGGAAGTCCGCGCGGCGATCCTTTGCACGGGCACCTACCTTTCCAGTGAGATCTTCGTGGGCGACCGTACCTTCAAAAGCGGTCCTGACGGACTGATGGGTGCAGAAGGGCTCTCCGACTCGCTCCGTGCGCTGGGCGTAACACTGATGCGCTTTAAAACAGGTACGCCCGCCCGCGTCAAGCGTGCAAGCATCGACCTCGACGCACTCGAGGTACAGCCGGGTGAAGAGGACATTACCCCCTTCTCCGTGCGCACCGCCCCCGATGCGTTCGACGGCTTTACGCAGATCCCCTGCCACATCGTTTACACCAACCGGAATACGCACAATATCATCAAAGAAAACATCCACCGCAGTGCCATGTACTCGGGCAAGATCCACGGCACGGGTCCGCGCTATTGCCCCTCCATCGAAGACAAGCTCACCCGCTTTGCCGACAAGGAGCGGCATCAGCTCTTCGTCGAGCCCGTGGGTAAGGACACCGAGGAAATGTATATTCAAGGCTTTTCCACCTCCCTGCCCGTAGACGTGCAGTACAAAATGCTACGCTCGCTCGACGGCTTTGCAAACGCCGAGATCATGCGCTATGCCTACGCGATCGAATACGACTGCGTGGATCCCACCGAGCTGTATCCGACGCTGGAGTTTAAAAACATTTCCGGACTCTACGGTGCAGGACAGTTCAACGGCACCAGCGGCTATGAAGAAGCCGCCGCGCAGGGACTCGTTGCAGGCATCAACGCAAGCCTGAAACTGCTCGGCAAAGAGCCGATGGTACTGACGCGCGGCTCCTCCTACATCGGTACACTGATCGACGACCTTGTCACCAAGGGTACAAACGAGCCTTACCGCATCATGACCTCGCGCAGTGAGTACCGTCTCATTCTCCGCCAGGACAACGCGGACGAACGGCTCACGCCCTACGGCTACCGTGCAGGACTCATCTCCAAAGAACGCTACGCCGCTTTTCTGGAAAAACAGAAAGCAATCGAAGCCGAGATCGCACGCATCAAGGCAACCAACGTCGCGCCGACAGAGCAGTTAAACGCCCTGCTCCGCGAATACAATTCCACCGAGGTGACGACCGGCGTAAAACTCGCCGATCTTCTGCGCCGCCCCGAGCTTTCCTATGCGGTGCTTGCCGCCGTGGATACCGACCGCCCCGCATTGCCCGGGGCAGTCGCAAAAGGTGCAGAGATCCGCATCAAGTACGAGGGGTATATCCGCCGCGAAGAAGCGGAAGTCGCAAAGCTTGCGAAACTCGAAGAAAAACTGCTCCCGCCCGACATCGACTATAACGAGATCGGCGGACTACGCATCGAAGCGCGGCAAAAACTTTCCAAGATCCGCCCGCTTTCCATCGGACAGGCAATGCGCATTTCGGGCGTCAACCCTGCCGATATTACGGTTCTTTTGATCCGACTTTCCGAATTTGGAGAAAGCAATGAACAAAACTGAAGTTGTACTGAACAAAGAAGATTTTGCCGCCGAGTACCGCCGCATCTTTACAGAAAACGGTCTGGATCGCTTTGTAAACGATGCGCTCATTGACAAATTCTTTACACTGACCGCATACATGCTCGAGCAGAACGCGGTAATGAACCTGACCGCCATCACCGAGCCGAGCGAGATCATTTTGAAGCACTACGCAGACAGCCTGACGGTTGCTGAATACATTGCGGAAGGCAAAACGGTCGTTGACGTCGGTTGCGGCGCGGGTTTTCCCTCTCTGCCGCTTGCGATCGCGCGCCCCGACTTGCGCGTAATGGCAATCGACTCGACAGAAAAGCGCATCCACTACGTCAAGTCCTGTGCAAAACTGCTCGGACTTGCAAACCTCTCTGCGCTGACCGCGCGTGCCGAAGATGCCGCGAACAGCGAAATGCGCGGAAAATACGATTACGCCACGGCGCGTGCCGTTGCCCGCCTGAATATTCTCGCAGAATACTGCCTGCCCTTTTTGAAGGTCGGCGGCGTATTTCTGCCGATGAAGGCAAAAAGCGGCGCAGAAGAGATGGAAGAGGCGAAAAATGCATTTTCCACACTTCGCGGAAAAGTGCTGTTTTCCAAGGAGTTTTTCCTTGTCAACACAAAATCCGCAGACGAGCCGCAGACACGTCTGATCGCGGGAATTGAAAAAACCGCGCCTACCGAAAAAATTTATCCAAGAAATAATGCACAGATCAAGAAAAAACCGCTTTGATAAGCGGTTTTTTTCTTTGCTTTGTCTTTTTCTTCGGCGACAGGTGCGGAGATCCACTAAAAAGCGACAGGTAGACACGGGAAAAGACACGCAGGTTTTTCCTTTTTATTTCCCAAAGAAGCGGTAAGATAAAACCACCTCAAAAAAAGAAAGGAAAAACAGATGAATATTTTGCAATCCGTTCTCCCGAAGATTTCGAGAGAAAGTTCTGACACCGACCGCGTACATAGAATCGCCGTCAGCCGCATCCTGCCCAATCCCGCGCAGCCGCGCAAGCATTTTGACAGTGCGGAGACCCTCCGCCTTGCCGACAGCATCCGCACCCACGGTATTCTGCAACCGCTCTGCGTGCGCAAGCCCGTTTCCGCAGGCGATCTCTCCGAATTCGACGGCGTGTACGAGCTGATCGCAGGCGAACGGCGGTTGCGTGCGGCAAAGCTGCTCGGGCTTTCGGAGGTACCCTGCATCATCATCGAAGCGGACAGCCTGCGCTCCGCCGAGCTTGCCATCATCGAAAATCTGCAACGCGAGGATCTCAATCTCTTTGAGGAGGCGGCCGCCATTGCCGCGCTCATCAACCTGTACGGGCTCACGCAGGAGGAGGTCGCGGCAAAGCTCTCGGCAAGCCAATCCTACGTAGCAAACAAGCTCCGCCTTTTGCGTTTTACCGAGGAGGAGCAACGCATCATCCTTGAAAAACACCTTACCGAGCGGCACGCGCGTACCCTGCTTCGTCTTGCCGACCCCGCCGCAAGGCGTGCCGCAATGGATACCGTGGTCGCACGCGGCTACAACGTTGCCGCCACGGAGGAATACGTGGCGACATTGCTAAACGACCCAGAACGACAGCCCCGCCGCCGCTCCGCGCTCGTCAAGGATATCCGCCTCTTTTATAACACAGTCGACCGCGCAGTAGATATCATGCACCGTGCGGGCATTGATGCAAAAGCCGTAAAAAAGGACCTTGGCGACGTGTTCGAGATCACCGTCCGCATCCCCAAATGCAAAGCAGAAACAGAACGATAAATTGGAATTTAGCGGTGAGTAAACTGGAGCTTTTTCTTCGCCTCCCTCAGACGAGGGAGGTGGCGCGCGTAGCGTGTCGGAGGGAGAGATCCATGGAATTTCTTACTTTTTCCCTCCCTCAGTCAGCTGACGCTGACAGCTCCCTCGTCTGAGG
>JAZQHV010000053.1:0-6835 GCA_045540755.1 Eubacteriales bacterium
ATCCTTCCGTCGCCTGTCGGCGCCACCTCCCTTTACACAAGGGAGGCTAAAATACGATCAAACCAAGGCTCCCTTGTGTAAAGGGATGCTGTCATAGCGACGCTATGCGTCGCATTCGCGAGCTGACTGAGGGATTGGTACTTTTCAACCTATTATTTCTCTTTCCACCACACATTTTATAAAAAAAATCCTCTGCCAATATCTTGTATATCTTTCGCACGGGCGTATATATATAATGTATAAAACCGTCTGAAACGGGGTATAATCGCACCGTCCTGCACAGGCAGGAAAATAAAAAAAGGGTTGACAAATTTCGTTTCTTGTGTTAATATAGGCACTGTTTTGCGGGAAAAATCCTGATTTTCCGCGAAATGCAACGGAAAAACCCTTATTTTGAAAGGAGAAGCAAAATGAATACGAGCAGAAAACTGCTGGTCTGCATTGCGGTACTGGCAACCATGCTGCTGATGTCATTTACTTGCGCGGCCTCGGAAAATAGCGGCGAACCCATTGACCTTTATATCAACGACACTTCTATTGAAGGCGCGCGCCTGATCGCGGGCAGTGCCTATGCACCCTTCCGCACGCTGGTAAATGCCATCGACCCCGATGCGACCTTCGCATGGGACAATGACAAACGCGCTTCGGTCTCCACGGGCGAGGGCGTGACCATCTATGCGTTCTCGGAGGAGCATTACATCGAGGCAAACGGTAGGATCCTTTACTCGGAGCTTGCCAAAAACCTCAACCTCGACGGCACGCTGTACGTACAGATCCGTCTGGTGGCAAAGGCGTACGGCCTTACGACCGCCTGGAACGGGGCAGAGAAGGTGCTCCGCGTGAGCGGCACGGTCACCCCGATCGAGAGCGGCGACGACTTTTACGATGAAGACATCGTCTACTGGCTCAGCCGTATCATTTCGGCAGAGAGCCGCGGCGAGCCCTTTAAGGGACAGATCGCCGTCGGCAACGTCGTTCTCAACCGTACCGAGGACGGCTCTTTCCCCGATACTGTGTACGGCGTTATCTTTGACCGCAAGCACGGCACGCAGTTTACCCCTGCCAAGACCGGCTCGGTCTACAGAGATCCCACCGACAGCGCAGTCCGCGCGGCAAAGATCGCGCTGGAGGGCGTTTCGGTAGTAGGCGACGCGCTCTTCTTCTGTGCGACCCGCGTATCCGAGGGTAGCTGGATGGACAGAAACCGCGAGTACATCGACACCATCGGCAGACACGTCTTCTATTATTGATGCAAATACAGAAAAAGCACCCGAAAGGGTGCTTTTTTGTTGAGAGAAGAGAGATGAAGGGTACTTCCCAAAACAAATTTGCAAACGACTGCTTCTCGCTTGTCCGTTTTTGTTATTTTTCTTCCTCTTTCCGCGTGATCTGCAAGCTTTGCACGACCTTGGCGGAGGTGGTGTTGCCCTTTCTCTTGGTATAGAAAAAGCCGATCACCGAGAAAACGAGCGCACCGAGGAAGTTGACAAACAGATCCTTCATCGTGTCGTACAGACCGATATCCAGGTAGCCGCCAAGCCCCAGGCTCTCCCCGTTGACGACGACGTCGGTGATGCCGTCGATCGTCACGGCGGTGTTGCGCCCGTCGGGGTGGAACAGGATCGAGGAAATACTGTGCAGAATATAGTCCTTTTGCATATCGCTGTGGAAAAGAACGTCCATGCCGAACTCGAAAAACTCCCAGAGCACGCCTACCGTCATCGAAAAGCAGAAAGAGACGAGTGCCACAAAGAACGGCGAAAGCTCGAAATGAAAGCGGTCACTGCGGTTTAAAAGGTCGGTCAGCGACAACCCGAGCGAAGCGGCGAGAAAGCCGCAGGCGGTGTGCAGCATCGTGTCCCACAGGGGGACCTTCACGTAGAATTCAGCGAGCTCGCCGAGCACCTGCGCCGCAAAAATAAAGATCAGTACGATGATCTCCAGCCACGTCGGGAGCTCAATGTTGAATGTTTTTTGCACAAAAGGCGGCAAAAGAAAGAGAATGAGTGTAAACAGGCAGTAGAACGCGGTCTCGTAGTTGCCCGCAAGGCATTGCAGAGCGGCAATGACCGTCACCACCGCGCGAAGCGCTATATATAAAAAGAAGGAAACCTTGTCGGTACGGTATTCCTCCATCAAGGAGCGGTAAAATCCGAGCACGCGACTTTCGCGTTTCGTTTTTTTCATGCGGCACCTCCGAACACCAAAGAAAGGGCATTTTGGAGTTAGTATACCACGTTTTTTCGCGCTTTGAAAGAAACTTCACGGAAAAATCATACAAATCCATAAAAAAGTCACAAAATACCTTGACATTATTAGCCAATTCGTATATATTTTAATGTAGGAGGAATATCTGCTGTGGCAATTTTGCCAAAAGTTTGATGTCCTCCCTGTTTTCGTTTCAAAAAATTTTTATAAAAGGAGACAGACCATGCAAAAGAAACTGTTAGCCATTCTGCTTTCTGTTCTGATGCTTCTCGGCGCGTTCCCGATTGCGATCTTCGCAGAGGACGACGTGCTTGAGACGATTGAAGAGACGGTAGAAGTCCTCGCGGTAGAAGACCCCGCAGAGGAAGAAGAAGACGGGCTGGAATTGCTCGCAGCGGAGACGATCGAGATCTCCGATGCGGCAGGACTGCTCGCATTGATGAATTCGACTGATCCTGCGACGGATTGGGCGAAGAACTATAAGCTTACGGCAGACATTGATTTGTCTACGTATAGCGGCGAGCTTACACAAGCACCGATTGGTAATACGGTCACGGCGTTCACCGGAACGTTTGACGGTGACTATCACACCATTTCGGGCATCAATCTGGTGGATGAAACCAATGATACCGATGCGTTGCGTGTGTTGGCTCTGTTTGGCGATATTTACAACGCAACCGTTAAGAACCTGACCACGCAAGGAACGGTTCTTTCCAGAAACAAGGTTGGACATCCTACCTATGCCGGTCCTGCGGGCGTTGCAGGTGTTGTTGCTTCTGTAAGAGGTAACTCTCTGGTGGAGAATTGTATCAACCAAGTGGGCGTTACCGGCGTAAGCCGTGTCGGTGGCGTTGTTGGTTCGATTTATATTCCTACTGCACAGTACACTTCGGTTCCTCAGATCAAAAACTGCACGAATGAAGGTGTGATCGCCGGCAACTCTGTTACCGGACAGGTCACTACAGGCGTCGGCGGTATCGTTGGCCGTATTTACTGCGGCGGCGGCGGTGCAGCTAAAGAAGACTTTGGCGGCGCAATCGTTACCAATTGTATTAACAAGGGTGCCGTTAGCGGTAACCTCCAGGTCGGCGGTATCGTTGGCTCCACGTTCCAGCGCCGTCTGCACACCAAGATTCTGAATTGTACGAACGAGGGTACCGTTTCTTGCTCCGGCGGCTATGGCGCAGGTATTTTGGGCTTTGCACAATTTGACGGCGATTATGTTGAGTATCTTACGATTGATTCTTGCGTAAACAAGGGCGCGGTCAGCAACGCAAAAGACAAGCAATTTGCCGGCGGTATTGTGGCTGTTATCTTTACGAAAGATGCAAGTGGTGTAATGAAGATCACCAACTGCGTAAACGATGCGAGAGTCTACGGACGTTCCATGGTAGGCGCGGCGGTTGGTCATATTAACTTTGCTCTTGTAAACAGCACTTCTGAGGCGGACGTTATAGCTACGACTGCGGCAACTACCGGCGAATTCGAAGTGCTGATCGAAAATTTCCATAATACCAAGAACGGTGAAGTGGAAACTCCGAACGGCTACGTTTCCGGTGTGATCGGTTCGATGTATGCAAACGGTTCCGAAACCGCTCTGACGGTTAAGAACTCCAAGAATGAGGGAACGATCAAGAGTTCTGCTCGCCTTGGCGGTTTGATGGGATATTACCGAATCGCTTCGGGCGAAGGCAACTACAACTATTATGATTGTGAAAATGCCGGCTCTATTATTGCTTCCGGTGCGAAGGGATATAACGGAGGTCTTTTAGGCTACGGTTACAACGGCAAGGGTCTTTTCTTCCATCGTTGCTACAGCAGCGGTACCATCTATTCCACCAATGCAACGCATCAGTATGAGGGTGCATTGATGGGCGTTGGTAACCGTACTCGCTTGTATAACTGCTTCTATGAGCAGAATGTCTTCTACGCATCCACCGCGGAAGGTGCGGAAGGTATTGATCTTCCTGCGTACGGCAATACAACGATGTCGGATAAGGTTAAATATGCACAGGCATATTTGCTTAAGGATAATACGGCTACAGCGGAAGCAAACCTTACACCGCTTAACGGCTGGATCCGGTTGTTGAACGGCAACTATACGTTGTCCTCTTTCCATACGCATACCTTTGCGGACGGAAAGTGCACAACGTGCGGCTTCTGCGAGGTACATGACAAAGAATATACGAACACAGAGAAGTATACCCTGGTTACCGAAACGCCTGCAACCTGTATCGCGCAGGGTACGGCGCATGCGTACTGCAAGACATGCGAGCATTACGTTGCTACCGGCGAGTTTTTGCCGATCAATCCCGATAACCACGTAGAATCCACTCTTTCCGCAAAGGCAAACGGCGAAAAGATCGACCTCTATGCAGCATGCTGCGACAAGGTCTTCTTCACCGTAGATGCCATCAATGCGATCTACGTAGATCAGGCAAACGGCACGGCGCTTTCGACCGCTGATACCGATACCGACGTTACCGGCATCGGCACGGCTGCAAAGCCTTTTGCAGATCTGGAGCTCGCACTCGCGTTTGCGGCAGCGGCTACCGTAAGCACAGACAACGTGACCGTTTACGTAAACGGTGTATACGTGGCGAATGAAAGTATCATTGCGGCTACGTGCACCGAGATGATCACCCTTTGCGGCGTCACGGGTGCGGAGGCAGATTCGATCCAGTTCCCGGGTGAAAAGGTGTTCAATCTGAACGGTCCGATGACTATCCGTAATATTAAATTGGACAATGCCAGCAATCTGTACATCGCGGCACGGGGCAACAAACTCTTGATTGATACGGGCGTTGTTACCAACTACGTAGCCAATGAGAAGAGAGTATACGTCGTAGGCGGCTACTCCTATGCTTATTATCCGCCGGAGAACTGGACCTATAATAACGACGTGACCGTCCGCTCTGGTGAGTACCACCTCGTTACTGCAAACGACCGCTATATCAACAGAGTGGGCGCCGGCGGCGATTCCAAGCTCACCATCGGCGCGGCAGAGGGCGATTCGCTGATTATCCACCTGCTCTATCCGCACTCTGCAAACTACATCAAGGCAACCTCGAATTCCAAGGTCACCTTGATCGTAGACGGTGCTGTGACCATTGAGAAATTTGCCGCAACTGACGGAAACGTTTCCACCGACGTTAACTTTGACGTTGATTTCGTCGTATACGGCGATATTGCAGCGGCTCCTACGTTTAGCACTGCAGCGGCTGCAACGGGTACCGTTGCTGTTTATGCGGCAGATCCCGAGGATGCAGTGTATGCCAACATTGCAGATCAGAATAGCACTACCGTTGTCAAGGATACGCTGGCTGCATACTGTTTGAAAGCACTCGGCGGACACGTCGAAGAAACCATCGCCGGCAAGGATGCAACCTGCACCGAGACCGGTCTTACCGAGGGTAAGAAGTGCACGGTCTGCGGCACGGTTACCGTAGAGCAGACTGTGATCTCCGTACTGGACCACACCTACGGCGAATGGGTAAACGGTGTCAAGACCTGTACCGTCTGCGGCACGACTGCGGAATGCGGACACACCGAAAAGCCCGGTACGACCTGTCCCGATTGCGGCATGGAGTTTAGCTGTGACCACCAGTACAGCACTGTGGTAACGGCTCCTACGTGCACCACGGCGGGCTATACCACGCATACCTGCTCCGTATGCGGCGATTCTTATACGACAGACGAAGTCGAAGCGCTCGGTCACAACTACGTGAAGACCGACGACGGCATCGTATGTACCAACAACTGCGGCATTGCGTTTGCAGGTGATGCCGTCATTACCGCAAGCACCGCTTCCGTTAAGCCCGGTGACACGGTCACCGTAGACGTACACGTCAAGGCTACGGACGTTGCAGTTCTCTCCTTTAAGGTAGAGCTTACCGAGGGTCTCTCTCTCGTAGGCTGGGATAGCAAGATCCCCGAGGACAGCAGTTGGGGCATCGAAGGTGCTGACAAGATTGCCGCTCCTTACAAGCTGGCGATCATCCACATCAGCTCCGAGACCGATGCGGAAGGCAATACCGTTTATCTCAACGGCTCGATCGACGCGAACGTTGCTACTCTCACGCTGAAGGCAGACGACAACTTTACCGGTGGCGAGATCCTCCTTTCCGTACTCGAAGCTTATAATATGGAAGAGGAAGTTCTCACCGCACTGGCAACCGGCGCGGCGATCACGGCGATCACCTGCGACCACCAGGGCAAGACCTACACCTACACCAATGACGGTGAGACCCACTCCGCAACCTGCGAGTGCGGCGAGACCGTTGTTACCGGCGAGGCACACACCTATGACGACGGTGTGATCGATCCTCCCGCAAAGCCCGGCGAGGCGGGCGTGATCACCTACACTTGTACCAAGTGTAAGGCGACCAAGACCGATTCCGTTCCCGCACTTGGCGTAGCCGCTATGATCGGCGAGACCAAGTATGAGACCCTTGCAGACGCAGTAGCGGCGGCAAAGGCAGGCGACACCGTAACGCTCGTCAGCGACGTAACGCTTGAAAAGTTCGTAACGGTTGACAAGTCCATCACGCTGGATCTCGGCGGCAAGTCGATCACCCGTGACGGCGGCGCGGCAGTTATCTACGTCAATGGCGCAGATGTTGTAGTC
>JAZQHV010000054.1:0-12859 GCA_045540755.1 Eubacteriales bacterium
AGACGTGCATACGAGGTCTCTGCACAACCTGCGCAGGAGCCGGAGAACTCAAGCAGAGGCTGCTTGAACTGGCTGCCCTTGATGGTGTTGTTGATGAGCTCGGGCTTCTCGGATACGTTTGCGACCGCGTAGTCGAACGGAGCCTGCTGATCCAGCTGAGAAGCGAGAGTGGTCATCTCCATAGCTGCCTTTTCGGGGTTGCCGTCCTTGATTGCCTTTGCGGTAACAGGGCAAGCCTTTACGCAGAGGGTACAACCCATGCAGTCCATAGGCGAGATTGCCATGGTGAACTTGTAGTCGGTCTTGATAACCGGCTTTTCGGTGAACTTGGTTGCTGCGGGAGCGTTTGCAGCCTCCTCAGCGGTCATAGCGAAGGGACGGATCGCAGCGTGAGGACATACGAATGCGCAGTTGTTACACTGGATGCAGTTCTCAGCGTGCCATACGGGAACGTTGACTGCAACGCCGCGCTTCTCATATGCTGCAGAACCCTGCGGGAAGGTACCGTCAGCGTACTCAACGAATGCGGATACGGGCAGCGAGTCACCGTCCATCTTGGAAACGGGCTCAACGATGTTCTTAACGAAGTTTACGAGCTCAGGACGGTTGCCGGTAACGGTGGACTCTGCAGCCTTGACCTCTACGGTCTTCCATGCTGCGGGAACGTCAACCTTAACCATTGCGTTTGCGCCTGCGTCGATTGCCTTGTAGTTGAGCTCAACGATAGCCTCGCCCTTCTTGATGTAGGACTTGTAAGCCATCTTCTTCATGTACTCAACAGCCTCTGCCGCAGGCAGAATGCCTGCAAGTGCAAAGAATGCAGACTGCAGAACAGTGTTCTTAACCTTTGCGTTACCAATTTCCTTAGCGGCGATGTTGGTAGCGTTGATGATGTAGAACTTAACGTCGTTGTTTGCGATGTAGGACTTAACGGATGCGGGCAGGTGTGCATCAAGCTCCTCTGCGGTCCACTGGCAGTCGAGCATGAAGGTTCCGCCGGGCTTAACGTCCTCAACGATCTTGTAGCCCTTGAGGATGTAAGAAGAGTTGTGGCAAGCAACGAAGTCAGCCTTGGTAATGTAGTAAGGAGACTTGATGGGCTTGTCGCCGAAGCGGAGGTGCGAAATGGTTACACCGCCGGTCTTCTTGGAGTCATACTGGAAGTATGCCTGGATGTACTTGTCGGTGTGGTCACCGATGATCTTGATGGAGTTCTTGTTTGCACCAACGGTACCGTCGCCGCCGAGACCCCAGAACTTGCAGGAAACAGTACCTGCTGCCGCAGTGTCGGGAGCGGGCTTCTCCTCGAGGGAGAGACCGGTAACGTCGTCCACGATGCCGATGGTGAAGTTTGCCTTCGGCTGTGCTGCTGCGAGGTTCTCGAAGGTTGCGAAAACGCTTGCAGGCGTGGTGTCCTTGGAACCGAGACCGTAACGGCCGCCAACAACGTTGATCTTTCTGCCAACCTTATCGAGAGCAGCAACAACGTCGAGGTAGAGGGGCTCGCCGAGGGAGCCGGGCTCCTTGGTTCTGTCGAGAACTGCGATGTTCTTAACGGTTGCGGGAATTGCTTCAGCAAGCTTTTCAGCAACGAAAGGACGGTACAGTCTTACCTTAACGAGACCAACCTTCTCGCCCTTAGCGATCAGGTAGTCGATAACCTCTTCGCAAACGTCGCAGATCGAACCCATAGCAACGATCACGCGCTCTGCGTCCGGTGCGCCGTAGTAGTTGAAGAGCTTGTAGTCAGTGCCGATCTTTGCATTGACCTTGTCCATGTACTTCTCCACGATTGCCGGGAAAGCATCATAGAACTTGTTGCAAGCCTCTCTGTGCTGGAAGAAGATGTCGCCGTTTTCAGCCGAGCCGCGGAGTACGGGATGCTCGGGGTTGATGGAGCGAGCACGGAATTCCTTAACAGCATCCATGTTGGTCATTTCCTTGAGGTCGTCGAAGTCCCAGACCTCGATCTTCTGGATCTCGTGGGGGGTACGGAAACCGTCAAAGAAATTCAGAACAGGAACTCTGCCCTCGATGGTTGCAAGGTGAGCAACTGCACCAAGGTCCATAACTTCCTGCGTGTTGGTCTCAGCCATCATAGCGAAACCGGTCTGGCGGCACGCATATACGTCAGAGTGGTCGCCGAAAATGTTCAGCGCGTGCGAAGCTACGCAACGAGCCGATACGTGGAATACGCAGGGGAGAAGCTCGCCGGCGATCTTGTACATGTTCGGGATCATGAGGAGCAGACCCTGCGAAGCGGTATAAGTGGTGGTCATGGCACCTGCCGCAAGCGAACCGTGAACGGTACCTGCCGCACCTGCCTCAGACTGCATCTCGGTAACCTTTACAGGAGTGCCAAACACGTTGAGTGCAGGCTTGCCGAGAATGTTCTTGCCGGACGCAGCCCACTGGTCAACATAGTCTGCCATAGGGCTGGAGGGCGTGATGGGATAAATGCCTGCAACTTCCGTAAACGCATAGCTTACGTGAGCGGCGGCAGTGTTACCATCCATGGAAAGTTTTGTTCTTGCCATTTTGGAATACCTCCGAAATAAAATATATATCAAAATTTATTTGATTGCCACTGATTATTATAGCATCGCACGCACTAAAAGTAAAGAGTAATTCGACATCTTTTTAACAAAATTCGCGACCAATCTTTAGAAAAATTTGATCTGTGTCATTCCTTGATACATCGAACGCAACTCGCGCGGAGTCACGTGTTCGTTTTTCTTCAGCATATCGCCGAAATATTTTGCATTTTTGAATCCGCAGGCGACCGCGATATCCTCAAACGAGCGGTCGGTCGTTGCCAGCAGTTCCTTTGCCGCCGTCAGGCGCACACGGATGAGGTACTGCACGGGCGTGCAACCGTACACACGCTTAAACGCGCGGGAAAAGACGCTTTCGCTCATCGAACAGCTGTGTGCGAGGATCCGCACGGTCAGCGGTTCGCCGAAGCGTTGCTCGATCTGTAGCATCGCAGGCGAAAGACGGTCGGAAAGCGTGTCAAAGCGCTCCAGACGACTGATCATGTTCTCACGGGCGATCCGCGCCAGAACGCCGTACACCGCCGCGCAGATCCGCAGACGGTCGTGGTAGTATTCGAGCGCATACGGGCTCATCTTGACGACCGAAGCGATCGCGCCGCCCTCCCCTGCTTCACCGATGGCAATATCCGCAAGCTCCAGATGTGCAAGGAAGGAATCCTCCGCGTCAAAGGAGACGTAATCGCAGGCAAAATCCTCGCTTTTTTCCGCCAGAGAAAGCTGTACGCCCTTGCGCGCAAAGACCAGAATACCCGCAGAAAGTTCTTCGTCCCCGTCAGGGCATTCAAGCAGTGCACTGCCTTCCCTGACACAGAGCACGAGATGGCCCTCCGTACCCGTCAGCATCTTTACGCCACTGCCAAAGGCAAGCGGTGAAAGCGGCAGGGGATCACGCTCCCCCTCCGTCTGTTGCAATCCGATATATTCTTCCATGTTGTCCTCCCGAAAAGATTGACTTTTCCAAAGAAAAAAGATAGAATAGTTATATATTTTTGAAATTCCGAGGTTGATATGGACATTTGCATTGTAACGGCAGACGCCTCCCTCGCGCGTTTTCTCACGCTTGAGCTTGCCGAGGCGGGCTATACCGCAACCGCCGCCGAGTCGCCCGTAGCGGCGCACCTCTGCCTATGCGATCTGGACTATTTCACAGGGGAACTGCCCCAAAACACCATTGGTTTTTCCTACGACACAGGCAAACAGCGCCGTGCGGCAGCCTTTTTGCCCCGCCCGATCCACGTAGAATCCCTGCTCCGTGCCATTACCGATGCCTTGCGTCCTGTCAAGGAAAGCACCGATGCTCCGCTTCTCACCGCCGAGCGTGCCACGCGCCGTATCTGCTATGGAAACGCCTCGGTACGCCTGTCCGAAAAAGAATTTGCCCTGCTCGGACGCCTCTTTGCAAGCGATCTGCTCACCAGAGAAGGCGCGGCAGACATCTTCGGCGGAAACGACAGCAACGTCGTGGACGTATATATGCACTATCTGCGCAAAAAGCTCAAGACCGTCTGCCCCTACGATATCATAGACGCAAAGCGCGGCGCAGGCTACCGCCATACCGATGCAGTACGCATCCTATTTATATAATGATTATAGCAAAAAAAGCTTCCGTTTGCAAGCCTTTTCACGGGCAAGCCTTTTAACAAAAAGGCTTGCCCGTGTATTTTTTCGCAAAAAATGTGTCGTTTTTCACAAATCAATTCCCCCATCTGCCCTTGACACCCCTTACCGTGTTCAGTATAATTATAATGTACGGTGTAAAATCGAACGTTAGCAGAATAGTTACCCTTTTGTGTACTTTTCTGTCTTGCGGACGATCCCCAAAAGGTTTATATTGAATTTGTAATAGATTTTATTTTACAGATCAAAGGAGAATACATCATGGAAAAGATCAAGGTTGGTCACATTGGTACGAGACACGACCACAGCCGTGCCAAGCTCGAAGCGATCAAAAAGTTCCCCCACCTGTTTGAGGTCGTCGGTATCGTACCCGAGGACGAGAAGGTTGCGGAAAGAATCAAGAATGACGCAGTTTACGGCGGTATTCCGATCATGACCGAGGAGGAGCTGTTTGCAGTTCCGGGGCTGGAACTCGTTCTCTGCGAGGGCTATGAGCTCGACAGTGTAGCCGCCGCACAGCGTTGCATCGACCACGGCGTACACGTCCACCTCGACAAGCCGGGCGGAGAGGACATCGTAGCATATGAAAAGCTCCTGCGCGATGCAAAAGCAAAGAACCTTGTCGTTCAGCTCGGCTACATGTACCGCTACAATCCCGCCATCAAGTATATTGACACGTTGGTCAAGGACGGCCGCATTGGCACGATCACCGCAGTGGATGCACAGATGAGCACCATGCACGACATGCGTGTTATGAATCTGCTCTCGGGCTTCCAGGGCGGCAACATGTTCTGGCTTGGTTGTCACCTCATCGACCTGACCTACAGATATGCAGGTATCCCCGAGGAGATCATCTCCTTCCCCAACTGCTCCGACCTCATCAAGGAGGGTGTAAAAGACAACACCTTTGCCATCATGAAGTATAAGAACTTTGTGGCGACCATCCGCGTAAACTCGCAGGAAGTCAACGGCTTCGGCCGCCGTCAGTTCGTTTTGTGCGGACAGAACGGCTCTGTAGAGCTCAAGCCCATCGAGAACGGCAACAACCCCATCAAGCTTTCCTACTCCGATCGCCGCTTTATCTCCAGCGCATATGCCGATATCAAGACCGAGATCCCGTTTGCACCTCCGACCGGCCGTTACGACGTGATGGTCAAGGATCTCTATCGCTACATCCGCGGCATGGCAGAGAATCCCTACGGCTACGAGTACGAGTTGCAGCTCCAGAGAATGGTCCTTGCGGCTTGTGGCTTTGACATTGATTTCAAAACGCCTATCGAACTGTAATTCAGAAAGGAACAACACATGAAAGCAGTACTGATTGATAAAGAAACCAAAGCGCTGAGCTGGTCGGACGTTCCGAACCCTGTGCTCGGCGACGAGGATTGCCTCGTAGAGATCCACGCAGCAGCCCTGAACCGCGCTGACCTGATGCAGCGCGAAGGAACCTATCCGCCCCCTCCCGGCTGTCCTGAATGGATGGGGCTGGAGATCGCCGGCGTGATCGTAGAGATGAGCGAAGGCGCAAAGGCAAAGTCGAACTGGAAGATCGGCGATAAGGTCTGCGCATTGCTCGGCGGCGGCGGATATGCCGAATACGCCAACATCAAATACGACATGTTGATGCCCATTCCCGAAGGCTGTGACTTCGTCGAGGCTTCGGCACTGCCCGAGGCATTTGCGACCGCATACCTCAACCTCTTCCACGAGGGCGGTCTCAAGGCTGGCGACACCCTCTTGATGCATGCAGGCGCAAGCGGTCTTGCAAGCGTCATCATCCCGATGGCAAAGGCGTTCGGCGCGCGCGTCATCACCACGGTCATCTCCGACGAGATGGCGAAAGCGATCACGCATCTCGGCGCAGACATGATCGTCAACACCCGCACCACCGACATTGCAAAGGTGCTCGAGGCTGAAAAAGAAGCGGGCAGACCCGTAGACGTAGCCATCGACTGTCTTGGCGGCGACATGTGCGGCAAATGCCTGCCCTTCATGCGCTACGGCGGTCGTTGGATCATGATCGCAACGCTCGCAGGCGATATGACCGAGGTCGATCTGCGCAAGCTCTACGTTGTGAACGTCCGTCTGATCGGATCCACCCTGCGTTCCAAGTCCCCCGAGTTCAAAGCGAAGTTGCTCGGCGAGCTTGTTGAAAAGGTATGGCCCAAGGTTACCACCGGTGAGGTCAAGCCCACCATCTACAAGACGCTCCCCATCACCGAGGCTGAAGCGGCACACGCGATCCTCGAGCGCGGCGAGAACGTTGGCAAGGTCGTCCTGACCGTAAAGTAAGAAATACAAAAGCAAAAGGCTTGCTCCGTAACGAAGCAAACCTTTTTTTAATCCGTAATACTGACCGTCCGCGTTTCGCCGTCCCAGTCGACCGTCTTTCCGAGCGCCTCGGAGACCGCGCGAAGCGGAATCAGCGTCCGATCCTGCACGATCTGTGCGGGCACGTCCAGTGCGAAACTCTTCGTCTCGCCCGTAAGCACGTCGGTCACCGAAAAGTTCTCCGCATCAATGCACATGGCGATCACAGACGTACCGTAGGTCGCAAGCACCATCCGCATTTCCGCATTCCACTCGACCTTGGCACCAAGCGATTCAAAGATCCCGCGCATTGGCACCATGGTCCTGTCACGGATGATCTGCGGCGGAACGTCAAAATCTATGACCGTTCCGTTGATCCTGACGGTAATATTCTCCTCAGCGCCTGCAAAGACCGCACAAAGAAGCAGGAGGACAAGCGCCAGAAAAACAGCGGTTATTCTTTTCATTTTACACCAGAGAACGCATGTCAAGCGTGGTGTCCTGCACGTTGCCGCCCCAAACGATCAATTCTTCCGGCTCATCCACGTAATCGGAAGTCATGATCAGAGCTACTGCTTCAAAAGCAACGTTCTGCGCCATCGGCGCTTCATAGATCTTCATATGTCTTTTCCTCACTTTTCACCAAGCCATTTGTTGATCGCCGCAACCGAGCCCGTCATCGTTTCACCAATGACGATCTCGCCGTCCACGACCACGTAGGGCGCCGCAAGCACCTTTGCCGCAAAGCCCTCGGGCGCAATGCCCGAAACCGTAACGTGGTATTCACCGCTATCTTTTGCAAGCTGTTCCATATTTGCGCTGGAAGCGGTAATGCTCACCACAGTACCCGTGGTATCGTAGATGTAGATGCCGAACGCCTCAATGTGATCTTTTACAGCGTCGTAATTGGAGATCCTTGCATTGAGGGCGATGATACCCTCTTTTGTCTCGGAATCACGCGCTACCGAATAGTAGCCCGCATCCACAAGGGTAACAAACGCGGGAGTGACCACCCATTTTGCATACAGCGTGACGTCTGCGGCGCTGTCTGCCGCGACCGTGGTCACCTTGGCGCCGTCTGCATCATACCAGCCAAGGAAGGTATACCCCTCCGCCGAGGGCTTGGCAGTCACTGCCTTGCCATAGCTCCAGTAATAGGTGTCCTCAAAGGTACCGCTGACTGTCAGGTAACTTTCCATGCCGTCGATCTCTACCTCTTCCATGTTCTCGCCAAGTTCAAAGGTGATCGAGTACATTCTCGGAACGACGGTGGCAACCAGTGTCTGCGTTTGTCCGTTGACCTCTCCGTATCTCGCCGAGCCGTTGTAATAGATCGCATAGGGGATCTCATCGCCGTAAGGGTTCACCTCGCCGCCAAACGTGAGGCTGTCCACGCGGATGGAATAATCGTACGGCGTTGCACCGTCTGCCTTGATCTGCCATACAGGCTCACTACCCTCGCCCTTGCCGTCGGTCAGAAGGATCTCGTTGCCGTTCGGCACGCCGTCCTCGATCATCTGGCTGATGACGTCCCAGTGCTGCGGGTCGATGTGTACACCCGTGTCGCAAAGGACAAGCACCTCTGCCGATGCAGGGCGGAAACCCTCACCGATAGCGGAAGCATCGACTGCATATGCAAGGTCGAAGTTCTCCGGCATAAAATGGAGGTGGAGATGTACGTTTGCTACGCTGTCACCCGCGAAGACTGCGAGATACATATCGTCCTCGGTCTCTTCCAGGTACGCATCGTAGTCGTCTACTGCAATATCCACAGTCTCATTGAGATAGTGCGTATGATAATTGGACGTAACCGTCTTGATCCTGTAGGAATGGCCAACATCGGGAATTTCGGTAAACGAATATCTTCCGATTCCATGCTCCTCGCCGTAGGTCAGAGTAACCGTTTCGGTACGAACCGTTTCAGCGTAGCCATTTGCATCGATACGCTGGAGAAGCACGACGACGTGCGCCGCACGGTCGTGGTCATAATAGGTACCGTCCACGGCAACCTGTCCCTGCACGGTCAGCGGATCGCGCCACTTTGCAACAAGCGTCGTGTCTTCAAAGATGATCGTATCCGAAACAGCCTTCTCCGCGGTCATATCACCGTTTGCATCGGCGAGATACCAGCCGTCAAAGACGTAGCCGCCTTCTCTTGCAGGCACGTATTCTGCAAGGTTCGGGATACCGATCTGATAGTGCAGGACCGTGTCGTCCTCACTACCGTTCAGCACGCCGCCGTTCGGATCAAAGGTAACGTCAAATACTTCGATCGTAACGATCGCCTCAACCGTGCCGTTCTGCCGATCGTTTTCATACCATGCACCGGCAAGCGTACTACCGTTCGGTACCTTTCCGTCGGTCACAACGATCGCCGCAGAATAGCGGTTCTGCTCGGTTGCATAGGTGGTATGCTCCCCGTTCTTATCGAAAGCGGGCAGGATAGTGCCGTCTGCCGTCTCATAGGAAACGACCTCGATACGGTAGGCATACGGCGTTTCCGTATCCGTAGTCGTCTTCCATACGGGATAGGTGCCGCTGCCGACACCGTTTTCATCCAGCGCTATGCGCTCGTAGGTCTCCTTATGCTGAGAGATCGTGCACCACGAAACCGCATCGGCATCATCGTAAGGCGTGTCGCCCCATGCAGTCACCTTAACGTTGACTGCCGCGGGCTTCAGATCGTTTGCAACGAGCATGGACTGCTCGTCCAGCTTCACCGTATAGGTAAAATCGAACTCGTTCGGCGCAAAGACCAGCTCTGCATCGATCTGCCAGTCGCCGTTTTCGTCCAGCCTACTGGTAACCGAAGTAAGCGCATAGCCCGACTTTGCCGTTGTAAAGGTATATTCCGCATCCTTGGCAACGTTGACAAGCACGGGTGCTACCGCCGTGTAGATCGTGCGGTCCTTGTGCTCACTGTCACTGTTGACGTATTCCGCCGTAAAGACCGCATCCTCAAAAGCGCTTACGCCATCCCAATCGACGGTCTTGCTGATAAGCTCGACATAGTCGCCCGTACCGCCGAAACGCTGATCCACGGTAAAGGTAATGTCATGCATGCCCCGGTCGTTATTATGACCGCCGTCTTCTTTATCAATGTGCTTGATCACAATGTTGACGTAGACGTCCGCAGAAACAACGTACTGTGCAGTCAGCGTATGCGCCTCACCGATCTCCTCGACAAGCGTTGCACCGGACTTGTAGCTGTTGCCCGCCCCGTCCGTCCAATGCGTAAAGAGGAAGCCCTCTTTTTCAGGAACGGTCTCGGTCACGGTGACCTTGCTATCCACGAGATAATACTCTGTCGGAACGGTGGGAACTCCGCCTGCCACGTCGTAGGTCACGCTGTTGAAGAACAACGCTCTGGTACGGCTGGCATTGTCCACCGTCAGCATCTGATCGCCAAGTTTTACCTTGGCAGTCGAGCCGCTTTCGGAATAGTAGACCGTGTAGTTACCGTTGGAAAGCACCGAGGTATACACGCCCGTAGAAACCTTTTCCAGCGGGAAGTAGATCTCGGAATCCTCATAGCGGAGATAGATCGTCTCCACGTTCGGCATTACGGAGGTAATATCCACACGCTCACCGAACGCCGTGCCCGTCGAGGAATCGTAGGTACCGTTTAAGATAACCTCGATCGTACCCGTGTGGGCAGGCTTTGTGGTCTCGTACACGTATGCATAAACGGGGTCGGTCTTTTCGTTTGCCTGTCCGACGACCTCGATCTGATACTGGGTGTTCGGCGTCAGCCCCTCAAAAACAACGTATTCCTTGCCGTCGACCGTCTGTCTGACACCGGCAACACCGCCGATGTAGTAGGTACAACGGTCATCCAGATCGTCCAGCATGATCGCCGTTGCAGTAGAGGTCGTGGTCGGCTTTTTGTACACGTACACCTCGACCGTGCGGGTAGCGGAAACGTTCTGATGGAACTTACAGTTTCCCTTTTTAACGGTGATCTGTACCTTCGCCTCGCCGTTGGAGGTACCTGAAATACTCTTAATGTGCGCTTCCTGAGTCTCGTTGTCCACAACGATCTCGATCGTTTCCGCGCCGCTGACCACCTTGGGGTTGGAGATAGAGCACTCCACGCAGGTGATATGTACGATCGAGCTTTCACCAAGCAGAATCTTTACGTTCTTGGTGTCCCCCTCAAACAGACCGAAATATACGTTGCTGACGTCATCGGCAAGGTTGCTGATCACAAATCCCTTGTACGTATAGGTGGGACGGAAAAAGCTGCCGCCCGTTCTCTCGCGTGTGCCCTCATGGGTATCGGAGGCAAGGAGCGTTCCGTCCTTGTCATACACCTCTACGGTGATCTTGCCCACAAGGTCGGATGCCGAAAGATTTGCACCGTAGATCGATGCCCACGCATAGCCGACACCGCTGAAGGAATTCCTATAGGATCGGCCCGACATATTCGCCGAAGCGCTGACGTTGCTGTTGTAGATCTCGATCTCACCGTCGGTATTGTTGATACCGTACATATTGTGGGAGTTATACACGTAGAGGTAGGTACCGATGGTGCTCGTCCACTTGTAGGTGAGTTCACGCACGTTGCCGTCATAGCCCTCCACCCTTGCCTCTAAGAGTTCACTGGATCGCAGATCCTCCTGCGCGCCGCGCGTAAAGCTGACGATATCTACCGTAATTTCAGCGGCGGAAGCCGTGAAAATTGCTGATACAGCCAAAAGCAAAGAAAGTATCAACAAAAAGCCAATACCCTTTTTTGCCGTCATCGAAAATACATCTCCTTTGTTTGGAAATATTTTGGTGTAAATTTAATTATACCTCAAATCATTCTAAAAAGAAAGTCTTTTGCGGTTTTTTTGCAAATTCGGCACTTTACACATATTTATTCTCTTTTATTGTATGTTATTCAGCGATATAAAATGAGGAAAGGAATCTTCTAAAATTCTTTACATTTTAAGAATAATATGCTAAAATAAAGTTCAGTGTAAAAAGTTTGATTTCTCAAGAAAAAACTCGCGCACATTTAGTATTGAATCCCGCAAAAAACCAAGGTATAATTATTACAAAATTAAAATTTTATCAAATAAAGGAGTTTCCGTCATGAAGACTACCGAGCTCATCAAGAAAATCGAAGGCGGCGAGCTGGATGCCATTTTTACCAAGCTCTATGCCAAGGACGTAGACGTGCAGAAAGCACGCTACATCCGCACCATCAAGAACTTTGAGGAAAACTACGGTGTAGACCGCGACGTTTCGCTCTTCTCCGTTCCCGGCAGAAGCGAGATCTCCGGCAACCACACCGACCACAACCACGGCTGTGTACTCGCGGCGGCGATCAACCTCGACATCATCGCGGTTGCCGCAAAGAATGACGACGGTCTCGTTCGTCTGCGCTCCGAGGGCTACAGCGAGGACAGAATGACCGTGGAAGAATGCAAGGAGCCGAACCAGAACTACTTCTTCAAGTCCCGCGCACTCATCGCAGGTATGGTACAGGGCTTTAAGAACTACGGTCACACGGCAGGCGGCTTTGACGCCTTCACCACCAATAACGTACATAAGGGTAGCGGCCTTTCCTCCTCTGCGGCATTTGAGGTCATGGTCGGCAACATCATCAACCACTTCTACAACGACGGTAGCGTAGATAACGCTGAGGTCGCACGCATTGCACAGTTCTCCGAGAACGTATACTTCGGCAAGCCCTGCGGTCTGATGGACCAGACGGCATGCGCTGTCGGCGGCTTCGTTGCCATCGACTTTGCAGATCCCAAGGCTCCCGTCATCGAGCCCCTCGGCTTTGACATGAGCGCGGCAGGCTACAGCCTTTGTATCACCAACACCGGCGGCAACCACGCCGATCTCAACGACGACTACGCATCCGTTCCCGCGGAGATGAAAGCTGTTGCCGCACACTTCGGCAAGGTTGCTCTGCGCGAGGTCACCAAAGAGCAGATCATCGGCGCGATCCCCGCACTCCGCGAGACCGTCGGCGACCGTGCAATCCTTCGTGCGCTCCACTTTGTAAACGAGAACGAGCGCGTAGGCGTACAGAAGAAAGCTCTTGAGGATGGCGACATCGCTACCTTCTTCGAGTACATGAAGGCTTCGGGCAACTCCTCCTATAAGTATCTGCAAAACGTGTTCACCACGAAGAACGTTCGCGAGCAGGGCCTTTCTCTCGCACTCTGCCTCACCGATGACGCACTCGCAGGCAAGGGCGGCGCATACCGTGTACACGGCGGCGGATTTGCAGGCACCATCCAGGCATTCGTTCCCCATGCAGATGCTCCCGAGTACTGCAAGACCATGGATACCGCGTTCGGTCACGGCGCATGCGTTGTCATGTCCATCCGTCCCGAGGGTGCGATCAAGGTATTCTAAAAACATCACCGAAAAGG